>CADCEF010000004.1 GCA_902800365.1 uncultured Prevotella sp. | reverse complement strand
GCACCGGCTTCCACGAGTTCGTCCCTCAACTTTTTTGCTTCTGCATCCAGTTTCTTCAACTGCTGCTTCTTCTGCTCAATCTGTTCTGCTGTAAGCGTTGCCATAATTGTAATGTTTTAAAATGTTAATAATAATATTTATTTTTTTAATTAATAATTTTACTCAGACGTGTATGCCAGGAACCTATCCCTTGGCAGCGTCATTGAAAGTCAATGACACCTCCGTTATAATTATCTTTCAGAATATCTTTAATGATATCTGTTATTCTACTTGCACCTGCTACATTGTCAAGCTGCTCGTCTTTGAGCTCATCTTGCTTCTTTTCATCATTCTGTTTCATCGTCTTAAAGTTTTAAATCGTAAACATATTGTTGTTAGAACTCTTATCGCTCAGATGTTGTTTGTTCTGACGCTGCAAATATAAGAAATGTATTAATAACCTCCAAATATTTTGGAGATATTTTTCAAATTTGAATAATAATATCTATATTTGCAGCAAAATAAATGAAGAATGATGAAACGACTATTACTATTATCCTTTATTATTAGTGCAATGTCAGTTTATGCACAAGATGCAATCAAGCCTATACTGATTGATAAATCATAGCGACCGTTACTCAATCCTATGTAGCGGTCGTTTTTCTTTCTAAATCAATCTAGGCCCGCATCACTGCGAGCCTAGATTTTTTTATTTACTTTAAATCAACTTCTGCCGCTGCAGTCACAAAATGAATGAATTTTAAATTCGGTTGCAAAGATAAACATTTCCCCAAACATGACCAAATAAAAAAAGAAAAAACAATTTATACATCACGCCGCCACCAATGTCCAGCATATATTTCCAAAAATTCTTCTTTGGTATACCAATCATAGCTGATATTCATAGAATGGCCATATTTGCCTTTCTTTGAAGAATACTTTAGCCAATGTGTTGAGCGCAACATACTACAGATGTAGTGAGTATACTCTTGTTCGTTATCAGGGTCATTCCTCAAATCTTCGAGCATTTGCTCGGTTGTAATCCACTTGTTCTTTTCCATAATCTTTTTTGCTGGCAAAGTTCGTAGATCCCCACCAAACAACCAAATTATTTAGATCAAGTTAGATCGAATTTATAAACCTTAGATCAAAAAAGTTAGGCTCGCATCACTGCGAACCTAAACTTGTATTAAACTAAAATAGAATTTTACTTTTTTTATCCTCCATGCCTCACGGCATTAATTGGCATTGTTGTTTACTAGGTGTTGCAAAGGTACACATTTCCCTCGGCCTGACCAAATTTATCTCTGTTTTTATTTGGAAGAATGGATAATATTATCTATCTTTGCACTCAAATGTAGCATTTATGCCAAGATATTTCTACTATTCCGATATACAAACGTTTTTGAGCGAGAGTGACGACCAGATATTTGGTAAGCTCGCAGGACGCGACGAGTATGATTCTGCTCGTACGCAAAAGAACGCTTGGACTGAAGAAATAGTAGTGATGAAACAAGTTCTTGATGCATATAAGTCTGAATCTGGTTGGATTGCTTTTGAATACACAATTCCACGTATTGGCAAACGTATAGATGTGGTTTTGCTTTTGCGTGAACGTGTATTTGTGATTGAATTTAAAGCAGGCGAAGATGAGATAAAGCATGCAGATATGGACCAAGTGCTTGACTATGCACTTGATTTGAAGAACTTCCATCAAGGTAGTGCTGACCGTATGATTGTGCCCATTCTTGTTCCTACAGAGAATGACCAAACATCTAAGATATGTAGACTTTCACATTACGACGATGGCATTTATGAGCCTATGGTGGCTAATAAAGATTCGCTTGGTGAGCTTATTTGTAAAGTATTAGAACAAGACATACCACATATTAATTATAATGTAGCATTACAGGATTGGGTGCGTAGCCGTTATGCTCCAACACCAACTATTGTAGAGGCAGCAAGTGCTCTTTATACTCAACATAGTGTGGCCGACATTACACGTCATGAGGCTGAAGGCGAACAGCTACAGAGAACCACAGATTACGTAATGCAAGTAATCCGTGAGACTAAAGCTCGTCGTGGCAAGAGTATCTGTTTTGTAACTGGTGTGCCTGGTGCAGGTAAAACACTTGTCGGTCTTAATGTGGCTATACAGCAGTCAGAACAGCTTACTGATGGTAAGCGTGATTTGGCTGTATACCTTTCGGGTAACGGACCGCTTGTTGCGGTGCTTACAGAAGCATTGGCGCGTGACAAACAACGCCAAGAAGAAGAGAAAGGTAATAAATACTATATTACAGCAGCACGCCGCGAGGTGTCGCAGTTTATACAGATTATTCATCGTTATCGTGACCAGATGTTAGGTAAACTCCGCACACCTGTTCGCGATGGAAAAATAGAGATTGACCCGGAAAAGGAATTGCGTGACAAACATGCTGGCTATGCTGAAGTAGAAAATATTGCTATTTTTGATGAAGCTCAGCGTTCGTGGGATCAAGAGCACCTATCAGGTTGGTTAAAGCGTAAAAAGGGCTTTAACGATTTCCCAATGTCAGAGGGTGAATTCCTTATTTGGTCGCTCGACCAACGTGATGACTGGGCTGTAATAGTTTGCTTAGTTGGTGGCGGACAAGAGATCAATACAGGCGAAGCTGGAATAGGTGAGTGGGTTAGGGCTATGAATGAAACCTTCCCCGATTGGAAGGTATATATTTCTAATCAACTCACTGATAATGAATATGCTGAAGGACAAGTTGCAGAGATGCTTGCTAATCATGAGAATGTAGTATTCTCGCCAGACTTGCATTTGGCTGTTTCAATGCGCTCTTATCGTGCTGAAAGCTTGTCGCGTATGGTTCATTATCTGCTTGATGGTGATGCTGAAAAAGTTCGCGAAGTATACAAAGATATTAAGGAACGTTATCCTATAGTTATTACACGTAACATAGATAAGGCAAAGGCATGGCTTAAGCAAAAGGCTCGTGGAAGCCGTGAGCGTTATGGTTTGCTTGTTTCGTCAAAAGGCTACCGTCTAAAGCCGTTGGCTATTGATGTGCGTTGCAAGCCCGACACCGTACATTGGTTCCTCGATGATGCTAATGATGTGCGCTCATCCTTGTTCTTAGAGGATGCTGCTAGTGAATTTGATGTGCAGGGATTAGAATTGGATTGGACCTGCTTGGTTTGGGATGGAGACTTCCGTTATACTGATGGCGGTTGGGATTATTATGAATTTAATGGTGGTAATCGTTGGAATCGTATCAAGAAACCCGAGCGTCAAGCCTATCAACTCAATGCCTATCGAGTGCTACTAACCCGTGCTCGTCAAGGAATGGTTATCTGTGTGCCCGAAGGTGATAATGCTGACGTTACTCGTCTGCCAGAGTTCTACGATGGCACGTATTTATATTTAAAGTCAATGGGCTTTGAAGAACTATGAAACAAATAGAAGTAGTTGCAGCGATAATACGCAAGGGGGATAAGATATTTGCCACTCAGCGTGGGTATGGCGATTGGAAGGATTGGTGGGAGTTTCCCGGGGGAAAGATGGAACCGGGGGAAACACCAGAAGAGGCCCTGAAGCGTGAGATACAGGAGGAACTATCGACTGAGATTTCGGTGGATAAGTTTCTGTGTACGGTGGAGTATGACTACCCTAAGTTTCACTTAACAATGCATTGCTATTGGTGCTCGCTGATTAGCGCGGCACTGCACCTTAATGAGCATGAGGCTGCAAAATGGCTTAGTATCGATGACATTAATAGCGTGAAGTGGTTGCCGGCTGATGTGATGGTCATTAAGGAGATGTCTTGGCAGAGCCAAGTTTAGGAGATGTCTCGACTACGCTCGACATGACAAGGGGGGGTAACGCTCGGAATGACAAAAGGGGGATGCCCTCATGACAGAGAATAGATTAGAATCGCTTGATGATGTTTTGCAGGGCGACATCGGGCATGGGTTTGCTGAACACCATGTCGAAGATGTAGGGCACCTTGGCTGCGTAATAGGGCATTAGGCGGTGCGTGGCATCGGCTATGGCTTGCGCGTCGGTAGTGCCGAGATAGGCGGGGAAGAAGAGATTCCAGTGGGCCTGCATGGTATCGTGGGTGATATGGAAGATGTGTTGCACGCGATCGTCGGGCATATTGTGGCACATGGTCCACAGCAGGGCGAGATCCCACTCAGGGGCACCGTAAGCAAACTCGCCGAGGTCGATCCACAGGTGGCGCTCACCGTCGGTAATGATGTTGCCGATGTGCAGGTCGCCATGGATGCAGCGTGGTGTATCGGGCACGGTATCGAGGAACTTCAGGGCTTGCTGTTTGTAGTCATCGGGCACTTTATCGGTTTCGCGATAGAATCGCTCCAGACGCTGTTTATATGAATGCAGGCGGGTGGTATCGGCTGGCTTGGCATGCAGCTCATGTGCCATGTGTGCAAAGCGGTGTGATATCTCCTCAAGACGATGGGGCTCTTGCGAGATGATGCGGGTGTAAGAGCGCTTGTTCTTGATGAGCTCGTACTCGGCACCGCTGCGCTGGCCATCGGTAATCATGCGGATGGGGCGGGGTGAGGGGATGCCCAGCTCGAACACGGTGCGGGCGGTGAGGAACTCGGCCTTGGCACGGTCGGCCTCGAATCCGGGGTTGTAAAGCTTGGCTAGCGACTGGCCGTTCTTATGGGTGTAGGTTAGGGCAGTGCCGCCCTCGCCAGTCTGGATGTAATCGCTGAGATTGATAGTCTGTATTTCTTCGTTCATAGTCAGTAAGTATTATTTCTGCTGCAAATATACAAAATAAATTGGAATAAACAAACAAAAAGGGGCTCGTTTCACAACGAACCCTCTCTACTTAATTACTTAATTTAACTAATTAATCAACCATAAACCTTTTAACCAAATTGTTTATTATTAAATTGGTATTTCTGTGAAGGTGCTGCAAAGGTAATACATAAATAGTTTTTTTAAAAGGGTTTTGAGCACTAATTTGTTAAAAAATCATTAGAAAATGGGCCTTGGAAACATTTCGGATAGTATTAAATACAAATAAGCGAATTAATGTTGTGGCTTTATCGGGAAAATTTGTACCTTTGCCCCGGAATAATGGAAATGAATATGAAATACGGAGTAATCGGCACTGGTGCCATAGGAGGATATTACGGTGCAAAACTGGCTCATGGAGGGCAGGAGGTGCACTTCTTGCTGCATCGCGACTATGAATATGTGAAGCAGAACGGACTGCAGGTTGACTCGTGCGACGGATCGTTCCATCTGGACAACGTGAACGTGTATCAGCACTCGAGCGACATGCCAAAGTGCGACGTGGTGCTGGTGGGCCTGAAATCGGTTAACAACGGCATGCTGAAGGAGCTGCTGACTCCATTGGTAGGCGCCGACACGCTGGTGGTGCTGATACAGAACGGCATAGGTGTGGAGGACGATGTGCAGAAGATGTTTCCTGGGGTGCAGCTGGCTGCAGGACTGGCTTTTATCTGTTCGGCAAAGACTGAGCCGGGTGTGGTGAGTCATCAGTGCTACGGCAGCATAAACCTGGCCAACTACTCATGCCGCGACGAGGCGAAGATGCAGGCGGTGGTGGATGAATTCCGCGCTGCTGGCATTGAGACTGGGCTGGTGGAGTATAACGAGGCGCGATGGAAAAAGGCGGTATGGAACATGCCGTTTAACGGTATGACGGTGGCACTGCACACGCAGACCGACAAACTGCTGAAGAACCCTTCTACACGAAAGCTGATACGCGAGCAGATGATGGAGGTGGTAGGCGCTGCTCTGCATCTGGGCGTGAAGAACCTTGACGAGGCGTTTGTTGAGAAGATGATAACGATGACGGACGAGATGACGCCTTACTCGCCATCGATGCGACTGGACTACGACTTCCATCGTCCGATGGAGATATATTATCTCTACACACGTCCGCTTGAGATAGCCCGCGAGGCTGGATTCCCTATGCGTAAGCTGGAGATGCTGGAGGCTGAGTTACGTTTCCTTGAGGCCGAGAATCTATAGAGACAAAAAAGAGATAAGCTTTTGCGCTTATCTCTTTTTCTTTTTCAGAAGTTGTAATAAACACTGAAGGAGAGATCATTACCATCTATATCGGCTGTGAAAGTGTTTGTGGCTATTGCGCCTTCAAAATCTGATTTCTGAGTGCGGTAACCAAGGAATCCTACTTGGGCCACAAGACTTATTTTGTCGTTCACAGCGAAACTGATACCTGGGCGCAGACCAATATTCCAGGCATTTGTATCATATGACCCTTTGATGTCGCGGTGTATATACTCAACACCTCCATCAACAAACAAACCAACTTTATCTATTTTTGCAAAGGTATAACGTGCATATGGATTAAAGTTATATTGCGTTAGTTTCAGTTCCGATTCCATACCACTTACTTCTGTAGAATTCTTAGAATTGGCATAACCTAGAGACAAACCTATGGCCCAGCGATCGTTAATACGATATCCTGCCTCGGGCATAAGTCTAAAGATAGTCGACTTGTTTAAAGCTTCAGTTGTTCGGGTGAAACCGATTCCACCACCCACATAAACCTGTGCATCGATTGTTGTAGCCATGCATAGGGCCACCATAATAAATAATAGCTTTTTCATACTTTTAATTTTAATGATTGATAATTACGATTTTTAAATAACCGCTGCAAAGATAACACTTTTCAGTTTATCGCCCCAAAAGAAAATCCCTATTATTCATTGGGGATTTTCCTATAACTGTTTTATTTCGTGGTGAATTATGATTTATCTGATAATCTTGGCTTTCTGAAGATTGTCGAAATCATTCCAGAAGACGCACTCTTCTTGCTCTGAGAAACCGCCTTTTGACATCTCCTGCAGGATGGCGTCCAAGAGCTGAACCTTAGATATGTTCAGTTCCGGAGCTACATCAACTACGTATGTAAGAATGTCGCCTAGTGAGCCTATATGAGTGTTGGTGATTATGAGCTTGCCTTTTTCTTCTTTTACATTAATACGTCGGAGATAGCCATATTCTGGCTTAGTATTACGGAGCTTCTGGTATAGCTGATTATCGCTATACTGCTCGGTGTCTACAGAGTTTATAAGATCGTGTAATGTCATTTTTTTCTTTTTTGGGGGTGCAAAGGTACTAAAAAAATCTCATAAAAGTCTCAAATATTAGCACAAATAATGGAAAATTCCATAAAAACTTGCATTATTCAGATAATTGAGTTATATTTGCAGCAGATATGTTAAGTAGACAAGAATGCATCGATAAGATTTTGGCGAATGCAAAGACGATTATTGAAGAATTCGACGTCCGTTCGCTTCGCTTGTTTGGCTCGTTAGCTCGTAATCAGCAGCATGAGTCGAGCGATGTTGATGTGTTTGTTGAGATGGAACCTAGTATCTATAAGATAATTGGTCTGCAAGAGTATCTCGAAAGTCTGCTTGGATGTCATGTTGACTTAATCAGGAAACATCGTAATAATGATGCTTTCTTACTTAAACAAATTGAGAAAGATGGAATCGATATCATCAGAGAATCTGCCTCTAATATGGCATACTCTTAGTCAGCTGGAATTGGCCATAAACAGACTCCAGGAAAGAACCAAAAACATTCTTTCAGTTGATGATTTCTTAACCAGTCCTGTGGGAATGGAGAAACTTGATGCTGCATGTATGGTACTGATAGCAATCGGAGAGTCTATTAAGAATCTCGACAAAGTTTCCGAAGGAAAACTATTACCTACATATCCAAGCATTCCTTGGAAAAGGGTTATGGGTATACGCGATATTATGGCTCATCACTACTTTGAAGTCGACGCTGATGTTGTCTACGAAGTAGTAAAAAAAGAGTTGGAACCATTAAAACAAGCGATAGCATTCTTCAAAGATCAGTTATTTGAAGAGGAGAATAAACAATAAAGTAAAAGAGATAAGCGCAAATGCTTATCTCTTTTTTGCTGGTATTAATATGCTGACAAAGGATATGAACAGCATAAAAAGAATCACAAGGAATACTGCACTTTGGACTATCGCTGATATTACAGCCATTACCAACTCACTTATCTTTTCCATCTTTGTTGAAGTCTTGTGGTGAACCAAACAAGAAGTTTCTTACGCGTCTCTGTGAGGCAAACTGGGTCTTAATCTCCTGATAACCCTCCATCTGCTTTTCAGACAGGATTTTGCTTATTGCCTTGTCGTACTTCTTCTGTTTCTTGTCGTAGTCATAGCTGTTTTCTGAAGCTGGTCCTCCGGGCATTCCACCCGTCCTTGGGCCTCCTCCCATACCTCCAGGCATGCCTCCACCGAAGCCGCCTCCAGGACCACCACCAAAACCACCAGGTCCACCCGGCATACCGCCACTAGGAGGTCCTGAAGGTCGTTCACCCATATTAGGGCGTCCTTTGCCTGGAGCCTCGCGTTGCTCACCCTCAATAAGGGTTTTGTACTTCTTATTGAGTTTAGTCACCTTCTTCTGCTGCTTTTCATCCAGCTGAAGATCCTTGACCATCATTTTAGTAACCTGCTCATAGGTCACTTGTTTTCGTTTATGCATTGGCTCCTGAGCCATCAGGCTTCCTGAAATCAGGAACATACATATTACCAATAATTGTTTCTTTCGCATCTTATTTATTTGTTTAATCCGATGCAAAAATAAAATTTCTATTCCTTCTAAAGAAAAATTATCAGCTAACAGGCTGATTTATTCAGTAAAGCAATAGATGTTATAGGAAAATCCCCAATGAATAATAGGGATTTTCTTTTTTGTTGTTTTCTCTAATTATGTTATCTTTGCAGCAGTTATTTAAAATTCTAAATTATCAAGAGTATGAAACAGAAAGCATTTTTACTGAAGTCACTTATGGTGATAGGATTATTAGGATGTACTGTATCGGTATATGCACAATCGTATGAAGTCGACCGTGGCATAGTGCTTTTTGAGCGCAAGCCAATCCCTTATGCCGATGCTCGTACGTTCGTAGATTTAGGTTGCGGTTATGCAAAGGACTGCGAAAATGTATATCTCGACGGTCGAGTGCTGGAGTATGTCGATCCTGCTACTTTCCGTCTTAAGAGTCATTCTAAGTCGCATTATCGTGAACCAATGGAACACCGCGATTACGACAGACGACATGAAGGTTATTACAAATCAGACTTTAATGTTTACTATGATGGTAAAAAGATAGACGCAACTGCAGCTACATTCAAGGAAATAGGCGAAGGTTATGCAAAGGATTCTTTCAGCGTATTCTATCATGGTAGAAAGATTGAAGCTTCAGCAGGTTCCTTTAAGTTATTAGAAGGTGGTTACGCCAAGGATGCATTCACCGTGTTCTATTTTGGAAAGAAAGTAGACGGAGCCTCTGCCGGCACATTTAAATATACTGGCGATGGCTATGCCAAAGATGCATTTAATGATTACTATCGAGGACGAAAACTTGAATAAAAAACAAAAAAGAGATAAGTTTTTCGACTTATCTCTTTTGCTTTTCGTACACCCGCAGAGTGTCGAACCCTTCTTGAATATCAGGCACTTAGACCCTGTATATGTTACTTCCTGTTACTACCAAATATCGAACCCACTTTTTTTATGAAATGATACTTTTAAAAAGGATATAAGGTGGAAAACTAAAATAATCGGAAAAAAGTTTGGAAGTTAGTACTAAATTTAGTACTTTTGCAGCCAAATACATAATTATGGGTACAAAAGAAAAATTGGTTGAACGTTTCAAGAAGAAACCCAAGGACTTTACGTACGAAGAAACTATTGCACTTTTAGCACACTTCGGATATAATGTTCATAATAAAGGGGCAACTTCAGGCTCTCGTGTTAGATTTAAGAATGATACATTAGGTGTTTACATTGATATTCATCGCCCTCATCCTGGTAGTATTATGAAAGAGTGGATGATCAAGTCGATTTATCAGCATCTTAAAGAGTATGGACATATTAAATAATTAATGATATGGATTATTTGGAGTATAAGGGCTACAAAGGCAGTGTAGAGTATAGTAAGGAAGATAACTGCCTGTTTGGAAAGGTTCAGGGAATGAGTAAGGCGCTGATTCTCTATGAAGGCGATACACTCGAAGAATTACGTAAGGATTTTGAGGATGGTGTTGACAGCTATCTCGAAGCTTGTAAAGCTGATGGGGTTGAACCTGCTAAGCCATATAGTGGGAGATTGAATCTTCGCATGTCGTCAGAGCTTCACTCTCGAGTGGCAGCTGTTGTGGCAGCTACTGGCACCACAATAAACGATTTTATCAATAAAGCCATCCAAAACGAACTAAAGCACGCTGCTGTATTATAAAGCAATAAATATGATATAAGCAAAAGAGATAAGCCCCAAAGCTTATCTCTTTTTATATTATAGGGATATCCCCAATGAATAATAGGGATTTTTTTTTGTTGTTTTCTCTAATTATGTTATCTTTGCAGCAGATTAAAGAATCAGTCACATCTGAATTTCTAAAACGAAATATTTGCCAAACCGTGAGGTTCATCCAATATTTTTTGTATCTTTGCACCATAAAACAATCTAAAGATGAAGAAAGATTTACTACTTGCTATTAAGGCAATCTGCAGTATCGTGATGATAACTGCTTGTGCTACGGAAGACAATCCACCTGTTTGGGAAGGTAAAACAACCTCGCTATTTGTCGCGTCCGACCGTCATGAGGCGGGCAATGGCAACAATCTGGCAGCAGCTATTCAAAAGGTTGCCAACCGCAATGGTATTGTTACTCCAAGTGTTGTGCTGCTCGGAGGCGACTACGTAGGCAGTGGTCCTGATGCAGGAGATACAGGACAACCAGCCTTCACACTTGCCGACCTCCGATCAGAGATTTTCTCATCACTCGATCCTAACAAGACAGAGATATTCTTTACTTACGGCTCACATGACCGGAACTGCACCGATGACTATTCAGCCTTCTTTAGTGGTCCCCATCGATGCGATGGCTATTATATCTATGGTATCAGCTACGCTCAAATGGCTTATGCCACCGACTCGTTGACACGAGCTGCAGTAGCTCTTTACGATGAGCAAGGTGATAACATTCCAGGCAACAATCCTCCACCTGCTAATAATGATAGTACCATGCCAATGCCACAGCAACCATCTGGCGGCTTGCGCGCCTACAATGGTATCGACATAGCCGACCCTTACGGCATTTCAGCCGAATCGGCCTCCGCCCGCTTCGCGGCATGGGCTGACACCCTAAGCGGTCACGCCCCAATCATCGTGATGTCACACGTGCCTATTCACGCTTCTCGTAATGACAACCCCGGCGGGCTACGCTGGTTCAATACCCTTAGCCGTGCCGCCCAAAAACACGACATCGTCCTACTGTTTGGACACAATCACACCCTCGAAGAACGAGGCAACTCGTCCGACTCAGGCATGTACCTTCTCGCCCCTGGCGACAGCATCACCGTACAAGGTGACAGCGTTCAAGGCGCACAGCGCCAACAACTTCCGTTCACCTATGCCAACGCTGGCTACCTCAAGCTTGGCTGGTGCACGCTTATCACCTTCAACGACACCGATGCCGACGGCCATCCTGACTACTTGCAGCTGCGCCGTTTCAGCGCCATCGGTGACAAAGCCACCCTTTTCGGTTCCACCGACAAGCCAAATCCTTGGCTCATCACCTTAAAAGCAAAATAGCCGAAAGAGGCAGCGCATAAAGCCCCGCCACATTCGGCTCAATCCAAAGCAGGAGAGAACAGCCTGTTCGCCCCTGCCCAAGTACCGCATATTCGTGCGCCTAGGGGCGGTATCAAATTACTTGCAGAATTTTCCCATAGTCTGTTTGAATGCCTCCAGATTTTGATCGTCGAGCCAACCTAGGTCGTGAATGTTTCCCTGCTTATCGATAATCTTATATGTGGGGAAGCTGTTTACACTCAGGTAATGCTCGATAGCACTCTGCTGTTCTTTTGGCAGATTATAGTGAACACAGTTTGGTCCTGTCAGATTGTACTCCTTAATCACATTCTTCCACGATTCATCGCTGCTGCCATTACATAGGTAGAGATACACGATATCGTAATCCTTGAGTGCCTCTTTTACTTTCCACGAGTCCTTTAGTTTCTGCTTGCAAGGGCCGCACCAAGTGCCCCATACATCGAGATAGATTACTCGGCCTTTATATGGCTCGATAATCTTGCGCAGCATCTTCTCGCCATCGGTCATGTTCGCAACATCGGTTGATGGTCGCAGACTGGCTGCATTAGCCAAGTCCTGATGCTCCAAAGCTACATACTTATCGTTTTCGGTCAAAACAAAGTTTAGTGCCGATGCCAACTTGATTTCTTTATTGGCGAAATTCAAATCAGAAGGGTCAAGCGACTTGCGGAACGAGTTAAGCTTCCAATAGAATTTGCGAGCCAAGGCCATATCAATCAATGCCCTATCGGTAGTTGCCGATTCGATAGCCTGCTTTTGGTAATACAAATCTATCAACGAGAATTCTTGCTCTATCGCCTTCTTCACATCAGGACGCTCCATAATGGCAAGATACTGCTCCGCAATGCCAAGCTTATCTAAATCGGTACCAGCCAAATCAATGTTTAGACTATCTATCTTCTGGTTCTTGGCTTGTTTGGCATACTCCTTGTGATATTCCACTGCATAACGCTCCATTAGGGCAAGCTCCTCGTCGGTAATCGATACCTTGCCATCAGCCCTAGCCTGGCGTAAAATGATGGGATAGGCACCGTCGTTCAACGTTATTGTGTAAGGATCAATGCTCACAGAGTGGCGCTCATTTCTCAGGTGGTCAAGATAGTCGCGCATAAATGGTGCGAAGTTCATATAGAGCGTATAAGGTTTAGGCATGGGCTGCCACAGCTTGGTGGTAACATAATCCATATACTCCTTGGGCAGATTTTTGCCAGGCACATCGAATCGGGCCTGCATCATCGAGTTGCCCTGCCCTGCCATACACAGTCCTTTAATGTAATCGATATAGCGCTGCGATATGTTCGGGCGATGTGCGATATTCTCCTGCATCTTGGCCATTATGGCTTCACAGTCACTATCCGTGCGCGCCTTAAATTGCATGGCGCTCTCGCCTTTATTGATGCGCGCATCCGGCCATGCTGCATCACAAGCCACAAGCTCGTTTTGCAAACGTACGTCATCGCCCATAAACAGCTTCTGGCCAGTCGTGAAGTCGTTCAGGAAGAAGTACGTCTTTCCAGGTTCTAATACAGACCATTCCCAAGATCTTCGCGGGTCGAGTATTGCTGTTGTAGAATTGAGTATGGGCATTCGGAGTGTAAATCGTCCCAGCGAGTCGAGCTTTGCTTTATAGCTTTCAGTTTTATCACTGATGAAATTGCTCGTCCTTACTTCAAACTCGTCACTTAGTCTCCACGCCGGCTCTGGCATATCCTTCAGCCAGCCTATGATGGTAACGCTGTCGCCCTCACGATAACCGTTGTCTACAAATCCCTTGCGAGTATCTTTCGTAGGATAGTCGGCTATCGACAGATTAGTGATCGCACTGCAGGCGATAGCTTTAGCATCGCCGATAGTTATCGGGCGAATACCTTTCTTCAGTTTGCCCACCTTGATGGTAAGTCCATTGTTCAGAGTAAGCTCGTAGGCGTCCTTCTGTTCTTTCTGATTCAGGATATCCCACACCTTATTATCATATATTACATGGTGCTGGCCGAATCCTACCAGCCAGTCGCCAGTAAGCGTATTGCGCCAATAAGTGTCGGTGACGCCAACGGGGGTTACATCAGCATCAGCATTCGCATCAGCATCGCGTACAGCATTAATTATCCACATGCCGGGATCACTTATAGAAAACTGCCATGTAGATGCTGGCAGGGCATCGAACACCAGCGAGAAGTCTAACTTACAGTCCTTAGGTATCTTGACGGGCTGCCCCAGTTTCATACCTACGGCGTTCTTTGCTTCGTAGGTCTTACCGTCGGCCTGGAGTTGCGATTTCGCAGCCAATACACCTTCCTGGCCTGCAGCACGTTCTGGCATGTCGAAATGCAGAAATACCTCAGTGCTGTCGGCACTAAGTACTACCTTGGTTACTTTTACAAATGGTACATTGGAATAGCCGGTAACAATGTTATTCCATATTCGAGTTTGTGCCCACCCGGCAGTTGCAACAATGGCCAGCACGATAGTTGATAAAAGTTTCTTCATTTATCCGAATCTAAATCCTTAAAGAGTTCATCAATATCATCATAAACCTTATTGGGGTTCTTACCTGACTTAGCCTCCTTGATAGCGGCTTTAGTCACCTCGTTAGGTTCATCAAATACAATACCGAGCAGCACACTCTCAACATAGTTGTTGAGTGTCCTGTTCTCTCGTGCAGCATTTCGCTTTAATCCCTCTAAGAGGTCAGCCCTAAGTCTGAACGAAGCGGGCTTTCTAATCGTCGTTGTTGCCATATTTTGTAATTCAATTGTAATACATCTGGGTGCAAAGATAAGACAATAATTTGAGACTTCCAAGGATTTATGATTATTTTAGTGATATAAAACAAAAAGAAGAGATAAGTATAACTTATCTCTTCTTAATATCAGTACACCCGCAGAGGCTCGAACTCTGGACACCCTGATTAAGAGTCAGGTGCTCTACCAACTGAGCTACGGGTGCATCGTTTTTTGTTTTGCGGGTGCAAAGGTAGAGGTTTTATTTGACTCTACCAAATTTTTATTGTGGTTTTTTCACTCTAAATGCACATTTTTCTGAGATTCTTACAATGTGCTTGATTCATATCAAGTGATTGCATCAAAAATATGCTTTTTTTCTTGCATTATTATCAGAAAGTGATTACCTTTGCACCATGATTAAAGAATACCAGATAAGAGTAAGGCCCGAAGTGGCAGCACAGGAAGACAGACTAAAAGCTTACCTGGCTGATGAAGACGGGCTGGATGCAAGGACCATCAACGGCATAAGAATACTGAAACGCAGTATCGATGCACGACAGCGACAGATATTTGTGAACCTAAAGGTACGCGCATACGTTAACGAGATGCCTGCCGACGATGTTTATCAGCATACGGAATACCCAAATGTGGAGGGTAAGCCGCAGGTGATAGTTGTGGGTGCGGGCCCTGGTGGACTGTTTGCTGCTCTGCGACTTATTGAGCTTGGACTGCGTCCTATTGTGCTGGAGCGTGGTAAGGACGTACACGAGCGCAAGAAGGACCTGGCAAACATCAGCCGTACGCAGCAGGTAGATGCCGAGAGTAACTACTGTTTTGGAGAGGGTGGTGCAGGTGCTTACTCTGACGGAAAGCTGTACACTCGCTCGAAAAAGCGTGGAAACATTGAAAAGATTCTGAACGTGTTCTGTCAGCATGGTGCATCGACGGCTATTCTGGCTGATGCTCATCCGCATATCGGAACAGACCGCCTGCCAAAGGTTATCGAGGCAATGCGTAACACCATCATACGGTGTGGCGGAGAGGTGCACTTCAAAACCAAGATGACTCAGCTGATACTGCAAGGCGATACAGTAGTAGGTTGTATTGCCGATAAGGAGTATCGTGGTCCTGTGATTCTGGCTACTGGTCATTCTGCGCGCGATGTATATAGGTATCTGGCAGAGGCAAAGATTGAGATTGAGGCAAAGGGTATCGCCGTAGGTGTGCGACTGGAGCATCCTTCGCAGTTGATTGACCAGATACAATACCATAATAAACAAGGTAGGGGCAGATGGCTGCCTGCTGCTGAGTACTCGATGGTTACTCAGGTTGACGGACGTGGCGTGTACTCGTTCTGTATGTGTCCTGGTGGATTCGTGATTCCTGCTGCTACGGATAAGGAGCAGATTGTGGTGAACGGTATGAGTCCTGCTAATCGCGGAACAGCGTGGAGCAACTCGGGAATGGTGGTAGAAGTACGTCCAGAGGATCTGGACAATGCAAAAATGGAAAGATGCGATAATGCAGAACCTGCGCTGAAGGTGATGGCGTTCCAGGAGGAACTGGAGAAGATGTGCTGGCAGCAGGGAAACATGAAGCAGACTGCTCCCGCACAGAGAATGGTGGACTTTGTGAACGGTAAACTGAGCTACGATCTGCCTAAGTCATCGTATGCTCCTGGATTGATTTCTAGCCCGCTGCACTTCTGGATGCCTAAGATGATTTCGCACAGACTGCAACAGGGATTCAAGGCCTTTGGAAAGAGTGCTCACGGATTCCTTACTAACGAGGCTGTGATGATAGCGGTGGAGACGAGAACAAGCAGTCCGGTGCGTATAATTCGCGATAAGGAAACGCTGCAACATGTTAGTGTTCAGGGTCTTTTCCCTTGTGGCGAAGGAGCCGGATATGCAGGAGGCATCGTATCGGCTGGCGTTGATGGAGAACGCTGCGCCGAAGCCGCTGCTGCATATATTTCTAGCAACGGACTAAATGACTAAAAGGACTGATTAGCAAAAATGTCCTTAAGTCCTGTAGTCCGTTGCAAAAAAAAGCAAAAAAGGTTTGGAGATTCCAAATCTTTTTTTTATATTTGCAGCAGTAAAAAGAATCTATTAACTAAAAATCGGAACGAATATGAATAGGGAGGAAAAATTTGTTATTACAATCAGCCGACAGTTCGGAACGGGCGGTCATGAGATCGGAGCTGAACTGGCACGCAGATTGGACGTTAAGTTGCTTGACAAGCAGATTCTTAACGAAGTGGCTAAAAGAAACCAAGTGGTAGAAGAGGCAATGGAGAAGATTGAGGCACGCAACCCTTTGTGGCGTGACGATTTCACCAACTTCTATCGTAACTACATGTCTAAGGCAGAGTACGACGGAGCTGAGCAAGATCAGACATCGCACGAGCTGTTTGAAGCACAGTGTGAAGCTATCAGGCAGATAGCATCGAAAGAGAGCTGCGTGATAGTGGGACGATGCGGATTCCATATCTTCGAGAATCATCCTAATGCACTGAAAATCTTCATTCACAGCACTGAGGATTGTCGCAAGCGCCGCATAGCCCAGAAGTACGATCTCGACCTTAGAGATGCCGCTGCTATGGTGGTTGATAACGACTACAGCCGAGAGTTATACACTAAGACATTTACAGGCAAGGATTGGACCGATGCTCGCAACTATGATATATGTCTGGATGTGCGAAAATTCGGCATAAACGGCGCTGTAGACTTTTTAATGAAGTGTATTGAGTAGATTTTGCGGGAAAAATTTGTTGATATACCATTTTTTTACTACCTTTGCACCCTGAAATTTCAAAGATAGTAATTACTAAAGATTTGGTATAATGAATATTTCCTACAAATGGTTGAAGGAATACGTTGATTTCGACCTGACAGCTCAGCAGGTAGCTGATGCACTTACGTCAACAGGTCTTGAGGTCGACGCATTGGAAGAAGTACAGAGTATTAAAGGTGGACTGAAGGGTCTGTACGTAGGTAAGGTTCTTACTTGCGAGGCTCACCCAAATAGCGACCATCTGCATGTAACAACAGTTGATCTGGGCAAGGGCGAGCCATCACAGATTGTTTGTGGTGCTCCTAACGTTGCTGCAGGTCAGAAGGTTATTGTTGCTGATCTGGGCTGTGTGCTCTACGATGGTGATAAGGAGTTTGTAATCAAGAAGTCGAAGCTCCGCGGTGTAGAGAGTAACGGTATGATCTGCGCTGAAGACGAGATTGGCGTGGGCACAAGTCACGATGGTATCATCGTTCTGCCTGAGGACGCAGTAGTAGGAACTCCTGCTGCTGAGTACTACAATCTGGAGAGCGACTGGCTTATCGAGGTTGACATCACCGCTAACCGTGCTGACGGACTGAGTCACTGGGGTGTGGCACGCGACCTGTATGCATGGCTCAAGAGCAATGGCTACGAGACAAAGATGCATCGTCCTGACTGCTCTGCATTTACAGTAGACAATCACGATTTGCCTATCGAGGTGAAGATTGAGAATACTGAGGCTTGTAAGCGTTATGCTTGCGTAAGCGTAACCGATTGCGAGGTTAAGGAGAGTCCTGAGTGGCTTAAGAACAAGCTGAACACTATCGGCTTGCGTCCTATCAACAACATCGTAGACATCACTAACTACGTGATGATGGCTTACGGACAGCCTCTGCACACATTCGATGCTGATATGGTGAAGGGCCACAAGATTGTGGTTAAGACTATGCCTGACGGAACTCCATTCCAGACTCTGGATGGCGAGGAGCACAAGCTGAGCGACCGCGATCTGGCTATCTGCAACGAGGAGGACCCAATGTGTATCGCTGGTGTGTTTGGCGGTAAGGGTAGCGGTACTTACGAGACAACCAAGAATGTTGTATTGGAGAGTGCCTACTTCCATCCAACATGGATCCGCAAGAGCGCTCGTCGTCATGGACTGAGCACTGATGCAAGCTTCCGCTTTGAGCGTGGCGTTGATCCAAACGGAACAATCTATGCACTGCAGCAGGCTGCTATTCTGTGTAAGGAGCTGGCTGGCGGTAAGGTTAGCATGGAGATCGTAGACGTTTATCCTGAGAAGATGGAGAACGCTGTGGTTGACCTCACATATAAATATGTACATGATCTGGTGGGTAAGGATATCCCTGTAGAGAAGATCAAGAGCATCTGCGAGAGTCTGGAGATGAAGGTTCTCGAGGAGACAGCAGAGGGCCTGAAGCTGGAGATTCCTGCTTATCGCGTAGACGTGACACGTCCTTGCGATGTGGTTGAGGACATCCTGCGCATCTATGGATATAACAATGTTGAGATTCCTACACAGCTTAAGGGATCGCTCGTAATTAAGGGCGATGAGGACCAGAAGCACAAACTGGCTAATCTGGTTAGCGAGCAGCTGGTTGGCGAGGGATTCAACGAGATCCTGAACAACTCGCTCACTAAGGGTGCTTACTACGAGGGCAGCGCATCATTCCCTGCAGAGAACTGCGTGAATATTTTGAACCCACTGAGTACCGACCTGAACGTGATGCGTCAGACACTGCTGTTCGGTGGACTGGAGAGTGTTCAGCACAACGTGAACCGTAAGCGCGGTAACCTGCGTTTCTTCGAGTTCGGTAATGTTTATACATTCGATCCTGAGAAGGAGAATCTGGACGATCCTATGCAGGCTTACAAGGAGCAGTATCATGCCGCTCTGTGGATCACTGGTAAGCGTGTTGAGGGTTCTTGGGCTCACGCTAACGAGGATAGCAACTTCTACGAGCTGAGCGCTTATGTTGAGAACATCCTGCGTCGTATCGGCGTTAAGCCAGGTATGATCGTTCGCAAAAAGAGCGAGAGCGATATCTTCTCAGCTGGTCTCACTATCGAGAACCGTGGTGGTAAGAAGCTCATCGAGATGGGTATCATCGCTAAGAAGCTTCAGAAGCAGTTCGGACTGGATGCTCCTGTGTTCTACGCAGAGCTTAACTGGACCGCACTGATGAAGGTTATCAAGAAGAACGAGGTGCTCTACACTGAGGTGCCTAAGTTCCCTGCTGTTAGTCGTGACCTGGCTCTGCTGGTTGACAACAGCGTAGAGTTTGCTCAGATTGAGCAGATTGCCCGTCAGACAGAGAAGAAGCTGCTGAAGAAGGTTGAGCTGTTCGACGTTTATGAGGGCGATAAGCTGCCTGCTGGCAAGAAGAGCTACGCCGTTAACTTCATCCTTCAGGACGAGGAGAAGACCATGGGTGACAAGCAGATTGAGGCAATCATGAACAAGCTGATAGCAAACATCAAGAAGCAGCTCAACGCAGAACTGCGTTAATTTTTACATTCTTGAATTTTTAAATTTAAATAAGTATATGGGAAGAGCATTTGAATATCGTAAAGCTACAAAGCTGAAGCGATGGGGCCACATGGCCAAGACATTTACTAAGATTGGTAAGCAGATCGCTATTGCCGTTAAGGCTGGTGGTCCAGAGCCAGAGAACAATCCTACACTGCGTGCTATCATCGCTAATGCTAAGCGCGAGAACATGCCAAAGGATAACATTGAGCGTGCCATCAAGAACGCTATGGGTAAGGACCAGAGCGATTACAAGGAGGTAACTTACGAGGGATACGGACCTCACGGAATCGCTATCTTCGTTGAGACTCTGACAGACAACACCACACGTACCGTTGGTGACGTTCG
This sequence comes from uncultured Prevotella sp., assembly GCA_902800365.1. Lineage (GTDB taxonomy): Bacteria > Bacteroidota > Bacteroidia > Bacteroidales > Bacteroidaceae > Prevotella. Next base: position 80,676 of record CADCEF010000004.1, on the reverse strand, counting down.
TTCAGTATTCAACAAGTTCAACGGTAACCTGGGTACACAGGGCTCACTGAGCTTTCTGTTCGACCACAAGAGCGTGTTCACATTCAAGAAGAAGGACGGTCTGGATATGGACGAGATGATTCTCGACCTGATCGACTACGGAGTAGAGGATGAGTTCGACGAGGACGAGGAGGAGAACAGCATCACCATCTACGGCGATCCTTCAAGCTTCGGTGCTATCCAGAAGCACCTTGAGGAGAACGGTTTCGAGGTGACAGGTGCTGAGTTCACTCGTATTCCTAACGACCTGAAGGACGTAACTCCTGAGCAGCGTGAGACTATCGACAAGATGGTTGAGAAACTGGAGGACTTCGATGATGTTCAGACAGTTTACACAAACATGAAACCTGAAGAGGTAGCTGAATAATAAAAAGAATCCCCGCTTGATGAAGGCGGGGATTTCTTTTTAGTAATCTTTATCTGTGAAAACCACTTCTAACAGAATTTTCTTTGGATCCTTATCCGAACGATAGGTATACGCAAAGCGGTACTTATTGTTCTTATAGGTCTGTACGCTGGTTGAATTCTTAAGCGACTTCTTGAGGGTTCCTACTGCATCAATGTCCTTAATCGCCTTCTCTTCATCGGCTACACCAGTTAGACGATAATAATAATGTATGGTGTGAGTGGCTCTATCGAAGGTGAGCGAATCGATGATGGTATAGTCGTCGATAGCCGTGGGACAATGCTTGCGGGTGTATTCTTTTGAGTCGCGTTCGCACTTGTCTTCAAGACTCTCCTGACAAGCGGTAAACATGAGAGCAATTATTGCTATTATCCAATACTTTTTCATAATGAATGCTATTTTTTGGCTGCAAAGATACAAAAAAAAGCAAAATAATGCGATTTTCGAGACTTTTTTTGTAACTTTGCACCTTAAAGCATAGATATATTAATGGATCATATAAGAAATTTCTGCATCATAGCCCACATTGACCACGGCAAGTCTACTCTGGCAGACCGACTGCTTGAGTACACTAAAACCATACAGGTTACTGAGGGACAGATGCTTGACGATATGGATCTGGAGCGTGAGCGCGGTATCACAATCAAGAGTCACGCCATCCAGATGGAATATACTTATCAGGGCGAGAAGTATATCCTGAACCTCATTGACACTCCGGGACACGTTGACTTCTCTTACGAGGTGTCACGCTCTATTGCTGCCTGCGAGGGTGCTCTGCTGGTGGTTGATGCCACTCAGGGTGTTCAGGCTCAGACTATCTCTAATCTCTACATGGCTATCGACCATAATCTGGAGATTATCCCTGTAATTAATAAGATTGACATGCCGAGTGCTATGCCTGATGAGGTTGAAGACGAGATCATCGATCTTATCGGATGCGATCGCTCGGACATCATACGTGCATCGGGTAAGACTGGCGAGGGCGTTGAGGAGATTCTTAACGCTGTAGTAGAGAAGATTCCTCATCCCGTTGGCGATGAGAAGGCTCCGCTTCAGGCGCTTATCTTCGACTCGGTGTTCAACTCATTCCGTGGCATCATCGCTTACTTCAAGATTGTAAACGGATCTATCAAGAGCGGCGATCACGTTAAGTTCTTCAATACAGGCATGGAGTACGATGCCGACGAGATTGGAGTGCTGAAGATGGACATGATTCCACGTAAGGAACTCAAGACAGGTGATGTAGGTTATATCATCAGCGGTATCAAGAACTCGAAGGAGGTTAAGGTGGGTGATACCATCACTCATGTGGCTAATCCTTGTAGCGCTGCCATCGAGGGATTCCAGGAGGTTAAGCCTATGGTGTTCGCAGGCGTTTATCCTATCGATCCTACCGACTACGAGAACCTTCGTGCATCGCTCGAGAAGCTGCAGCTGAATGATGCTTCGCTTACATTCATGCCTGAGTCTTCGGTTGCTCTGGGATTCGGTTTCCGTTGCGGATTCCTTGGACTGCTGCACATGGAAATTGTTCAGGAGCGACTGGATCGTGAGTTTGATATGGATGTTATCACAACCGTGCCTAACGTTAGCTATATGTGCTACACTAAGCAGGGTGAGGTAAAAGAGGTGCACAACCCCTCAGGACTGCCTGATCAGACAATGATTGAGCACATCGAGGAGCCTTATATCCGTGCATCAATCATCACTGCTGCCGATTATATCGGACCTATCATGACGCTGTGTCTGGATAAGCGTGGCGAGCTGATTGACCAGCAGTATGTGAGTGGAAACCGTATCGAACTGCACTTTATGCTGCCCCTTGGTGAGATTGTGATCGACTTCTATGATAAGCTGAAATCAGTATCCAAGGGATATGCGTCTTTTGACTATCATTTGGCAGGATTCCGTCCTTCAAAGCTTGCTAAGCTCGACATTCTGCTTAATGGTGAACCTGTTGATGCGTTGTCTACATTGACTCATCAGGACAACGCTGTAACCTTTGGACGCCGTATGTGCGAGAAGCTGAAGGAGCTCATCCCTCGTCAGCAGTTTGATATCGCTATTCAGGCTGCTATTGGTGCTAAGATTATAGCACGAGAAACAGTTAAGCAGGTACGCAAGGATGTTACTGCCAAGTGTTATGGTGGTGACGTGAGCCGTAAGCGTAAGCTGCTTGAGAAACAGAAACGAGGAAAGAAGCGTATGAAACAGATAGGAAATGTGGAAGTGCCACAGAAGGCATTCCTTGCAGTATTAAAATTGGACTAAAAACATATCAATAATCTATGGCAAACGTTAGTTTAACAACACGCGATGTGGCCCGCGAACTGGCCCGCAGATATAGTACTATGACTCACGAGGAGCTTGACCTTCTAGAAAGCATCCTGGTGCCAATGAAGTTTGCAAAAAACGAAATGGTTCTTAAAGAGGGCGAGGTATGTACCAATATCTATTGGGTGGTACGTGGACTTGTACGTCAGTTTTACTTTAAAAACGATAAGGAATTAACCGAGTATATGGCCACCGAGAACAGCATCGTTATGTGTATCGAGAGCTTGTTCCACGAGGTGCCATCACAGCTGCAGATTAAGGCGCTGGAACCTACCATTCTTATCGCTCTGCCTAAGGCCGAACTTGAGGCTGTGGCCATGAAGAGTGTGAACATTCAGATTCTGTATCGTAAGATTCTCGAGGAGAGCCTCATTCTCAGTCAGCATCACGCTGATATGCTACGCTTTGAGAGTGCTCAGGACAGATACCAGAAGCTGGTAAAGAATCAGCCACAGCTTGTGCTGCGTGCTCCGCTGGTTTACATCGCAAGCTACCTGCAGATGACACCAGAGACGCTGTCTCGTGTGAGAACAGCGGCCCTGATGGAGAAATAAAAACTTTGATTTAGTTTCTATTCAGATATAATGAGTTATCGATACAGTTCGGTAACTCATTTTCGTAATGTGTTACGTAGATGAGTGTGCACTCTGGGTTGTCTATCATGTAGCGGTCAACAATAGCCTTCACCATATTACGGTTACACAGATCGAGTCCGTGCAGAGGCTCGTCGAGTATCAGTAGGTCTGGGTTCTTTACGAACGCACGGGCCAGCAATACAAGGCGCTGCTCACCGCTCGAAATCTCATGGAACTTCCTGTCGGCCAGCTTCTTTATGCCAAACAGATTCATCCATTCTATGCATTTATCCTTTTCCTCTTTGTTGGGCTTGTAGTACAGGCCGATAGTGTCTTTCAGTCCGCTTGCCACAATTTCTATGGCAGGGATGTTCTGCTTGTAGCTACGGTGCATCTCTGGCGATACGTAGCCTATGTGGCGCTTGATATCCCAAATACTTTCTCCGCTGCCGCGCTTCTGGCCGAATAGTGATATGTCGCATGCATAGCTCTGTGGGTTGTCGGCACATACAAGCGAAAGTAGGGTAGACTTACCTGAGCCGTTTTGACCAGAAAGCGACCAGTGTTCGCCCTTAAGCACAACCCAGTTAAGATCCTTCAGGATGGTTCGCTCGCCATAGCGTATCGTTACGTGATTGAATTTTATCACCTCTTGAGGTATTGGTGGAATAGGATTCTCGTTCTTCACCTGGATGGCAAACGGACAATGTTCGATAATAAAATCAGTCTTTACCTTGATGTCAGATACAATGTGCAGACCGTCCAATTTTATTACGCGCGTAATGAAGTCGGGCACCTCGTCAATCTTCGACAGCACCAGAATAATCTGCATCTCTTTCTCTGCAGCGAGCGAGTCGAGCAGAACCTTAACCTGGTCTCTTGTCTCAGCGTCAAGACCTATAAACGGGTTCTCGATGATAAGCACTTTTGGCTTGGTAAACAGGTTGGCTGCAAGCTTGTATTTGCGCAACTCACCGCTGCTCAAAAGTATGATATATTTATCAAGCAAATCCTCCATGTGGAAGAGCTTGTACAGATGCTTCTGGAACTCTCTGCGTTCAGGAGTATCTTCGCCAGCAAGCATGTAAGCCTCTTCAAGCTTGGCGCCCACAGTGGGAGTCTCCTCGTTAATCTCAGTCTGATTCCAACGCTGCTGCAGGAAGTACGTGCGGTCGTTATCGCTACCATACGTATCGCGGAACGTTATGGTTTTCAGGTTGTTGTAAGGTTCGGTGAAAGAATAGCTTATACTGTCAGGCGCCACAGGGTGCTTTCCTGTAATCATGTCTACCAACATACTCTTACCTCCACCGTTTCTACCAACGATGGCTAAGTGCTCGCCTTCGTCCAGATAGAAGTTTACTGGTTCGGCCAAACACCATTCCGGCTTTCGTGCTCTCGCATTACGTAATTCAATTGTCTTCATTTTTTATCTTTCGTTTCGAGACTTTTTCTTGGTTCTTGTTTATGAAATCCTTCCAACCTCTGTACTTCACAGGGCTCTCGGGTTTGCCCATCTGCAGGTAGTGGCAATAAGCTGCTGCAAGGGCATCGGTGGCATCCATGAACTTTCCCATATCCTCGTTGGGTATCTTCAGCAGGCGTTGTAGCATTCCTGCCACTTGCTCCTTCGATGCGTTACCGTTTCCTGTAAGCGCCATCTTTATCTTCATTGGCGCATATTCATGTATGGGCACTCCGTGGTTCACAGCAGCGGCGATGGCTGTTCCCTGGGCTCGTCCCAGTTTCAGCATCGACTGTACGTTCTTTCCGAAGAACGGAGCCTCGATTGCCATCTCGTCAGGCAGGAATCCGTCGATGATGCTCGTTACGCGTTCGAAGATGTGGCCCAGCTTGAGGTAGGCATCAGGAAACTTTCGCAAGTCGATTACACCCATGGTAATCATCTTGGCCTTTCCGTCTACCACCTTCAGCAGTCCGTATCCCATAATATTGGTTCCTGGGTCAATGCCTAATATTATCTTCTCCATACGTCTATACTTCAAATCGTATGTACGAGCGGTCGTCGAAAGAGTTGTTTCCCTCTACAAACGCCTTTGTGGCTTTGAATCCTCCTATGTTCAACGGGTCAACCTCACGTTGATAGTTGAGCAGCGTCTCCGATTCTTCGAGGGTATTAGCCAGTTTGGGATATCCGTCGCTGGCAAACACTATTTCCCATTTCTGGAAGTCGAGTGGTATCACACGCACTCTGTCTTCCGGTATTTTGAATCCGTCGATAACGGCATACGTCACATTCTGGTTTTGCATCACCTCAAGCATCGTAGGTATCATAACCGCGCGTGCTGGGTCGTGTGGCTGAAGCAGCTCTTTCTGCGGAACGCCTTGTGCCAATAGCTCGCGCACCTTTTGTACACGCATCTCGGCCAACTCCTGTTCGTAGGGCTTGGGATTGTCGAAATACTCTCCGCCTACAAGACATTGGCAATCGCCAACCATCCATACCTCTCTGCGCAAACGACTGTAGATTATTACCGAAGCACAAAGGCGCTCTTCAGGATGCTTCTTCATCCTGTCGATGGGGAAACGCAGCCAGTAGTGCTTGCGTATGGCCTTTGTAACGCCCACACAGAACTGATGGCACGACATGTTGGCAGGCATCTTGCGTATATAGCGGCTGATGAGCATCATGGCATAACGGCCATTGCTCAGTGGTGGGCAATGACGGCGTTCTGTCTTGGCTGTGCTGCCATCGATAACGGCTACGAAATCATCTGTGACGACGATCCCGTCCTCGCTTTTCTTCGCGGGGTTTTTCGCTATGATGCTTTGCTCTATTATTTTCATTTCTGAAGTTTGGATTATACGATTTCTGTTTGTTACCTCCACCTGATTGGTATCCACCACCTGCTGATGGGCGATAGCCGCCTTGCGAAGGTGGCATGCCGCTATACAACTTTGCTATTAAGTCAGGGCGACCAATACGGCGCAGACTCTGCTCAATGCCTCTTCGTTCCTCAGGCTTGTACCAGAAGAAGAATTGCCTCTGGGCAAGCTTCTCCTTTGGCGTTTTAGCGCTGAATATTGGCTCAAGCGTATATGGCTCGTAACCTGTATACCACGTCTCTGTGGCATTGGTCATTGGCGTTGGCGTAAAGTCCTGAACCTGCTCCAGATGGAAGTCAAGACCCTTGGTAATCACAGCAAGTTCTGCCATATCTTCCTCGTGGCATCCTGGGTGCGACGAAATGAAGTAGGGGATAATCTGCTGTCGCAATCCCTCTTCACGGTTTATGCGGTCGAAGATACGCTTAAAGTCGTAGAACTGCTGGAACGATGGCTTGCGCATCAAATACAGCACTCTGTCGCTTGTGTGCTCTGGTGCCACCTTCAGTCGTCCGCTAACGTGGCGAGTAATCAGCTCTCGAGTGTACTCCATTGCTGCCTTGTTGCTTGCCTCGTCCTTGCTGCGATGTAGCAGCAAGTCGTAGCGCACACCACTTCCTATATAGCTGTGCTTTATGCCTGGCAGAGCATCTACCGAGCGATAGATATCAAGCAGCTTTGAGTGATCAGTATTCAGGTTTGGACATATCTGCGGATGCACGCACGATGGACGGCGACATTTTTCGCAAGCATTTTTGTTGCGTCCACTCATGCCATACATATTGGCCGATGGTCCGCCTAAGTCACTAAGGTTTCCCTTAAAGTCAGGCATCTCAATCACCTGTTTCACCTCGCGCATAATGCTCTCCTTAGAGCGGCACGAGATGAACTTTCCCTGATGGGCTGAGATGGTGCAGAAGGCACATCCTCCGAAACATCCGCGATGGATGTTCACCGAGAACTTAATCATGTCGTAAGCCGGAATTCGCTTGCCCTTGTACTTAGGGTGCGGCTGACGAGTATATGGCAGGTCGAACGATGCATCTAGCTCCTCCGTAGTCATAGGCGGGTAGGGAGGATTTATCACCACGTAACGCCCGTCAACACCCTGCAGCAATCGCTGTGCGTGCATCATGTTCGATTGCTCCTCAACATTCTTGAAGTTCTCAGCCTGAGCCTTCTTGTTCTGCATGCACTCCTCGTGCGAGTGCAGCACTATGTCGTGTTCGTTTATACCCCCTGGTATTTCCTCTTTGCGAGCCAGATAAACCGTCTGCGGCAGATTGCGAATATCGCTAATCTTCTCTCCGTTGCTCAGTCTACGTGCCAGTTCAATGGTGGTCTTCTCGCCCATGCCGTAGGTAATCATATCAGCAGGCGAGTAGCACAGCAGGCACTTCTTCAAGCTGTCGCTCCAGTAGTCGTAATGCGTCACTCTTCGCAGCGAAGCCTCGATGCCTCCCAGCACTACGGGCACATCAGGATAAAGCTCCTTAAGAATCTTGGCATACACTATCGTTGGGTACTCTGGTCGCATGTCGTGACGTCCGTCAGGACTGTATGCATCCTCTGAGCGCAGACGGCGGTTGGCCGTATATTTGTTAACCATAGAGTCCATGCATCCTGGTGCGATGCCGAAGAACAAACGCGGTCTTCCCAACTTCTTAAAGTCGCGATAATCGCCGTGCCAGTCAGGCTGTGGCACAATGGCCACACGGAATCCTGCTGCCTCGAGTGTTCGTCCTATCACAGCCGCACCAAATGATGGGTGGTCTATATAAGCGTCGCCCGAGAACAGAATTATATCAACATAATCCCATCCTCGTAGCTCCAACTCCTTCTTTGTAGTAGGTAAAAAATCTGTTAATCTAAAATCTCTCAATTCTTAATTCTTACATCTTAATTGGAGGCTTAATTAAACGGTGTTCCCTGCACAGCCCTGATGGTCATGCCGAGTCCATCGTTACATTTATCCTTCCAGTTTATATACAACAATACAAGCTGTTGCAATCCGAATGCCTTCATGTTCTGATGATAGATAACATCTAGACAGAGGTCTAGCAGATTCTTGTCCTTACCTGCATCTCCCTCCAGCAGACTGCGGATGTTCAGCTTTAATTTGTCAAGTACCTGTTCGTCAACATAACCGTTTGAATCGATAAGGTCTCTGAATAATTGGTACTGGTCAATAGTCTGAAGATGAGCCTCGCTCACTTCAATGCTCCTTGTTCCGGATGAATTAGATTGAATCTTCATAATTTTGGTTATTTTTGTTAATGTGATTGTAGTAAAAACTGTAGCAAACCGCGCATAATGCTGTTGCGCTTGGGTTCGTCCTTGATGCATTCAAGTGGGAATCCCATGGTTATTGCTTTGTAATCTGTGCCGCCGTAGGCCACGCAGGCGCTGAAATCGTCGGCATACTTCATCGCCGAGAAAGCGGGATATACAGGCTCCAGAATCTCAGGATGCTGAGCTGCATAGTGTCGCTCGTTCAGGTGGCGATGGAATGTGAACTCAGTTCCGAGTCCGCGAATAGAGTCGCGCTGCAGGCTGTCCAGATCTCTACCTTGATATTTAATCTTCAGTATGTCTTCCAGATAGCGGCGGTCGGCAGGCTCCTGCATGTCGGTACCCAGATATGCTCCGCTCACAAGCAGTGCTCCGCCTTTCTTAGCAAATAGGCGCAGGTGCTCTTTCATTATCGGAGTCATAACCTGGTAAGGCACAAGCGAGTAGCCGTCCTTGCGCTGCAGACCCAGTATCAGGTCCATCATCTCATAGCGCTGAGGGTGCACATCGTTATACTCCAGAGCCTCTGCCGAGCAGCTCACCACACGATATTTCCTTGCAGTGGCGATGGCCTGAGTGTGGGTGCGGATGTAGTCGAAGTCGTTACCAGCTATGAACTGTCCCATCAGCGTGTCGTTGGTGAATCCCAGTCCGTCGCGTCGCTCGCTTCCCATCTTACTCTTGTCGAAGCTTGTCTGGAATCCCAGCCATCCAGCAGTGCGTCCGTAGGTAACACCAGCATCCTCTTGCATGTCGAATCCCTGTTCCACCTTGTTGTCGATAACGGCAGGCGATGCAAGTCGGCTGAATCCGTTCACCACAAGAACGGTCTTCTGAGCCTCAGGCACATCGTAAACCGAAACCACCTCAGTGGGGAAACTCTCGCCTCCTTCGTTCACAGCCGTCAGTCGGAAGCTGTACACCTTGTCGCTCTCAACAGGGATAGTTATCGATGTCTCGTTGCCCCCTTTTATATAAGTTCCGTTGTCAAACCCGCTTCGTCCTGTGGCTGTATACAGGACGTATCCAGTGGGTTTTGCTGTGGGCTCGTATTCATCGTAAACTGGGCGCCAGCTTATCTTTGCTTCGCCCTTACCTGTAAGCTCTGCGCTCACTCTCCTTGGAGCCAATGGCTGCACCACATATTTCTTATGGTGCATTGAGCTGATGTATCGCAGCACTGCCTTGTAGATGCTGCGTGCCAGATCGAAACGGAAGTTAGGATCTTGACCCATTCTCATGTCGGCAAAGTTCTGGTGACTCATTGTCTCCAATATAGCGCTTGGCACCATTGGGCATCGTGTCTCCGAGTAGTTTCGGTCGTACAGCTCGCGTATGGGCCAGTTGCCGTATTTCCTTGATATGTCGGCAGGGATAGAGTAGAGCAGCTCGTCGGCAAAGTCGCGCGATGCCAGTCTTGTCATTCCTGTGCCTAATATCGAGTCGTTCATCGTTGTGGTGCAAACAGCCAGAGTACCAGTATGACTCTTTCCGTCCTTGGTGTAACCTGCATCACTATGAATAGCGAGCGACAGTTCTATTGGCACGTTCAGTCCTGTGGTGTCAGGCTCGTAGATCGAACCTCCTGCCAGATGGTTTGTCATATAGCTGCGCACGTTGATGTCGTCACCATAATCATCCTCACCGTCCTTAGTGCTGTACACCTCGTAAGGCATTCCTGCCCACTGTGCATAGTAGCGTGCAGCCTCAAGGCAACGTGGCAGTCCGCTTGTTCCTCGTCCGCGGTCTATGTTTCCCATACCGCCTCCGAATCTCACAGCGTCGGCAGTTACCACTCCGTGGTGGTGCTTACTCAGGTTCGATAGGGTTACGCAGTTGCGCGTGCTCTGTCCTTCGTCAAAATAGAAGTTGCCAAGAAAAACCCAAGTCTTTTCGCCCATCTGCTGGTTCACGCGGAACTCGGTAGGCATGCCTTGATGCCACACTGTGTAGTGAGCATCGTCAACGCTGTTTTCCAGAGTCTGATAGCTCACGTAAACGGCATAGCATCCGCTCTCTGTGATGATGGGTTTCCATACTATCTCGCTCTTTCGCTTCACGTTGTCGGTAGTGGCTACCATACGAGCCGTACCCTCGTTGAATGGGTTCTCGTAGTCGGTATACACCCCTGGATGCATAGCGAATCCTATAGCGTTGCTTTTCTGCCATGGGTGATGGCCGTTGGTCTCGCTGTATCCGCTCTCAGGCGTATCGTTGTCAACTATATACTCGTACCTCTGCCAGTCTCGCTCGCGTGGTGTAAATACCACAGCACCAGCGTTTTGCAGCATCGGAATCAAGTAAGGCGTTACTATGGTCTGCGTAAATAGGTCTTCGCGCGTTCCGAACAGCGGTGGTCGCTGCCACTTCCATGTGCTGTCTTTCACGTTGAAGTATCTTCCGTGACTTGCCCACAGCGAAATGTGCCTGTTCTGCAGTCCCTCAGTTATCTCGTAGGGTATCGATGCGTTCTTTACCCATGGACGTCCGTGATAATCAATATGCCCCCAAGTGCGGGTTTTGTCCTTCGTCTCCCTCAGTCGGTTTGGCACCAGCTGTCGCAAGTCCCATCCGTTAGTGGTAATCTTCAGGTCGTATTCCTGCAGCGTATCAGGCAGCAGTTCGCCCACCTCCTGATAGATAGTCTCCGCCATGTCATCGTTAAACAGCTGCTCTCCTAAGCTGTTGTTTGCGCTTATGTCAATCGTCTGCAACGAGTCGTTCACCACCAGAGTCTTCAGGTGGAAAGTAGCGCGTATTCGCTGTTCGTCCGATTTGTAGTTAACGAAGTATCTGTCTATCTTCTCTTTTAGTGTCTTGTAGGGATCTGGCGGTGTTTTTACCTTTACCTTCCGAGCAGAGTCGGCTGGCATTGCTGTAAGCAGGGCGCACAGGGCCAGAGGTATTATCACGCTACGTCGTTTCATCATTCAATGTCTCCTATTGCAAAGTTCTCGGGCTTTCGGCCTTTGAAGTCTTTGAAATACAGTTTTATCTCCCTCATGTCTTCCTCAAGGTTTCCACTTGGGATGATGGTTTTAGTACACTGTATCAGTTTTCGCTCATAGTCCACACCGTATAATAAAATAGGTATGCCCGCCTTGAGTGCTATGAAGTAGAATCCTTTTTTCCACTCCTCAACTCTCGAACGGGTACCCTCGGGTGTGATGCAGAGTTTAAACTGCTCAACCTTCTTTGCTGTATCTGCCATAGCGTCGGTCATGCTCATTTTCTTCTGGCGGAACACAGGTATGCCTCCCATACTCCTAAAGATAGGACCGAGGGGCCAGAAGAACCACTCCTTTTTCATCAGGAAGTTAATCTTCATCCCCTCAGCACGGCTATACATTTGTCCTAACGCAAAATCCCAGTTACTGGTATGCGGTGCCAAACAGATAATGAACTTCTCGGGGTGGGGCTGTGTTACTTCCTTTGTCCACCCCAGGCGTTTGTATAGCAGCCAGCTACATAATTTCCCTAGCATCAGCAGGCAAATTAAAGGCTAATCTGGTCGGCCAGTTCCTGAGCCTGTGAAATAAACTTCTCGCGCAGGTCCTTGTAGTACTCCTGCTTCTTCATTCCTGGCTCTGGGTGTGATATGCGGCTTACGAAATCCTCACGCATAGAAAGGATCGACTGGATCAGTGCTTCATCATTTTCGGCATTTCGATTGGTTCCGTACAGTGATACTGCAACTGCATTAGCGAACAACTGGTCGCTTACGGCATTAATAGCCTTCTTCAAACTTCTTTTGTTCATCATACTCATTAATTTTTAAATCCCTTTATTTTGGGTGTTTTGTTATATTCAGTAAGCAAAGTTAGAAAAAAAATCTGAGATTCCAAGTGTTTCACCCAAAAAAAATATTAAAAAGGCGAAAATTGATTGTTTTATTTCGTATTTCTTACAAAAATTCACTAATTTTGCGCCTCAGAAAACAATTGGTTCAATTTATAAATAATAAAGTATTATGGAAAAAAGTGCATTGCAGCTGGCGAGAGCCGCTTATCAGCCCAAGTTGCCTAAGGCGCTTCAGGGTGCAGTAAAAGTAAAAGAGGGTGCAGCCACACAGAGTGTTGGCGACCAGGAGGAGATCAAGAAGCTCTTCCCAAACACTTACGGTATGCCAATCGTAGAGTTCGAGCCCGCTACCGAGGCTAACAACACTAAGATGAACGTAGGTATCATCCTCTCAGGCGGTCAGGCTCCTGGCGGTCACAATGTTATCACTGGTCTTTTTGATCAGATAAAGAAACTCAACCCCGAGAACCGTCTTTACGGTTTCATCCTGGGTCCTGGCGGTCTGGTAGACCACAACTACATGGAGCTCACAAAGGAGATCATCGACGAGTATCGTAACACTGGTGGTTTCGATATGATCGGTTCTGGTCGTACAAAGCTCGAGAAGGTTGATCAGTTCGAGAAGGGTCTGGAGATTATCCGCGAGCTCGACATCAAGGCTATCGTTATCATCGGTGGCGACGACTCTAACACTAACGCTTGCGTTCTGGCTGAGTACTATGCTGCTAAGAACTACGGCGTACAGGTAATCGGTTGTCCTAAGACTATCGACGGTGACCTGAAGAACGATCAGATTGAGACTTCATTCGGTTTCGATACCGCTTGTAAGACTTACTCTGAGCTCATCGGTAACATCGAGCGCGACTGTAACTCAGCCCGCAAGTACTGGCACTTCATCAAGGTTATGGGTCGTTCAGCATCACACATCGCTCTTGAGTGCGCTCTGCAGACTCAGCCAAACATCTGCCTCGTATCAGAGGAGATCGAGGAGAAGGCAATGAGCCTTGACGATATCGTTGCTTACATCGCTAACGCTGTTGCTCAGCGTGCTGCTGATGGTAACAACTTCGGTACCGTTATCATCCCTGAGGGTGTTATCGAGTTCATCCCAGCTATCAAGAAGCTCATCGCTCAGCTCAACGACGTTCTGGCTCTTCCTGAGGTTAAGGATATGGGCCGCACTGAGACTATCGACTTTGCTAAGAGCCACCTCACCGACGAGAACCTTGCTGTATTCAATAGCCTGCCTACAGGTGTTGCTCGTCAGCTGGCTCTCGACCGCGACCCACACGGAAACGTACAGGTATCGCTCATCGAGACCGAGAAGTTGCTCTCTACCATGGTTGCTCAGAAGCTTGAGCGTATGAAGAAGGAGGGAACCTTCAAGGGTAAGTTTGCTGCTCAGCACCACTTCTTCGGTTACGAGGGACGTTGTGCAGCTCCATCTAACTTCGATGCCGACTACTGCTACGCTCTTGGTACTTCAGCTGCTCAGCTGATTGCTAACGGCAAGACTGGCTACATGGCTATCGTTAAGAACACAACCGCTCCTGCCGAGCAGTGGATTGCTGGTGGTGTGCCCATCACAATGATGATGAACATGGAGAAGCGTAACGGCGAGATGAAGCCTGTTATCCGCAAGGCTCTTGTTGAGCTCGACGGTGCTCCATTCAAGACATTTGCTGCTCAGCGCGATCGTTGGGCTCGCGAGACTGCTTACGTATATCCAGGTCCAATCCAGTACTGGGGACCAACAGAGGTATGCGACCAGCCAACCCGCACCCTCGCTCTCGAGCAGGCTAAATAAATTAAATGACTAAGCGACATGTAGTACGCCGAAAAGGAATCGGCACAACTCATACTTATCACGGCCCCGGGCGTAAAAAGCGTCCCGGAGTCGTGATTCGCTTATTGCAACGACTTCCCAGCTGGTCGTATTGGTTGGGAGGCGCTGGCATCGTCGCTGTTTATTTATATTTCTTCTACTATTTTTTTGTTGGCCCGTTCGGCTTCCGTTGGCGCGCATTGTATGGCGACGTAAGCTATCCTGAGGGCTACGAGATTCACGGCATCGACATCTCCCACCATCAGGGCCACATCGATTGGGACGAGCTTAAGGACAATGGCACCATCAATCATTGCCCCATACGCTTCGTAATGATCAAGGCCACCGAGGGAGCAACACAGACCGACCGTAACTTCCGCGACAACTTCTATCAGGCTCGCGAGAACGGATTTACCCGTGGTGCCTATCACTTCTATAGCGTTCACACTCCAGCCGAGCAGCAGGCCTATCACTTCATCAAGACCGTTGATCTTGAGAATGGCGACCTTCCTCCCGTGCTCGATGTAGAACACAAGCCAAAGAGTCAATCTGATGAGGAGTTCAAGAACTCCGTACTCAAGTGGCTCCGTCTGGTTGAGAAGCACTATCAGGTAAAACCTATTATATATACCTATTTTAAATTTAAGACGCGCTACCTGTCCGACCCCGTGTTCGACGAGTATCCCTATTGGATAGCTCACTACTATGTCGACTCGCTCGAGTATCAGGGCCCATGGAAGTTCTGGCAGCACACTGATGTTGGCCGTCTTCCAGGTATCAAGGGTAATGTAGACTTCAATATCTACAACGGCTCTTACTACGATCTCCGCCAGATGACTATCGGCTCACAAGAGACCATCGGCGAGAAAGCCTATCGCAAAGACGATTAATCATTTTAATAACAATCTATAAAAACTAAGTAACTTATGAAACGTAACCTATTGTCATTCCTCCTGCTGGGCGTCGCTCTCACGATGTCGGCACAGTCGTTTATCAAAGTAAAGTATCAGGGCGCTAAGCCCACCATCAGCGATTTCGTTTCGGCCTATCTCGCACCCGCAGCTGCCGACGACGAAGAAGCTATGGAGTGCGACGGCGAGGCTGTAGCATGGCTTCAGGGGGCTTGGGAGAGCCATCTCAAAGGCCAGAAGCAGGCCGATGGCGTAACCGTTACTGCCGACGTTAAGAACGGCTTTGTAACCATCGAGAGCAAGCATGTCTACGATGGCGACGAGCAGATCATCCGTGTTGAGATGTGCTATTGGAACTGTGCCGACCAGAAGCATAAGATATTCGCCTTCAACGAGGCATGCTTCACCAACGGCAAGTACAGCCCAGGTCAGTTCGACGGTCTTATTCTCTTCCGCTACAACAATGCCACCAAGGGCATGGACACTATAGCCGACAATGGCTTGGCCGCACTCTACGACTCGCTTGCCGAGGGCGTTATGCCATCGTTCGCTCTGCCACGTTCAGGCAAGGATATCACTGCCACACTGTGGTTCCCAAGCGGTATGAAGCAGCAGAAGATTCTCAAGTGGAATGGCAATGGATTCAGCAAATAGTATAAATCAGAATAATGTGTCAAGATTATGAATTTACAGGAACTTATTAAATCAAGGTATAGCTGCCGTAGCTATCAGGCAGCAAGTGTAGAACCCGCTAAGCTCGACTATATCATGGAGTGCGTGCGCATGGCTCCTTCGGCAGTAAACAAGCAGCCCTGGCGTTTCCGCATCGTTAGCTCTGATGAGGATAAAGCCAAGCTTCAGCGCTGCTACCCACGCACATGGTTCTACTCAGCACCTATGTACATCATTGCCTCACTCGTTCACGATGAGGAGTGGGTACGTTCCGATGGCAAGGCCCATGGCAATATCGATGTTGCCATCGCTGTTGAGCACCTCTGCCTGGCAGCCGCCGAGCAAGGCTTGGGCACCTGCTGGGTGTGCAACTTCGACGCTCTGCTCTGCAAGCAGCTGTTCGGATACGACAATAACGAAGAGCCCTGTGTGTTTATCCCCATAGGCTATCCTGCCGACGAGGCAAAGCCCAAAATCCGCAAGGAGATGAACGAGATTCTTAAATAAACAACACAACTACTTTTACTAACTGATATGATTAAAAGCATTTTAACTGCGGCCATATGCTGCTGCACGTCAGCAGCTATGGCTCAAACTTACGACGTACCCGTATCCGAAGAGCACGAGAAGATGCTCACGGGTAAGTATCAACCCACATGGCAGTCGCTCGAGACTCACAAGACCCCCGAGTGGTTCCGTAATGCCAAGTTCGGCATCTGGGCTCATTGGGGCCCGCAGTGTGTCGAAGGTTCAGGCGACTGGATGGCTCGCGGCATGTATATCGAGGGCAGCGACCAGTACAAGTATCACAAAAAGCACTACGGTCATCAGTCCGAGTTCGGATTCAAGGACATCCTGCCACTCTTCAAGGCCGAGAAGTGGGACCCTGAGAAGCTTGTCGAGCGCTATAAGCGTTGCGGCGCCCAGTACTTCTTTGTATTAGGCAATCACCACGACAATTTCGACCTCTGGGATTCACAGTATCAGGAGTGGAACTCAGTGCGTATCGGCCCTAAGCGCGATATCCTCGACGGATGGGCTAAGGCCGCCAAGAAAGCCGGACTGCCACTCGGCATCTCATTCCATGCCGACCACGCCTGGACATGGTACGAGACATCGCAGCGCTACGACCAGAACGGCTCTAAGGCAGGCGTTTATTACGATGGCAAGCTCACCAAGGCCGATGGCAAGGGCAAATGGTGGGAAGGACTCGACCCACAGAAGCTCTACGCCCAGAATCACCCTATGAGCGACCGCTCTTGGAACAACGGCCAGATTCACGCACAGTGGGGGTGGGGTAATGGTGCCTGTCCTCCTTCTGAGGAGTTCGTAACCAATTTCTACGATCGCACCCTCGACGCCATCAATCGTTATAATCCTGACCTCATCTACTTCGATGTAACCGTATTGCCATTCTATCCCGTTAGCGACTGCGGACTAAAGATTGCTACACATCTTTATAATAAGAACCCTCGCGGCGTGGTTTTCGGCAAGATTCTCAGCGAAGACCAAAAGCGTGCACTAACATGGGATGTAGAACGCGGCGCACCAAATCAGATTATCTCTGAGCCCTGGCAGACCTGCAACTGCATTGGCGACTGGCACTACAACACCAGCGTTTACAAGCACGGCTATCGCACCTCCGAGAACATCGTCAAGCAGCTTGTCGACATCGTGTCGAAGAACGGCAATCTGCTGCTCAATATCCCTCTGAAGGCCGATGGCACCTACGACGAGAAAGAGGCACAGTTCCTCGACGAGCTCGAGGCCTGGATGACACCAAACGGCGAGAGTATCTTTGGCACCCGTCCTTGGGTAAAGTTTGGCGAGGGTCCAGTTGCCGAGAAGGTCATCGAGATCAATGCACAAGGCTTCAACGAGGGCCAGTATAACGGCATGGACTATCGCGACGTTCGCTTCAACCAGACCAAGAAGTACCTCTACGCCACAGCCATGGGCTGGCCTGAGGATGGTAAGCTCGTCATCAAGTCGCTTGCCAAGGGCAACCCCGATTTCAAGAAGTCCATCACCAGCGTCTATCTGCTTGGCTACGGCAAGCTCAAGGCCACACAGACCGCTGATGGCCTCGTAGTAAACCTCCCTCAGCCCTGCAACAAGATAGCCCCCGTGCTGCGAATCAATAAATGAGTATAAAAGTAACCTATCGTTTCACAAACCGCCTCTCCCTCTATCTGCTCTTGCTGCCCGATTGGTGCCAGGAGCACGTAGTAGTCCACGAGCTCTGCCACCTCTTAGAGCCCAGCCACAACGCCCGCTTCTACACCCTTATGACCCAATACTTCCCTCGCTGGCGCCAAGCCCGCCAGCACACCCGCTCACTACTTAATACTCAATAGTATATTCTGTTCCTGTTGAAAGAATAAACTATTATTATTGTCAATAAAAGCTATGCTTTTAAATTGTAAAACCTATGCTTTTTGAATGTAAAAGCTATGGTTTCGATGTCGTATAGCTATGCTTTTTTCTGTTCTTTTTGCGGTATTCGAAGAAGACGCCTATCAAAACAATGAATAGGATAGTGCCATTGGCGTAAAGGATAGTCTTGATGGACTCTGTCTCAAAATGAAGCAGGTAGTCGCCTATCTCAGACAGATTTAAGATGGTGGCGGAGGCTACCACGAAGCATATACACAGGCGCCAGAATGTGCCCCACCAGCCGTAACCAAATAGTTGGCGATAGGTGACCAGATAGTAGAACGGCAACAATATAACCAAAATTAATATGTTATCTAAAACTACGGTAATAGCACCAATGAGAGAAAGAAGGGTGCCCATGAATACCTGAATGAAGAAACCCTCAGGAAGGGTGTGCTTGCGATGCTTAGGGCTGAAACGATACATTAGCCATGTGGGCAGCAGGAATATGCTGCTGATGGACATCATAGACCAACCAGGATTGCTACGCGTCCAACGGGCAAAAACATCGTAAGAGGATTTTATGGTTTCTTTGGCTACAGCTTCGGGATCGGCGACAAAGGTATAAGCCAGCAATTGGGCGATGGCTACAATAAGCAGCATCTTGACTGGAGGAAAAGAAACCTGGCGCTTGCCGCTGATGTAATCGCTGATGAGATAGCCTGGGCGCAGCAACAGCTGCACTAAGGTGAAGAGCAGTGAGCGGGAGTCCATGCCCCAGATGACCATGAGGCCTTGGCGAACGGTTTTCCAGCAGACAGGGCCTACGCCTGACTTCTGACCGCAAACGGGGCAGTAGTTAGACTGGAACTCTGTGCCGCAGTTGGCACATCGCTCTACATGTTGACTGTGATTCTGGTAGCTGAAGGGATTGAGCTGCCAGGCACGGAATCGGCGGTATAGCGTCTTGATGTTCATGAACTCTATAGTGAGCGGCGGCGGAACTCGGAACAGGTGATGGCGGTGGCGATGGCCACGTTCAAGCTGTCGGCAGTGTCGCCTTTGTGGAAGTCAGGAATCAATAGCTTATGACTGACACGGGCGCGGACTGCATCGGAGATGCCATTGCCCTCGTTGCCCATGACGATAAGTCCGTGAGAGGTGAGCTGCTGGGTGTAGATGTTATCGCCATCGAGGAAGGTGCCGTAGATGGGATAATCGGCTGGTAGCTGACTGAACAGCTCATCGGGCTCGATATAGATAATATGTACGCGAGCTATGCTGCCCATGGTGGCCTGAACAACCTTAGGGTTCCATGCGTCGACAGTGCCAGGCGAGCAGTAGATGGAATCGATGCCAAACCAATCGGCAATACGGATGATGGTGCCGAGATTGCCTGGGTCTTGGACGTTGTCAAGAAGGAGAGACAAGGATGATGTCTGGTGGCTGATGGATGATGTAGGATTGGCATCAGGGATGAGGAAGAGGGCGAGGACCTGCTGGGGGTGCTGCTGGAGGCTCAGGCGGGTGAGCTCGTCGAGGCAGACTTCGGTAATCTGGCTACCAAGTGTGGCAAGCATTGGGCGATGCTCGGATATCCAATCGTTGGTGGCGAAGAGCTGGACAGGGCGGAATCCTGCAGCAAGCAGATCGCCCACTACCTTATGTGTCTCGGCAATGAAGAGGTTCTCGGCCTTGCGGAACTTTTTCTGTTCCAACTGGCGCACAAATTTTATCTGATTTTTACTTATCATTATCTAAATTGTTATAATTCGGTTACAAAAATACAAAAAATAAGGTATGGATATGCGGATTACACGGAATTTTTTTAATTTTGCAGCACAAATGGATAAAAAGCTCTCAAAAAATATACTAATATCGATGGCGGCAATAACGTTTTGCGGCTGCTCGGCTACGCGCGATATTCCCGAAGGTAGCTACATGCTCGATAGGGTGAAAGTGGTGGCCGACGGAAAATACCGCGATGTGAATACCAGTCAGCTTAAGGGCTACGTGCGGCAGAAGGGTAACGCGCGATGGTTCTCGGCTGTGAAGCTGCCGTTAGGAGTGTATTCGATGGCTGGGCGCGACAGCAGTTGGCTGAACCGTACGCTGCGACAGATGGGCGAGGCACCTGTGATTTACGACTCGCTGCAGGCGGAGCTTACTTGTAAGGACCTGCAACAGGCGCTGCAGAACAAGGGATATCTTGACGCTCAGGTGGAGCTGTTTATCGACCAGAAGAAACCCAAGAAGCTTGATGCGGTGTATGTGCTGCATCCGGGAAAGCCTTACTTTGTGCGTAATCTTGACTTTGAGGTGGAAGATACCACTGTGGCGCGCGTGCTGAGAAGGCGACAGAGCGTGCTGCACCAGGGAATGCAGTTTAGCGTAGAGGCGCTGCAACAGGAGCGCAACCAGATAACACAGCTGCTGCAGAACAACGGTTACTATCGATTCCACAAGGAGTTTATTACTTATAACGCGAGTAAGGACGAGGAGCAGCAGGGGGTTTACCTGAAGCTGTTGCTAAGCAAGCAGCACAAGGCGTACACCATCAATCAGGTGAACTGCGAGGGTGCCGACGAGGAAGAGAAGATGCATCTCAGGCAGAAGGTGCTTGACGAGAACACATTTGTGGAGGCAGGCAAGCTTTACAGTGCTGCCGACTTGCAGAAAACATACAACCACTTTGGCCGATTAGGGGCTGTGAGATATACGAACATAGCGTTTGAGCAGCATCCTGACACCACACTGCTTGACGCTAAGATACAGATACTTACAAACAAACCTTCGACGATAAGTTTCCAGCCAGAAGGTACGAACACGGCGGGCGACTTTGGTGCTGCAGCATCGTTGACATACCAGAACCGCAACTTGTTCCGTGGCTCAGAGACATTCAGTATGCAGCTACGTGGTGCCTACGAGGCCATCAAGGGACTGGAGGGCTACAGCAATCAGAACTTCGTGGAATACAGCGTGGAAACAAGACTTAGTTTCCCACGATTCATAATGCCGTTCCTGAGTCGTGACTTCCGTCGTCGCACGTTGGCAACTAGTGATGTGAGCCTGATTTACGACTCGCAGGATCGTCCTGAGTTCCACCGCCGAGTGCTTACCGCTGGATGGAGCTACCAATGGCGACAGCCTAACCGCCACGATAACTTCCGCTTTGACCTGCTGAACCTTAACTATGTGTTTATGCCTTGGATAAGCGAGACTTTCAAGAAGGAGTATCTGGACGACGAGACGAACCAGAACGTGATTCTGAGATATAACTACGAGGATATCTTCATTATGCGTACGGGATTCGGATATGCCTACAACAACGGACATGTGGCACTGAGAACAAGCGTGGAGACAGCGGGAAACCTGTTTGGCGCATTCTCGAAACTGTTTGGCGGAAACAAGAACGACCTTGGACAGTATAAGCTGTTTAACATAGCATACGCGCAGTATGTGAAGGGCGACTTTGACTACACGCAGGAGCTGATGAAGAGGGCTAACGACCAGCTGGTGTTCCACATCGGACTGGGATTGGCTTACCCATATGGAAACTCGAAGGTGTTGCCGTTTGAGAAACGCTACTTTAGCGGTGGCGCAAACAGCGTGCGAGGATGGAGCGTAAGAAGCTTGGGTCCGGGTAGTTATAAGGATAAGGATGGACGTATAAACTTTATTACACAAACGGGTGACATAAAACTTGACCTGAATGTGGAATATCGCACACATCTGTTCTGGAAATTCAATGGAGCTGCCTTTGTGGATGCTGGTAACATATGGACTTTCAGAGAATACGAAGGACAGGAGGGCGGACAGTTTAAGATAAACCGACTATTGAACGACATGGCTGTGAGCTATGGTTTAGGACTGAGATTAAATTTTGACTATTTCATATTGCGTTTCGACCTTGGTATGAAGGCGGTTAATCCTGCATATGAGATAGACTCAGATGACCACTATCCGTTGATTCATCCGAAACTGAGTCGCGACCTTGCGTTCCACTTCGCCGTAGGACTTCCATTCTAACGAGTGTTAAAAAAGTAAAATAGTGCCATATCTCTAAATTCTAAATTCTAAATTCTCGATTTTTTGTATTACTTTTGCACGAAAATTATGAATTAGAGATGTTGAAATTTATATCGTTTGGAAGCGGTAGCAGCGGTAATTGCTATTATTTGGGCACTGCGACAGACGGGCTGATAATAGATATTGGAATAGGAATACGCACACTTAAGAAATATTGCAGAGAGTATGGTATTCAGTTGAATTCCGTTAAGCGTATCTTGATTACTCACGATCACGCTGACCACATAAAAAGTGTGGGAGCCCTGAGTCATGACATGAATCTGCCCGTATATGCCACGCGCAAAGTGCACGAGGGCATAGATCAGAACTATTGCGTTGCCCGCAAGGTATCAGCCGACCATAAGAAAGAGATAGAACTGGGTGCCGAGATGCAGCTTGGCGACTTTAAGGTGCGCCCTTTTGCGGTGCCTCACGATGCAAGCGAGAACGTAGGTTACGAGCTTGTGGTTGAGGGCATTACCTTTGTTGTGATTACCGATGTGGGCCACATCACCGATGAGATTAAAGAGGTGATTGGTCGCGCTAACGATCTGGTGATAGAGGCTAACCATGACTTGGAGATGCTGAAGACAGGACCATATCCTGAGTATCTGAAGCAGCGCATTACAAGCGGCAGCGGACACCTGAGTAACGTGGCTTGTGGCGAGGCTCTGGTAGAGAATATGACTGAGGAGCTGAAGCACGTTTGGCTGTGCCATCTGAGTGAGGAGAATAATCACCCTGAGTTGGCTCGCAAGACTGTTGAGCAGATTCTGCGTAGTCATGGAGTGATTCCTGGAAAGGATATGGAGCTGGAAGTGCTGAAGCGCAAAACGCCCACCGGCGTTTACGAGCTAGAATAAATTCGTAACGCTCGGCTATGCCGCTTTTACAAAGGCGGAACGCCGACTAAAAGAATCCATAGGAGATATAATATGAAGGAAGTAATCGTTAAAGACCAGGAGCTGCAGAAGGCTGCGATGGAAGGAATGGACGAGTTTATCGACGTGTTTGTAAAGGCCATCTACGATGCTATCGGAGGTGAACTTACTGCCGAGAATATGCAGGAACTGAACGCCGACCAGCTTACGCTGTTGGCGTGGAAAATTCTGCACGATGAGGTGATGGACGGTGGATTCGTACAGCTTATCTACAACGGCTACGGACCATTCATATTCAAAAATCCGCTGGCTAAGGTGCTGCGCCTGTGGGACATGCGCGCTCCATCGAAGCTGATTTACGATGCTCACACACTGTGGCTGAAATATCGCGACGAAATAGAATCGGAAAAGAGCGACGAGGACTTCATGGCTATGTTCGAACAGTATCCCGAGTTTGAGGATCTGGACGACCAGTTCATCGAGAACGAGGAGGAATGGACTGATGACATTGCTCACTATATCGATGACCATTTGGAGAGCTTCGCCACTATTAAAGATTAAACATTAAAGATTAAACATTAAAGATTAAGAGTGAATAAGACTGAGGAACAGTTAAGGAAAAAGAGTCCGGTACAGATAAAAAACAAGAAGGCCTCGTTTGAGTACTTCTTTATTGAGGAATACACGGCTGGTATCGTGCTTACGGGTACTGAGATAAAAAGTATCCGACTGGGCAAGGCGAGTCTGGTTGACACATACTGCGTGGTGATTAACGGCGAGCTGTGGGTGAAGGGAATGAATATTAGCCCTTACTTCTATGGTTCGTACAACAACCACGAATCGAAGCGCGACCGCAAGCTGCTGCTCACAAAGAAAGAGATACGCGCTCTTGAGAGTGCTACAAAACAAACTGGATATACCATTGTGCCTACGCTTGTGTTTATCGACGACAAGGGTAGGGCGAAGGTTGATGTGGCGCTGTGTAAGGGTAAAAAGGAGTTTGACAAGCGACAGACCCTGAAAGAGAAAGAAGACCGCCGCGAAATGGACCGCGCAATGAAAGTGTGGAAGTGATTAAAGATTAAACATTAAAAGTTGAAAAGGCTAGACGAAATCATAAACGAGAGGGTTCTGATACTCGATGGAGCGATGGGAACCATGTTGGGAGCCGTGCTGGGAAAGGTTGGAAACAGCGACGAGCTGAACCTTACACGCCCTGAGATAGTATGCGACATCTATCGCAAATATCTGGAAGCAGGAGCTGACATCATCTCTACCAACACGTTTAACGGTCAGCGAATTTCGCAGGCTGACTATAATCTGCAAGATAAAGCATGGGAGATGTGCTTCCGAGGAGCTAAGATGGCTCGCGAGGAAGCCGACAAATACAGTACTGACGACAAACCAAGATTTGTGGCAGGATCGATGGGTCCTACCAACAAAACACTGTCGATGAGTCCTGATGTAAGCAATCCTGCGCTTAGAGATATAACTTACGACGAACTGCTGGATGCCTATATGGAGCAGGCCGACGCGCTGATGGAAGGCGGTGTCGACGCTGTGCTGATAGAGACGATATTCGACTCGCTGAACGCGAAATGTGCCATCGACGCCTGTATGCGCGTGATGGAGAAACGAGGCGCAATGCTGCCCATAATGGTATCGGTAACGGTGAGCGATCTGGCTGGAAGAACACTCTCTGGTCAGACTCTCGACGCATTCCTGGCAAGCATAAGCACTTATCCGATATTCTCGATAGGACTGAACTGCTCTTTTGGTGCCACGCA
Source organism: uncultured Prevotella sp. (assembly GCA_902800365.1). Classification (GTDB taxonomy): domain Bacteria; phylum Bacteroidota; class Bacteroidia; order Bacteroidales; family Bacteroidaceae; genus Prevotella. The sequence goes on along the minus strand of CADCEF010000004.1, from coordinate 55,862 downwards.
GATGAAACCGTTTATACGCGAGCTGGCACAGAAAGCACCTTATTATATAAGCTGTCACCCCAATGCTGGACTGCCAAACGCTCTTGGACTCTATGATGAGACAGCCGAGAGTATGGCGCCAAAGATGGGCGTGCTGGTAGACGAGGGGATAGTGAACATCATTGGTGGCTGCTGCGGTACTACCGATGAGTTTATCCGTTTGTACGGTCCGCTGGTTGTGGGTAAGAAGCCTCATGTTCCAGCAACAAAACCACAAACCATGTGGCTGTCGGGATTGGAACTGCTGGCTCCACTTGCCAACACATTTACCAATGTGGGTGAACGATGCAACGTGGCTGGTTCGCGAAAATTCCTGCGACTGATTAAGGAGAAGAAATACAGCGAGGCTCTGAGTATCGCACGCAAGCAGGTGAGCGACGGTGCGCTGGTTATCGACGTGAATATGGACGACGGACTGCTGGACGCAAAGCAGGAGATGACCACATTCCTGAACATGATTGCCGCTGAGCCTGATATAGCAAAGGTTCCAGTGATGATTGACTCATCTAACTGGGAGGTGATTCAGGCCGGACTGAAGTGCGTTCAAGGAAAGAGCATCGTAAACTCTATCTCGCTGAAAGAGGGTGAACAGAAGTTTATTGAGCATGCTGAGGATGTGAAGCGTTACGGAGCTGCTGTGGTGGTGATGTGCTTTGACGAAGAGGGTCAGGCCACAACCTACGAGCGACGCATAGAGATAGCCCAGCGTGCATATAAGATACTGACAGAAAAGGTGGGAATGAACCCACTCGACATAATCTTCGACCCCAACGTACTGGCCATTGCCACAGGTATGGAGGAGCACGATGCTTATGCACTCGACTTTATACGTGCCACAGAATGGATTCACAACAATCTGCCTGGAGCACACGTGAGCGGAGGTGTGAGCAACCTTAGTTTCTCGTTCCGCGGAAACAACTATATCCGCGAGGCAATGCATGCCGTATTCCTGTATCACGCCATTAAAGTGGGTATGGATTTCGGTATCGTAAACCCCTCTACTAAAGTTACTTACGCAGATATTCCTGCAGAAGAGCTTGAGGTGATTGAAGACGTGGTGCTGAATCGCCGCAAGGGTGCATCAGAAGACCTTATTGAGCTGGCTGGAAAGATTTTGGCAGCTGAGATGGCCAAGAAAGAAGCTGGAGCGGCCGAGGGCCAGACAGGAAGTGAGAATTTAGAATTAAGAGGTAAGAGGCCTGTGGAGGAGAGGCTGGCAGAGGCGCTTGTTAAGGGCGATGGGCAATACTTGGAAGATGACCTAAAGGAAGCCTTGGGAAATTTTCAGCACGCGGTAGAGATAATCGAAGGTCCATTGATGGCGGGAATGAATAAAGTGGGTACACTGTTTGGTGAAGGAAAGATGTTTCTACCGCAAGTAGTAAAGACTGCCCGCACCATGAAACAAGCCGTTGACATACTGCAGCCATACATCGAAGCCGAGAAGACAGAAAGCACTGCATCAGCAGGAAAAGTGCTGCTTGCCACCGTAAAGGGCGATGTTCACGACATTGGAAAGAACATTGTGAGCGTGGTGATGGCTTGTAACGGCTACGATGTGATAGATATGGGCGTGATGGTGCCTGCCGACCAGATAGTGCGCAAGGCCAAAGAGGAAAACGTTGACATGATAGGTCTTAGCGGACTGATTACACCAAGTCTTGAAGAGATGGTGAACGTGGCCGAAGAGCTGAAGAAAGCTGGTATGGACCTGCCTATAATGATAGGTGGAGCCACAACAAGTGAGTTGCATGTGGCACTGAAGATAGCGCCTGTTTACGGCGGACCAGTGGTGTGGATGAAGGATGCATCGCAGAATGCACTTGTGGCTCAGAAGCTGTTGGCCGACAAGGAGGCCATAGAGCATGAGCTCGACGAGAAATACCAGACTCTGCGCGAGGAATATCAGCAGGAACAGGCACAGATAGTGTCGCTGGAAGAAGCAAGAAAGAACAAACCAAAATATGAAGAATAAACTGATTTTGATGGCCATCGCTGCTATGATGGCGATGACTGTAAATGCTCAGAAGCGAGAGATGCGCGGAGCATGGATACAATGCGTGAACGGACAGTTCCAGAACCTTGGAACAAAGAAGATGCAGGAAACGCTTACCTACCAGCTCAACGAGTTGCAGAAGGACGGTGTGAACGTGATTATGTTCCAGGTGCGCCCTGAGTGCGACGCTCTTTACGAGAGTAAGATTGAGCCTTGGAGCCGATTCCTTACAGGTGTGCAGGGTAAGGCACCAAACCCATACTGGGACCCTCTGCAGTGGATGATTGAGGAGTGCCACAAGCGTGGTATGGAGCTGCACGCATGGATTAATCCCTTCCGCGCTAAGACCAAGGGAACAAAGGCGCTGGCAAAGAGTCATGTGGCAATACGCAAGCCATCAAACTGTTTCGCTTACGACGAACTGTTTATTCTGAATCCTGGAATAGAGGAGAACCGCGACTATATCTGCGAGGTGGCAAAGGACATCGTGAGCCGCTATGATGTAGACGGAATACATATGGACGACTATTTCTACCCTTATCCCGTTAAGGGTCAGACGATTCCTGACGATGAGCTGTTCCACGATCACTCTAACGGTATCAAGGACCAGAACGACTGGCGCCGATATAACGTTAACTTGTTTATCGAGCAGTTCTACAAGGAGATTCACTCTGTGAAGCCCTGGGTAAAGGTGGGTATCTCGCCATTCGGAATCTATCGTAACAAGAAGAGCTCGCCTGCTGGTAGCGACACCAACGGCACTCAGAACTACGACGATCTGTATGCCGACATTCTGCTGTGGGTGAACAACGGATGGCTTGATTACTGCGTGCCTCAGTTGTACTGGGAGATTGGTAATAAGGCAGCCGATTACGCCACACTGATAAAGTGGTGGAGTCAGCATGCTGCAGAGCGTCCGCTGGTGATTGGTGAGGATGTGGAGCGCACAGTGAAATATGCCGACCCACAGAATGCCAACAGCCATCAGCTGGCTGCAAAGATGAAGTTGCACAAGGCTTATCCTGCTGTAAAGGGAACTGTATTGTGGTATGCCAAAGCAGCAGTTGACAATGTGGGTAATTACGGCACATCGCTGCGTGAGGTTTATTGGAAGAATCCTTCGCTGCAGCCTGATATGAGCTTTATCAGCAACAAGGCTCCAAAGAAGGTGAAGAAGCTGGCTCCTGTTTGGACAGAAGACGGATACATGCTGTTCTGGACACCATCAAACGGAAAGAAGTGGGACACACAGTCAGTTAAATATGTGATTTACCGCTTTGCCAAGGGTGAGAAGGTGAACACTGATGATGCATCGAAGATTGTGGCAATAACAGACCAGTTCTTCTACAAGCTGCCTTATGAGGATGGAAAAGAGAAGTTCACGTATGTGGTAACTGCTCTGAACCGCATCCAGAATGAAAGCAAACCAGCAAAGAAGTCGGTTAAGTTGTAAATCCGTAGGAGATAAAACAATGAAAGGGTTGATTGGAGGAATATTTGCTATGTTGCTGCTAGCCGCTTGTGGCGGCAGGAGCATGAGCGCAGAGGAGATGCAGCGCAAGCTGGACAGTATCCAGAAGATAGAAGTTGCAGAGCGACTGGCGGCTCAGGGCATAAACCTTGAGAGCGCCGACAATCCGCTGAAGCAGTTCTACGACAGTCTGGAGCTGTTGCCACTTCCTATTACCTATACCGATGAATTCGTGAGATATCTGCCTAACTTCAAGCCCGTGCCTCAGGATATTGCTAAGGCTCTGGAGCTTGAAGGCAATGGCAAGCAGAAGGCCATACAACTTACTGAAACTATTGGCGCACGCCTGATGCTCTTAGCTGCTGACGAAGGGGCAGAAGAGGATGAAGAGGGCAACGAAGGGGCTGAGCGCTATTCGCTCTGGCTATATTCACTCGACGATGATTATCTGCCTGTTGACAAGATTTGTCTTTATGCCATTGATGATGAAGAGGATTTTGACCTGTATGATGAAGACGACATCATGCAGTACTTTACCATCACCAGCGACTACGAGATTCACCTGATGGACTACTCGAGAGAGAAGCACAAAACACGTACTGAGGAGGTTTACACGCTTGACGCGTCGCGAAACTTCCTTCTACAGAAAAGTGAAGAACTTGATGATTAATCCTCGTCGAAGAGCTTCTTGAAGAAGTCGTCGAGGTCCTCGTTCAGACCCTGCATCAGATCAGGGTCGATGATTACTGTCTCGTCATCCACGAGATAGAGCTCGGCTATTGACTCCTTCTCGTCATTCTCAAGAACAAACGAGAATGGCTTGAGGATTGACATGCTTTCTACAGTGCCCTTCATCTTGTCGAGACACTTGCGGAAAATGCTTGGGATTTCGTCGAAGAAGTTATCGTCCGTATTGTCGATCCAGTCTTCGATGATGCAACGGTTAATCTCCTCGTCGTTATCGTCGAAAGCCATCAGTTCGCCCGTCTCCTGAGTCACGCGGAAGTGGATATCGGTCATAACGTTAGCTTCCTCAGATGGAGGAAATTTGTCGGCTATCTTGCGGATAGCGCGCTCGATTTGCTGGAATGTCAGTTCGGTTGTATTCATCTTCTAATTATTATTAATCCGCGACAAAAGTATAAAAAAACTTTTGTAATAGCAAACTATTATGATTATTTTTGCGAAAAAACCGCTTTTCGCTTGTTTTATTAGTGAGTTTTTCTTATCTTTGCAGTGTGTAATGTCTACTAAGCAAGTTAATGAGTAATAAGATATCACATTCGGGAGTAATACAAAGTATTAATGATGGCTGCATCAAGGTGCAGATTGTCCAGACGTCGGCTTGCGCAGCATGCAAAGTGGCAAGTCAATGCAACGCCGCCGAATCGAAAGTGAAGATAGTAGATGTATTATGCAATGATACCAAGGGATTTGAGGTAGGGCAGCAGGTAGTGGTTTGGGCATCTAAGGATGTTGCCAATCAGGCATTGCTGTTGGGCTTCGGAGTTCCGTTTCTGTTGTTGGTATGTGTGCTGATGATAGCCTTGAAGCTTACAGACAGCGAAGGCGTTTCGGCACTTGCCGCCATTGCCTCGCTGGTGCCATATTACGTGGCGCTGTGGCTGATGCGCGACAGAATACAGCAGCGGATATCGTTTAATTTAGAAGATTAATAAAAAGTAGTAACTAAAACAAATACAGGTAATTATGGATTATATCTTGATTGCAGTAATCGTGCTTGGAGCCATCGGACTGATAGCTGCCATTGTGCTGTTTGCAGCCTCCAAGAAGTTTGCTGTCTATGAGGATCCACGTATTGCTCAGGTGGGCGAACTGCTGCCTGGAGCCAACTGCGGTGGATGCGGATATCCTGGTTGTAGCGGTATGGCCGACGCACTTGTGAAGGGTGCCGATGCTGGAAGCCTTGACGGACTGATGTGTCCTGTGGGCGGAGCTGAGACTATGGGTAAGGTGGCCGACTTGTTGGGTATGGCTATTGCCAATACCGAGCCAATGGTGGCAGTAGTGAGATGTAACGGTACATGCGAGAATCGTGCTAAGATAGCAGAGTATTCTGGTTTGCGCAGTTGTGCTGCCATGCACGCTTGTGGTGCTGGTGAGACGCTTTGCGGCTACGGCTGTCTGGGCTGTGGCGACTGTGTTGCAGCATGCCAGTTTGGTGCTATCAGCATCAATCCTGAGACAGGTATCCCTGATGTAGACGACGATAAGTGTACATCGTGCGGAGCCTGCGTAAAGGCTTGTCCACGCGGCATCATCGAGCTCAGAAAGAAGGGGCCGAAGAACCGTAGAGTATTTGTATCGTGCGTAAATAAGGATAAGGGTCCTGCTGCTATGAAGGCTTGCGCAGTGAGCTGTATCGGATGCGGAAAGTGCGAGAAGGAGTGTCCGTTTGGTGCTATTACCGTTGAGAACAATCTGGCTTACATCGACCATCAGAAGTGCCGTTTGTGTCGCAAGTGCGTAGCCGTTTGCCCCAAGAAGGCTATTGTAGCGGTTAATTTCCCACAACCTAAAAAAGAGGAGGCAACAGCATGAAGATAAAGACATTTAGCATGGGTGGTATTCACCCAAAAGAAAACAAGCTGACCCACGAGGTGCCTACTGTTGTGGCCGAGTTGCCAAAGCAGGCCATCTTCCCATTGAGTCAGCATATCGGAGCCCCAGCAAAGCCTGTTGTCCAGAAGGGTGACAAGGTAAAAGTGGGCACACTGATAGCCGAGGCTGGCGGATTTGTTTCGGCTCCTATTTTCTCATCGGTAAGCGGAACCGTATTCAAGGTTGATACCACCATCGATGCTACAGGCTATCGCAAACCCGCAATCATCATCAACGTTGAGGGCGATGAGTGGGAAGAGACTATCGACCGCAGCAATAAGCTGGAGCTGGTTGAGACTCATCCTGAGCTTACTCCCGAGGAGATTGTGAATCGCATAAAGAACGCTGGTGTAGTAGGTATGGGAGGTGCTTGTTTCCCAACATTCATCAAGCTAACACCTCCGCCAACAGCTAAGGCTGAGTGTGTAATCATAAACGCCGTAGAGTGTGAGCCTTATATCACAGCCGACTATCGACTGATGATGGAGCGTTCTGACGAGATTCTCGTTGGATTAGAGCTGCTGATGATTGGTGCAAAGGTGACTAAGGGTTATATTGGTATCGAGACCAACAAACCTGCTGCCATCGAACTGCTCACAGAGAAGTGCGCCAAGAAATTCAACGGCACAAAATATCAGGTTGAGGTTGTTCCACTGAAGCAGCGCTATCCTCAGGGAGGTGAGAAGCAGCTTGTAGATGCTGTTATCCAGCGTCAGGTTCCTGCTCCACCAGCTATCCCAGTGAACGTTGGCGCTATTGTGCAGAACGTGGGTACAGCCTTTGCCGTTTACGAGGCTGTGATGAAGAATAAGCCATTGTTTGAGCGCTACACCACAGTTACAGGTAAGAAGCTTGCCAACCCAGGTAACTTCCAGGTGAGAATGGGTACCCCGATGAAGGACCTTATCGACTTCTGTGGCGGTATGCCTGAGGGCGACAATAAGTTGCTGGCAGGTGGACCAATGATGGGTAAGGCACTCACATCTGACGAGGTGCCCATCTGTAAGGGAACCAACTCTGTTACCATCATCAGCGACGAAGAAGCACGCCGTAAGGAACCACAGCCTTGCATCCGCTGCGCCAAGTGCGTTGGTGTTTGTCCAATGGGCTTGGAGCCATATCTGCTGGCAAAACTCTCGGAGGTAAAGAACTGGGAGCGTGCTGAGAGCGAGGATATCACAAGTTGTATTGAGTGCGGTTCGTGCCATTACACTTGTCCTGCTCATCGTCCGCTGCTCGATAATATCCGTCAGGGCAAAGCCACAGTAATGGGCATCATTCGCGCCCGCTCTGCAAAAAAATAATGTTTAATCTTTAATGTTTAACGTTTAATGTCAAAGTTAATAGTTTCATTATCGCCACACGCCCATAGCCGCGATTCGGTAGAGCGCAATATGTATGGTGTCATCATCGCCTTGATGCCTGCTCTGCTCGCTTCGTTCTACTTCTTTGGCTTGGGTTCGCTTGTTGTAACCACAACCAGTGTAGGTGCCTGCTGCCTTTTTGAGTGGGCTATCAACAAATATATTCTGAAGAAGAAAGAGAACACGCTGCACGACGGATCGGCCATCATTACTGGTCTGCTGTTGGCGTTCAATCTGCCTTCAAACCTTCCTGTATGGATAGTGCTTATTGGTGCGCTGTTTGCCATCGGTGTAGCAAAGATGACATTCGGAGGTTTGGGTAATAACATCTTTAATCCTGCTCTGGTGGGTCGTGCTGCACTGTTGGTAGCCTTCCCTGCACAGATGACCTCATGGCCAAAGATAGGACAGTGGGGAGCATATCTCGATGCTGAGACAGGAGCCACACCGCTTTCTATCATCAACTCAGCCATCCGTCAAGGTGACGTATCGCTGCTCGACGAGCTGCCATCATCAATTGAGCTGTTCCTTGGTTCAACCAATGGTGGTGCAGGAGCTATGGGCGAGATTAGCGGATTAGCACTGCTGTTTGGTCTGGCATTCATGCTCTACAACCGCATCATCACATGGCACATCCCAGCATCTATTCTGGGCACAGTGTTCGTGTTCGCAGGTTTGCTGCATCTGTCAGATTCTGTTTATCCTGATCCTATCTCAGCGCTGTTCACAGGTGGACTGATGCTTGGTGCCATCTTTATGGCTACCGATTACGTTACCAGTCCTATGACTCCGAAGGGTCAGATTATTTATGGTATAGCCATCGGAGTTCTCACAGTTATCATCCGTAACTGGGGTGCTTATCCTGAGGGCGTTTCGTTCGCAATTCTTATCATGAATGCGTTCACTCCGCTCATTAATAATTATGTAAAACCAAAGAGATTCGGGGAGGTAGCAAAATGAAGAAGTTAGAATCATCATTACTAAATATGGTGCTGGTACTTACATCGGTAGCAGTAATCATGGGTGGTGTACTTGCTTTTGTAAACCACCTTACCGAGGGTCCGATTGCCGACCAGAAAGCAAAGGCACTGGCTGATGGAATCAAGAAGGTTATGGTATGCGACAACCTTAGTGTTTCGGCCACCGATACCGTTCGTCAGCACGATGCCAAGGGCAAGGAAGCAATATACATTATCTATCAGACAAAAGATGCCAAAGGAAACAAGCTGGGTGTTGCCGTTGAGAGCACAACAGGCGGTTTTGGTGGCGACCTTAAGGTGCTGGTAGGTTTCGACCCCGAGGGCACAATCTTAGGTTACACGCTGCTTGAGCACGCTGAGACTCCAGGACTTGGAGCTAAGGCCGACAAGTGGTTCCAGAAGGACGGCAAGGGCAACATCATTGGCAAGTCGCCAGCCGAACCTCTCACTGTTTCGAAGGATGGCGGACAGGTTGACGCTATCACAGCTTCTACCATTACAAGTCGCGCATTCCTGCTTGCTGTAAACAATGCTTATAACGCTTACATGGGCGGAAGTGCCGATGCTCACTCAGGAGCTTCTACTCAAGTTAAGAATTAAGATTTAAGAATTAAGAGATATATGAACGCGATACAGATTATAAAAAATGGCATTGTAAAGGAGAACCCAACGTTCGTCCTGATGCTTGGTATGTGTCCAACTCTGGCCACAACCACATCCGCTATGAATGGTATGTCGATGGGACTTGCCACAATGGCGGTACTTATCTGCACCAATTTCGTTATCAGCTGCTTGAAGTCGGTAACTCCCGATAAGGTTCGCATCCCAGTATTCATTGTGGTTATTGCAGCCTTTGTAACAATCCTCCAGATGGTAATCAAGGCTTATCTGCCTGATGTTGATGCATCGCTGGGATTGTTCATTCCGCTGATTGTAGTAAACTGTATTATCTTGGGTAGAGCCGAAGCTTTTGCTGCAAAGAACTCACCCATAGCCTCTCTGTTTGATGGAATAGGTATCGGACTCGGATTTACCTTGGGTCTAACCCTTCTTGGTATGTGCCGCGAGCTGCTTGGCTCAGGTTCAATCTTCGGATTAACCCTGCTGCCCGAGACATTCAACATTCTGTTGTTTGTCCTCCCTCCAGGAGCATTCATCACCCTTGGATTCCTCGTTGCGATTGTTAACAAGCTGCGCAATGCATAATCTTTAATGTTTAATGTTTAATGTTTAATCTTTAATCTTTAATGTTTAACGTTTAATCATTTATGGAATATATACTTATTTTCATCAGCGCCATTTTTGTGAACAACATCGTGTTGTCACAGTTCTTGGGAATATGTCCTTTCCTTGGCGTATCAAAGAAGATTGACACCTCGCTGGGTATGTCGGCTGCTGTAGCCTTTGTGCTTACACTTGCCACCATCGTTACCTGGCTGGTACAGAAATATGTGCTCGACGCATTCGGCTTGCAGTATCTGCAGACTATCGCCTTCATTCTGGTTATAGCCTCGCTGGTACAGCTTGTAGAGATTGTGCTCAAGAAGGTATCGCCTGCGCTCTATCAGGCGTTAGGCATCTTCCTGCCGCTCATCACTACTAACTGTGCTGTGCTGGGTGTAGCCATTCTGGTAATCCAGAAAGACTATAACCTTCTGCAGAGTGTGGTTTACGCCTTCTCTACCGCCATCGGCTTCGGCTTGGCACTCACCGTGTTTGCTGGCATGCGCGAGCAGCTCGAACTTGTTAAGATTCCAAAGGGCATGCAGGGAATGGCCATCGTAATGCTCTCGGCAGGACTGCTGAGCTTAGCGTTCATGGGCTTCTCGGGTGTTGACGGAGGATTGAAGAATTTATTTGGATTATGAAAATTGGAGATAAAGTAAGATTCCTGAGCGAAGTAGGCGGCGGAAAGGTTGCCGGCTTTCAGGGAAAGAACATCGTACTGGTTGAAGACGAAGACGGATTCCAGATGCCGATGATGATTAACGAGGTTGTGGTAGTAGGCGAGGAGAGCTACGAGACAACCCGTATGGTTGAGATTAAGAACCAGGCACGTCAGGCTGCTGAAGATGAAGAAGAACCAGAGATTGAACCCGCCGATCGTCCGATTACTTTTAAAGCTAAACCCGAAGAGCGTAAAGGTGGCGACAAGCTTAGTGCTTTTCTAGCTTTTGTGCCAATGGAGATTAAGGAACTGTCGCAGAGCCGTTTCGAGACCTATCTGGTAAACGATTCGAACTACTATCTGCGCTATGTATATATGACAGCCGAGGGCAGCGCATGGAAGCTACGTGCCGAGGGCGAGATTGAGCCTAACTGCAAGGAGTTTATCGAGGAGTTCGGTCGTGAGGACTTGAACGATCTTGAACACTGCTGCATCCAGCTTATTGCATATAAGCGCGACAAGCATTATCTGCTCAAGACTCCTGTAAATGCCCAGGTGCGTGTTGATACCGTTAAGTTCTACAAGCTGCACGCCTTCCGCGAGAACGACTTCTTCGAGCAGCCCGCACTTATCTACACACTTATTGAAAACGACGTTCAAAAAGTAAAGCTATGAAATACGGATTTGTAAACGTTGCAGCAGCTGTTCCCACGGTTAAGGTGGCCGATGTAGAATATAATGTTCAGCAGATAGAGAGTCTGATAGCTCAGGCCGAGGATCGTGGAGTTGAGATTATCGTGTTCCCCGAGCTCTGCATCACAGGCTATTCTTGTCAGGATCTGTTCAAGGAGCAGCTTCTTCTCGACCATGCTGAGGAGGGTGTAGTACAGCTGCTCGATTTCACCCGCAAGCTCAACACCATCGTTATAGTTGGTCTGCCCGTTGTGGTAAACGGCCTGCTGTATAACTGCGCTGCCGTTCTGCAGAGCGGAACACTGTTGGGCATTGTGCCTAAGGTATATTTACCCAACTACGGCGAGTTCTACGAGAAGCGCTGGTTTGCTTCGTCGCAGGACCTGAACCCAACCGAAATCTATTTCGCAGGCAGCCCTGTTAAGGTGTCAGCCGAGCCACAGGTATTTGTAACCCGCGATGGCGTTAAGTTCGGCGTTGAAATCTGCGAGGATGTATGGGCACCAACACCGCCAAGTAACAATCTTGCACTTGCTGGAGCCGATATCATCTTCAATCTCTCTGCCAGCGATGAGCTTATCGGCAAGCATGCCTACCTCAAGTCGCTTCTTGCTCAGCAGAGTGCCCGCATGATTAGCGGATATGTATATTCAAGCTGCGGTTTCGGAGAGTCTACTCAGGATGTTGTATATGGCGGAAATGCCATCATCTTCGAGAACGGACGTCTGCTTGAAGAGGGCGATCGCTTCTCTCTGCAGCCACAACTCAAGATGTGCCAGATTGACATCGAGGCACTGCATGTTGAGCGCCGCACCAACACCACATTCATCAATGCACAGCGTGGCGCACATGCCAACGAGATAGTCTGCAAGCAGACAGCCCAGCGAGAGTTCAAACTCACTCGCAACATCGATCCTTATCCCTTCATTCCTAAGAGCGAGAATATGCAGGCATCGTGCGAGGAGATTCTCAACATACAGGTTATGGGATTGGTAAAGCGCCTGTATCATATCAATGGTAAGAAGGCTGTTATCGGCATCAGCGGCGGACTGGATTCTACACTCGCTCTGCTTGTTGCCGTTAAGGCGTTCGACAAGCTCGGTCTCGACCGCAAGGGCATCGTGGGCATCACAATGCCAGGATTCGGAACCACCGATCGCACCTATAACAACGCTCTGAAGCTGATGGAGACACTTGGTGTTACCATCCGCGAGATTAGCATCGCAGCAGCTGTAACACAGCACTTCGCTGATATCAATCACGATGCTGCCATCCACGATATCACCTACGAGAACTCTCAGGCTCGCGAGCGCACACAGATCCTGATGGATGTAGCCAACAAGGAGAACGCCATCGTTGTGGGTACAGGCGACCTCTCGGAGCTTGCCCTCGGATGGGCCACATATAATGGCGACCACATGTCGATGTATGGTGTAAACGCTGGAGTGCCCAAGACTCTCATCCGCTACTTAGTAAGCTATGTGGCTGGCGAGATGGCAACTGAGACTCTGCTCGATATTGTTGACACACCTATTTCGCCAGAGCTTATTCCTGCCGACGAACAAGGCAACATAAAGCAGAAGACCGAAGACCTTGTGGGCCCATACGAGCTGCACGATTTCTTCATCTACTATTTCCTGCGTTATGGCTTCAGTCCTAAGAAGATATTCCTCCTTGCCAAGCGTGCCTTCTGCACACCAAGCGATGGTAAGGATGCACTCTACGACGAGGAGACCATCAAGAAATGGCTCACCACATTCTGCCGCCGATTCTTCAATCAGCAGTTCAAGCGTTCGTGCTTGCCTGATGGTCCTAAGGTGGGAAGTGTAAGTCTCTCGCCACGAGGCGATTGGCGTATGCCAAGTGACGCATCATCCGCCCTTTGGCTTAAAGAATGTGATACGTTATAAAAAGAAATGAGTTAGCTGAATGCTAACTCATTTTCTTTAAGTTCTATATGAATCGTGTCGCCTGGCTTTTTGTCGCCATTCACGATGATATCGCTTATTCCGTCTTCCAGATAGTTCTGTATGGCTCGCTTCAGCGGGCGTGCGCCAAACTGAACATCGTAGCCCTTTGAAGCCACAAACTCCTTAGCCTCGTCGCTCAGGTCGATGTGATAACCTATCTGTTCAATGCGGTTGTACAGTCCCTTCAGCTCTACATCGATGATGCGCTTAATGGCATCCAAATCAAGCTGATCGAAGGTGATAATCTCATCCAGTCGGTTCAGGAACTCAGGCGAGAACTGCTTCGAAAGAGCCTTCTGCACAATGTCGCGCGCGTTCTTCTTATCCTTGTCGTTAAGCATCAGTCCTGTTGTTGAACCAGCACCGAATCCCACACCACGACCGAAGTCCTTGAGCTGGCGAGTACCAGCGTTAGATGTCATTATGATTACTGTATTGCGGAAGTCAACCAGTCGGCCGTTTCCGTCAGTCATGCGTCCCTCGTCAAGCACCTGCAGCAACAGGTTGAACACATTGCTGTGAGCCTTCTCAATCTCGTCGAGCAGAACGATAGAGTAGGGATGTCGACGTACTCGCTCAGTAAGCTGTCCGCCCTCTCCGTAGCCTACGTATCCTGGAGGCGCACCAATCAGTCGCGAAGTATTGAAGCTCTCAGTATATTCGCTCATGTCGATACGAATCAGCGCATCTGTGCTGCCGAACATAAACTCAGCCAGCTTCTTGGCAAGATAAGTCTTACCCACACCAGTAGGACCAAGGAACATGAACACGCCGATGGGGTGGTTAGGCTCTTTCAGACCTACGCGGTTACGCTGTATTGCCTTAACCATCTTGTCGATGGCAGCATCCTGAGCTATCACGTTGTTCTTCAGCTCTACGGCCATACCTTTCAGTCGGATGCCTTCCTGCTCTGCCATACGCTGAGCGGGCACGCCTGTCATCATCGATACAACCTCAGCCACCTGGTCGGCATCTACCACCTGTGGAGCCTCGTTCTCGCCGTTAGCCCACTTCTCGTTGAGTTCCTGCAGTTCTCTCTCCAGCTGAACCTGCCGGTCGCGATAGCCTGCGGCCAGTTCGTAGTTCTGGTTCTTTACAGCCTGACTCTTCTTTTCCTTCACCTCGTTCAGCTCCTGCTCCTTCTCAACAATCTCTGGTGGAACCTTGGCATTACCCAAGTGTACCTTCGAGCCAGTCTCATCAAGAGCGTCGATGGCCTTATCTGGCATAAAGCGGTCGGTAACATAGCGGTCTGTCAATTTGACACAAGCCGCCAGAGCCTCGTCGGTATATATCACATGGTGATGCTGCTCGTAGCGATCCTTGATGTTATGCAGAATCTGCAGAGTCTCCTCGTTTGTAGTAGGCTCAACCTGCACCTTCTGGAATCGGCGCTCAAGTGCACCGTCTTTCTCAATGCTCTCGCGATATTCGTCCAGCGTTGTAGCACCAATGCACTGTATTGTGCCTCGTGCCAATGCTGGTTTCATTATGTTTGCAGCATCCATCGAGCCTGGTGTAGCACCAGCACCTATGATGGTGTGAATCTCGTCGATAAACACAATGATGTCAGGATTACTCTCCAGCTCCTTCATCAGAGCCTTCAGGCGCTCCTCAAACTGTCCGCGATATTTTGTACCTGCCACAACGCCTGTCATGTCGAGGGTATATATGCGCTTACCAAACAGCATCGGACTTGTGTTGCGCTTCTCAATCAGCTGTGCCAGTCCTTCAACTATTGCGCTCTTACCCACACCTGGTTCACCTATTAATATAGGGTTGTTTTTCTTTCTGCGACCAAGAATCTCGATTATTCTCTGAATCTCGCGGTCGCGACCTACACATGGGTCGAGCTTACCCTCGGCAGCAGCCTTTGTAAGGTCGGTGCCGAAGCTGTCGAGCACAGGAGTTTTCGATGCCGTCTTCTTCTGTGCAGTAGTGGTGTTGGGCTGATTGTTAGCAGCCCCCTTATTACCAGTCTGCTCGTATTCCTCCTCGTAGTCGTCGGGCAGTCCGATACCGTTGCTCACATTCGAATTCTGTGGAGTAAACAGCATCGATCTGGCGTCGTCGTACGTCATATTATTCATTTCCAATACTTCTTTAGCCCCGTTGTTGGCGATATCGTGCAGTATGGCCAACAGCAGGTGCTGTTCGTCTATTTTTGCTGCTCTCTGTATTCTGGCTTCCAGCACAGCCAGCTTCAGCACGTTGCTGGCTTTCTCGTTCAGCACCAGGTCGGTGGTGTGAATAGGTGTTCCTATCTCGTCTTCACGTACTCTCTGTTCAAGCTCGGTCTTTACGGCCTGCAGGTTTAAGTCAAGTCTTTTAAATAGGTCTATCACCGGTCCCTCCTTGGTTCTCAGTATGCCCAGCAGCAGGTGCTCCGGACCAACTGAACGGCTGGCCAGTCTGGCAGCCTCCTCTCGTGAGAATGCCAGTATTTCTGATAGTTTTGGCGAAAATTGCGTCGTCATATACATTTATTTTTTGCAAAGTTACAATAATTCTTGCAAACATCGTGCCATTAAAACCAAATTTTTTCCTCTAAAAAAGCATAAAATCTTTGTTTGGTTGCAAATAAATTACTACCTTTGCACGGTTAAAAACGCGTCAGCGGGCTTAAAAATGGCCTTAAACGCAAAAATCGAAAAATAGTAAATAGTTAAATTGTAAAATATCAAGATGGATCAAACATTCGACAACGACAGAATTATTAAGATCAACATCGAGGAAGAAATGAAATCCAGCTACATCGACTACTCAATGTCAGTCATTGTGGCACGTGCTCTTCCTGATGTTCGTGACGGCTTCAAGCCTGTTCACCGCCGTATCCTCTACGGTATGATGAACATTAACAACGTTTCTACACAACCTTATAAGAAGTGCGCGCGCGTAGTAGGTGAGGTGCTTGGTAAGTATCACCCACACGGCGACAGTTCTGTATATGGAGCCCTGGTGCGTATGGCTCAGGACTGGAACATGCGTTACACCCTCGTAGACGGTCAGGGTAACTTCGGTTCAGTTGATGGCGACTCACCAGCTGCCATGCGTTACACCGAGTGCCGCCTCTCTAAGATGGGTGAGCACATCATGGACGACCTTGATAAGGAAACTGTTGATATGGCTCCTAACTTCGACGATTCGCTCGAGGAGCCAACAGTAATGCCTACCAAGATTCCTAACCTGCTGGTTAACGGTGGTAACGGTATCGCTGTAGGTATGGCTACCAATATGCCAACCCACAACCTGGGTGAGGTTATCGATGGCTGCTGCGCTTATATCGACAATCCTGATATCGACACCGAGGGCCTGATGCAGTTCATCCCAGGTCCTGATTTCCCAACAGGAGCATATATCTATGGTCTGCAGGGTGTTAAGGATGCTTACGAGACTGGTCGTGGCCGTATCGTTATGCGTGCCAAGGCTGAGATTGAGAGCGGCGAAACTCACGATAAGATTGTAGTAACCGAGATTCCTTACGGCGTTAACAAGGCCGACCTCGTGGCTTATATTGCCGATCTGGCAAACCAGCACAAGATTGAGGGCGTGGCTAACGTTAACGATGAGTCAGGTCGTCAGGGTATGCGTATCGTAGTCGACTGCAAGCGCGACGCTAACGCAAACGTTCTGCTCAACAAGCTCTTCAAGATGACAGCACTGCAGAGTTCATTCTCTGTAAACAATATTGCTCTGGTCAAGGGCCGTCCACGTCTGCTTTCGCTCAAGGAGTGTGTTAAGTACTTCGTTGAGCACCGTCACGACGTAACAATCCGCCGCACCAAGTACGATCTGCGCAAGGCTCAGGAGCGTGCACACATCCTCGAGGGCTTGATCATCGCAGTCAACAATATCGATGAGGTAGTACACATCATCCGCAACTCTAAGACTCCTACCGATGCCCAGCGCAATCTGGAGCAGCGTTTCGAGCTCGACGAGCTTCAGTCAAAGGCTATCGTTGATATGCGTCTGGCTCAGCTCACAGGTCTGCGTGTTGATCAGCTCCACCAGGAGTTCGACGACTTGCAGAAGCTCATTGCCGAGTTGCAGGAGATTCTCGATAACCCCGAGCGTTGTAAGGAGGTTATGAAGGAGGATCTGCTCGAGGTTAAGGAGAAGTATGGCGACGAGCGTCGTACAGAGATTATCCCATTCGACCACGAGTTCAATGCCGAGGACTTCTATCCCGATGATCCTGTTGTCATCACCATCTCTCACATGGGTTACATCAAGCGCACACCACTCAGCGACTTCCATGAGCAGAGCCGTGGCGGTATGGGTTCTAAGGCAGCCCGTCATCGCGACAACGACTTCACAGAGTATATCTATCCTGCCACAATGCACAACACTCTGCTGTTCTTCACACAGAAGGGCCGCTGCTACTGGCAGAAGTGTTACGAGATTCCTGAGGGCGACAAGAACTCTAAGGGTCGCGCCATCCAGAATATGCTCAACATCGAGCCCGACGATTCTATCAATGCCGTTCTGCGCATCAAGAACTTCGGCGACGAGGAGTTCCTCAAGAGCCACTACGTGGTATTCGCTACCAAGCAGGGTATCATCAAGAAGACACGCCTCGATGCCTATAAGAATGTACGTGCAGCCGGTGTTATCGCCATCAACATCAACGAGGGCGACGAGGTAGTAGGTGTTCGTCTTACTAACGGTCACAACGAGCTGCTGCTGGCCAACCGCAACGGTCGTGCAGTACGTTTCGACGAGAACGATGTCCGCACCATGGGTCGTGTTTCTACTGGTGTTATCGGTATGCGTCTCGACGGTGGCGACGACGAGGTAGTAGGCATGGTTTGCGTAAACGATCCTAACACCGAGACCATCATGGTAGTAAGTGAGAATGGCTACGGTAAGCGTTCAGAGGTTGAGGACTATCGTAAGACAGCCCGTGGTGCCAAGGGTGTTAAGACACTCGCCATCACCGAGAAGACCGGTCGCCTGGTAGCCATCAAGGTAGTAACCGACGAGAACGACCTCATGATTATTAATAAGAGCGGTGTACTCATCCGCCTTAAGGTGGCCGATGTCCGCGTAATGGGCCGTGCCACTCAGGGTGTTCGCCTCATCAACCTGGCTAAGAAGAACGATGTTATTGCCTCAGTATGTAAGGTAATGCACTCACAGGCCGAGGACGAGGATATCGAGGAAGCCGAGCTTACCGACGAGGCCGTACAGGCTGAGCCAGAGACCAAGGATTAAACCTTGGTTCTCTGCAAACGTCAAAAAAGAGAGAATAAGAATCAATCAATATTAATGGTATAACCAAAATTAAAAGAGTATGAAGAAATTATTCGTTATGGCAGTAATGATGGTAGCCAGCGCTACCGCATTTGCCGGTGACAGTGACGCCCTGAAGGCTATCCTCAAGGCAAAGACTTATGCAGAAGCAGAAGCTCTTGTAAACAGCAGCCTCGGTTCTCTGGCTAACGATGCCGAAAAGGCTAAGGCTTACAACAAGCTTGTTGATCTGGCCCTCGCTCAGTTCGATGCTCAGAGCACCATTCAGACCGAGAATCAGGTAGCAAAGCAGATGGGTAAGGAAGAGAAGCCTGTTGATGAGAAGCTCATGTCAGATATGGCTTATAAAGCTCTCGTAGCTGGTCTGGAGTGCGACAAGTTCGACCAGAAGCCAAACGAGAAGGGAAAGGTAGCTCCAAAGTTCGCTTCAAAGAACGCACAGCGCCTGTGGTTCGCTCCACGTAACCAGATGGTTAATGCTGGTCAGGACGCCCTCACCGCTAAGGACAACGCTACAGCTCGTAAGTACTGGACTCTCTTCGTTGAGAGCGATGCAGCACCTATGTTCAAGGATCAGAACCGCGACCAGCAGAAGCCATTCTTCGGCCAGGTAGCTCGTTTCGCTGCTATCTTCGCTTATCAGGACAAGGATATGGCCAAGGCTCTCCAGCTGGCCGATGTTGCCATGAAGGATCCTCAGGAGTACGAGAACGCACTGAACCTCAAGCTTGAGATTCTGGGCGACGGTCTGAAGACCAAGGACGACTCTCTGAAGTATGTTGAGAACCTCAAGTCACTCTACGCTGAGCACAAGACCAACGGTGTGATGGAGAAGCTCTACAACACCCTGATTGGCGTAGGTCAGGCTGCCGAGGCTGACAAGATTATTGACGAAGCACTTGCTGCTGATCCAAACAACTTCGTAGCACTCGCTGACAAGGGTCTGTCACTGCTTCAGGCTCAGAAGGCCGACGAGGCTATCACATACCTCAAGAGAGCTTACGATGTTAAGAACGACAATGCTATCATCGCTACCTATGCAGGTACAGCTTATGTTGTTCAGGCACAGAATGTTGAGGATCCCGCTAAGAAGAAGGAGCTCTACAAGCAGGCCATCGAGATGTTCGACAAGGCTAAGGAGCTCGACCCCGACATGCTCCAGGCTAAGTGGGGTTACAACCGCTACAACGCTTACTACAACTACTATGGTGAGAATGCTCCTGAGACCAAGCAGGCCGAGCAGGATTCACACTAATCACTAGTTAATCAATAAATCAGAGCCGGAAGTATTCAACCACTTCCGGCTTTTTCGTGGGCCAATCCTTGTTCCTCAATCTCGCGTTGTGTGGCCAGACTAACTAAGTGGTTTCTTTGTCATATTAGGTCTAAATTAGATTGTATTAAATATATCTGTTGCAAATATAAGAAAAAAACATTAAAATATTTGTATTGTTAGAATTTTTTTGTATTTTTGTGGCAGAAAACCTATGTACTGATAATATATTATAGCAATTTTATTTATTCCCAACATGACTAAAAAACTATGCGAAAGAAAGTTATTAAACAGATACTGACTATTGCTATTATCCTATTAGTAGGTGTGGCGATAACACAGTATTTTAGTCACGATGACTATATGACCAAGGAGGGATGGACCGTGGGTGCAGAATACGTGAGCGGTGATGAATTGTTGCGCGACTCCAATGCCACAGGTAAGGCAGATTCAACTGCGCACATCAAACATCACAAATATCACACCACCCACGGACCAGATTAAAACATTTTGTCGAACTCCTTTTTGGCAGCTGACATATCGTCGAGAAATTCTTTGCAGGTGTGTAGACGGGCGTAGCATGCAGCAGCCAGCATACGCGATGCATCTACGTCGCTCTGCCAATGGAAGCCTGCTATCACACGACTTTGGCCCCATTCATAACCCAGCTTAAACAGTTCATCCTGTGCAGCTGGGTTAATCTCGCAAAGCAGCAATGCCATACCCCAACCACGAACCGTATGCCCTGAGGGATAAGAACCTGTGTTGCGTAACTCTTCTTCATCGGCAGAAACAAGGGTTGGCTCATTAAAATATACAAACGGACGCGTGCGCATATACGTTGCCTTTGGCTTTGTGGCGCTAAGACGGATTGTAAGCACGGCGCGCTCTACGACCTTATAGATGGCTGGTGTTTTCTGCTTAGAAAGCTCCATACCAAAGGCGCCTGAGAACTGCGACAGCATGTCGGAAACTTCAATATCAGCCTCACGAATGGCTTTCTTTGCACGCAACGAGTCAAGGCGCTGTTGTTTTCCCCAATAGTACTGCGACAAGTCGTACAAGAACTGCGTTGAGCCTGGTGCAGGTGGTTGGGGCAGCCAATAAACTGCGTTAGGAACTTCGTCGGCTGTGAGATAGATCTTGTCTGACTTTTGAGCAAACACTACATTGCCCGAAAGAAACATCGCTATTATCAGCGAAAGGATTGAATACTTTTTCATATGCATATGTTATTTTGGCTACAAAGATAATTATTTATTTGCATTTTTCTTGTAGATTAGAATGTTTTTATCATAAAATAAAGTATCTTTGCACCGCAAAAAAAGTGTATATGAAAAAAATTACATTATTTATCAGCCTGTTATTAATTATTTCTTGTGGCCAAAGGCAAGGACAAGTCAATAAAAATGCTTTTGCAGAAAGCGCAGAGCGACACTTGCCTATTGTGGTTGACGTTTTATATCCTCACGCACCAAATTCCAAGCTGGAAATAGACCAAAAGAATACATTATATACCGATGATTCCTTGCATATAGAATCATTCGTCATGAAATATACTAATCCATTAGGCTTCAATGTCAAGGATACATTCCAGTATATTTTCGGCCTCTATAAAGATGCCACATATTACTATCTGCTTTGTCCCCAAAAACAAAGACCACTCTATAGTGAACTGATGGATCTGTATAATGAAACCAAGAACCAACCCCAAAATCAGACTGCGGACAGCCTGACACATAAAAGGATGCTACATGGCATAGCATCCTTTTACTGTAAAGCCAATAACGGCGGAAATTTAAAAGAATAATTAGTTCACAAATGGTACTGTTACTGGTGTAGCTGGTGGCAAAGGTAACCTTGACTTGACGGAATATTGTATCAAGCCGATAAAAGAGTATGGCTTGGAAATTCGGCCAATTATTCTGCCTTTTTATGAAATATTATTTGTACCTTTGCATCCACAAAAGAAAGAATAATGATACGAAATCTGTTATTAGTAGCACTTGGAGGAGCAGTAGGTTCTGTGTTGCGCTATCTGCTTTCCGGCATAAACACCTCATTCCCTTGGGGTACTTTCGCCGTCAACATCCTTGGTTCCCTGCTCATCGGACTCTTAGTCGGTTTGGTTAGTAAAGGCGTTCTATCTCCAGAGATGAAGTTATTGATGGTTACAGGTTTCTGTGGCGGTTTCACCACATTCAGCACATTTGCCAACGAATCATTTGGAATGATGAAAGCTGGCGATGTTCTGCAGATGGCGCTTTACGTTGGTGTTAGCGTTGTCATCGGTATCTTGGCCGTATGGGGTGGAATGGCGCTTTCAAATAATAGCTAAGGGCGAATACGATGCAGCTGTTGGATATGAACATCTGATTGCAGATTTCCCAGAAGTGGAAAGTGTAAAGAACGACGAGAAGCGTCATGGAGATATTGTATCAGGACTATTATGAATAAGCAATTTAAGCTGAATCTAAGAGATATAGGAGGTAAGTGCGGCATTCCAAAGGGATTGCTTTTGCGTAGCGGAAAGCTGAGCATCTTCACAGAGGAAGAATGCGCAGCCTTTTGCCGTAAATATGGTATCAAATGCGTTATCGACCTACGTACGCCCATCGAATCAGCCGAATTCCCCGACCCATTGCCAGAGGGTGTGGAGTATTTGCAAATCCCGCTTCTGAAAGATGCTGCAGTTGGCATTACGCACGAAACGGGTTCTGACGCTATGACCATCATCCGCAATCTCCGCAAACACCCTGAGAAACTAAAAGAAATGGTGCCTGATTTCAAGGTACTATACAAAGATATAGTTACTGATGAATTTTCTCGTGCCAACCTCGACAAAGTTGTAGCTGTAATGCGTCAGAATGCCGAGAAAGGTATCTGCACCCTCTGTCATTGTACGGCAGGAAAGGACCGTACAGGCATAGCCAGTATGGCATTGCTGAAATCATATGGCGTGAGCGATGAGGAAATCATCAAGGATTTTATGCGTACAAATCGTAATGCTTTCTGGCCAACCATCAAGAAATGCTTCGGCGTATGGTTGCTTACAAGAAACTGGGATTTGGTTAAAACCGGCTATAAATGTTTTATGGCCGATAGGGAGCTGATAGAAATAGCAATAGCAAATTATGACTGACTTAAATAAGTATATTTTATATATTCATAATGAAAGTTTTTATCGTATATTGTCACCCATCAGAGGATTCGTTTACAAGAAATGTCCGCGACTCATTTATCAAAGGAATTGTTGATTCCGGAAATGAATATGTAATATCTGATCTGTATAAGATGAATTTCAGAACAGATATGTCTGAAAAGGAATATCTTAGAGATTCTAACTATAGTACAGAACCTAGTTTGGAAAGCGATGTTCTTGCAGAACAAGAAAAGATAAACTCTGCAGATGCTATTGCCTTTATCTATCCCGTTTTCTGGACGGAAGCCCCAGCCAAGCTTGTGGGATGGTTCGACCGCGTATGGTCGTATGGATTTGCTTATGGCAACAAAACAATGAAGGTTCTCGACAAAGCCATTATTCTCTGTACTGCAGGAAAGAATACTGAATATTTGGAGGAGCTTGGACTTCTTGGAAGTATGAAGAAAGTAATGCTTGGCGATAGACTTTATAATCGTGTAAAAGAGTCAGATTTCGTTGTTTTTGGAGGTATGTCTAAAGCACTTGAATCAAGACATACAAACTGGGACAAGTATCTCGAAATAGCATATAGAAAAGGCTACACATTATAGTTGATTACTTACCTATTCAAATACTTCCAAAGTTGAATAGAATCGTCGTGGTGTCGTAGTTTGTTGACGATATCCACAAGCTGTTTCTGGATTACTTGCTGAGTAATCCCGTGCATCTTTGCAAGCTCCTTCACCGAGCGTTGCTTGCAACCCATGCCAAGCACTTGGCGAATAAGCAGGTTCTCATCATCATTCAGAGCATTGCTGAGAAGGCTGTTTATCTTCTCAGACAGTTCAAACCTCGGTGCACCTTGAAGAGTGAACGGGTCATCTGTGTCGATGATTCCATCCAAGCTACCGTAGTTCTCCCAGCGGTCTTCCATCTGCGTGTGCAGATTCTCTTCGTCGTGCAGCTCTGCTATGTCCATTAATCCTGCTTATTTAACTGCTCTTCTAAGAATTCAGCTGCATCAGCCACACAATCTGGACATTCACGAAGTACCACCTTGGTGCCAATTCCTTTCAGCAGCTTGCATTGTGTGGCACCATTCCTTTGCTGGAATTTTGCCATTATCTCGCGCATCTGCTTCATGGACTTTACCTTGTCTTTATTCACCAAACCCAAGACAATGCCAGCACCTACGAGTGAGCCGCAAGTACCTTCCATATTACCCATGCCAGCACCAAAGGCACCAGCAACGTTCATGGCCGTTTCTTCATCTATTCCTGCTATATCTGCGTAGGTATGTACAATAGCCTGTGCGCAGTTATGGCTATTATATCTTTTCTTTTCTGCTGCAATCTGTTTTCTTGTTTCCATTTACCTAAATTCATTTAAATCTGCGTGCAAAATTACCACAAAATTCTGCAAATTCAGTATCTTTGCAGAGTATTTTGAGAAAACTCACGCGTACGTACTATCATAAATACCGCCTGTTTACCATACGTGCCATAATCAGTAAGTGGGCACCGCCGATGGAGAATAAGACGGAGGCGTATATCGCCAACGTGAGCCGACTGACAGGCATCGACCCCGATGAGCCGATAGGCATACCAAGCGAGAGTCCTGGAAGATGGATGAAGTTGGGTAGGGCGATGGCGATACAGGAAAACGGAACAGATAGCATCGACGATTTTGCGTTGCTTACTGGCTGGGACTTATGTCGCAACGGGTGAGATCTCTCGACTTCTTGCGTCCCTTCGGTAACAAGCGAGCAGAGCTCGAGCGCGCTCGAGATGACAGAGGGGAGGAGTAAAAAATTAGCCGAAAGTTTTGTGCTTTCGGCTTTTTTGTTTAATTGGTCGAGATGACAAAGGGGATGGTGTGCCTCTTTGTCTAAGGGATTTTACTCATTTTTGAGTATTGCAAGATTTGCAGAATCGCCGTACCTTTGCACCCAGATTTCAAACTGAGTGCTTTAATCACATTTATATCATTATGAATAAGACAATTGTAGTTTACGGTTCCTCTACAGGAACATGCGAGGCTATCGCAGAGAAGATAGCACAGAAGTTGGGTTGTGAGGTCATCAACGTACAGGACCTTACTGCCGACGTAGTTAATAACAACCAGAACCTTATACTTGGTACTTCTACATGGGGTGCTGGAGAGCTGCAGGACGACTGGTACGACGGACTGAAGGTGCTGCAGGGGGCTGACCTGAGCGGTAAAACCATCGCTCTCTTCGGCTGTGGCGACTGTTCTACTTACAGCGACACCTTTGTTGGTGGTATCGGTGAGCTTTACAACGGTATCAAGTCGAGTGGTGCACACTTCGTTGGTGCTGTTGAGACTGATGGTTACACCTTCGATGATTCAGAGGCTGTGGTTGATGGTAAGTTCATTGGTCTGCCTCTCGACGACATCAACGAGGATGACAAGACAGATACACGTATCGATGCTTGGATTGCAGTAATATCTCCTAACTTATAAAAACAAAAAGATAGCTATATGAGACAAAACGAAGTTATGCCAACAGAGTTAAAGGTGCTTTCAAACCACATCTACGAGCTCCAGAAGGGAGTGCGCCAGATGGTGCTGTTCACATGTCCGAAACAATACGAAGAGTGCGCAAGGAAACGCTTGTGCAGTCAGAATATGGACTATGTGCTGCAGCCTGCAGGCAAGAACAACCTTAACTTCTATATAGGCCGAAAGGAATGTCTCAATGCTATCAGGTTGATCGTAACCCGACCATTAAACGAGCTATCGCCCGAGGAGGATTTCATCCTCGGAGCGATGCTTGGTTACGACCTCTGCGCCCAGTGCGAGCGGTACTGCGAGCGCAAAAATAATCGCAAAAAACCAACATACGCAACTATCCTAGGTTGCAAATAAACATTAAATCCCAAGGTATATTTAAACTGCTTTGGGATTTTTTTGTACATTTGCATTTAAAATAATGATTATGCACGATTTTCTACTATCACTTCTTAACGTGGTCTGTGAGATGGCTCCCTATCTGTTGCTGGGATTCTTCATCGCAGGGGTGCTGCACGTGTTTGTACCGCAAAGATTCTATGCCAACTATCTTTCGCGAAATAACAAGTTGTCCGTACTATGGGCGGCGCTGTTGGGTGTACCTCTGCCACTGTGCTCGTGTGGAGTCATCCCAACCGCTATCGGACTTAGAAACGAGAAAGCATCAAAAGGAGCTATTGCTTCTTTTCTGATTGCAACGCCGCAGACTGGCATCGACTCAATTCTGGCCACTTTCTCACTTATGGGACTGGGATTTGCTATTATCCGTCCTACGGCAGCACTTATCACAGGTGTTTGCGGTGGATTGTTAGTTAACCGATTAGTTCGCGAGGATGGCATTGTAAACAACGATAATTGCTCTTGTCAAGTGGAAAGTGGAAATAGAATATGGCGAGTGCTGAAGTATGCTTATTATGATATGCTTCGCGACATCGGACTGCGGCTGCTCATCGGACTTGTTGTAGCAGCGTTGATTCAGGTGGCTGTACCAGATGAGTTCTTCCTTAGTTTCGGCAGTCAGCCGTTGCTTCAGATGTTGGTGATACTGGTCATCGCTATACCTATGTATATCTGTTCTACGGGTAGTATACCTGTGGCAGCGGCACTGATGATGAAGGGACTCTCGCCAGGAGCGGCGCTTGTGATGCTGATGGCTGGTCCTGCCGTTAATCTAGCTTCCATACTTGTGGTTCATAAGTCTATGGGACGTAGATTCACATCAATTTATCTTATGACCATCGTTGGCTTTGCCGTACTCTTCGGACTGCTACTCAATGCAACAGGAATAGACTTCGCAGTTGCTACTCAGGATGCATGCTGCATGAGCACATCCGCTCTGCCCAGTACGTATAAGATAGTTTGTGCTACAGTATTAACATTATTAATTATATTTGCGCTTATGTTGAAGCTTTTAAGCAAGTTTACTACCAAGAAACCGTTAGACCCCGATGTAACCGTCTATCGTGTTGAGGACATGCATTGCAGCCATTGTGAGGCTGCAGTAGTTCGAGCTGTAGAGGAAGTTCCTGGTGTTGAGAAAGCTAAGGCTAGTGCCTCTGCAAACACCCTCACTATCAAAGGTCCTGCTACCGAAGAGTCTATCCGTGCTGCGGTTGAAGGTACAGGATATACATTCAAGGGAAAGGCTTGACAATACGTCATCCCATCACAACATCCAGTACCATCATAAGTACAAAGCCTATGGCGAAGCCGATGGTACTCAGGTTGCTGTGCTTGCCGCTTGATGCTTCGGGAATTAGTTCCTCAACTACAACGTAGAACATGGCGCCTGCGGCAAATGCCAACATATATGGCAGCACGGGCATTATCATAGACGCAAGCAATAATACTGCGAGGGCTCCCACTGGCTCAACGGCTCCACTGAGCGAGCCTATAAAGAACGAGCGCCAACGAGTATTGCCTGCTGCACGCATCGGCATAGAAATTATAGCACCCTCGGGCACATTCTGTATGGCGATACCCACTGCAACAGCCAGCGCGCTAGCTAGCGAAATGTTCGATACACCGCTATCGGCTCCAGCAAAAACCACGCCTACAGCCATTCCTTCGGGCAGATTGTGTATGGTAACTGCCAGTGCCAGCATGGCGGTCTTTGAAAGCTTTGAGCGCATACCTTCAGGTTTGTCTGTACCAATATGTAGGTGCGGCGTTAGCTCGTCGATAAGCAACAGGAATCCCATTCCAAGAAGAAATCCTACTGCGGCTGGCACCACACTCCACTTGCCACTGTCGGCCTGCATCTCCATCGCAGGAATCAGCAACGACCAAACCGATGCAGCCACCATCACACCCGATGCAAAACCCAACAATGTCTTCTGTAGTCTCGGCGACATTTCGTCGCGCATAAAGAACACAAACGCCGAGCCAAGCATTGTGCCCAGCAGCGGTATCAGCAGTCCTATGATTAATGTTGTAGTCATAACTAAATGCAAATGTATAAAAATAATCCCAAAGTAGTTTTAATATACCTTGGGATTTAATGTTTATTTGCAACCTATTTAACTAACCATCTTTAGAAACTATAGATGACGCGAGGCTGCTGGTTTTATCAGATATCTTTTGGATCTGTCATTGAATCAATTTCTGAACTTACACTGGGTAATACAGTAACCTCGATTCCCGTGGCAGAAAGCTCACTATCGGTGTGAACTCCATCGGCCTTAACATAGTACCATACGTAGTAGGTGCCGGCCTGACAGCTTAGTGCTGTGGGAACTGTCTCGGTGAAGTCGGCGTTAATCTGAGGTTTGGTATTTTCGGAAGTTACAAGATATTTTATTGTACCACCTTCTGCTACACCTGCTGTGACAAGGGGAGTTTCGATGCCTGCGATAATATCGCCAGTTGTAGCTGTAGGAGCTGTGGTGATTTTGGCAACAGGATACTTCTGAGTTCTCTTTATATTATAGACCCTTGCTGTTAGTGCCTCGCTGTCGCTGAAGCATAAAGAATCCTTGTCGCCAATCTTAACATAAGCATTGGTTAATGTGGTGCCAACAGGAACAGGCAGTACGAAATTGGCTACTGTAACCTCTTGTTCTGATAAAGATGTTGTAACATTGGCAATACACAATGAAGAATTGTTATTGCTAACAACAACAGACAACTCGGTTTCAGGAGAAGTGTTATCCTCGAATGTAACACTGAAGTTGAGGAAAGCAGTCTGCTGTGACAACGTAAAGGCCTTGTCGCCATAGGTAGATGTGCCTGTTAATCGGCTGTACTTCTGGACAGCTGTGGCAACATCGCTACAATAGGATGTAGTGGGGTAGTTTACTGTAACTGCACCATTTGCATCAATAGAAACCTCGGTGTTAACAGACTGCTGATCGCTAACAAGTGTGGCAGTGAGTGCGAGATTGGTGTCAGGTGAACCTTCGCCAGAATAGCTAAGATCGCCTGAAAATACGCCTTTACCAGTGCCTGAGCCAGAAGTGAGTGCGAGCACACCAGAGATATTAGTGCCTGTGATGTTGAGCTTATCACCTGCGGCAAAGCGAAGAGTTTTGTAATCATCATCTACAGTTGCACGTGTAATTGAAGGGGCACCATTTACTGTTACAGTATATGGGATGGTGTTTGAAGCGCTCTGCGGCAATGAAATTTCATTACTGCTACAAGCAGAAATGATGACGAGAACCATCATCGAAAGCGAAATACGCAAGTAATTTTTTGTTTGCATTGTTTTTAATTATTTATTGGTTCATGATTAAATATCTTTTGGATCGTCCATAGGGGTGAGATTGCCACCATTAGGTGCAGGAACAGGAATTTCTGGATCAGGATCCCGAATTGTCAATGTCCATGACTCAGGCACCCCGTCGTCGCTGTTGGGAGACATCGGAACCAACGTCTCCAGCACCTTCTCGCCTGAGGCCTCAGTACCAGCCTTACCCAACCAGTCCTTCGTGCTGTTCTCTGCCTTGATGTCAGTGGCCAGACACTTCACGCTGTTCAGTTTCGCGCAGTCGTAGAACATCTCCTGATAGCAGCCTTTCTCCAGCTTCGGGGCAGGCAGCTCGGGCGCCTTCTCGATGCCCTTGCAGCCGTTGAACATATCCTGATAGCAGCCCTCTGTCAAGGTGGTGGCGGGCAATACGAGCAGACGATCGGTATTGTTCACGAGTTTATCGGCTCCAGCAAACAGACCGTAGAATGCGTTATTCGCCTCAATGGTTTCGGCAGTCATAATATCGTCCTTACCCTTCAGCAAGCTCATCACGTTGCCGAAGATCTCGGTTTTCATGCTTGGTCTGATGTTGATGTACTTCGCACCGTCGTCCACAGCACGAGTCATGCCGCGGGCAGCAGCAACAGCACTTATACCCAGCGATTTGTTCTGGCTGTACATTGACACTACGTCGCCTTTCTTTACCTGAATATCGAAAGCACCAGAAGTGTTCTTTGAAATGGTTTGCTCTTCACCAGCGTTAATAGTATAATGGATATCGTTGGCCAGTATGATTCCACCTTTAAAGGTAACGGTAATTTTGCCATCGTCAACGGCTACAAAAGTAAGAGGAGTAGCCTTATCAACTTTCTTCATTTCTTGGGCTGATATACCCTTAACAATAACCTTATACTCACGGCTTACTGCTGCATATCCTTCAGCTTTATTCTCTGGCATATACACAGTGATAGTAGCAGTGCCCTCTGACATAGCTATTACAGTACCGGTATTGTCAACAGTAGCTACAGAAGGTTTACTTGATGAGTATTGAATAAGAGGATTAACAGCCCTGGAGGTAGCTGTTCTGGTGGCGGACTCGCCCACAGACAATAAGAGGTCAGAAGTGTTAATGTTCAATGATTTACGCCAGACAGTTGTTTCCTTCACAGAGTTGTCGCCCTTATCGCAACACGTAAAAAGAAGTACAACCAATAATGCTAGTGTACTAAAGTGGATAGTTTTTAGGTTCATAATTTGTTTTTTTTGTTTTATATTTTGCAGCCTCCCGTCGAGATGACGCGAGGCTGCTAATTTTATTACTGAATGCCGTTCTCGCGGAGTTTCTGCTGCCAGCGCCATGCGGTGCGCAGAATCTCTTCGGTTGGGGTCTCGGCCTTCCAACCAAGAACCTTGTTGGCCTTGTCGACATTGCCCCATACCTGCTCGATATCGCCCTCACGACGTGGAGCGTAGGTCCAGTTTACCTTTACGCCAGTAGCCTTCTCGAAGCCCTCAACAACCTCGAGGGTTGACAGACCCTTACCAGTACCGATGTTGAATACCTCAACAGCCTCGCACTCGGGTTTGTCGAGAACACGCTCCATAGCCTTTACGTGAGCCTTGGCCAGATCAACAACATAGATGTAGTCGCGGATACAGGTCTTATCAGGAGTGTTATAGTCGTTACCGAAGATCTTGAGCTGCTCGCGGATACCCATAGCGGTCTGGGTGACGAATGGGATGAGGTTCATAGGAACGCCATTTGGCAGCTCGCCGATGAGTGCTGATGGATGAGCACCGATTGGGTTGAAGTAGCGCAGGATGATGCTCTTGATAGGAGCGCCAGAGTGGATGTAATCCTGGATAATCTCCTCGTTAATCTGCTTGGTGTTGCCGTAAGGGCTCATAGCCTTCTGGATAGGAGCGTTCTCGGTTACAGGCAGATTCTCGGGGGCTGGCTGACCGTAAACGGTGCAGCTGCTTGAGAAGATGATGCCCTTGACATTGTACTTGGGCATGAGCTCGAGCAGGTTTACAAGCGATGTAAGGTTGTTGCGATAATAGAGCAGAGGTTTCTCAACGCTCTCGCCTACAGCCTTAGATGCTGCAAAGTGGATGATACCCTCGATGTTGGGGTACTTCTTGAACACACCCTCGAGAGCCTCGAAATCGCAGCAGTCAACCTTCTCGAAGGCCGGACGCTTGCCTGTGATCTTCTCGATACCGTCGACAACATTGGCATTAGAGTTTGAAAGATTGTCGATGATTACAACTTCGTAGCCTGCCTCTTGCAGTTCTACTGTGGTGTGACTGCCGATAAAGCCGGTTCCACCAGTAACAAGGATTGTTTGTTTCATAATGCTTAATTATATTGATATAGTTGTTTTAAATGTTCCTACAGCATTGAACTCATCAAGACAGAGTGGCTGACGTGAGAGTGCAAAGAGGGTAGAGCCCGAACCCGACATGGCGGCATAGGTGGCGCCAAGCTGATAGAGGCGATCCTTAACGGCGCCCAATTCGGGATGAGCTGAGAATACGCTATACTCGAAATCGTTGGTAAGCTTATCGCGCCACTGCTCAACAGGCAGCTTTACAACTTCGCGGCAGCAAACCTCAGGGTGCTGTGGCTTGATGAGTGCAAAGGCCTCGCGTGTGGGCACAGGGATATCGGGACGTACCAGCGATAGGTACCATCCCTTAAGGTCGAGATCGATGGGCTGCAGCTTCTCGCCAATACCCTCGGCATAGCATGGGCGATTGAGAATGAAGAAAGCGCAGTCGGCACCCAGACGGGCTGCATAGTCGATCATCTGCTGATTGGTGAGACCGAGATTGAACATCTGGTTGAGAAGGGTGATCATAAAGCCGCAATCGCTACTGCCACCACCCATACCAGCCTGTGTGGGTATGCCCTTATAGAGATGAGCGTGGATGCGAGGCAGAGTAGGGAAGTCGGCCTTTAACAGATTGTAGGCACGAACCACAAGATTGCGCTGCTCATCGCCATCGATATTGATATTGGTTACCTTCAGGTCGCAATCAACGGCTGAAGGGAACAGTGGATCCATTGGGAATACCTCGAGCGCATCGTTGATGGGCACTGGGTAGAAGACTGTCTCGAGGTTATGATAACCGTCTTGACGCTTTTCAACGACGTTCAGACCGAGATTGATTTTTGCTATTGGAAGGGTTAACATTAAACGTTAAACATTAAAGATTAAACATTACAGGGGGCCTATTCCTTTTTGGAACGCTTAGGCTTGCCCTTACCACCATGATACTTGCCGGAGCCTTTAGAGTGCCAACGACCGTTGCGACGGGTATTGGGTTTCTTCTCGCGTTTGATGTAGGCGGGAGCCTCACCGAGTCCTTCGGGCAGGGCTATCTTCTCAACCTCCTTGCCAAGGAAGTGCTCGATGCCCTGGAAACGGTAGATATCAGCATCACTGACGAAGGTGATGGCCTCACCATCACGATCGGCACGGGCTGTACGACCGATACGGTGAACATAATCCTCGCTGTCGGCTGGTACGTCGTAGTTGATAACCAGGCGGATATCGTCGATATCGATGCCTCGGGCCACGATGTCGGTGGCAACAAGCACATCGGTCTGTCCGGCCTTGAAGCGGTACATCGCCTCGTCGCGTTCGGCCTGCGAGAGGTCGGAGTGCATCTGGTCGCAGTTGATGTGCATAGACTTGAGCTTGCGGGTAACCTCTTTTACGCGTTCCTTCTTACCCGAGAAGATGATGACGCGCTGCAGATTGCCGTTCTGGAAGATGTGCTGGATAATCTTGAGCTTCTGTGGCTCGTAGCACACGTAGGCCATCTGGTGAATCTTCTCTGCGGGTTTAGATACAGCTATCTGCACCTCAACAGGATCATTAAGCAGCTGTACGGCAAGCTCGCGAATCTTCTTAGGCATGGTAGCCGAGAACATGATGCGCTGACAGTTCTTAGGCAGCTGCTGTACTATCTTCATGATGTCGTCGACAAATCCCATGTCGAGCATACGGTCGGCCTCGTCGAGCACAAAGAAGCTGCACTGCGAGAGATCGAGGTTGCCAACCTTGAGGTGACTGAGCAGTCGGCCAGGAGTGGCAATAAGCACATCGGCACCCATACGCATGGAGCGCAACTCCTGGTCGTAGCGGTTGCCGTCGTTTCCACCATATACGGCCACGCTGCTTACATCGTCGAGATAGTAGCCGAAGCCTTGCATGGCCTGGTCAATCTGCTGAGCAAGCTCGCGTGTGGGCGACATGATTACTGCGTTGATGGCATCCTTGGGATAGTCGCCATCATCAAGTTGTGAGAGTATAGGCAGCAGGTAGGCTGCTGTCTTTCCTGTTCCCGTCTGGGCAATACCCAGCACATCGTAGCCGTCCAGAATCTCAGGAATGCATTTCTCCTGGATGGGCGTCATATCTTCGAAGTGCATGTCGTAGAGCGCATCGAGAATATTATCGTTCAAATATGTTTCTTCAAATGTCATTAATTAGGGGCTTGTCTATAACACAAGTAAGCTATGAATAAATATAATATGTTAGGAATCCACGCTGCCAGCATGGCAGGTGTGTCGGCATTGATGGCAAAGGTGGAGCTGATGGTCTGCAGCAGAATGTAGCTGAACGACAGCGCCAAACCGATACCAAGGTAAAGACCCATGCCGCCCTTGCGCTTGCGGCTTGAGAGCGACACGCCGATGAGAGTAAGGATGAACGAGGCAAACGATGTGGCTATTCGCTTGTGATACTCAACCTCGTACTGCACAACGTTGGTAGAACCACGGTCGATCTGCTTTGAGATGTAATCGTGAAGCTCCGTGGATGTGAGCGTCTCCGACTGACCATCGGAGTAAACAAGGTCCATTGGCTCCATCTGTATGAGAGTATCGATTACAGCACCCGACTGTATCTCCTCGCGCAGACCTTTTAGTGTACGTATCTTATAATTCTGAGCCTTCCAGTGATAGCGTGACTCACTGATAGAGTCGTAGCGGATTACTGACGCTGTCATGTGACTAACAAGCTTCTTATTCTCGAACTTATCGAGCGAGAATCCGTAGCCAGTATGGGTAAGGTCGTCGTACTGCTGCAAATAGGCAATAACACCTGGCGCTACCATAAGCTGAACGTTGCTGCTGGTAACGGTTTTGGTGTTGTTCTTATACTTCGACTCGAACTCTAACTTTACAAGGTTTCCCTTAGGGATGATGTATCCGCCCAGATAGAAGTTTACTGCAGCAATGATAGCTGCCGAAATCATATAGGGGCGCAACAATCGCTTGAAGCTAACACCTGCTGCAAGCATGGCGATAATCTCGGAGTTGCCCGCAAGATTCGACGTAAAGAAGATTACGGCGATAAACACGAACAGCGGCGAGAATAGATTGGCAAAGTAAGGAACGAAGTTGGCGTAGTAGTCGAACACAATGGCTTTGAGCGGCGCACCGTTTGTTGAGAACTTTGCCAGGTTCTCATTGATATCAAACACAATAGAGATTGAGATGATAAGAATGATAGCGAAGATATATGTTCCGATGAACTTTGCTATGAGATAACGGTCAAGGCGAGATACGTATCTGAACGGATTAAGCACGCCCAGACACTTCAGGAATCTCAGGTATTTTAGCCAACGCAAGTACTTTTCTGCTTTCATCGTCTGCGTCCTAATTGATCAATTACACTACGTTTCCACTGAACGAAATCGCCAGCGATAATATGCTGTCGGGCATCGCCTACCAGTCGGAGGTAGAATGCCAGATTATGTATCGAAGCAATCTGCATGGCAAGCAGCTCCTGGGCCTTGAACAGGTGGTGCAGATAGGCCTTTGAGTGGATGCGGTCGATCTCGCAGCCATCAGGATCGATAGGCGAGAAGTCGTTCTCCCACTTCTTGTTGCGCATGTTCATCGTGCCCTCATAAGTGAAGAGCATTGCATTACGACCGTTGCGGGTAGGCATAACACAGTCGAACATATCAACACCACGCTCAATACCCTCAAGGATGTTCTGTGGAGTACCAACGCCCATAAGATAGCGTGGACGTGACTTTGGCAGAATTTCGTTTACCACCTCAATCATCTCGTACATCACCTCGGTGGGTTCACCTACGGCAAGTCCGCCGATAGATGCACCGCCACCATCATTAAGCTGACCAAGGATATCGCATACATGCTTTGCTGCATCCTGACGAAGATCCTTATAGGTGCAACCCTGAACTATGGGGAACAGAGTCTGATTATAGCCGTAAAGTGGCTCAGTCTCGTTGAATCGTTTTACGCAGCGCTCCAGCCATCGCTGGGTGAGGCGCAGACTGTTTTCGGCATACTTATAGTCGCTCTGTCCAGGAGGGCACTCATCGAATGCCATCATGATGTCGGCACCTATGACACGCTGGGTATCCATCACATTCTCGGGAGTGAAAATGTGTCTTGAACCATCGATGTGGCTTTGGAACTCACAACCTTCCTCGCGGAGTTTACGGATGCCTGTGAGTGAGAACACCTGAAAACCGCCCGAGTCGGTAAGGATGGGGCGATCCCAAGTGTTGAACTTATGCAAGCCGCCTGCCTGGCGCAGTATGTCGAGACCTGGGCGCAGATATAGATGATAGGTGTTTCCCAGAATAATCTGTGCCTTAACCTGCTCACGCAGTTCGCTAAAGTGCACACCCTTAACGCTACCCACAGTGCCTACAGGCATGAAGATAGGTGTCTGAATCTGTCCGTGGTCGGTTGTTATTAGTCCGGCGCGGGCGTCGCTGGCTGCATCGGTATGTTGTACTTCAAATGTCATTTACTTCTTCTTTTCGTCTTTATCTACTGGAATAGTGAAATCAAGCGGATGCTCTACAATCTGGTCGGTAAGGGCAAAATCCCAAACATCCTGCACATTCTCTACATAGTGGAATGATACGCCCTTAAGGTACATCTCTGGAATCTCGAGAATATCCTTCTCGTTCTCCTTACACATCACGATATCAGTGATACCTGCACGCTTGGCTGCAAGAATCTTCTCCTTGATACCACCAACAGGCAGAACTTTTCCGCGCAGTGTAATCTCACCTGTCATAGCGGTGTTCTTACGCACTTTGCGCTGGGTTAGGGCAGAGGCGATACTTGTGGCGATGGTAATACCTGCCGAAGGACCGTCCTTTGGTGTTGCACCCTCGGGAACGTGGATATGGATGTTCCAATTATCGAAAATACGATAGTCGATGTTGAGAGTCTCGGCGTGGGCCTTTA
This sequence comes from uncultured Prevotella sp., assembly GCA_902800365.1. Classification (GTDB taxonomy): domain Bacteria; phylum Bacteroidota; class Bacteroidia; order Bacteroidales; family Bacteroidaceae; genus Prevotella. The sequence goes on along the minus strand of CADCEF010000004.1, from coordinate 19,696 downwards.
CATACTCAAGAGCAAGGATAGCCGACTCCTTCATCACATCGCCCAGATTACCGGTAAGTGTGAGCTTAGAGCCTTTACCCTTAGAGAGTGATGTCTCGATGAACAGAATCTCACCGCCAACAGATGTCCAGGCAAGTCCGGTAACAACACCAGCATAGTCGTTGCCCTGATAGATGTCGCGATAGAAAGGTGGCTTGCCCAGAAGGTCCTCAAGCTCGCTTGGGGTAATCTTCTTGTAGTCCTTTGTCTCGTCCATCTGACAGTTGAAGGCAATCTTACGCAGAGCCTTGTTTATCTGCTTCTCAAGCTGGCGGACGCCGCTCTCACGGGTGTATCGCTCAATAATCATCTCGATGGCAGCCTTGTTGAATGAAGGCTTCATACCCTTGATATTCAAACCATTATTATCGAGCTCGCGTGGTATCAAGTGACGCTTCGCGATTTCAATCTTTTCCTCTGTGATATAGCCACTTACGTCGATTACCTCCATACGGTCGAGTAGGGGGCGAGGGATGGTGCTGAGGTTGTTGGCCGTAGCAATGAAGAGCACCTTCGACAGATCATAATCCACATCGAGATAGTTATCGTGGAAGGCGTTGTTCTGCTCAGGATCTAGTACCTCGAGCAGTGCTGATGCTGGGTCGCCATTATGAGTGTTCTGTGTAACCTTATCGATCTCGTCGAGGATAAACACAGGGTTGCTTGAGCCTGCCTTCTGGATGCTCTTGATGATACGTCCGGGCATAGCTCCGATATATGTACGACGGTGACCACGAATCTCAGCCTCGTCGTGAACACCACCAAGTGAAACGCGTACATACTTACGTTTCATGGCTGCGGCAATCGACTTACCGAGCGAAGTCTTACCAACTCCTGGAGGACCGTAAAGGCACAGGATTGGCGACTTCAGATCGCCACGAAGTGCAAGAACTGCCATATATTCAAGAATGCGCTCCTTAACCTTCTCCATGCCGTAGTGATCCTTGTCGAGAATCCTCTGTGCACGCTTCAAGTCAAGATTGTCATTGGTAAACTCGCCCCAAGGCAGATTAACAAGTGTCTGCAGATATGTGAGCTGTACGTTGTATTCAGGACTCTGTGGATTCTGGTTATCGAGCTTGTCGCACTCCTTATAGAAGTATCGGCTCATCTCGAACGACCATTTCTTTGATCTTGCCTTGTTCAAGAGCTCTAACTTCTCGTACGACTCACCGTGTCCCATCTCTGCCTGCATGTTCTTAATCTGCTGCTGCAGGAAGTAGTTGCGCTGCTGCTCGTCGATATCCTCACGGGTCTTGTTACGGATCTCGGCCTTAAGATTAAGCAGGTTAATCTCGCGGTTCAGCAGCTTCATAGTCATGAACAGACGCTCCTTAACAGTCTCAGCCTCAAGCAGCTTCTGCTTATCCTTGTGATTGAACAGCATGTTGGTGCACACAAAATTAAGCATCATAACAGGGTTAGAGATATTCTTGATGGCATAGTTTGCCTCGTCGGGAATCTCTTCTGAAAGTGCGATATACTTGTTTACAAGATCGCGCAAGTCTGAAACAGCTGCGTTAAACTCACGGTCCTTCTTCTCTGGCTGTACCTCCTCAAGGGGTGTTACGTCGCCTTCGAGATAGGGTGAGGTAGAAGTGATATCATCAAGCTCAAGACGGCCCAAGCCCTGTACAATTGCTGTCACATTGCCGTTTGGAAGGGTTAACAGCTTCATTACCTTGGCATACACACCAATAGTAAACAAGTCTTCTTTGGTTGGTGAGTCTACTTCTGGGTCACGCTGAGATACAACGCCGATAATAAGACCTTTTTTCTCAGCTTTTTCTACTAAAGTCTTGCTTGATTTGCGTCCGATTAAAATTGGTGTTACCACACCAGGAAATAATACCATGTTTCGCAAGGCAAGTACAGGTACATGTTCTGGAGTGCTAACATTCAAAAAATCCTTTAAATCTCCATCGATGTCAGCAATCATCTGAAATGCTGAATTGTTATTCTGATTACTCATTTTCCGTATTTAATTATATCAGGGCGCAAAGTTACTAATAATAATTAAGAATTAAGAATGATAGGCTGATTATTTTAAAATAATTAGTATCTTTGCCGCGATTATGGGTAAAAACAGCTTTCAATTTAAGCAATTCACAGTAAATCAGGAGCGCTGTGCAATGAAAGTAGGCACCGACGGAACTCTGTTGGGAGCCTGGGCAAATGCACCCGTTTCATATGGAAAAATTCTGGATATAGGCACAGGTACAGGACTTGTTGCTCTGATGATGGCGCAACGTTTTCCTGAAGCACAAGTTGTGGGCATAGATATTGATGAGGATGCAGCCTTACAAGCGAAGGAAAACGTAGAAGCATCGCCATTTAGTGACAGAATTACAATTATTCACGGCGATGCTACAAAAATGGATGACAAAACACTGTTTGACGCAATAGTGTGTAATCCACCGTATTTTGTTGATTCCTTGACTTGTCCTGAGAATCAGCGTACGCTGGCTAGACATGCGGTAAGTATGAATTTCGACCAGCTGATGCAGACTGCTTATAAGTTACTAAAAAATGACGGTATATTTTCGATTGTAATTCCAACAGAGAATAATGATGCCATAGAAACTGCAGCAGCCTTAGCTGGATTTATGATAAGCAGGATTTGTATGATAAAAACAACTCCAAATAAACTTCCAAAACGACAGCTGATAGAATTCCGCAAGACCAGAATAGATAATATTGATTTTACAGAAGAAATATTAGAGATGATTCCAAACCAGAGGAGTGTGTGGTATCACGAACTTACAAAAGATTTCTATATTAAATAATTTACATTCGGAGTAGTGTTAATTTCCTATACCATTATTGCCTATTTATCATAATGTCGATTCACGTATAAAAAAGAATAGCCCGCCGAAACGGACTATCTTTTACCTAAATCGCTAATAATTTAGAATGGCAGATCGTCAGATGATCCCTCAGCAGCAGGCTCCTGAGCTGGTGGGAATGGCGATGTTGCAGCTGAAGGAGCAGCTACAGGCTGACCAACAACTGGCTGCTGTCCGCCACGAATCACGTTATATGCACGGATCTCATTGAACCAACGTCCGTTGTACTCATGAGCATCGATATCGAACTGAATAGTCAGATCCTCGCCCTGCTGAATAGCAAACTGCTTGATTCTGTCTTCTCCGAACAGACGGAAAACACATTTGCGTGGATACTGGCCAGGTACTTCGATGACATACTCCTGAGACATCCATGAGTTACCTGTGCGGGCTGAAACGCCACTTTGTGCTGCCAAAACAGCGATGATTTTTCCTGTTAATTCCATTATCTTAATTGTTTTTATTTGTTGAAATTTTCGTTTTCACTGCGCGAAATTACTAAAAATAGTTTGAATACCACAAATTTCTTCCTTTTTTTTTGCTCATTACAACGTTTTTTTGTAATTTTGTACTCAATAATAAAATATGTAGAATAATAAAATAACTATAAACTATGCGTTTTACATTATCAAGTACAGCATTGAGCGCTAAGCTCACCGCTCTTTCGAGAGTAATTAACAGTAAGAATGCACTCCCGATTCTGGGCGACTTTTTGTTCGAGATCGACAACAACATCCTGTATCTGACAGCATCAGATTCAGAGAATGTTATGAAGACTCAGGTAGAACTTACTGAGAGTGACGATAATTTCCGTTTCGCTATCGGAAATCACGATATGCTTGAGGCCATCAAGGGTATTTCTGAGCAGCCCGTTACTTTCGATGTAAGTTTGGATCAGAATCTCGTTAAAATCAGCTATCAGAACGGTTTGTTCTCACTGCCTATCGACAATGCTGACGAATATCCTGTAGCTCAGCCTGTTGGCGATTTTGCTAAGACTATCACTCTGTCGAACTCAATTCTCGCAGAGAACATCAACCGCAGCATATTTGCTACAGCTCAGGATGAGCTTCGCCCTGTTATGAACGGTATCTATTTCGACCTTACAGCCGATCATCTGGCAGTAGTTGCTTCTGATGGTCATAAGCTGGTTCGTAACAAGGTGTTCAGCATCAAGAGCGACGAGCCATCTGCATTCATTCTACCTAAGAAACCAGCAAACCTGCTGAAGAATCTTCTTGGTAAGGACGGTGGTGATGTAACTATACGTTTCGACGAGCGTAACGCAGAAGTTAATTATGGCGACGGCGTACTGCAGTGCCGCCTTATCGAGGGTCGCTACCCCAACTATAATTCAGTTATTCCACAGAATAATCCTAACGAAGTACGCGTTGATCGTCTTGGTTTGTTGTCAGCTCTGCGCCGTGTTCAGCCATTTGCTAACGACTCAAGCAATCTTGTTCGTTTCCACGTTGAAGGTTCTACACTGCAGCTCGATGCTGAGGATTACGACTTCTCAAAGACAGCTACTGAGCGTATGACTTGCGATTACAACGGATCACCACTCAGCATTGGTTTCAAGGGTAATGCATTCATCGAGGTTCTTAGCAACATCGAGTGCCAGGATGTTCTTATCCAGCTTGCTGATTCAAGCCGCGCTGGCCTTGTTCTACCAAGCGAACAGCCTGAGAATCAGGAGATTGTAATGCTGATGATGCCTATGTTGCTTAACAACTAAACTGTGGAGAGGAAGAGAAAGTGAAACTGAATCTTATTAAACCACTGGTTATTTTTGATCTGGAGACTACGGGACTTGACTTGGTTAAGGACCGTATTATCCAGATTTCATATATTAAAGTTTATCCCGACGGACGTGAGGAACGAGGCAACGAGCTGGTAAACCCAGAAAAGCCTATCGAGCCGATTATCACACAGCTTACGGGAATTTCTAACGAAGATGTTAAGGATAAACCAACATTCAAGCAGTTGGGCGCCACTCTTGCTGAGGAATTCACAGGCTGCGATTTCGCAGGATTCAACTCAAACCACTTCGATATTCCGCTGCTTGCTGAAGAATTCCTTCGTGCAGGAATCGACTTTGATTTCAGCAAGTCGAAGATGATTGACGCTCAGACCATCTTCCACAAGATGGAACGCCGTAACCTCGCTGCTGCATATAAGTTCTATTGTGGCCGAAAGATGGAGGAAGACTTTGAGGCACACCGTGCCGATCAGGATACCGAAGCCACATATCGTGTGCTTATGGGCGAGCTCGACAAGTATGCTCCCGGAGCAAACGAGGATCCAGAAAAGGTTCTTGAGAACGATATGACTAAGCTGGCCGAGTTCTCACGTACTAATAACAATGTAGACTTTGCAGGCCGTATCGTTTGGGGTGAGGTAAAAGACCGAAATGGTAATCCCCTACTCGATTCTGACGGTAATCCAAAACTTACCGAAGTATTCAATTTTGGTAAGCATAAAGGCATTCCTGTTGCTGATGTGCTGCATATCGATCCAGGTTATTACAGTTGGATTCTTGCTGGCGACTTTACCTACAACACCAAGCAGGTATTAACCAGAATCCGTCTGCGCGAATCAAAACTTAACGGATGATAAAGAAGAAGGCTTTATTAATAATCATACTTATGCTTGCAGTTCTTGGTATTAATGCTCAGGAACTGCAAGTTAAAGTTAATATTAATCATAGCCAGATACAAGGCACCGATGCAAGCGTATTCGAGAATCTGCAGCAGACTATGGAGCAGTTCCTAAACGAACGTTCGTGGACCGATTTGCAATTCCAGAAGAACGAATGCATACAGGCCAGCCTGAACATCACCGTAAACAAGTATAATCGCGACGAGAACCGTTTTGAGTGTACGGCGCTCATACAAGCTAACCGTCCTGTGTTCAACTCTGCCTATACCACTACCTTATATAATAATAGAGACGCAAACTTCAACTTCGATTTCCAGCAGTTCGACCAGCTGAACTTCGTTGAGGAGAATGTCGACAATCAGCTAACTGCTCTCCTGGCCTACTACGCAATGCTGATAATAGGTCTCGATCTCGACAGCTTTGCTCCAATGGGCGGTACCGATGTGCTGCAGCGTTGTCTGGTATTGGTAAACAATGCGCAGAATCTGGGCTTTCCAGGATGGAAATCGTTCGAGGATAACCGTAATCGCTTTGCTATCATAAACGATTATCTCGACGAGGCAATGAAACCTTTCCGACAGCTTCAGTACGACTATTATCGTAAGGGACTCGACGAGATGGCTAATAACGCCGAACGAGGCCGAACTGAGATATCTACTGCAATCGAGGACGATCTGCAGAAAGCACATCAGGACAAGCCGCTTAGCTTGTTGCCGCAGATATGGACCGACTATAAGAAAGACGAGTTGGCCAACATATATAAAGGTAAAGGCACTCAGAAAGAGAAACAGCGCATCTACGATATACTGATGGGATTGAATGCATCGCAGAACAATAGTTGGGAAGTAATAAAACAATAGTAACAACTATGCTTAAACATTTATATATTAAGAACTTTACGCTGATTGATGAGCTTGATATCTCGTTGTACGAGGGTTTCTCTGTCATCACTGGTGAGACTGGTGCTGGTAAGAGTATCATCCTTGGTGCGATAGCTCTGTTGCTTGGTCAGCGTGCTGATTCTAAGACAATAAAACAAGGGGCAGAAAAGTGTGTCATCGAGGCAAACTTCGATCTGTCGCGCTATAATATGCAGCCGTTCTTCGACGAGAACGATATCGAGTACGATGCAGGCGATTGTATTATCCGTCGCGAGCTTACTGCTGCAGGAAAAAGCCGCGCTTTCATCAACGATACGCCTGTGGCATTGTCGATGCTGAAAGAGCTTGGCGACCAGCTGATGGATGTACACTCACAGCATCAGAACCTGCTGCTTAACAAGCAAGACTTCCAGTTGGAAGTGGTGGATATTATTGCCGACGACGCATCGCAACTCACTAAGTATCAGAATACTTACGCCGAATACATTAAAGCAGAGAAAGAACTTAGTGAGATGACTCTCGCCATAGAACGTAATCGCGAGAACCACGACTTCCTTAAGTTCCAATTCGAGGAGCTCGACAATGCGAAACTGCAGGAAGGCGAGCAGGAAGAGCTGGAACAGCGCAGCGAGACGATGGAGCACTCCGAAGATATCAAGAGCGCACTCTACACTACCGATAACGCCCTTTCAGCCGAACAGGTTGGCATTATTCAGTCGTTGCGTTCATCGCTTTCGGCTTTGCGCAGCATCGAATCTGTCTACCCTGAAGTAAGCGAGCTTATCGAGCGTATCGACAGCACATATATCGACCTGAAGGATATCAGTCAGGAGATTAGCAGTCTGCTGGAATCGGTTGATTTCGACCCAGCAGAACTCGACCAGATAAACAGTCGTCTTGACAGAATATATGAGCTCGAGAAGAAGTATCACGTTGAGACTGTTGAGGAGCTTATTTCTAAACGCGACGAGCTGCATCATCAGTTGGCGGCAATAGAGAATGGCGACGAATCGCTTGATGCTCTGAAAGCACGCAGAGACGAATTGGAAGCAAAGGCCCGCAAGGAGGCCGACGCGCTGACAAAGCTGCGTACAAAATCGGCAAAGACCATCGAGGCAGAAATGCAGAAACGCCTTATTCCTCTGGGCATGCCGCACGTTCGATTCAGCATACAGCTCACCCCTATCGAGTTAGGGCAGAATGGAGCCGACAAGGTTTCGTTCCTGTTCAGCGCAAACACTTCTACCCCACTCCAACCTGTATCTCAGGTGGCTTCAGGCGGTGAGATAGCGCGCGTTATGCTCTCGCTCAAAGCTATGATTAGCGGAGCGGTTAAGCTGCCAACAATCATCTTTGACGAGATTGATACTGGCGTTAGCGGTAAGACAGCTGAGATGATGGCGCAGATAATGAAGGAGATGGGCGGTCACGGCCGACAAGTAATAAGCATCACCCACCTACCCCAGATTGCTGCACTTGGTTCTGTACATTATAAGGTAGAGAAAAACGAGACTGCAAGCGGCACAACAAGTAAGATGCGACAGCTTGATGCTGACGAGCGCGTACGAGAGATTGCTCAGATGCTTAGCGGTAGCGACATTACTGAAGCAGCGATTCAGAACGCGAAAGCGCTGCTTGGACATTAAACATTAAAGATTAAAGATTAAAGATTAAAGATTAAATATGAAGAAGAAGATATTATTAATATTGCTTGGGGTGATGCCATTGGTGGCTATGGCGCAGCCCAGCTGGGTTAAGAAAGCCACAAAATCAGTATTCACCTTGAAGACCTTTGCTGAGGACGGTTCACTCATCGGAAGCAGCAACGGCTTCTTTACAAGCGATAAAGGTGATGCAGTTAGTAACTACACTCCGTTCAAGGGTGCCTCTCGCGCTGTTGTTATCGATGCTTCGGGCAAGGAACTGCCTGTAGTAAGCATCGTTGGTGTAAACGATATGTACGATGTTGTTAAGTTCCGCGTAAACGGTAAGACTCAGCCGCTCGCCATCAGCTCGGCCACAACTCCCGTTAGCTCTCAGGTGTGGCTTCTGCCTTATCACGAGGTGAAGAATGTACCAGCAGGAACAATACGCAAGGCTGAAACATTCCAAGCCGAATACGAATATTACACCGTTGCATTGACTATGCCCGCCAACACCGTTAGCACACCACTTATCAATCAGGCTGGTGAGGTTGTAGGTTTGATGCAACAGCCAGCTACAGATAAGGATACATTGAGCTATGCAGTAAGCGCCCGTTTTGCCGATTCGCTCAAGATATCTGGTTTCGGAATGAACGAGGCTACACTGCTGCAGACCAAGATTAAGAAGGAGCTTCCCGACGATCAGAAGGAGGCTGTTCTGGCTCTCTATATGGCAAGCAGCCGTCAGGATTCTGCATCGTATGTTAATATGGTAGAGGACTTTATCCGTAAGTTCCCTAAGGCAGCCGACGGATATATGTACCGCGCACAGATTGAGATGAGCACAAACAATTTCGCTGCTGCCGAGAAAGATATGGAGACTGCAATCAGCAACTCAACCCAGAAGGATGATACTCATTATAATTATGCACGCATGATTTATAACAAGATTATCTTCCAGGCTGATGTGCCTTACGATAATTGGACGCTCGACAAGGCTCTTGAAGAAATCCGCCTTGCAAACACTCTGAACCCACAGCCCACATACCGCCAGATGGAGGCAAACATCCTGTTCGGACAGAAGAAATACAGCGAGGCTTACGACATCTACTCACAGCTTACGAACACCAACCTCAAGGGTGCCGAAGTATACTTCAGCGCTGCACGTTGTAAGGAGATGCTTAAGGACTCTACAGCTATGCTTGCATTGCTCGATAGCGCTATGAACTGCTTCACAAAGCCTTATCTCAAAGAGGCTGCCCCATATCTGTGGGCTCGCGCTCAGGCCCGTCTGCAGGCAAAGAAATATCGCGAAGCTATATCAGATATGAACGACTACGAGGAGCTGATGGTGGCCAACATCAACGATAATTTCTACTACCTCCGTTATCAGGCAGAAGTAGACGGCCGACTCTATCAGCAGGCTCTCAACGATATCACTCGTGCCATCGTGATGAATCCTAAGGAGACATTCTACTATGCCGAGAAGGCATCGCTCGAGATTCGCGTAGGACTTTACGACAACGCTATTGCTACCGCAAAGGAGAGTATCTCTGTTGATGCTAACGATAGCGACGGATACCTGTTCCTTGGTGTTGCACAATGCCTTAAGGGCAACAAGAAGGAAGGAATACCCAACCTGCAGAAAGCAAAGGATATGGGTAACCTCCAAGCCGAAGCACTAATCGAAAAGTATAAGTAAAAAAAAAGCTCTCCCAAATCGGGAGAGTTTTTTTATTCTTAGAAAGGAAGTGGTCCATCCATTGATGGTGAGAATGGGCTCTCTTCGCCGCCATTCACTTTCGAACCAATAATCTCTCCTCCGCCTATTGGAGCGCGGTTATCGATATTCTTATCCTCAGGATTCTCAAATCGTGTAAACTCACCTCGGAATGTAAGCAGCACATCACCTGTGGCACCCTTACGGTGCTTAGCAATGATGATCTGTGCCATACCGTGCAGATCGCGTCCGTTATCATCCTGATAGATATGATAGTACTCAGGACGATGCACGAACAGCACCATATCGGCATCCTGCTCGATGGCTCCCGATTCACGCAGGTCGCTCAGCTGCGGGCGCTTACCTTCAAGACCCTCACGGCTCTCAACACCACGGTTCAACTGACTCAGTGCCAGAATAGGAATATTCAGCTCCTTAGCCAATCCCTTAAGCGAACGTGATATCGTTGATACCTCTTCCTGACGACTGCTGAATCGCATTCCGTTTGCGTTCATCAGCTGCAGATAGTCAATCATAATCAGCTTAATACCGTGCTCGCGAACCAGTCGGCGTGCCTTTGTTCTAAGTTCGAATACAGATAGACCTGGAGTATCGTCAACATACAACGGAGCACCCAACAGATTGTTGATGTTCTTGTCAAGTCGCTCCCACTCGTCGCGCTGTAGCTGTCCGTTCAGAATCTTCGAACCCTGAATCTCACAAGCGTTAGATATCAGTCGGTTCACAAGCTGAACGTTCGACATCTCAAGCGAGAAGAACGCCATAGGTGTGCGCAGGTCGGCAGCGATGTTCTTTGCCATCGAAAGTGCGAACGATGTCTTACCCATCGCAGGACGTCCGGCGATGATAACCAAGTCGGAAGCCTGCCAACCGCTGGTGATATCATCGAGCTTGAAGTATCCTGTAGAAACACCCGTAAGTCCGTCGGTGTTCTTAGCAGCATCCTGAATACCTTTCACCGCCTGGGCAATAACCGGGTCGATGGCAGTATAGTCCTTCTTCATGTTGTGCTGCGATAGCTCGAAGAGCGAACCCTCAGCCTCCTGCATCAGGTCTTCCACATCGATAGTCTCGTCGAAGGCCTTCGTCTGAATAGAACTTGCAAATGATATAAGCTGACGAGCCAACGACTTCTGTGCGATGATGTTAGCGTGATACTCGATGTTAGCTGATGTAGCAACGCCCGAACTCAACTCGGCTATATAACCAGGACCGCCTACCTGCTCAAGCTTTCCCGACTTAGCAAGCTGGTCGGCAACGGTAAGCATGTCAACAGGCTTCTCGTCCATACTCAAGTCGCGTATGGCGGTATAAACCATCTGGTTTCTAGGCTCGTAGAAACTCTCAGGGCGGAGTATCTCACACACTATTGCATATGCGTCCTTATCAATCATCAGCGCACCAAGCACCGCTTTCTCTATCTCAAGGGCCTGTGGCTGCAGATGTCCTAAGGTAGGATCAAGCGGCTGGGTAGCCTTTCTTCTTCTATTTGTTTGTTCTGCCATTTATATATTTATTTTCTATTTTTCTTTCAAAACGGGGAGTGAGAGATGGTAGCGCACGGCTAAGAATCGGATAAGGCATGTAACTGCGAAACTCACTCCGGCGCTTATTTCGGCGGGTGTGCCAAGCTCAGCAAGACCCCAATATGCTATACCGCCTATAACGCAGGCCATAGCGTATATCTCTTTGTGGAATATCACGGGCTCGTTGTTAAGCAGCACATCGCGGATAACTCCACCAGCCGAACCTGTAATGCATCCCATGATGATAGCCACCCAGAACGGTTGTCCGAACGCCAAGCTCTTCTGTATTCCCGCGATGGTGAACAGCGCTAATCCTAATGTATCAAACACGAACCACGCATTCTTCAGCGGCTCCATCCATTTTCCGAATACCACTACCGTCAACAGCGCAACGGCCGTGCATATCAGATATATAGGATTAGTCATCCAGAACGGCGTTGTGCCAAGCATCACGTCGCGGATGGTACCTCCACCGATGGCCACAGCCACACCGCACACATAGCCTCCGAACCAGTCGAAATGCTTTGCTGCCGCATGCCTGATACCCGAAATGGCAAAGGCAAACGTTCCTAACAGTTCTATAAATGCTATTATCAGATTCTGCTCCATTATTCCTCAAATCTCTTTCCCCAATAATTCACCATCCGCTGATACATCTTCTCCTCCGTGGGGTTATGCTGTCCGTGCCAGATGCGTTCGTTTTTGGCGATGTAGCTAAGTAAACAGTAGCTTCGGCCAAGGGTATTCTGCCCTCAGGCCAACCTATCTTCATCACAGCGTCGAAGGCTGCATTAGCCAGCAACAAGGCATTAGGATTTGCCAAACCTATATCTTCGCTGGCACTTATCACCAGTCGACGGGCTATGAACTGCGGGTCTTCACCACCCTCAATCATTCTGGCCAACCAGTATAGCGCAGCATCAGGATCGCTACCGCGGATACTCTTTATGAATGCCGATATAATATCGTAGTGCATCTCGCCGTCCTTGTCGTAGGCCAGCGGGTTCTGCTGCAGTCGGTTCACCACCTTTTCGTCGGTAATCACAACTTCATCCGATGATTCAGCCTCGATTACTAACTCCAAGATGTTCAATAACTTACGTGCATCACCTCCGCTATATCTAAGCATAGCATCAGTTTCCTGCAGCACTATGTTTCGCTCCTTCAGAATCGAGTCGGTATGTATGGCTCGGTCGATGAGTTTCAGCAGATCATCCTTCTCAAGCGACTTGAGTACATACAGCTGGCATCTTGACAGCAACGGACGTATAACCTCGAACGATGGGTTCTCGGTTGTGGCACCTATCAGCGTTACTATACCCTTCTCTACCGCACCCAGCAGTGAGTCCTGCTGCGACTTCGAGAAACGGTGTATCTCGTCTATAAATAAAATAGGTGACGCCTCGTTGAAGAATCTTCCCTTCTGAGCCTTCTCAATCACGTCGCGCACATCCTTCACTCCGCTGGTAACAGCCGAGAGTGTGTAGAACGGTGTCTCCAGTCGGTTAGCAACAATCTGCGCCAGCGTTGTTTTTCCTACTCCCGGGGGTCCCCAGAGTATAAACGAGGGTATGCGTCCTGCGTCAATCATCTTACGCAGAACAGCCCCTTCACCTACCAGATGTTCCTGTCCGATATACTCATCTAAAGTGCGAGGACGTAGTCTTTCAGCTAATGGTTGTGCCATATTCGGGCACAAAGTTACGTTAAATTGCGAAATTTACAAAAAATATTGGCCAAAAACTTGCTAATAAAAAATAAAGTGGTTACATTTGCACCAAATTTAGTAGAATAATATGGCAAGAACAAAACAACAACAACCGGAAAGTAATCCGTCATTATCAATTAAGAGTGTAACAAAGAGTAGTGTTTGGGACATCCAGGAGAACGATGTTATCCGTATGTGGGAAGCTGCATGCAAGGATGCAGAAGTTAAGGAGAACGTTAAGCACTACCTCCAGATTTTCAAGAGCGCCTTCTTTATTGAGGACCTCCGTGAAGACACAGCCCCTGTACGCAAGAGTTTCGAGGCTCGCGGTTACAAGGTAGCGTTGATAAAGTTCGACGATAACATGAAATTCATCTGGGCCATCAAGAAGCGCCCTATCTCACGCGTCACCGATCTTACTTACGAGAATATCCGTCACATCTCTGCAGCCCAGCTGCTTGAGGTAATCGACCGCAATTTCGGCGGTGGTTGGGATTCTCTTTCTCAGTCGGTTCAGGACGTCATCCAGAGTGGTTTCGACATCTCTACCACTACCCTTCCAAAAGATCGCCTTCACAAGAAGGGCGGCATGTACGAGAAGAAGGTAGAAGATGGCTACGATGTGCTCGAAGTTGCCAAAGGTGGCTGGGTTGAGGCCATCTTCGCTAAGCTCAAGCCAGAGGAGATCAAGCTCCGCATGCAGATTAAGAACGGCGACGACGATGTTTTCGATGAGGAAGACGACGATGCCGACGTAGTTGTAGAGGATAACTACAGCAGCCACGACGAGGAAGACGAGGAGGTAGACGGTCCAAACGACGATGATATCACCGAGGACAACTACTCTACCATGATGGATCTTGGCGGCGACGATGATGAAGAGGCTGCCGAGCTCATCGACTTCTCTGATGAGTAAATCCTCGTTCCGTTAGCGGAATTTTATAATCAACAACCCTATAAAAACTAAAACCTATTATGATGATTCCTAACGTTTTCTGGCTAGTGCCCATCGCATCGATTGTGGCACTGGCTATGGCGTATTATTTCTTCACCCAGATGATGAAGGCTGACGAAGGTACGCCACGAATGAAAGAGATTGCGCTCTATGTGCGCAAAGGTGCAATGGCTTATCTCAAGCAGCAGTACAAGGTAGTGGGCATTGTGTTTGCCGTGCTCTGCGTTCTGTTTGCCTTTATGGCCTACGGACTGAATGTTCAGAACCCATGGGTTCCGTTTGCTTTCCTCACAGGCGGATTCTTCTCTGGCTTGGCTGGATTCTTCGGAATGAAGACCGCTACCTACGCCTCTGCCCGCACAGCTAATGCAGCCCGCGAGAGTCTTGATGCCGGTTTGAAGATTGCCTTCCGTTCGGGTGCCGTTATGGGACTCACCGTAGTAGGTCTTGGCCTGCTCGATATCGCCATCTGGTTCGTAGTTCTTAACCACTTCGATGCCGATGGTCTTATCTCCATCACCACCACCATGCTTACCTTCGGAATGGGTGCTTCTACGCAGGCATTGTTCGCCCGCGTTGGTGGCGGTATATATACCAAGGCAGCAGATGTTGGTGCCGATATCGTAGGTAAGGTAGAGGCCGATATTCCTGAAGACGATCCACGTAATCCTGCAACTATTGCCGATAACGTAGGCGATAACGTAGGCGATGTGGCTGGTATGGGTGCCGACCTGTACGAGAGCTATTGTGGCTCTGTTCTCAGTACCGCAGCCCTTGGTGCAGCCGCCTTTGGTGTGGCTGGTCTCGAGGTTCAGCTCCGTGCCGTCATCGCTCCTATGCTCATCGCAGCTGTAGGTGTGTTCCTCTCGCTGCTTGGCATCTTCCTTGTACGCACTAAAGAGGGCGCCACAATGCGCGATTTGCTGCGTTCGCTCTCTGTTGGAACCAACGTTAGCGCTATACTTATTGCCGCAGCCACCTTTGCCATTCTCTATCTGCTTGGCATCGAGAACTGGCTCGGTCTCTCGTTCTCAGTAATCTCTGGTCTTGCAGCTGGTGTCATCATCGGTCAGGCCACCGAGTATTATACATCTCACTCTTACAAGCCCACCCAGCAGATTTCTGAGGCTGGTCAGACTGGTGCCGCCACCGTTATTATTAAAGGTATTGGCACAGGTATGATTTCTACCTGCATCCCAGTCATCACCATCGGTGTGGCCATCATGCTCAGCTATCTCTGCGCTAACGGTTTCGACCTCTCTATGTCGTCCGAATCACTTGCTCACGGTTTGTATGGCATCGGTATTGCAGCCGTTGGAATGCTGTCAACACTTGGCATCACACTGGCCACCGATGCTTACGGACCTATTGCCGATAATGCTGGTGGTAATGCCGAAATGTCAAGTCTTGGCGAGGAGGTTCGCCACCGCACCGATGCCCTCGATGCTCTTGGCAACACCACAGCTGCCACAGGTAAGGGCTTCGCCATTGGTTCGGCCGCTCTCACCGCACTTGCTCTGCTGGCATCTTATATCGAGGAGATTAAGATAGCTATGACCCGCGCCAATGTAGCGATGGAGAATCTGCAGGGCGAGGTTATCTCGGCTGCTGAAGCCAACATCCCCGACTTCATGAACTTCTTCCAGGTAAACCTCATGAATCCTAAGGTTCTGGTCGGTGCCTTCATCGGTGCTATGGCCGCCTTCCTGTTCTGCGGTATGACTATGGAGGCCGTAGGTCGTGCAGCCGAGAAGATGGTTCAGGAGGTTCGCCGCCAGTTCCGCGAGATAGCTGGTATCCTCGAAGGTACAGGCACTCCCGACTACGGACGCTGCGTTGAGATCTCAACCCGCGCCGCTCAGCACGAGATGATTATCCCATCTGTTCTCGCCATCATCATCCCAATCATCGTGGGTTGTGTGCTTGGTGTGGCAGGCGTGCTCGGTCTGCTTGTTGGCGGACTCGCAGGAGGCTTTACTCTTGCTGTATTTATGGCCAATGCTGGTGGAGCTTGGGATAACGCCAAGAAGAATATCGAAGAAGGCGCCTTTGGCGGTAAGGGCTCGTTTGCACATAAGGCCTGCATCGTGGGCGATACCGTTGGCGACCCATTCAAGGATACATCCGGTCCTTCGCTCAACATCCTCATCAAGCTCATGTCGATGGTAAGCATTGTTATGGCCGGACTCACCGTAGCATTTATGTAACACTTTATAATGAAACAACTACTCACTACTATCTCTATCTGGCTTTGCTGCACTCTTGGTGCGCAAGGCCAGATATTTTCCTCTCAAGCTATCCCCGATAGCGTGTGGCAAACCATGCAAGGCAAGACTTGGCACGATAATCCTTATATCCGCCGCGCCGACCTGCGCTACCTGCGCATTTCACACTACGACCTCGAAGGCCGCACACATGTTGGCGAACTCATCTGCAACAAGCTCATTGCCCAGAAGCTGCTCACCATCTTCCGCGAGCTGTATGCAGCCCACTACCCCATCCAGCGCATGCGTCTGCCCGACAACTATGATGCCGACGACGAGCGCCAGATGCGCGCCAACAACACCAGCTGCTTCTGCTATCGCAACGTGTCGGGTTCAAAGAATCTTTCAAAGCATGCCCGCGGATTGGCCATCGATATCAATCCGCTCTATAATCCTTATGTAAGGTATAGTAAGAAGGATGGTCATCAGATAGTAGAGCCCGCCACAGGCAAGCCTTACGTAGATCGCAAGGCCGATTACCCATATAAAATCACTACTTCTGATTTGTGCTATAAGCTGTTCATCAAGCACGGCTTTAGCTGGGGCGGAGCCTGGCGCACCATGAAAGACTATCAGCACTTCGAGTTCCGCCTGTAAGCCTGCATCACGCGGAATCCGTAATCCAGTATTGCGGCCGACTCAACGAATCTGCTTTTAAAACTCCTGCTGTTAAGTAGCACTAATGTTAGTGTTATTCCGTCGCGTGTGGCCTGCGATGCCAGGCAGTATCCCGCTTGTCGTGTAAATCCTGTCTTTATTCCCGTACATCCCTCATAGGTGTGTATCAGCGCATTGCTGTTTCGGCAGTCCAGATGTCGTCCGTCTATCAGCGGAATCTGCTTCTCGGCCGTTCCCACGATAGCCGCAAAGGCACTGTCGCGCATGCAGTATCTGGCCAGTTTTACCAAATCTGCCGCACTGCTGAAGTTGTTGTCGTTAGGCATACCGTTTGGGTTAGCAAAGTGAGTGCTGTCCATACTCAGATACATCGCCTTGCGGTTCATCAGGTCGTAGAAGTTCAGCGTGTCGCCCGCCACATGCTTTGCTATAGCGTAGGCAGCATCGTTGTCGCTAATCATCATCATCTCTGTTATCAGATCTTCCAGCAGATACGCCTCGCCCTTTTTCACTCGGCCGTCCTTGTTAATATACACATCGTCGGTTATCTCTACGGTATCCTTCAGCACGCCGTTCTCAAGCGCCAGCAGGCATGTCATCATCTTTGTTATCGAAGCCATATATCGCTTGCAGTAGGCGTTCTTGGCCGATATCACTATTCCCGTACTGTCGTCTATCAGCATCCACGCGTCGGCCGATAGCGAGTCGAGCTTTGTGCGCCCCTCAATCGTGTCGGGATTCACGCGCATCATCAGCTCCACCGTATCCATGCGGCTCACCTCTTCCAGTCGTATCTCCTCGGGTGTTTTCTGTGGTTCCGGCTCTTTATTCAAGCCACATGAAGCCATCAATGTAAGTGCAAAAGTTGTACAGAATAATATTTTGGAAATTACTATTTTATTCAATCTCATTACCTTATTAATTTTTCGCCTGCAAAATTACGAAATTAATTCTATAATTTTGCCTCTTTGGATGCTTTTTTTTCAGCTTTACGCTGCTCTTTGGCCGCTTTCTTTTCAGCTTTGCGCTGCTCTCGGGCTGCTTTTTTCTCAGCTTTCAGGGCAGCCTTAGCTGCTTTTTTTTCCTCCTTTGCCTTCTGCTTTTCCTCTTTAGCAGCAGCCTTCTCCTGCTTTTTCTGTAGCTTTTTCAGCTGAGCCTCAATGCGCTCCTCGTCAGTCATCTTCTTCTGCCAGAACATGTTCTTCAGTCGCAGACGCGGCTTTATCTTCATCTTGTTAATAGAGTCAGTGTTGTTAAACGTAAAGTCGCACATTATGTCGGTGTGCTTCTTCGTCTGGCCTATATGCCCCTCGGCCACCACACCGTCGCTCTTTATCGTAGCGCTAATGTCGCTGAATTTTATCTTCCTGAAGCTGGCACGCGCATCTTTCACTACCACCGAGCCTATTGGCAGTTTTCCGCCACGCAGTCGGCGCACGCGCGCAGTACGCGGTTTCGAGTAGTCGAACGTAAAGTTAGCGTTGAATCCCACATCCGTTATGTGCTTCATCTCTATCACCTCGCCTAAGTTGAATCCCTTAGTGCTGGCCGAGCCCGTAAGATATTTCGTTCGCTCGTTCAGCGTAAGGTTCACGCCCAGATATCCGTGCGTGGTGTTCAGCACACCGCGGAATTTCTCCATCTTGTATAGCACGTCAAAGCTGCCCTTAAAGCTTATGGCACCAAGGTTGTTCAGCTGTCGCATCATGAATTTCTTCACCAGGAACTGGTCAATTATACGCTTTGCCGTAACCGCGTTGGTGTGCATCTTATTCACGTAGAACCTTATAAACAGCTTCTCCTTCTCCTGCAGATGCGTTATGTCGCCCTTGGCGTCAATCTTCAGCCTCTGGTCGTCCGTATTCACATGCACCTGGCGGAAGTGCATTGTGCTGTCGGTACCGCTCATCACCACCTTAAAGTTCAGCGGGATGGTAAAGCGGCCCAGTACCGGAGCAAACGGGCGCGCTATGTCCTTAAGTATCGTGCGCCCCGTAATCATCGATGTCTGGTACTCCAGCTTGCGCCCCTGCTTCTTGCTTGGCAGCAGCACACGCGCGCTGTCAAAGCTTATGGTGGTGTTCAGATGCTTTATCGCAACGTTGCGCAGGTTAGCCTCGCGCTTGTTTATCCCCGCCTCCAATCGTATATCGCTGAAGTTGAACCCAGTCACCGAGTCCTTTGCCACGCAGCGAGTTAGCGATATGTTCACCGTATCCTTGCCATAGTGGTTCACCAGCAGCTCCAAGTCGGCCTTCACGTCCAGATGCCCCGCGTCAAAGAATCCCCGCTTAGGTCGGTTTGCGTTCTTTCTTGGCAGATGATTATCCGTAGTATATCGCAATCCGTCGATTGTCACCGCATACTTGCTGCCCTTAGGCTTCAGTGTCAGCAGCCTCATGCTGTAAGTGTCAGCCATCTGATACTTCTTTGTGGCGTGGTGATGCTCCACATATATGTTTCTCAGCTGCAACCGACTCACGTCCAGCACCAGGTTGTTCTTGCTTTTCGGCTTGTCGGTTGTTTTTGGTTTCTGCTTGTCGCTCTTAAAGGCATCTATTATAAACTGGAAGTTTGCCGCGCTGTCTCTCGGCTGATACACTTTCGCACGCAGTCCGTCTATATTCGCGCTCTTCACCTCCACCTTATGCGCCATCAGGTCTTTCAGGTCAACACTCACCGATATCCGATCCGTCTGCAGCATAGGCCTCTGCTGTCGGTCCTCCACATCCAGTCCAAACAGGTTCACGTCCATCGTTCCGAAGTTCACGCTCACGCTGTCTATCTGCACCTTTGTCTCGAGTTTCTCCTGCA
>CADCEF010000003.1 GCA_902800365.1 uncultured Prevotella sp. | reverse complement strand
AGATCTAGGAGATCTCTCCGTGCGCTGCGCTTAGTCGAGATGACAAGAACGGCGTTCTTGGCAGCCGAGGCATCTGTGGGGCGTCGAGATAGTCTTAACAATCTATCCGGATAGTTTCTGCAGGGTGTTCGGATAATCCCTATGGGGGTAAAGGAATAATCTGAACGATTGGTTCGTGACGTCTCGACGAGGCTTAAGTGCCATCCCAACAGCTTGTCTTGCTTACCGGTTACAAAGATACAACATTCGTGAAGGCGTTTTGTACGCAGAATCAATCACTGTCGGCACAATAAGCAGAATAATTCAGATTTAACACATTTTCAGTCTATACACAGGTGATACTTTATTCGCTCCACCATCTGGGCAGTATAGCCAGAATCTCCAGTGTGGCTATGTAGTCGCCGCAGATCTTCCACCAGCTCAGGGCAACCGCTAATCTCTCGCCACAGCTTGTGCAGTCGGCTCTCAGGTTTAATGTTGTTGGCATAGATCGCATCCGCCAGCTCTTGTTTTGAATAGTCTTTTACTTCTAACATAATGATTCGTTTTTTAATTGATTTCTAATTGTTGGTGACAATGGTGACACATATGACAGCTATTTCTTAACTTCTCTCGCGTACCGCGTAGGAATATAAAAATAACATGTGTACGCGAAGGATTATATGAAAACAGTGTCACCAGTGTCATTGTTGTCACTTTCAGGGTCGTCTTCGTCCTTGGCGATTTCTGCCATGACCCACTTACGCTCGCATTTCTCCATCTCATTGTAACGGCACACCACATAGCCACGCTCGCTGCTAGTACGCTTACGTTCGAAACCTAACTTCTTCATGGCAGGACCGATTTTGTTGACATCAAGGTGCAGTGCAGGATTCCATCCTATGGCCTGCATTATGCCGGTACGCGTGATGAACTCTCCCTTCTCGCCCGGGCCAGGCAGACGGAATGTCTGGCGAATAAGCTCAAGCTCTTGTTGTGTTGCCTCAAACGTCTCGTTGTGCGCACTGAGCTGTTCCATCTCATTGTAGTTAAGCCAATGATGGAAATCCTCTTTCTGATAAAGCGCATAAGCCTCAGAGAACACAGCCTCGTAGTCGATAGGGTTAGTGCGTGGATTCTCAATAAAATCCACCTCGAAGGGCAGCCAACGGCGGTTGCCTGTAAGGTCGTTAAGGAACTGTAGGTTGTTGCCCGTACCACAGAACGACGCAATATGATTGCGATGTTCATGATATCGGGCGTATGCCGCTCGTTCGTCGATACTCTGCATGGTAACGGCTGCCTTCAGTTGGTTCAGTTCCGACGGTCGCATAGTGTCGAGCTCCTCGCAACACACCAGTCCGTATTGTGACAGTGTAAGCAGATCATCTCGCCCCATGCGGTTGGCATTGGTTTTCGTATAGAAATAGTCGCGCAGTTGTGGTGGTAGCAGATATTGGAACCATGTTGTTTTATATATTCCCTGGTCGCCTATAAACACCAGTATCTCATGGTTCACCTCGTTAGGGTCAATCCATGCCGCCACCATTGCCACCAGCCACTTGCGCAGGTATTTGTAAAACAGCTCTTGCTTTTTCACACCTCCCTTAACCCTTACGCTCGCCGACAATACCAATATGTTATTACAGCCGTCCCATGGTGGCAGGTGTTCCAGATAGTCGGTAAAGGGATTAAAATCGGGCACATAGTCGGATTCTATCACCCTGAAGATGTCTTGCACTCGTGTAGGTTTTATCCTGCACATCTTAGTCCACAGCGAGTTCACTACGCGATCTTCTATCGGTTGCCAGTAAGGCATGAAGTCCTGAGTAAAACTCGATGCCAGTCTATACTCCACGCGCCGCGTTATTACGTTGTGCCGCAGGAATATCCTGTTGGCCAGGAAGTCCTTTATTTCATCTACCGATGCGTAAACCTCCCGCCAGTTAGGTTTATGTTCTGTTTTCTCTGCCATTTGTTGATTATGATGATTAATTAATTTCGGCGGCAAAGATACAACTATTATTTGATACTTATTGCCCACACATTGCCTACGCTACTGCCTACAAATCAGCAAAAATGTGTAATTTTCTACGGAGAAAGTGAATAATCTCCGTAGAAAAATGTTGTTTTTGGATTAACTAAGAGTCTTTTCCAACTCTTTTATTAAGTCTGGATATTGTTGCTGGAAGGTGGCATGGTAGCTGTCACTTCGCATGTTGCTTCGATTCCAAAACTTTTCAAATATTATCCACTTATTACGAATCCTAAGTTTCTTCGCAATTACGAAGGCAAGTACGGCCGATTGGGTTCGTGAAATTAGTGGTTGGTAGTTATTATCAACATACCCTGCATCCTGTGCTTTCTTCCAAAGCACCATTGCCTCGTCGGTACCTAACGATGGTGGCAAGTCGGGTGGCGGGGTTTCTTTGTTATCCTTTACCAGCTTAGAACTAGCGTCTGTATAGATAATTTGCTTCTCAATCTTATCTACATGCTGGCTCCCTTTACCATAGATGTTAATCACAGTGCTGCCTTTTTTGTTGTTTCCGTCTGCCTGGTGCAGCTCTTCAAGTAGACGGTTTAATAATCGAAGTATTTCTTCGTTGTTGTCCATAATTTTTATTTGACTATATGAATATAATAGACTCAATAAAAAAGGATGCGGGACAATAGCAGCAAGAACATCTCGCTTTCAGGAATCACCACAACCCCTTACACACAGATGGATACCACTAAAGCCCACATCCATATTGCTATGTGATGTGAGCTAACAGCAGTCTTTCTGTGTGCGATTCTATGTGGTGATTTCGAAAGCGTTCAGAAAGCTGTCGCTCTATCTATTATATTCTGAAGTGCAAAGATAGTGGAAATCTTTCACGCATCCAAATCTTTGGCTCTTTTTTAAGGACTCATAACTTTTTTCTTTTTTAATGGGTTAGACATATTATTATATTTTTCACTATTTATTTGTATATTCAGAAATTATTCGTAACTTTGCCCCAGAATCATTTAATTGATATGGACTATGATATTCTTAAATCAGTTTCACAAGGAGGTGACGGAGCGCAAGATGCGGAAAATCGCCGTATCGCAGCAATCGCCGATGAACTCGAACGACTTTGCGCAATATATGAAGCGCAATGTAGAGTTGGCCAAACAGATGTAACACACTTTGAAATGCTCTTATGGATGTCGAAGGTGATATCTTTGTTGTAGATGCAGAAATAAAAGAAATAAAATAGTATGCACGACACCATCCCTTTCCCCCTCACCGGCGAGAGGGATGTTTGCTTTTGCTGATATGACGACTGTTGCTTCATTTATGTTTTCAATATATTTATGTTTAATGGGGCAGCGTTGGCATGAGACCGGCAACTGCCCCGATGAAACAGGATAGAAATTATAGTCGATTCTTTTCTGCATTTCCTGCCCCAGTACCTTTATACTTCGACGGGGTGACATTGAAGCGGTAACGCAGGGAGAACTGGATGCAACGGGAGTCGTTGTCTTCCATCTTGCGGAACATCATGCGGTTGCTGTAGAGCATGACATGGTTGATGCCGCCGTTTAAAAGGTCATTGCCACTCAACTTAACATTGAGGCGGTGTTTGAAGAAGTCTTTACTGACACTAAGAGTGAGCATAGGGTTGGTGCAGTCAACCCAAATATTTGAGCCAGTATTGCCGTGAGTGTGCATATTAAAATCGACCTGCAGCAGCCAATCGTGAGTCAGTGACACGATATTGCCTAATTGCATGGATAGCATAGGATGGTTAAAATTTTTCTTTTGGCCCAAGAACATCCCTTCAAGCCATGGTTTCATCAACGATATATTATATTGTGGCGTCCATGTTATTCCACCGCTCAACTTGATATTCTTCTGTGCGCCGAGGGTGACAGTCAGCCAGTCGGCATGGTCGTAGTTCTTGCTGGTGACGAGGTTCACCTTTGAGTCGTCCTCCAGGCTTTCTGCCTCGGAGATGATGGGATCGACACAATGCGAGTAATTAGTCATTAGGTAGAGCCACTTCCACATAACCATTGCATTCAGGTTGTGGTACTTTATGGGTTTCAGATAGGGATTACCCGTCTGACGGTTCAGACGGTTCTCATAGGTAACATCGCTGCTCAACAACCAATAGGCCGGGCGTGAGGTGCGCTTAGCATAACTGAAGGAAAGTTGCAGGTTCTTGACTGAAGTCGATACAGACGCCGAAGGGAAGATATCGTCGTAGGTACGGCACTGCTCATCGCGTCGTTGTCCGCTGACGAAATACTCAGACTTCACGTGTTCGTAGCGCAGGCCTGCCGAGAGTTGGAAACGTCCCAGTCGCTGGCGTAGTTCCATGAAGGGCGCAATATTGCTCTCGTGTTGCTCATTATCACTATTGGCAATATATCCCTCCTGATTATCGAAACTGCTGCGCCAACGCGTATTGGTATATTCCTCACCAATCTCTATCTGACCTTTCCATAATGGGTGGGTAACGAATAGTTTCTCAGCAAACATCTTACTACGTGTCAGACTCTCTGTATTCACATCACGGTCTTCGTACTCATTACTGAGTTCCTGCTGCTGATTGGTACTATGCTGTTTACGAGAAGTATAGTCGGCATTAAAGACGATGCTGAGTTGACCCACTTTTCCTGTGTAGTAAAAATTGACCTGATGGTTTGGCGAGTTCTTGTTCCGTTTGACGCTACTGTTTTGCAGGTGGTCATACGGGGTCCCATCTGCCAACAAATCATCTTCATATTCACTGCGAGTCTTCACGTAATCGTATGTATTTTGGTAAAATCCACCGAAAGAGTGGTTGTCA
Organism: uncultured Prevotella sp.; assembly: GCA_902800365.1. Classification (GTDB taxonomy): domain Bacteria; phylum Bacteroidota; class Bacteroidia; order Bacteroidales; family Bacteroidaceae; genus Prevotella. The sequence goes on along the minus strand of CADCEF010000003.1, from coordinate 91,752 downwards.
TTGATTTGGTAGTTGAAGCCGAATCGTCCTTCCAAGAAAGGATTGCGAACATTATTCTTCTGCTTATTGTTAATAACCCAAAGTGTGTCGGCAAAGATGGTCTGCTCGAACTCGCCACTGCTTTTTCTTCTGTTATAGGCCCCAAAGAGGTTGGCGAACAACTCCAATCCACCCGTACGATAAGTCAGATTTATTCTCTCATTATTGGCATAACCACGCCCACAGCGAGACCACGATGACAATTCCACACCCAGGCCTTCACCTGCTACCCGTTTGGTGCGGATAATGATTACAGCATTAACCGAAGCATCATACCTGGCACCTGGATTCTGGATGACCTCCACATTGCGGATAAAGTCCGACTGTATGTTTCTCAGCTCGTTCAGGTCGGTAAGTTTGCGGTTGTTCAGATAGATAAGTGGAGTTCCTTTGCCTAAGATTTCAAAGCCCTCGCCCCGTTTTGCAATCATCGGGACACGTGTGAGTACATCCTCTGCCGTACCCATTCGTTCCATTACCGTTCCTTCCACATTCATCACTAGTGAATTGCCTTGTAGCACAGCCTTTGGACGTTCACCTTGTATAACTACTCCATTTATTGTATAGTTGTCTGGATGCAATCGAATCCTTCCGATGTTCTCATTGTAACAGAGTTTGTAGATGGTCTTATATCCAACATAGGAGATGCGGGCTAGGACTCTCTCTTGTTCTAAAGGAATGGCGAAGTATCCACTCTCATTACTGACACCACCGCAGAGTAAGGTTGAGTCTGAAGGGTTGAGGATTGCAATGTTAGCGTAAGCAACAGGCAGACCTTTCTCATCGATGATGGTTCCTTTGAGATGACGATCGGTCTTATGGGTGCACTCCAGGTAAATCTCGCGGGCTCCACTCTTGACAACTCGAACAGGATAGAAACCTACAATCTGCACAATGGCATCAGGAATAGACTTGTTTTGTATAAGGGTGGTTACCCGGAAGTCCTCCAGCTCATCGCAAATAAAGGTTATGTCGTAATCTGTAGTCTGAGCCTGAATGTATTTCAAAGCATCTGAAAGGGTGATATCTTGAAAGTTGCAGGTAACCTTCTGTGCGCTTGCAACTGATACAAAGGCGCACAACAACAGTATGAATGATAGTCTTTTCATAATAGTAAAGGTGTTTTAGCAATCCTTGGCCGGGATGGCTGTGGTTTTTATGAATAGGGTATCATTCTCGGCTTGAATCTGTATCCACTCGAAGTTGTTCATCATCTCTACAACTTTCTCTAAAGTGTACTCAGGCTTCCATCGGTAGAACAGACGCAGGCGTGGTGCGTCTTCGTTCTGATAAACCACTTTGACGTTGTAGTGATTAGATATATCCTGGAATATCTCGCCTAATGGCACGTTGTCGTAGAGCTTAGGCTCTGTTGATATAGAGTCGGTCTGTACCGTTTGCTGATTTGAATTAGAAATACGTGTCTCCTGGGTTGGGTATTGCAATTCTGCAGCATCACGATTACTATAAACATAGCGCGAGATATGTATAGCTGCCAGGGCTATGCCAGAAATCATGAGGATGCCAATAAAGATGGCGGCGATTTTCCTTAGTTGAAAATAGTGACTAGAACTTTTAGATGTGTGATGTGCAGGAGTAAGGCGCTGCCATTCTTCATCAATCATCTCATCGGTGATATCATTCTCGGCATGAGTGGCATTGATGGCACTCTGTGTCTTCGACATCATCGTATAGAGCTCGCGGCACTCTTTGTCGGAAAGTATTTCCTGCCACGCTTCGGCCGTGTAGAGCTCAGGATTTTCCATCATTTGGAAAAATAGATCGGTCTTGTTCATACGCTCATTAGGTTTTTAAGATGTGTACGTAATTGATTAAGCGCACGATGCAGATGCTTATAGACAGTGGTCTCGCTGACACCTTGGCGCTGGGCAATCTCCTTAAAGGTTACTCCATCGCGATAGTGCTGCGTGATGATGTCTTGATATACGGGCGGATTGAGTTGGGCTATACCTTTTTGCAAGGCTTTCAGCTCTTCGTCGAGTCGTTCCGTTGGTAGGATAGTAGTGTCGAGGTCAAGAAGGTAGAGGTGTTCCACGCGTTCTTGAATCTTTCGGCTACGTATCACGTTCAAGCATCGGTTTTGTACGCATGTAAGCAGATAGTGCTCGGCTGTCTCTTCCCGAAGATCTTTTGGATCATTGAGTAGACGGGCAAAGATGTCGTGCACAACATCCTTGCTCTCTGCATCGTCGTGAAGAAGTATGGTGGCCTGCCGATACATCTGACGGTAATGCTGTTGAAACAGCTGTTCGAGTTTTCTTTGATCTGTCATACACTTATAATACACACGAAAACCGATTTACTAAACCCCTAAAATGGAAAAATTGCCAATTTATGCAAAATGCAGCGCATCATCGTGACGCGCTACACTCTTACCGGGTCCAGTTATCAATCTAAATCAATGCTCCTTTCTTGTTCACTTGTTTATTTGTTGTTAAATGTCTTCTGCAACTGCTGTTCTATTTCTTCACCATGCAATCCACGAGCGAGGATGGTGCCGTCGGGGGCGAAGAGGATAGTCTCAGGGATGATATCGATACCATAAAGGTTGGTTGCAATCTTCTGCGTGTTGAGTATTTGCGGATAAGGTATCTGCATTTCATCGATGGCTTTCAATGAGGCTTCGGGATTATCCTGTGCTGTAACGCCAAGCACCAGAAACTCCTTATCCTTATATTTCTCATATAAGGCTATGAGGTTAGGGATCTCTTGCCTGCATGGCCCGCACCATGAGGCCCAGAAATCTACAAGCACGTATTTGCCTCTTCCCACATAATCGCTAAGGCGGGTGGTTTTGCCGTCATACTCCACGGCAAAGTCTTTGAACATGTCTCCCTCTTTTGGTCGAGTTAGAAGAGTTTCTGCCTTTCCCTTCACTTTGGCGACATGAGGATGACGTTGTGTGTCCTCACTTAACTGTCTGATTAGTGTCAGTAAAGTGTCAGACTCCAACATACTGTCGTCCAACATGAGTAGCAAGGGGATTGCTACTGCATCGTCCTTGTGCTGAATGATAAGGCCTTTGACGGTTTCGATGAAATCAGGCGCATTGCGCTTTGAAGTGACATCTGACAACACATCGTTAAGGGGTGTTCCCTTGATAATAGGGACTCTGTTGTTACCTTCGAACTGTATGTCGCCTGGCTCGATGATGATGGGCATTCTTGAATTCTTCCGTTTTATTTCTCCATTGACCTCAGAGGATATGCCAATATTAAGCATGGCATAATATGGCTTATCAACCATTCCTTGGATAATGAACACGCCATTCTGTATGGACTGTTTTGCTACCACTTCGGGAGTTGCGGGATTCACAAGGGTAACAGAATCAAAACTGAGGCCTTGTTTTGACATTGCCTCTGCAACTTTTGAGAAGTTGCCATGAATGGTGTACTTGTTTGTCTGTGCCCAGCCCGTCATTGGGGTAAGGGCAAGCAGTGTGATGATGATAGTCTTCTTCATTATTTATTTCTGGGCTTTCTCTATTTCATTCTTGATGGTGTCTGAGCCAGGGAAACCGATGCTCTTGTAGGTCTGCTCGCCTTTGGTGTTATAGATGGCGTATGTGGGAATACCGGGAGCCTCGTATTTGTCGAGGATATAGTGGTATTGTTCCTCCGTCAGGTAGTAGTGGTCGCCATAGATATCCTTAATCATTTCCTGCCATGTGGTTGGAGGCGACGAGGGTGGGGTGATATAGACAAACTGGACGTTCTTACCCTTCATCTGTTCCTTCATTGGTGCCATAGCCTTGTGGCCTGCACGACAGGGACCACACCATGTAGCCCAAATATCGATGAGCACAGCCTTGCCCTTATACTTGTCGAGGATGGTCTGGAGTATGTCCTCTGGAGCCACGTCGTCATATTTCTTGAAGATCACACTCTCATTGCTGGTCAATTCCTCGGCTATCTGTTGCTCATCCTTCGCATAAACATAGGAATGAATCTCTGCTAATTTCTCTTCAAATCCTTTTGGGGCACGGGCAGCGATAGTTTTTTCTAGTTCTTTCAACTGTTCCATGTATGGGAAGTCTTTTTTTATCATCGCCGTTTCGGATATGCCAAATAATGTACGTACTGTGGCTGCATCCACAGGCAGTGATAGCAGTATATCCATTTGTTGCTTCATCCATATCATTGAAACGGAGTCTTGTTTTTCTCGGGGCGCATTAGTCAAGTCCATCTGCACTTTTTCTGCTATGATGTCGCGACAATGCTCTGTTATACGGCCTTGTGTCCGCTGTTCAGGGAGTGGGCTCTCCACTTCCCATAAGGGAACGAAAAGGTCGGTACCCGTTACTTTCACAGTTATGTCAGGTTTCAGGAATATGTTCAAATACATTCTTGGGCAGCCTTCGCCATAGAAAGAAAGACTGCTCTCGGTAAATTCTTCAACGGGCAGGGTGTAGGCGAAATGTCCAGCCTGCACGGTATCTACGACACTTGCGCATGGACCAGTACTGGCAAACACCAATGTGCCGTCTTTCAGTGCGGGTGAATAACCAGTGACAGTTGCTGTCTTTGTTGACTGTGCCCAGCCTGTCATTGCTACGAGGGCGAGCAGTGCGGTGATGATGGATTTTTTGTTCATGTCTCATTCGATATTTAGTGCTTTCCTAATAAGTGGCTCCAATTCCTCTACATCGGTGGAGGAGGAGAGGATGGTTCCATCACGGTCGATGAGGAACATGGCACCGCCAGCGTTGCCTGCTCCATTCTTTTCCCAAACATTGTTTTCGTCATTCAATTCCAGCAAGCTCGCCCATGGGTAGCCGTCCATTCGTGCTGCGTTTTCCATATCCTCTCGATTGCGCTCACGGGCGATGGCAATGACGGTGAAGCCCTTGTCCTTGTAGCGCTCATAGACGGGAATCATGGCGATGCTGTGGCGACGGCAGGGGCCGCACCACGACGCCCAGAGGTTGATGAGTGCTACCTTGCTTTTCGTGAGGGTGGAAATAGGAACGAGCTGGCCGTCGGTGTTGCGCACTGTGTAGTCGATGTAGGGTTTGCCCGGCTGTAGGCGGTAGGCCGTCTCAGCTGTGGCAATCTGTTCGTGAATGGGGTGGCCGGGGTAGTAATTGATGAGTTTGTCGTGATAGAGCGTCAAGTATGGCTCAAACTGCGACTTGTCGAAATTCACATAATTGTCTGCATCTTTGAGGTCTTGGATGGCATCAAGTACATCGTAAAGCGTCCAGAGCATGGGGTGCTCTTTGGCGTATGCAACGCGGAACGGGCGAAGTCCGTTGGTAATGCTGTCGCGCTGTTGCTTCAGTTGCCAGCCCTTCGTCGTGTACATTTCGTTCCTGTTCTGCATATAGTGGTTTATGATTTGACGGACGGAATCGACGTATGCCTGTGGCAGACTGTCCACATTCCACGTCTTCGCCTCATTAATGGCCGAAATGAAGTCCGCCTTAAAGAACTCTGCCCTGCGGTCAGGGTTTTCCAACTGGTCATCGATTTCGTGAACAGGGTTCCAGAAACGCACATCCTCAATGCTGTCCTTCGCGGCGTGTTTACGGCTTTCGTCACCATTGGTCGTGAAGCGTGGCTTCTTGTCAGCAAACATCGTGACGTTCACATTGCAATTCTCGGCAAGGAACTTGCCCACGAACCATCTGCCCGTTTCGTATTGTTTCAGGAAGAACACATCATAGAGCCTTGGAAAGTCGGTCTCGATGTCATAGCTAAAGTGCCCGTCCTTGGCTTTCACATGAAAGCGCGGCTCGTCCACCACGCGCAGGTCAGTCCCTGCCTCGCAGATAATAATTTCGTCTCCCCACGCGTCGGTCTCTAATTTTCCTTCGACATGACATTTGATTTGTCCTTGTCCCGTTAATGCAACGAGGGTGAGCAGTGTGATGATGATAGTCTTCTTATACATCTTAGTTTACTTCAGCGAAATATTGCGGATTACAAATGCGCCTTGTACGTCACCCTCTATGAAGTCGAAGGTTTCTGGAATGGTCTCGAAGGGCTCGAAGGTGAGAGTGAAGTCGCTGTAGTTTATTTCACCTATATAAGCCTCCTTAGCTGTAAAGGCATTAACTTCAGGATAGTTGTCAACATCGAGTTTGATGCCATCGGCTGCTGTCAGTTTATACTTCTTTCCGTTGGCCGTGAGATAGGAATCCTTGGCAATGCGGAACCAATAGCCTTTCTTTGTATAATTTCGGAAGCTGACCTTTGTTCCATCTGCATTGACATCGACATGACGAACAACAAATCCCAGGTTTGAACTATTGTCTTGTTTGGGACTATTGAAAGTCTCAGCCATTCCAAGGAACCAGCCAGGGCCATAGCCAACAGCTTTCCATAAGATGCGACCTTCGGGCGAAATCAATACATAATAAGGTATGGCCCCCATATCGCAGTATCTGCCGTTGACGCTGCTGCCCATCTTTCCATCGCTCCAGTTTTTCCAAACGATGCGTTTGCTAAACTCGTGCTTCTGCCACTGAGAACGTGTATTCTGATTGATGCCTATAATCTCCAACTTTCCATTTAATCGCTCGTAGACCTCTCGCATTTCAGGTTCTGACATCATGCAAGGCCCACAGCCAATACCCCAGAAGTCAAGCAATACATAGCGGTCACCAGAGAAGGCTTCTGACAGGTGGTGAGTGTTGCCCTGCATATCGAAGAGTTCGGCATCAACATATTTATCGCCTACATGCAATAGTGGTGATGGATAGACGTAATTGTGTATCTCTGCCAATTGATCTTCGAATCCTTTGGGTGCACGGGCAGCAAAAGATTTTTCTAGATTCTTAATCTGCTCCATGTATGGAAAGTCCTTTATGTTCTTCAGCATCCTGGCTATGTTACTCAGTTTACTAAGCGAGGCTGCATCCACAGGAAGTAAGGAGAGAATGTCCATCTCCTTCTTCAAATATACCATTTCGATAGAGTCTAACTTATTCCAATCTTTTTCCTGTTCGATCTTGATACGCTCCAATATGATGTCATGGCAATACTCTGTCATACGATTCAGTGTCTGTTGTTCGGGAATCGGACTTTCTACTTTCCAAAATGGATATAGGCAGTCTGTGCCAGTTACTTTCACCGTCACATCAGGTTGCATCATGAGGGAGAATGAGAAATTGGGGCAACCTTCGCCTGCGCAAAAGAGGCCACCTACAGTGAGTTCTTCTACGGGAATAGTCAGGGTGAAATGACCAGCTTTGACGGTGTCTACAATATCCAATAAATTGCCTGCACCAGCAATAACCAGTGTGCCGTCTTTCAGTGCGGGTGAATAACCTTTGATAGTTGCAGTCTTTGTTGACTGTGCCCAGCCCGTCAATGCGATGAGGGCGAGCAGTGCGGTAAAGATAGATTTCTTGTTCATAATTAGTTATTATATTTGGTTTAAATATTTATTTTACAATAACACGGGGATGATACTTAAACAGTCGCTGATTATCGCGTAGTTGTTGAATGTCTAGGGTTAGAACCTTGCCTGACCAATTGGCTCCCCAAGCTCTGAAGGGTTCGCCTGCCGGCTCTATATAGGTAATTGTAGATACACTGAGTGGTATCGGATCGAACACCAACACATAGGCTACATAGTCGCCAGCCATTCCTTCCATAAAGAACAATTGGTCAATAGGAAGCCCTTGAATCTCACGGAGTTTGTACTGATGGCCTGTCTCATCAAGGAGTTTGATGTCTTTCCCGAACTCCCAGTACTCACGTGTCCAGTTCTGTTCGCAGCCAATAGCAAGATAGGTAGCCTCGGGGGTGCGCCATAGTGCCATCGTCTCATCCTGTAGCGGCTTAATCAAGTGTGCATCTGTCATCACCTTCCAGGTGTTCCAGTCCTGACGGTCGTAGGGTTTGTTCTCATACATATGCTCTTTGAGTAGCCGAGATTTGTGAAACTGTGGAATGGTATCGTAATTCAGGGGCTGCCATGTGCCGAACACCTGTTGGCGGATGGTAACTGGCATGCCCATCATTCCCCAGTTGGATACGCCATAGATTCTGATATCTTTGGTTGTTTCTGACAGTGGTGCGAAGAAAATCTTCAGATCGAGCACATCGCCCTTATTTGCCTTTACAGTGAAGTGCTTACAGTAGGTGTCAGGCTCTGTGCGACGAATACGGTATTGCGCACCTGTTTCCTGATCTACAAGGCATGTTTCCTCAGATGCTAGAAACAAGTTGCTCACTTCGTCGGCTGGCATGCGGAGATAACAGTGAAGAACTGTCTCGTCCTTCTCCTCTGTCAGTCGCCAACTCATCGGGATGTAAGATTGGTCGTTCTGTAGAACGTTAACTATCTCTGGGAAGAGTTTTAAGTAGTCTTTCTCTATAGCAACATTCTTGGCTTCGCAATGGTCCTTGATCCACGCCATGTTTGATTTATGCCATATAGCGGAGGTCATTTTTGTGTCTTTGTCCGATTTAACTTCAGGACGAGATACGAACATGCCTATACTCTTTGCATACTCCTTCGTTTGTGCCTGCAAGGCAAACACTGTCAGGGTCAGAAGACTCATCATCAAGAATCTTTTCATACGGCTTCGTTTTTAAAATTGTGATATAATATTGTCAGTATTCGTCAGTTGTTCGAGGAATTTTTGATAACATGTTAAAGAGATTGGGACCTCTATAAGAGAACGGGTACTGAAGAGCAGAATACGCCCGTCCATAAGTCGCTCCGTTATCCAGATATACTTCTCGCCCTTGCGTATATCTTTCAGAGAAAAGAAGAACTGCCGACGGGAAAAGTTGAGTAGGTAGCCGGGGGTCTTAGTGTCGTACCAACAGGCAGCCTGTAACAATCGTGCGAAAAGGTCGAATCGCGGTCTGTCTTCGAAGACGTAGGCTGTGCTGACTCCAATGCTATCGCCTAAATCAGAAGAGCAGTTAATGGGGAGGGGGGACACCTTATTGAACTCAGCCAACTTCGCTATAAACTCATCCATTCGGGCAGGATCCTTATAAGCAACCGTATCCTCCTGAATAATGTTGGATGCATAGTGTAGGATTTGTACAGGTTGCGGTTTGTTAACATGAATCTCAGATGCTTGTTGAAGTGTATCTTGGGCAAGTTTCTGAGTGCGAATTGCGGTAATTGCTGCCTGAGTGGGACGAGGATTATTAACCACCACACTATTCTGTTGACTACCAACTTCTTGAATTGCGGTTTTTAATTCCGCAACAGTAGCATCTGAAGTAGCAATAAGTTGCGATTCTGTCTGTTCATTATCAAACATCCAGATAGTTCCTATACCTATTATAATAAGAAGACTTGCTGCTACAGTTGCCCACCAGCGTATCTTTACCACTCGGGACTTTCCTATCTCTGTGGTTTCACTGATGTCTGGCAGACTATCCATAATGCGATTAGTCAATTCGTCGGGATCGCTTATCGCGGGTTTCTGGCCTTTCAGTCCTTCAAATATGTCGTCTATCTTATTCATAACCTAAATTTATCAACCGTCTGCGTATTGTTTGACGAGCCACATATAGATTGCTCTTTACTTGGCGGGCATCCAGTCCTGTGATCTCTTGCACTTCCTCTGATGAAAGACCTTCCAATTGACAGAGCGTGAATACCAGCTTTTGCTTGCTGCTTAGCTCTTCGGCCATTAGTCTTACAATAGAAATCCATTCGCTGTTTTCCAATGTCCGCTGAATGTCGTTGTCTATCGCATAGTTTCTTAGTATCTGTTCGTCTTCAGGCATAGGTACTATTCGATTTTTCCGTTTCAGCCTGTCTAAACAAAGTCGCGAGGCAATTGTGTAGAGCCAAGTTGTAAAAGTTCGCTGTGGGTCGTAGTCTCTGATGCTTTGCCACACCTTGATGAATGTTTCTTGCACCATGTCCTTCGCCTCTTCTTCATCACACAACATCTTCAGCGCCAGCGAGAATACCATCTGCTGATGCGTCTGCACTATCCATCTGAAGGCCTGCTTATCACCATGCTGACAGCGGATGATGATGTCGCGTTCTGTAGAAGTCATTCTTTTGCTATTCTATAATTAATACGACTGAAAATGGAGCTGGTCAAATTTTATATTAACATTTCTATAATTCAGGTAGCATGGCAAAATTATTAAAAGTCGTACAAATAAACCCTCGGCAAGCCCGAAAATCGAGTGCTGAGGGTTAATGTCTCAACTTAGGTTGAGAGTTTTAGCTATTATCAGTTGTTATTTTGTTTCGAACGTGATATCGCGGCGTATCTTGCTGATGGTGTTAGGATGAACATTGAGGAACGAGGCGATGTCGTGCAAGGCGAGGTGGTCCACAATGCCCGGACATCGCTGCATCAGCAGGTCGTAGCGTTCACGGGCCGTGGCGCAATGGAGGTCAAGATAGCGCGAACGGAATTGTAAGAGGATGTGCTCGGCAATGATGGCGCGCAGTTTCATCGTTTCCTTGCTTTGGTCGAAGAACTGCTCCAATTGTTGGCCTGTAACCCTGATAACACGGCTTGTCATCATTGCCACAATGGTAGTTTGCGATGGACGGTCATAAAGAAAGGTAGGGTAGTCAACCACGAACTCGCCCTCGAACGAGAACCAGGTGATGTGTGCCTTATAGTCGCTGATGCCATGGTTTACATACTTGAAGCAACCGCTCTCCACATAGGCAAACCAGCGTGCTGGGTCGCCCTCGCGCTCCAACTGGTCGCCCTTGTGGTAGGTGACTAACTCGCCCTCACGCCTGCAGAACTCCCGCAGCGTCTCGAGGTCCAAACTGTTATTGCTGAACTTTTGTTCCATCGGACTAAATATTTGCAGGTGCAAAGTTACTACTTTTTTACGAAATAAGCCTACTCCACTAAAGAAATGAGGCCGAGTAGGGTGGTAATGATGGTTTTCTTACTCATATTCGTTTATTTGAGCGAGATGTTGCGGATTACAAATACGTCCTCGCCGTCGCCAGCCTTGAAGTCGAAGGTCTCAGGAGTTGTCTCGAACGCCTCGAAAGTCAGCGTGAAGTCGCAGTAATTGATGTCGAGTCCATATTTTACCCTGACAGAGTATGCTTTATGTTGGGGAGTATTGTTCTCGTCGAGTTTGATTCCATCGGCGGCTGTTAGTTCGTATTTCTTGCCGTTGGCCTCAAGATAGGATTCTTTGGCGATGCTGAACCAGAGATCTTTCTGTGTATAAATGCGGAAACTGACTTTGGTGCCATCTGCATTGGCATCTACGCGACGAACAGCTAACTGTGGACTGGAATAGTTGTCCTGCTTAGGGCCATTCAGAGCCTCTGCTATTCCTAAGAAACACCCTGCACCATATCCAGCCATCTCCCAAAGAATATGGCCATCGGGTGACAATAGAACGTAGAAAGGTACGGCATTCCAGTCGTAATAACGGCTCTTAATGCCTCCTTTCCACATCTTTCCATCATTCCAGTTTTTCCAGACGATGTGCTTGCTCCACTCATGATTCTGCCATCTTGATATCGAATCTAAGTTAATACCAACGATTTCTAATTTTCCTTTCATTTGCTCATAGACTTCCATCAACTCTGATTCTGACTGTCGGCATGCGCCACAACCAAGATTCCAGAAGTCAAGAAGTACATAGTTGTCATCAGAAAAGGCTTCTGATAAATGATGCTTGTTACCTTGCATATCAAAAAGTTCTGCATCGACGTATTTATCACCTACCTCCAGAACATGCAAAGAATCAACTGTTTCCAGCTTTGATTCTTTTAGGGAATCCTTTGTGTTTTTGGACATTTGCCCACAGCTATAAATGAGCAATACACTAACGAATAAGCAAATCGCAATCTTTATATATTTTTTGTTCATAACTTTATTTATTTGAGAGAACCTACATCGTATGAGTAAATATATGGATTAGAGCCATCCTGCAGATATCCAGAATAAAGGTAAAGAGTCTTGCCATCTTTGGATAACATAATCTCATCTCCATATTTGTCGAGATGAATGATCTTTTGCTTGACACCATCCCAGTCATACACCTCGACGATATTACCCATAGGGAATGGATCTTTCATATCATATTGTTCCATTTTCTCGCCCTTACTGGTTAAATTCTTATAAAGCAAATAGATCCTCTCATTATCGGCACAGCAATATATCCGTTCGAGTGATGGTGTCTTTGCTATTCCTGGAATCGGGAGACGATCAGAATAAATATGGCTTAGGATATTTGTTTTGGGGCCATCAATGGTAAATATAAAAGCAAGTTTTCCAGAGTCATCCCAATACAGGATTCTGTCTTTGCCATTCCCTTTGATACCACTTCCGTTTGTATATACCATCAATTTCTCATCATCCAGGGCCTTCGGTGTACTGTCGTTTGGCCAATAGTCAAGCGGAGTGACTGTCTGGTTCTTGAAGTTGAGGACTGATAAAATATGGTGCTGATCATTTTTAGGCGTTCCTACTGTGAGAATGGTGGAGTCTGACAACACTACGATTTTATCACCGCACAGCCAAAAAGGCATTTTCGAAAGGTCATACTTCTCCCAGTTCTTCGGGGCTTTTATTGCGGCAATATTGTCTGTATACTTAATTATTGTCAGTGAGTTCATCGATAGACTGGCCATATTTTCTTCAAAAGGATGATCCAGAATATATAATGCCCCATTATCGTCTTGCGATATAACCATATCTCCAAACTCATTCTGCCCATGTCCATGCACAAATAGTTTCTCAGCTTTCTTCCATTCCGATTTAGTCAGTTTTCCACGCCATAGGCTCCAGTCGTGATCCAACGCGTAAATGTCGTCGCCAAACATCCACTTGGGCCATTTGCCTTTATTCACGTCAGTCTTTACAAGTTGTCCTTCGAGAGACACTTCGAACTCTGCACCACTTCTGTCTGAACAAGAGAGAAATGATGCCATACCAATTAATAATACGATTAAATTTTTAGCTTTCATTGTTCGTTTTGTTTGATGAATACGTCGGCAAAGTTAAGATGAATAGATGAACCTCACAAGTATTTCTGCAGGAAATCATCATCGGGGGTGTTGCAACAATTTTGAGGCTAAAAGTCTGACAATAAGACAGATATGCGAAAACAGCCAAAGAAAAAAGTGGCTGAGAGGGACGGGTAGAGAAGAAGAAAACGTGGAAAAAGACTTGCATATGTAATGAAAAGGCCGTAATTTTGCACCAAATTAATCATCGATATGAAGAAACTATTCATCATACTGGCAGTCATAGCCCTCGTGGTGGGATGCACCGAACCACAGGCCCCCCAATTTAGGCAGGTCTGGGAAAAGATCAATAGACCGCAGGAGGCAAGAACTATCTTGGCTAAGGTAAATACAATTTCTCTAACCGAGAGCGGCAAGGCTGAATATGGGCTACTGAAAACGATAATAACCTATAAGACTAATCGAAAACTGGAAAATGACTCACTCATTTCCGCCAGCATAACCTATTACGACCAGCATGGTGGCGACTGGCTCCGTAGTCGCGCCTATTTATACCGTGGAGTTATCAGAATGTACAAGTTTGGCAATATTATTGATGCCGTCAGGGATTTCAAGGTAGCAGAGCATATCTCGGAAAGAAATGACGACGAAGAACTGAAAAACCATGTCTACCAACGATTGGCTCATGCCAACTACTATTTCAGGAATCATCCATCTATCTTAAAGTATTCACAAAAGTTGCTGGATAGTAGTATCGAACTCAAAGACAGTGTAATGATGCTAAAAAGCCTGCTCATGTGTGCTACTGCTCATGCAGACATGGATCAGTTGGATAGTGCAGACATCTATATTAAGAAAGGTATTGAGCTGGAGAAATATGCAAACATGTCTATGTTGTCAGATATCTATAGTATGATGTCGGAGATATATGCGGAGAAAGGTGAAACCATAAAGGCTGTGGAATACTTGAATAAATGGAATCAAATAGACAGTACTCACACTACATGGTATTTGGTACCGGCTTATATACGAAAAGCCCAAGGAGAATATGAGAAGGCTATCCAATTGGCAAAGCTGGGTTCGGAAGATGGCGACCAGAGGACTCGCGGGAAATGTCTGAAACTTCTGTCTGAACTATATGAATTGACAGGCGATCAAGAGAAGGCTTCAGACACAAAGATGCTGATACATGAGTACGACGATTTGAAATACACTAATCAGGCCATGCTGATGGTTGACTGGCAGCAGAAGTTTGACGAGGTGCAGCAGACTAAAGAGTTCTACCGTCGGACAACATGGATGCAGTGGCTGATAATCGCCTTGATCGTCGTTGTGGTACTCGCTATCGGAATCGGCATGTGGTGGCATCGCAAAAAGGTACGCAAGCTGAGTTTCCGGCTGGACGAGGATGCCAGACGTATTAACGAACTGCGCACAAAGATTGAGCAGCAGGAAAAAAGCGGTGAGGAGAACGGACAGGAGATGGCACGGTTGAAAGAAGAACTGGAGAGCCGTATGGAGCGCATTTCGGGTACACTGCTGATTGGTACGCAGATGTACAGCCAGTTGCAGCAACGCCAGTGTATCACCGAGGCCACGGCCAAGGAACTGCAGTGTCTGGTCGATTACTTCGCCCAACTGCGTCCCAAACGCTGGCAGGAGTGGGAGCGGAAGTACAAGAACCTCTCCACGGCGCAATACGTGTTTCTTATCATGCAGGATGACCTCCGTTACGACGACGAGGCCATCGCTGCCGCCCTCAATGTAAAACGCTCCTCCGTCCGCAGCATGCGCTCAAGAATCAAGGAGCGTGAGAGGTAAATAGGACTGCCGGGCGGTGGTGGGGTATTAGTGGAATAAGACAAATATAGTCATTGTGTAAAATAATGTAATGAATTTCTTGCTTGTTTTGCTATGAATTGCTATCTTTGCAGCAACAAAACAATAATTATTTAATTTGCTAAATTATGAAACTGTTATCTACAATCTTGCTATCATGCTTATGTGTGAGTGGCATAGCACAGAGTAATGCCGAAGACAATACAATGCCTTTTGTATATCACGGACATATCTATTTACCTACTACCATTAATGACAGTGTAAAGCTTAATACCTTATTCGATACAGGTGCGGCTAATATATTTGGCGTAGATAGTGTGGCTTTAAAGCAATCAAATTGGCATCCGCAAAAAATTGGTAAAGCTAAGGCTGGTGGTGCAGCAGGAGCTACAATGGTAAAAATAATAGTAGATGGCACTAAAATAAAGATGGGAAATATGGAACAGCAATACCAGATGGTTCCAATCTTCAAGTTGCGCGATATTGTTGACCGTCATGTGGATGGAATATGGGGAATAAAGGATATCTCCAGATGTCCATTCGAGATAAATTTCGAAAAGCATTATTTGAAACAATACATCAGTGGAAAAGCTAATACTGAAGGCTATATGGAATTGCCTATCAAATATGAGAACGACCGTATTAAACTTGAAGCAGAAGTACAGGTGGGCGGCAAGAGAATACATGGTTGGTTTCTTATGGATACTGGAAGTGGTTCAACGTTTAGCTTTACATCAAAAGCGATGAAGGACTTTGGAATAGATAAGATTGATGGTAAACGTTTATATTTAGACATGGCAAATTTGGGTATTGGTGATAAGTCTTTAGAAACAATTGTAGAGATGATGAGCGATTATATATTGATTGGCTCTGATACAATTAGATATACGGAAATTGAATATACACCCGAAGGCATTGGCGCTTTAGGTGACCGTTCATATTTGGGGATTATAGGTAATGGTATTTGGGATAAGTTCAACATTATAATAGATGCAAAAAAACAGAAGCTGTATCTGCGTAGACATAAAGCTGACAAACCATTGGATAAAAAGTATGGTTATTCATGGCAAAATCGTACGGATATATGTCAGGGATGGATAGTTAGAGGCTTGTATCGTAATAGCGCGGC
Organism: uncultured Prevotella sp.; assembly: GCA_902800365.1. GTDB lineage: Bacteria > Bacteroidota > Bacteroidia > Bacteroidales > Bacteroidaceae > Prevotella. Next base: position 75,833 of record CADCEF010000003.1, on the reverse strand, counting down.
TTCTGAAGCAGGATTGGAGATTGGGGATACAATTATCTCTGTTAATGGGCGCGACGTTAAAAACTATACTTGGGATGAGGAAGATGACTTGAGCAAATTCCCACGTCAGGAATTAAATATCATAAGCGCAAGTGGAAAACAAAAATGTATAACTCTCGAGGCCAAAGAATACTGGTAAAAATAACATTGATTTCCTGCAAAATCTTATCTTAGCATTTTCTGTATCTGGGTGTCTGAGGCATAGGGGCATATTGTATGCATGTGAGCACAGATACGGGCGAATGATTCTTCGGGAGTGCGATTACACAGGTTTGCATCTCTACCGTAGAGTTGCTCGGGGGTGGTTAACAATGACCACCCCCAGCCGTATTCATTGTTGTGGCGGTCTACAGGATACACAAAGTCTTCTGTCACTATACGCGTTGCCATCTGCAGTCGGGTAACGTACCCGTCAAATTTACTACGCATCTTCGGTCCAGTAAACCCGCATAATGCTCGCAGTTCGCGCGTGATAAGACTCCCCTGTTCTGCAAGCGTTAACAATATAGCATCCTCTATGCTCCCCTCTTCGGGCTCAGGATGCTTGTTGCGGCGATAGTTGCAGAAGTCAGGCCACCACTCACGACTGATAAATCCTGCCTTGCCTGCAAAGAACTTACCATATACATGTTGCCCCTCGGTTATGATACTGCCTTTCCACTTCCACAGCGGCCAGTCCCATCCTCCTTCAGGGAACACCACATACCGACAGTCGGCTGCCACGATATCCTCGGCCGAGAAACCGTGTATACCACTATCCAGCAGTGGCAGAAAACCAATTCTGTCAATCAGTTCAATCAGCTGCGCACTGTTATGTATTTCCTCCATCAGTTCTTTAATTATGTCTGAGTATTGCCTTTTTAAGGTTCTTCAGGCTGCTGTCAGGGCCTATCATAACTTCGAATTCGCCAGGCTCCAGCACATAGTTGAGATCGTGGTCGTAGAACTTCAGCATATCGTCTGTAATCTCAAACCTTACCACTCTGCTTTCGCCCTTCTTAAGGTGGATACGCTCAAAGCCCTTCAACTCCTTTACCGGGCGGGTTATGCTGGCTACCACATCGTGTATGTACAGCTGTACTATCTCATCGGCATCATAGTAGCCCGTATTCTTTACTGTAACCGATGCCGTACGACCGTCAAGTTTAACATCACTGTATTCAAATGTGGTGTAGCTAAGTCCGAAACCGAACGGATAGAGCGGATCATTACGAACATCAAAGTAATTGCTGCCGAACTTAGCAAAGTCTTTACGATCTTCGCCTACCGGACGACCTGTGGGCAGATAGTTGTAGTATAACGGCTCCTGACCAGTGGTTTGCGGCATCGATGTAGTGAGTTTGCCACTAGGCACCTTGTCGCCGAATATCACGTCGCAGATGGCATCGCCAGCCTCGCTGCCTCCAAACCAAACCTGCAGGATGGCAGGCAAATGGTTCTGCTCCCATGTCATGACAGTGGGGCGTCCGGCAAAGTTAAGCAGAACGATAGGCTTGCCCAGTTCAAGTAGCGACTCCAGCAATTCCTTTTGTACATCAAATATCTCCAGTGTGGCACGACTGCTGCTCTCGCCACTCATCTCGGCCGATTCGCCCATGGCACATATTATCACGTCGGCATCCTTAGCTGTTTCTATAGCTTCACGCTTAAGCTTTTCACTATCCTTGAAAGGTGTGGCACGATAAAAGCCAGCATCCTTCTGCAGAGTAGAATCGCTGGTAAAATTGCATCCCTGAGCACAACTAAGTGTGGCACGTCCAGCCAGTGCCTTCTCCATAGCCTCCTTCAGCGTGGCGTATTTCTGATTAGCAGCTGTGGGAGCCCATGTGCCAACCATGTTGATGCGGTTGTCGGCCATCGGACCAATGAGGGCTATCTTACCCTGTTTCTTCAGCGGAAGCAGATTATTCTCGTTTTTCAGCAGCACAAAACTCTCAGCAGCAAGTTCGCGTGCTGCCTTTCTGTGTTCTGGAGTATAGATGTCCTTAGCACGACGCTTCTTGTCGAGGAAACGATAGGGATTGTCAAACAGCCCAAGCTTGTATTTCGCCTCAAGCACTCGGCGGCATGCCTGATCAATCTCAGCCATTGTCACCTTGCCTTCTTTTAGCGATTGCTCCAGTGTATTGATAAAGCCTTCTGAGCACATGTCCATATCGGTTCCTGCCTTCAGAGCCAATACTGATGCCTGGCTAAGGTCGCCAAGTCCGTGCTTGATAATCTCTGCTATAGCACCATAGTCGGTAACCACAAAACCATCCCATCCCCATTGCTTACGCAGCACATCATCGATAAGCCATCGGTTGGCGGTCGCGGGGATATAATCTACGATGTTAAACGATGTCATCACCGATCCTGCTCCGGCCTTAGCAGCAGCCTCGTATGGTGGGAAGAACTGGTTGTACATTCGGATATGACTCATATCCACAGTGTTATAATCGCGACCAGCCTCGGCGCCACCGTATAGTGCATAGTGCTTTACGCAAGCCATCATGTTCTCAGGTCCAAAGTCGCCTTGATAGCCACGAACCAGAGCCTCTGCGATACGCGAGCCCAAGAACGGGTCCTCGCCATTCCCCTCGGCAATACGTCCCCAACGGGCATCTAATGCTATGTCTACCATCGGGCTATATGTCCAGCAGATGCCATCGGCTGTTGCTTCCTTGGCAGCAATCCTTGCAGCCTGCTCGATGGCCTGCAGGTCCCAACTACACGACATACCCAATGGTATGGGGAATATCGTCTCGTAGCCATGTATCACGTCCATACCGATAAGCAATGGTATGCCAAGACGACTTTTCTTTACGGCGGCATCCTGAAGTTGGCGAATGCCGTCAACACCCGTCTGGTTGAGTATAGTGCCCAGTTTACCCTGAGCCACCAACTGCAAAAGCGGACTGTTTTTAAGTTCGCCCGTAGTAGCCGATGTGCCTGGCAACAAATTTAATTGGCCAAGTTTCTCCTCAACAGTCATCTTTGCCATCAGTTGGCTGATGAAATCCGGATTCTTGTTCTCAGCATTAGCGCTAAGTCCTGTCATGAGCATCAATGCTCCAGCAAAAAGAGTTCTTAGTTTCATATAGTATATTTTTATTCGTTCAAAAACCTTTTGGCTTTAAGCCATTGGAGCAGTTGGATGCTCCACGTTTCGGTAGTTGTCTCGCCGGTTTGTGGCATCAACTCGTATGGGCCTTTACCATCACCGTAGATATGTAATTCGGCATCTGCTCCAGCCTTCTTCCATTCCATGAAAAGAGCTACGAGACCAGCTGCCACATTGGGATGGTCGGCACGCGTCATTATGAGTAAAGGAGGATAATCCTTTGTAATTTCGACAGGACCTAGTGAAGGACCAAAATTGGTGCAGAGAAAGTCTGGTTTCTCCTCAGCAGCTCCGGCCTGCATCGACAACATTGTAGCAGCTATAGCAACACCGCCACCTGCCGAGAAACCAAGAAAGCCAACCTTGTTCTTGTCGATATGCCACTCTTCAGCATGATCTCTCACTTTGTGTAGTGCAGCAACAGCATCAAATGCTGCAAGACAAATGATAGAATCACCCTGTGGAGTGTGCATTGGATTGGCATCAGCCTGCGGGAATGCTTCTGGATGTGTCACGTCGACCATTGGCGGAATTTTTATCCCCTGTGGCATTGGGAACTTATTAAGGTGGTATCGTAAACCTATTGCGGCAATGCCGTGCTCATTCAAAAATGCTGCCATCTTTACTACATCGCTCTCCCACGACAGCCAACGCATCGCGCCACCAGGACAGAGCACTACGGCGCATCCGTTAGCAACCTCTGGTTTTGGTAAATAAACCTCAATCATAGGTTGGTCCTTCTCGTCGGCCGAAGAATCACCTGTAGGAAGGAATAATTGCTTCTGTGCCGAGGCCATCACAGGCACAAAAAGCAGGGTAAGTAACAGTTTTCTCATATTTTTATTGGTTTGATTAAGAGTTTTATTCACTGTGCAAAGATAGTGCAAATCGAGCGAAATACCAAATTTTTGGTTATAAACTTGGAACTTATAATTTTTTTGTTTATTTTTGCCCATTGAAAGTATCAACCAATAAAACTATGGCCAACAAAAGATTAAAGATAGCCGCAATACTTATGATAATCCACGGTGCACTTATGGAAGCTGTACCGGGACTACTGCTGATGCCCTTTGTAGCTTCAAACAGTAATGCAGAAGATGTTCCACCCATTTTTTCTCTCGATTTCTTCAGAAACAACCTTGCACTCATGTTGCCAATGGCAGTTATCTTTGGAGTAACAAGGGTTATTGGTGCAGTGGGCGTACTTAAAAATCGGAAATGGGGATTCATCCTATCAGTAATAAACTGCGTGATAACAATGAACCTTATGCTATTCATGATTCCCGCAGGAATAGCAGATGGCATCCTTGCCAGCACCGCATTATTATTGCTACTTTCAGGCTATTTCAGAAATCAAAAAATAACAGAATAAGACATGAGAAAATTGTTACTTACCCTGCAGTATTACCTATGCCTGCTAGTCGCTTTGTTGACAGCATCGCTATCGTATGCACAGAATGATAAAAAGACGTTTCAAATAAGTGGAAACGTACCTGACGGTATTAGCAAAATCTATATCTACAAGAGTAATGGATTAAGTGCACGGGAAATGCTTGACAGTACAGCCGTTGCTGATGGGAGATTCGCTATAAGTGGAAAACGTCCTGCATACGACCTGCTTTCGATTGGCTCTGGTTCTATGAGTATTCAGTTCTTTAACGATGGCGAGCCTCTTACGATGGATTTCGTAAACGATTCCTTATCAGCCTCACCGCTGAATGAAAAATTCTATCGTTACAACAAAGAAAACGATCGATTCTCTGACGAGTTCTATCGACTGTATATTTCCAGAAAAAATACAAAAGACGAAGCAAAGAAGATAGAATTGGAGCAGCAAATAGCTGCAAATCAAGAAGCAAGTAATGAACATGCTAGAGCCATCATCAAAGATAACCTTGATAACGTAATAGCAGCCTACTATCTAGATGGCGTCAACGACTTTATGGACTACGAGGAGTTAAAATCTACTATTGACAGTACTGCTTATTATTACAATCATCCTCTGTTGAACACAACTAAAGCACGATTAAAGATGCTATCCAGCCGACAGATGGGTAATACCTTTTGTGATGATGTTATACTGCTATCGCCCGATGGAAAGAAGCACCGACTTAGTGAATGGTGTGGGCAGGGTAAATATGTACTGATTGACTTTTGGGCAAGTTGGTGCCGTCCTTGCAGGATGGAAATGCCCAATGTCTTAAATAACTATGAGCGTTTCCGCGATAATGGTTTTGAGGTGTTGGCTGTTTCCATTGATGACAAGATGGATGCGTGGAAGAGTGGAATCAAGAGTTTTGGTACTCCGTTCATACAACTCTCAGAACTGCAAGGCAGGAAATCTCGTCTTTGTGCTATTTACGGAATAAGCACCATCCCCGCAAATCTGCTGATTGACCCACAAGGAAAAATCATAGCAGCCGACCTACGTGAAAGAACACTAACAAAAAAGCTTGAGAGTATTTTCAAATAAATTATTGCGAAAGAGTTTCAATTAAATCGTTTATTCGTCAACGTATTCTATTTGTAATTCTTGGCTGACGTCGAATTCTCGGTCGTCGTCATAGAAGTATACTAATCGCAAACCGTGATATACTGAGGATACTTTCAATACTTCCAGCAGATGCCATTTGGGAATACCGAAGTCGTAAGATGAACGATCGAGGATGATTCGGTTTGATGTGTAATCGAAGTGGTAGTAGCCACCGCCAATACACTGGTCGCCAGGCAATAGCAAATCTTTATGCTGATTTACCATACCTAGGCGGAAGTAGCCGTCCATCGTAATTATAAACTTAGGCAGATTCATTGAATATATTTTTCGATTTTATCTTATAAAATTAGTTCTTAATGGGCTTTCGAGCTGGGGATGCCCTTCCTTGCTGACGTTTAGTTTGCGGAGCATCCACGCCATATTGCGGGCAAGGGTGCGCATGGTTTGCATTCCTTCTTCATCCAGAGCGGCTTGTCCTGGAGTCTGGCCGTAAACCATGTTCCAGTATTGCGAGCTTACCAAGGGCATGTTGGTCATGGTGAAATACTTGTTCAGACGATCGAATGCTGCCGACGCTCCGCCTCTACGACATACCACTACACTGGCAGCTGGCTTGAAACGGAGTTCGCCTGAGAGCGAATAGAATACACGGTCGAGTAGGGCGCAAAGCGACCCATTGGGACCACCATAATACACTGGCGATCCGACCACCAGTCCGTCGATGCCGTCTTTTACTGCGCGCCATACCTTATAATATAGGTCGTCGTGGAATGTGCATCTTGCGCCATTGCGACCACACATGCCACATGCGATACATCCTTGCACGGCCATCTTGCCGATACTGATGATTTCTGTATCGATACCCTCGCTATTGAGTGTTTTAGCCACCTCGCTTAATGCCGTGAACGTATTGCCGTTCTCTCTCGGACTTCCATTAATTAGTAGAACCTTCATAATAAACTATCATTAATATCCTCAGTCATTGATAAAGTTCTTGGTTGTCATGTCGTAGTATAGTGCCTCGAGCTCCTTGAGAGTGAGGTTCTCTACTGAGTGCTCGATGATGCGTATCAGTTCGTCTCGTCGATAGTCTTCCGACTTTGTAAATTTATCCATGTATCCCATTGATGTATGCGTATATGTATTTAAAACCATGCAAAGATACATAATTATTACAATATTAGTTTGGTATTATTGTTTTTTTTGTATCTTTGCAGCCGGATTATAAAAACAATTTAATCACTTAAACAATTAACAACATGAAAAAGTTTATTATGTTTGTGGCTTTCGCAGCCATGTGTGTCGCAGTGAATGCGCAAGAGTTGAAAACATTCGACGGCAAATTGTTCAGCTGTCAGTATCCTGCTGAGTTCGAGGCTCAGGAGCAGTGGATGGATGATGCCTTTAACGCAAAAATCGAAGATGCAGTAGAGTTCTTCAGTCTGTCGATAGCCGACCAGGACATGAATGCACAGGAGCTGAAGGACTGGGCTGAAGGTATGAAGGGACTAGTGGAGCGCTCGTTTGGCGAACCAACCGGATGGAAAGCTGGTGCTGCCGAGCTGAAGGGTAAGACCGTGATGTTCCGCTCGGAGGGTGAAGAGGATCCTGTATGCGACGACAATAAGATTCCTACTGTAAAGTTTACATTCTGTACGGTAACTGCCGACAAGAAGACTTTCTGCGGAGAACTGAAATTCCAGAAGAAAGATGAGGCCAAGTACAAGGCTCTTATTGACAAGATAATAGCATCGTGCAAAGCTAAGTAATATAAACAAAGTATTATAAATAAAAGATGCAGGATCACAAGGTTCTGCATCTTTTTTATTATCTTTTGTCACCTTCCGAACATATAATATGACACAAAGAACATCGATATTTCAAAATTTATGTCTACTTTTGCACCCGACATAATTACTTATCGAACATTTTATGAATATCAAAGACTTAAAACCAAAAACAGGAACAGGCTGTTATCGTATAGCCGACAGCGATGAACTGGTGGTTATGGAGCACTTCGGTGGCATTCCCGCAGGAAGAGTACGTCCATTGGATCATGGCATCATTATTATATGCACTGCAGGAGTGGCCCAGTTCGAGTACGACGGGCTTACCATACAGCTAAGCAAGAATGACCTGTTTCTATTTATGGCCCACTCGGTTGTCGAGAATTTCATGTCATCGGCCGATTTCGATTGCCGTGAACTGTGGTTCTCACGTGGCGAAATGTGGAACATGAATCTGCGTGTAAAAAACAGTCTTGCCGACTTGTTCCCGCTTAAAAGCAACCCCAAGGTAGCACTTAGCGATGCCGATGTAAAAATGTTCGATTCTTACTTTCAGCAACTATGTTATCACATGCGCAACAGCTCACAGCTGCTCTATGCTGAGATAACTCATTCGATAGTAGGTACATTCCTGCTTGAAGTTCTATCAGTAATGCGTCGCAGCAACAAAAAACTCAAAGACGATAACATTATTAATAATAGCGGACTCCACGGCAAGAAACTGGCCGACCGCTTTGTACAGCTTGTTGAGCAGAGCGACGGACGTATTCGCCGTGTAGACGAGTTTGCAAAGATGCTTAACGTAACTCCAAAGTACCTGTCGAAGTTGCTTATGGACACTATGAACCGTAAACCCAGCGTGATGGTGGCCTTTTTCACGCTAAAGGCGATAGAGAACAGACTGCGCTATACCGATATGACCATGCAGCAGATAGCCGATGACCTGCACTTTGCCAACGCATCGTTCTTTGGCAAGTATTTCAAGGAACACACGGGCATGACGCCAATGGAATATCGCACAAAGTATCACCAACATAAAAAGAAGAAAAACAATGATTAAAAATACGATAGATAAACTGCTTGACTTAACACTAGTAGACGTTGATGCCATTCGCGCGCGTAAATTCCATATTTGTGTTGAAACTGTAAACCCTTCCGACAGCATAGCTCTGGCCGAGCTCTTCCGTGCACTTAATGTTGACTTCTTAATGTTGCAGGACGACAGGTACGGCATTTGTAACAGAACAAAGAAGGACTGTTTCGATCTGGGTCTTGTTGTCAACACCCATACCAACAGCCTGTCTATCATCTGCGAAGACGGCACAATGTTTGGGCAGGATCATACAATGGTTGCCATTGCCGACTATGTTTTCAGCCATACTTCCTGTGACCCACAAAACTCTCTCTGTACCCATGCTCTGCACAATGTGCTTTTAGGCATTGTACTTTTCCTGAGCAATCTGGCCAACAAACTATACACTGCCAGCCAGTTGCGTAGCGCCCTGCCTGGTTATCATATCGTTAAGAATCACATAGACCTTGCGCCAAACGTCGACATAGACTGTGTTCTAAAGAAAGTAAAAGAACGTTTTGCCCACGACAATAGTGCATTGATAAGTGATACCGACGGACTGAAGATAGACTTCACTGATCGCTGGGTGTACATGTGCAAATCTGACACCGAGCCTGTCATCCACATATACAGCGAGGCAAAGACCTTTGAGAAAGCCGACGACCTTGCCAACCAACTTCTGCAATTTGTTTATAACATACAAAAAGATATACCCCTATTTAAGACAAACATGAACTTTATGAGACAATTTATCTGCATCGTTTCTGCATTAATGCTGGTGGGCACAACTCCTATACTGGCACAGAAGACTAAGGGCAAGAGCCAGAAGACAACAAAAACAACAAAGACAACCCAGAAGGCAATGGCCGCAAAAATTCTTTATGTTGAGCCGGAGGATCGCAACTACGCTCAGAACCTGGGTGGACATATGTTCTGGGACTACACAGCAAAAGAATCGAATGGCCTGCAAACCGAATATAAACTTAGCAAGGAGGAGAATAAAAAACTGGTTGAAAAGTATTCGTACAGCACATATGATGAAGCTTACAAGAATCTGCCCGTACTGCCCAATCCGGCAGAAGTTGACACCCGTGAGAAGATGACTCGTTATACCGTTTGTGTAGTTGGACCACTCAACGAGGCTGTGAATAATTACGAGCCAGAACCCGAACTAAAAGCCGAAAGCGACAGATTTAATAAACTACGAATGGAGATCGCCAAAAAGGCGCGTAAAGGTCAGCCATTCGATACCATTCATGTAGACAAGAAATGGCCCCAATATAATAAGGTACTCGATAAGATGAAAGCCGCTATTACATCGCTTTACAAAATGAATACAGACATAGTGCTTCATACAGAGGCTGCAGATTTTGACAGAGGATCGTGGCTGCTTGAGAAGCAGGGCGGTGCCCCCCGATTCTATTACAATATTTATTCGCCTTTGGTAAAGCAGGTTATTAAGGAGTGGTTTGGCTCTAAGGAGTGCAAACTTGTGCAGGCCATCGAGGACGAGCTGCGGGCACGTGTTGCAGTAGAGAACCCCAAGAAGACACCTGATTGGTTTGTAGAAGGACGCAAGCGCGAGGGCGAGATTGTGGCCGAGTACAATCGTAAGCTTGTGCAGCGCTGGATTCAGAAATCGCCAGCTTCAACTTTGGCATCATATAAAACAGCGATAGCCAAGCTGATAGCCTACAACAAAGAGATAGAAACCATTCGTGGTAACGATCCCATCACACCCGAATACATCTCGGCCCGCTATTCTGTTAAGGGAGGATTAACCCAGCTATTCACCTATTATTATTACTTGATGGATCTCTCCGACATACCCCTTGTTCGCACCCCAGCCACACAGGAGGGTGCCAAGAAGTTCAAACTTGAAGATTCGCCCTGGAAGTTGTCATACCCATATAATTTAAGAAGAGAATAAAAAAAATGCAGGACCATGTGATCCTGCATTTTTTGTTCATTATCAATCCTTAAGCGAGTAGGTGATGGTGGTTACTACACGTAGCTTCTTGATGTAAGGAGTATTCTGGTCGCGGTCTTCAATCTCAAACTGCCCTTGTCCGGCAGTTTGTATCTGTCCCAACTCACTTTTGCTTGCCTCGGCAAACTGTTCGGCTGTTTTCTGGGCATTCTTGATAGCCTCGGCCATCATCTCAGGCTTCATCTGTTGGAACGAAGCATACTCATACTGAGGGTTGCTATTCTCGATGGCAACACCCTGTTTCAACAGTTCCGCCTGCTTGAATATGACCTTATTCACCTCAGTAACTTTATTTGTAGCTACAGTTATCGTTGTGTTTACAATGTAGCGGAAGTTCTTTTGGTTATCGCCCCATTCGCGTGCTTCCAAGTCACTTATCGATGGAGGATTAACAGTTATCTCCTTGTCTTCAAGCCCATTCTGTCGCAAGAACTTCTTAATCTTGTCTGTCTGATTGTTTATGTTCTCATAAAGCAGAGGCAGGTCGTTGCCTGTCACCTTTGTACCTATGCTCCACGTAACCTTGTCGGCAGGTACCTCACGCTCGGCCAGTCCCTTCACCGTAACCTTACGATCCTTATTGGCAAAGTTGTCGATGCCACCTTTGATAAACAATCCCAGCATTACTATGCCCAAGGCTATAATGGCTGATGCAAAAATTCGATTCTCTTTCATACGCTTCAATATTTAAAATTGTTTGACGCTGCAAAGATGAGAATTATTTTTTTATCTCGTATAGGGAAAATCCCTAAATCTTCATATAGTTTTCCACTTTATGGCTCGGAACTGGCAAAAATCCTCGCCATAAGTTTGCTGTTTACGGTTTTTTGTTTATCTTTGCAGGGTGAATAACTAAATTAAGGAAATTAATAAATGATTACAAAGAATTGGATGACAATGGCTGCGGTGGGAGCTACGCTCTTGACGCTTGCAGCATGTGAAGGGCCTAAATGGACAGAACGGCAGATTGATTCGTTTATGTTGGTAACTCAAAAGGGTGGTCCTTCGTTGGGCTATTCGCCACAATCGGGGGTGAAAATCCTTACGGTTGACGGCTTTGCCTTCAAGGATCTGAATCGCAATGACTCGCTTGATGAATACGAGGACTGGCGCCTGGATGCCAAGGAGCGTGCTGCCGACCTGGCTTCGAAACTGTCGATTGAGGAGATTGCCGGATTGATGCTGTATAGCAGTCACCAACCGGTGCCAACAGACACTCTGACGGCAGAGCAGAAGAAGTTTCTTAGCGACGACCATCAGCGTGCTGTTCTGATAACCGTTGTGGCCAGTCCGGATACGGCTGCAAAATGGAATAATAATATGCAGGCATATGTAGAGGGGCTTGATCATGGTATTCCTGCCAATACAAGCTCTGACCCTCGTCATGAGGCAAAGGGAACGGCTGAGTTCAATGCAGGTGCTGGTGGTAAGATTTCACTCTGGCCAACATCGTTAGGTCTTGCTGCTACTTTCGACCCGCAGCTGATGTATCGCTTCGGAGAGATAGCATCTGAGGAGTATCGTGCCCTGGGTATTGCAACTGCCTTGTCGCCTCAGGTAGACATAGCTACCGATCCACGCTGGTTCAGATTCGATGGTACATTCGGCGAGGATCCGCAGTTGGCTACGGATATGGCCCGTGCATACTGCGATGCATTCCAGACAACACCCGAGGACAAAGGGTGGGGCATGAAGAGTGTGAACGCCATGGTTAAACACTGGTATGGTTATGGTGCACAGGAGGGCGGGCGTGACTCTCACTTCGCATCGGGAAAGTATGCCGTATATCCCGGAAACAACCTGGCGATGCACAAACGCTCGTTTGTAGAGGGGGCCTTCAAGCTTGAGGGCGGTACAGAGATGGCCTCGGCCGTGATGCCTATATATAGTATATTGTGGAATCAGGACCCATCGGGCGAGAACGTGGGCGGCAGCTATAGCAAGTGGCTGATACAGCAACAGCTGCGCGATGAAGCAAAGTTTGAGGGTGTAGCATGTACCGACTGGGGAATAACAAAGGATATTAAAGTGCTTGACAGTCCTATAGGCGGTAAGCCTTGGGGTGTGGAACAGCTTAACGAGGCTGAGCGTCATTACAAGATTCTGCAGGCAGGAGTTGACCAGTTCGGAGGTAACAACGAGATTGGTCCTGTGCTTGAGGCTTACAAAATGTGGAGCAAGGAACAGGGCGAAGAGAGTGCGCGCAAACGTTTTGAACTGTCGGCACGCAGACTGTTGCTGAATGTGTTCCGCGTTGGACTGTTTGAGAATCCTTATCTCGACCCGGTTGAATCGAAGGAGTTCGTTGGAAATCCCCAGTTTATGCAGGAGGGATATGATGCACAGTTGAAATCGGTTGTGATGCTTAAGAACCATGATAACAAGGTGCTGCCGGTAGATAAACGTCTGAAGGTGTTTGTGCCTAAGCGCCACTTCCCGGCCATACCAGGATTGTGGGGAGGTATATCAGAAGAGAAAACTGTAGAACCTATAGACCTTGATTTGGTAAAGAAGTACTTTGACGTGGTTGAAGAACCTGAGCAGGCCGACTTTGCCATCTGTCTGATTCAAGAACCAAGTACCGGTATCGGATATAGTACCGAAGATGTGGAGAAGGGTGGCAATGGTTATATGCCATTCAGTCTGCAGTATGATGACTACACTGCCAAGGATGCACGTGCAGTGAGCATAGCAGGTGGCGACCCGATGGAAACTACAACTAACCGCAGTTTCCGAGGCAAAACCGTGAAGGCTTACAATCGCGACGATATGGTGATGGTAGTAGACACCAAAAAACAGATGGGTGAGAAACCGGTAGTAGTAATAATTGAGACCGGACGCCCAGTGGTTCTCAAAGAGATTGAACCTTCGGCCGACGCCATACTGATATCGTTCAAGGTTCAGCATCAGGCTCTGCTTGACATCATAAGCGGTAAGGCAGAACCATCGGCACTGCTGCCAATGCAGATGCCTGCCGACATGAAGACGGTGGAGGAACAGCAGGAAGACGTGCCGCACGACATGCGCTGCTATAAGGATGCCGACGGCAACATCTACGACTTTGCCTACGGTATGAACTGGAAAGGAATAATAAACGATGAACGCGTAGAGAAATACGGGAATAGAACCAACGAGTAGTGGTTTTTTTTAGAATAAAATGCACGAATTTTGGGAGAAAACCCTAAATTCGTGCACTTTTTTTTGCACAAGTGAATAATTTTGTGTATTTTTGCCGAAGAAAAATAACAATCTAAAGTATTTGCCTTAATTAGCTACTAAATATATGGACGAGAAGACAATTAAAATTGTTAACGAAGCAAGATGGACTGATGGACAGATAGTGAGGAACCGTCTGGACGATATCAGCTATGACCCTATGGGATGTCAGGAAGACTTGGTATTGAGGATTGCACGCGAGAATGCTAAAACTGCATTCGGGCGTGAGCATGGTTTCGACCAAATCAACAGTATCAATGATTTCAGAATGCGAGTTCCTGTGTCAACCTATGATGACTATCCCAAATACATAGAGCGCATATCAAATGGTGAACGCAATGTGCTGACGGCCTATCTTACCGAACACCTCTCTATATATGAAGGCTATAAGAAGCTGCCTCAATCGCGTTGGGGAGTACAGGCATTCTACGATTACAACTTTTGCGCGGCATTTCATATTGCTGGTAATGAAGGATACCTTACCGCCGGAATGACTCTTAACCTGGTTGACAACCATATTGAGCAACTGCCATCGGGTGTGTACGTAGGTAACCTATTAGGACGACAACTGATAAAGCGCGATTTTGACAACGATCAGGTGTATGCTATTCCCGTCGATGTGACAAAGACGGCTGGTCAGAACGATATAATCTATATCCGAGCACTATGTGCATTAGCCGAGAAGAATATTTCGCTTGCCATATGCGACCATTACTCCGAGATGATTGACCTGTTGCGCTATATAGAGAAACACTGGCCCAGACTTGCCAACGAGATAGAGCAGGGCAACAGCTTTGTAAAGCATGATGCAGAGAGAGCTGATGAGATACGTGAGATAATGGAAGAACACCATATAGGTACCCAGCTGGTTTCAAAGCTGTGGCCTGACCTGAGCTGCATGTTGGTTTATGATGTGTGCTGCATTACAACAAGCTTTGAGCTGTTGCGAACATACTGTGGCAGGGAGGTGCATTACGTATTTGCGGGCATCAATTCAGCCATCGGCTCATTCTCAATGCCACTGAATATTGATGATCCGCAGACGGTACTTATTCCAGACTGCGTGTTCTATGAGTTTAAACCTGTGGAGGCGAAAGACTATAGAGACCTGCTTACACTCGACCAGGTGGAGATGGGTAAGAGCTACGAGCTTGTGGCCACAACACTGTCGGGCTTGTATCGCTATAGAACAAATAAGATATTCTACATAGTAGGACATCATCATGAAACGCCTACCGTAATCATTGATAAATAAAAAAAGCAGATTGAAAAATCTGCTTTTTTTGAGCCTCTTGTCGGATTCGAACCAACGACCCCGAGATTACAAATCACGTGCTCTGGCCAACTGAGCTAAAGAGGCGGGTGGGTAAGCGATCTGCATCGCGCCGCTACGACCTAATACCCTTGCTGCGTTCCCACCCTGGGGGATTCAAAGGGAGCTGGCCGTACAGGACTTACCCATGATGAAAAAAGATCGATTTGCTCGAAAGCGGGTGCAAAGGTAAGCATAAAAATTGAGAAAAGAGAATTGAGAAATGAGTTTTTTTGCGATTTTAACTATTTTTTTAAAGAAAGCCCCCGTTATATGTAGGAAAATGATTAATTTTGCACCCTGAAAGCGTTAAATGTTAAAATGACAGCACCAGAGTATATACAACTAAAGGCGTATGCACGTCAGGATGGTTTCTTCCTGGCTCTGTTTTGGATAGTCTGCTTTATTAGCTATATTATAGGACTGACCAACCAGTTGGTAGGCTTGCTATCGATGCTGATGGTGGTGGCAAGTCCGTTTTTTGTTGCTACCAGACTGAAGAAATTCCGCGACGAGGGTAGGGAGGGTGTAATCTCCTTCGGTCGTAGCTATGCCTACACAATCTTCGTATTCTTCTACGGAGCAGTGTTGTTGGCAGTGGCACAATATCTGTATTTTGCATATATGGATAACGGCTATCTGGTAAACTCGCTGGTCAGAATGATGAGTACCGACGAGGCAAAGATGATGCTTGAGCATTATGGAGCCCAGAGCCTGGTAGACGAGGGTCTGGCCGAGATGGCTGCCACACGCCCAATAGACTATGCACTGAACATACTAACCATAAATATCTCGCTGGGCTTTATTCTTGGTGTGCCCATCGGGCTTATTATGCAACGAAGAAAAATAGATTAAGAATATGGATATATCAGTAGTTATACCTCTCTATAATGAGGATGAATCGATTCCTGAACTCTATGCGTGGATAGAGCGCGTCATGAAACAGAACAACTTCAGCTATGAGGTTATCTTTATCAACGATGGCTCTACCGACCGCTCATGGGAGATCATACAGGAGCTGAACCAGAAGCAGCCTGACGTGGTGAAGGGTATCAAGTTCCGTCGTAACTATGGAAAGAGTCCTGCATTGTATTGTGGTTTTGAACAGGCGCAGGGTGACGTGGTTATCACTATGGATGCTGACCTGCAGGATTCGCCCGATGAAATACCTGAGCTGTATCGCATGATTAAGGAAGATGGCTACGATCTGGTGAGTGGTTATAAGCAGAAACGCTATGACCCTATATCGAAGACCATACCAACAAAGCTTTTTAATGCTACAGCGCGCAAGATAAGCGGCATCAAGAATCTACACGACTTTAACTGCGGCCTGAAGGCTTATCGCAAGGCTGTGGTTAAGAATATTGAAGTGTATGGCGAGATGCATCGCTATATACCATATCTGGCAAAGAATGCCGGCTTTAATAAGATAGGCGAGAAGGTAGTTCAGCACCAGGCACGTAAGTACGGATCGTCGAAGTTTATGGGCTTGAACCGCTTCGTAAACGGCTACCTTGATCTGCTTACACTTTGGTTCCTCAGTACTTTCGGCAAGAAACCTATGCACGTGTTTGGATTCCTGGGCACAGTGATGTTCTTTATTGGATTCGTGGCAGCCGTATGGATTGGTGCCGACAAATTGTGGTGTCTGGCTAACGGCATACAACAGCGACTGGTAACTGATTCGCCATTCTTCTATATCGCTCTTACGATGATGATTCTGGGTACACAGCTATTCCTGACAGGATTCCTTGGCGACTTGATTAGTCGTTCGTCATCAGGACGTAATGACTACCAAATAGAAGAAACTATATGATGAAGCGTGTTACATATCTGTTTCTAGGAGTGCTGATAGCAGCGTGCACATCGATTGACTGTCCTGTGGAGAGTAATGTGGCAACGCTGTATCAGGTGTGCCATAGCGACGGAACGGAGTTGAAACTGAGCGACACTATTACTGTGACTACGAAAACCGCTAGTGATAGTGATACCATTGTATATAATAAAGGTATCGGCATCAGTTCATTCGCACTGCCCATAAGCTATAAGCATCCTGAAGATGTGCTGGTATTCAACTTTGACAACGATAACAACAGCCTGCATATTTCTGATACGGTGTGGATAAAGAAAGAAGACTATCCGCACTTTGAATCGGTTGACTGCAGTGCCGCATTCTTCCATATTATTACAGATGTGAGATATACGTGCAACTATATCGACTCAATAGTGATTAAAAATCCATCGGTGACATATGACTCTAAGACGGTTCATTTCTACTTCTATCCTAAGAGCAGCAATTAGCATTGTGGTGCTTTCTGCATCGGTGCCTGCATCGGCTCAGAAGTTCTTCTCGTTCCAGAAGGACTCAATACCCACTTTCCGTGGCTTTGCCGTATCGTTCGATTTGGTGGGAGCTGGACTGATGGCTTTCAGTGATAACGGACAATATGAAGGTGCACTGCGTATAAACTTGCACGATGAGTGGTTCCCGATTCTAGAAGCAGGTCTGGGTAGGGCAGATCACAATGATGAGGTTACTTTTATTCACTATAAGACTTCGGCTCCTTACTTTAGATTAGGTATCGACAAGAACCTGCTAAAGGATAAGCACGGTCCTTACCGACTGTATGGCGGACTGCGCTATGCATTCACATCATATAAGGTGGACATTGCCCGACAGGATTTTCCTGACCCTGTATGGAAATGGCAAACAGGTTTTGGTATTAAGGATGCCCAGTGCAACTACCACTGGATAGAGGCTGTGGTTGGCGTAGATGCCAAGATAGCCGGTCCTGTACATCTAGGCTGGAGCTTGAGATACAAACGGCGCATATCGCATAGCGAGGATGGTAAGTTTGGTAATACGTGGTATGTGCCTGGATTTGGAAAATTCGGTGATACCAGACTTGGTGGAACTTTTAACGTGATAATAGATATCTAAACTAGCATGCAGCAGTCGGGAAATAAAAAATGGATGTGGCAGTTGCCTTTCTTGGTGCTGCTGATAGTTGGAACAATTCTGATTATACGTCATGAGCGCAACGTGCCGTACCAGAAGAGTGCCGACAAGGTATTTGGTACTTTCTATCACGCTACGTATCAGTGCGACTCTGACCTTACCTACAGCATCAATGCCGAACTTGCCAAGGTTGATGCATCGCTGTCGCCATTCAACAAGAACTCAATCATCACTGCAGTGAACCAGAATAAGGACGTGGAGATTAATGACATGTTCCAGGATGTGTTCTATCTGGCTATGCAGATATCAAAAGAGACCGATGGCGCGTTTGATATAACCGTGGCCCCTCTGGTTAACGCATGGGGATTCGGATTCAAGAACGGTATTGAACCAACCAGTGAGCAGGTTGACAGCTTGAAACAGATAATAGGCTACCAGAAAGTGTCGTTGGCAGGTGGAAAGATTACCAAGGCCGATTACAGGCTGATGCTTGACTGCTCTGCTATAGCCAAGGGCTATGGCACAGATGTCGTGGCGCAACTGCTGCGCAGTAAGGGCATTAAGAACTTTATGGTTGAGATAGGTGGTGAGATAGTTACCAGTGGCGTTAATGCTGAGAACCAACCCTGGCGTGTGGGAATATCGAAGCCTGTTGAAGACCCTATGGGTACTGCCAGTGAGGTGCAGAGTATTGTTAAGATTACTGATAAAGCGATGGCTACCAGTGGTAATTATCGCAACTTCTACTATAAGGACGGAAAGAGATATGCACATACCATCGACCCGAAGACGGGCTATCCCGTACAGCACAACATACTGTCGGCAACGGTGTTTGCCAAGAGTTGTGCAGTGGCCGATGCCTATGCCACATCGTTTATGGTGATGGGAATGGAGAAAGCCCAGCAGTTGCTGGAACGTCACCCTGAACTGATGGCGTATCTTATCTATAGCGATGAAGATGGTAAGAATGCTGTATGGTATTCGCCAACGTTGGAAAACAAAATCCAGAAATAGTTTATGGCCTCACTTCAGTTGTTCGACAAATTGTTGCAATTCCCCTTGTTTCAGGGTATGAGTCGCGACGATCTGGAGATAGTAGCTGGACACACCCGCTTTGGATTTATGAAGTTGGGAGCAGGCAAGACTGTCGTGAAATCGGGTGATACATGCACACAGTTGCACTTTCTGATAAATGGAACGTTGAAGGTTCGCACATATGCTGACGACTACGGCTATTCGGTTGAAGAGCAGATGATGGCGCCGAACATCATTCAGCTGGAGTCTATATTCGGCTATTATCAGCGCTACACCCACGACTTTGTGGCACAGACAGATGTGAACTTTATCACTATCGATAAGGAAGAGGTGGTGCGATTGACTGAGGATTTTCTTGTTTTTCGTCTGAACATCATGAACCATTTTGCCACACAAACCCAGAAGCAGTTGGGGCGCGTGTGGAATCGTCCGCCACAATCGTTAGAGGCGAGAGTGGTGATATTCCTGAGTCAGCATTCAACCTATCCTGCTGGGCACAAAGTATTTAATATACTGATGACGAGACTGGCTGAGGAAGTGAACGATAGCAGGCTTAATGTGTCGCATGTTTTGAACGAGATGCAGCACAAGGGACTGATAACATTAAGTAGGGGGAAAATAGAGATTCAGCAGCTTGAAAGGCTGCTTTACACCAAATAGAAACGGCTAATGTGGCCGTTTTCAACTTTTTTAATGTATAGATTTGTGGAGTATCGGATTTTTGTCGTAACTTTGCAGTCAAAACTGCGAGTACAGGCTGCACCTCGGCAATTCAAGTGAACTTGATTGAGCTCGGTTTGCATTGTCCATGCACTCCAAAAGATGTTAGTATGAATACAAACGAAAATATTGAGAGAAAGAACCCGTTTTTCGAACCTTATAACACACCTCACGACACAGCTCCCTTTAACCGAATCCGTATGGAAGATTATGAGGAGGCTATGTTGGAGGGTATACGTCGTGACGATGAACAGATAGAGAAGATTATTAACAATCCTGCCAAGCCTACTTTCGATAACACCATCATCAGTGTTGACGACGAGAAGGATAGAGATGGGTATTACGACCTGTTGAGCCGTGTGTCGACAGTGTTCTTTAATCTGTTGTCGGCTGAGACCAACGACGATATGGATGCGCTGGCACAGAAAATGAGCCCAATATTGACCAAGCACGCCAATGATATCCGACTAAACGAGAATCTTTTTGAGCGCATCAGGTATGTGCACCAGCACCACCGCAAACTTACTGCTGAGGAAAAGATGCTGCTTGACAACTGCTACGACGGATTCGTACGTAGTGGTGCCTTGCTGGATGCTGCAGGAAAAGAACGCCTGCGCCAGCTGACAGAGGAGGCCTCGATGCTTGGTCTGCAGTTCTCGCAGAACCTGCTAAAGGAGAATAAGGCTTTTACGCTGCATATCACAGACGAGAAACAGCTTGACGGTCTGCCTGATACTGCCCGCGAGGCTGCTGCATTGGCTGCAAAAGAGGCAGGAAAAGAAGGATGGGTGTTTACGCTCGACTTCCCTTCGTACTCACCATTCATGACCTATTCCACTCAGCGCGAGCTGCGCAAACAGTTGTATATAGCCAAGAACACAGAGTGCATTCACGATAATGAGGAGAATAACCTTGAAATATGCAAGCGCCTTGTAAACCTGCGTCGCGAGCTGGCACAGCTGTTAGGGCATAAGACTTATGCCGACTATGTGCTGAAACACCGTATGGCAGGCAACGTGCGCAATGTGTATAAATTGCTGAACGACCTTATCAAGGCTTATAAGCCTACAGCAGTGAAAGAGGTTGAGGCTATCCAGAAGATGGCTCGCAAGATGGAGGGTAAAAATTTCAAGCTTGAGCCATGGGACTTTTCTTACTACTCGCACAAACTGAAGCTTGAGAAGTATAACATCGATGCCGAGATGCTGCGCCCATACTTCGAGCTCTCGAAGGTTATTGATGGCGTGTTCGGTTTGGCTCATCGCCTTTACGGCATCACATTCAAGGAGAATAAGGATATACCAGTATATCATCCAGATGTTAAGGCATACGAGGTGTTTGATGAAGATGGCACATTCCTTGCCGTATTCTATGCCGACTTCCACCCCCGTAAGGGTAAGCAGGGTGGTGCTTGGATGACAGAGTACCAGGGCCAGTGGAAGGAGCGCATTGATGCGAAGAAACCATTCGGACCAGAGAATATGAAGAATGTGCGCCCGCATGTAAGTGTGGTGATGAACCTTACAAAACCAACAGAAGAGAAACCTGCACTGCTGACACTTGGTGAGGTGGAGACATTCCTGCATGAGTTTGGACACTCGCTGCACGGCATGTTTGCCAACACCCGCTTCGAGAGTTTGAGCGGTACCAATGTATGGTGGGACTTTGTGGAACTTCCATCGCAGTTTATGGAGAACTTCGCCATTGAGAAGGAATTCCTACGTACATTCGCTTTTCACTATCAGACAGGCGAACCATTGCCTGACGAGCTTATAGACCGTATCGTTCGCAGTCGTAACTTCAATGTGGCTTATGCCTGTATGCGTCAGGTAAGCTTCGGATTGTTGGATATGGCTTACTACACCAAGAAGGATGAGTTTACTGATGATATCATCCCATTCGAGAAGAAAGCATGGGAGAAGGCTATGGTGCTGCCACAGTTGCCTGATACCTGTATGACAGTGCAGTTCTCGCACATCATGGCAGGTGGCTATGCTGCAGGTTACTACAGCTATAAATGGGCAGAGGTTCTGGATGCCGATGCCTTCAGCGTTTTCAAGAAACATGGTATCTTCGACAAGAAGACAGCCAGCAGTTTCCGCGAGAACATCCTGTCGAAAGGTGGCACGGAAAATCCGATGACATTATACAAACGTTTCAAGGGTGGCGAACCCACCATTGATGCATTACTTAAAAGAAATGGAATCAAACGACAAGCAAAGTAAGCTTGATGTGCGCTATCTTAGGATGGCACGTATCTGGGCAGAGAACTCTTATTGTCAGCGTAGGCAAGTGGGAGCACTGGTAGTCAAAGACAAGATGATTATCAGCGATGGTTACAATGGTACTCCAAGTGGATTTGAAAACGTCTGCGAGGATGACAACAATGTGACAAAGCCTTACGTGCTGCATGCCGAGGCCAATGCAATAACCAAACTGGCACGTAGTAACAATAACAGCGAGGGGGCAACCATCTACATCACTGCATCGCCTTGTATCGAGTGCGCTAAGCTGATTATTCAGGCTGGTATCAAGCGTGTGGTGTATGGGGAGAAATATCGACTTACTGATGGCATCGAGCTGCTTGAACGCGCTGGTATTGAGGTGATCTACATAGGATTAGAAAACATAGAAAAATGAGCAAATTAAACAATAACCGATTTATGCCCTTGCTGATGGCTGCTTGTGTGGTTGTCGGTATCATGGTGGGTACATTCTATGCCAACCATTTCTCGGGCAATAGACTTAACATCATCAATTCGAGTGGTAATAAATTGAATAACCTGCTTCATATCATTGACGATCAGTATGTTGACACAGTGAACATGAATGAGCTGGTTGAGAAAGCAATGCCGCAGATTCTGGCAGAGCTTGATCCACACTCTGTTTATATCAGTGCCCGCGATGGCGAGATTGCCAACGACGACCTGCGTGGCTCGTTCTTTGGTATTGGCATCGAGTTTACCATACGTCAGGACACCATCCGTGTGCAGAACGTTATTGGCAATGGTCCTGCTGAGCGTGCTGGCGTGTTGGCTGGTGATAAGATTGTGGAGGTTGACGACTCGATATTCGTAGGTAAGAAGGTTACCAACGAGGAGGCTATGCATCGCCTGAAAGGTCCTAAGGATACCAAGGTAAAACTTGGCATTTTGCGCTATGGCGAGAAGAAACTGCACCACATCACCATCACTCGTGGCGAGATTCCTACCAAGAGTGTAACAGCATGTTATATGCTTGATGAAGAGTGTGGCTATATCAAGATTCGCAACTTTGGTGAGAATACCTATCCTGAGTTGCTTATTGCTTTGGCAAAACTGTCGCAGCAGAGCTTCAGCAATCTGGTTATCGACCTTCGTGGTAACACAGGTGGATACCTGGAGTCGGCTGTACAGATAGCCAACGAGTTCCTGTCGCGTGGACAGCTCATTGTTTATACACAGGGTCGTGCATTCCCTCGTCAGGACTATCGTGCTGATGGTCGTGGTTCTTATCAGCGTCTGCCATTGGTAGTGCTGGTTGACGAGAGTTCTGCCTCGGCTTCAGAGATTCTGGCTGGTGCCATACAGGATAATGACCGTGGTACCATCATCGGCCGTCGTTCGTTTGGTAAGGGCCTGGTTCAGAAGCCTATGGAGTTCAGCGATCACTCTATGATTCGTCTTACCATCGCTCGCTATTACACACCTTCAGGACGTTGTATCCAGAAACCATATAACAATGGAAACCATTACGATGACGACTGGCTTACACGTTATCAGCATGGTGAGTTCTTCTCGCAGGATAGTATCAAACATACTGGTCCTCAGTATCACACCAACAATGGTCGTATTGTTTATGGTGGTGGTGGCATAACGCCTGATATCTTCATTCCAGAGGATACACTTGGTGTTACCTCTTATTATAAGGAAGCTGCCATGTCGGGACTTATTCTTCAGTTTGCGTTCACTTATACAGATAATAACCGTGCCAAACTATCGGCACTGAAGAGTGTTAAGGAGATGGAAACCTATCTGAAGCGCCAGAACATTCTTGAGCAGTTTGTGGTTTATGCTGATAAAAACGGCCTGAAGCGTCGTAATCTGATGATACAGAAGTCGCAGAAACTGCTAGAGCGTTTTGTTGTGAGCCGTATCATCTACAATATCCACAGTGAGCAGGCATGGACAGAGTATCTTAATCAGGATGATCCTGTGATACAGGAGACGCTGCGCCTGTTCCACAACGAAGGTGCATTCCCTCAGAAACCAGTATCTGGCGTGAAAAGCAAGAATGTGGCCAAGGCTGGCGACGGCAGAACAATCAGACAGATAAACACATTGATAGCCCATGCTTAAACGAGAGCTTAGGACATTGATGAGACAAAAGAAAGGACAGTTCACTCAGCAGCAGCTGTGTGAACTGTCTCAGCCTATAGTAGATCGTATAATGCCTATGCTTGCTGATGCCAGCGTGGTGGTGGCATACTATTCATTGCCTGATGAGGTGGATACACACAACATGATCAACCAGTTGGTTGCTGAAGGCAAGACGGTGTATCTGCCCAAGGTGATAAGCGATGAAGATATGGTGCTATGCCGTTATACTGGTGCTGAAAGTCTGCGCGAGGGTGCTTTCAGAATTATGGAGCCCGTAGGCCCTGAGATATCTGCTGATGAGGCTGTCGATGTGGTGCTTGTGCCAGGAATGGCGTTCGATGGCGAAGGAAACCGATTGGGTAGGGGAAAGGGTTATTATGACCGTTTTCTTCAATCGCTGAACAGTCCACGCCCAAGGCTTATTGGCGTGTGCTTTGATTTCCAGAAAGTAGATGTGGTACCCACAGAACCTACTGATGTGAAGGTTGATGTGGTTGTTTAATTAAATCGTATCTCGGCTATCACTTGACTGCCCACGTGGGCGTTAAGTTTTCTTACCAGTTCGCTGCGCACCATCATCATCTCCGAACGTAGGGCAGGGCTGGTGAGATGTACAAACAGCGTTTGGTTTTTGATAAACATGCCATCGGTATAGCTTGCCACCATGGGGCCTGCCACTTCGGCCCACGAGTCGATGAGGCGCTTCTGCAGCAATGGTGTCTCAAGCCCCTGAGCTCGCAGGTTCTTCAGTATCAAGTCTTTTATATTGTTTACGTCGCGTTTAAACATCTTTCTTTATTTCTTCTATTTCTCCGTTGTCTACATGGAATATCTTGTAATCGAGCGATGATCTGCTGAGAATCAGATCAAGATGGTCGCGATTGGTATCCGTAATAAAAATCTGTCCGTATTCATCACCTGCCACCAGTTTCACTATCTGTTCTACACGCTGGGCATCAAGCTTGTCAAAAATATCGTCGAGCAGCAGCAGTGGGGTGGTCTTTGAGTTGGTACGCTTCAGGAAGTCGAACTGTGCTAGCTTCAGGGCTATTACAAATGTTTTGTTCTGCCCCTGGCTGCCTTCGCGCTTCATCAGGTGCCCGCCAAGTGTTATCTCCAGGTCGTCGCGATGTACACCATGTAGTGAGTATCCAATGGCGCGATCCTTAAAACGGTCGCGCTGTATCACCTCAAGTAGTGGTCCGCGCTGGCAGTGCGATACGTAGTTCAGTCCCACCTGTTCGCGATTCTCTGCTATCGTCTCGTGTATGCGTTGGAATATTGGTGTTAGTTCCTCAACAAAAGCCTTACGGGCCTGATAGATGCGCTCGCCTTCGATGGCCATCTGCTCTTCAAAAAGGCTCATCACGTCGATGTTGGGTTCTTCTTCCTGTTTCAGCATGGCATTACGCTGCTGCAGTGCCTTGTTATATCGGTTCATGGCCTCCATATATCCATGGTCGTATTGCGAAATCACCATGTCCATCAGTCGGCGGCGCTCTTCGCTTCCTCCCTCAATTAATAAAGTGTCTGATGGTGCCACAACTACAATAGGTATCAGTCCGATATGTTCTGACAATCGGCGATACTCCTTCTTGTTGCGCTTGAAGTGTTTTTTTACGCCACGCTTCATGCCGCAGTATATGTGCAGATCGCCTTCGTAGGTGCCTTCGAGCACAAAGAACTCTGAGCCGTGCTTTATCACCTGCGAGTCAATGGGATTGCTGGCTGAATGGCAGAACGAAAGATAATATATAGCATCGAGCACATTTGTCTTTCCCACGCCGTTTTGACCTATCATACAGTTTATTTTTGGCGAGAATTCAAGTGTGGCCTCTGCTATGTTCTTGTAGTTGATAACCGATAACTTTTCTAAAATCATAGTGCAAAGGTAGCGTTTTTTGACCATTGATGCTAAGGATTAACACAGATTAATAAATATTTTCTATGAAAAAATGTAAATTGTGTTGCTTTTTTAGTAACTTTGCACCCGATTTTTGAAATTAAATATAAATATTATAATGGCAAATACAACAAATCAACAGCAGGCTACTCCAACTATGGAGCAGAGCCTGAATCAGAGTGAGGCTTTCTTCTTTAAGTACAAGAAGGCTATTATTGCTACAGTAGTAGCTCTCGTAGTAATCGTTGCTGGTGTAGTTTTGTATAAGACTTATGTCAGCGGTCCAAAGGAAATTAAGGCTAGCACAGCTATCGCAAAGGGGCAGGAGCTCTTTATGGCAGGTGACTACCAGAAGGCACTTAACGGCGACAGCGCCAGCTTCAAGGGCTTTGTAAAGCTCGCTGATGAGTACAGCAGCACAGCTGCAGGTAATCTGGCTAACCTCTATGCAGGTCTTTGCAGCGCTAAGCTCAACAAGTGGGAAGATGCTGCCAAGTATCTCGAGAACTTCGATGGTGCTGATGATCAGATGATTTCTCCAGCTGCCGAGGGTGCTCTGGGTAATGTATATGCTCACCTCAACCAGCTCGATAAGGCTGTTTCACACCTTAAGAAGGCTGCTGAGAAGGCTGATAACAACTCTCTGTCTCCTACATTCCTGATTCAGGCTGGTGAGATTCTTGAGAGTCAGGGTAAGAACGATGAGGCTTTGAAGCTGTATCAGACTGTTAAGGAGAAGTACTTTAACTCAATGGCTTATCAGACCATCGATGGTTATATTGAGCGTGTTTCTGCAAAATAATAACCATGGCTACTAAAAACTTATCAGAATACGATATTACCACCGTTCCCGATGCTTCGAACATGATTTTCGGAGTTGTTGTGGCCGAGTGGAATCCTGAAATAACTGGCGCCCTGCTTGACGGATGTGTTAGCACACTCGAAAAGCATGGCGCTTTGCCTGAAAATATTCATGTTAAGACGGTTCCTGGTAGTTTCGAGCTTATCTATGGCGCCCATCAGATGACACTTAATGATGGTTACGATGCTGTTATCGTGCTAGGTAGTGTTATCCGTGGTGAGACTCCACACTTCGACTACATCTGTCAGGGTGTAACCGAGGGTATTGCACGTCTTAATGCAACAAGCAATATTCCCGTTGTCTACGGACTGCTCACTACCAACGACATGCAA
Source organism: uncultured Prevotella sp. (assembly GCA_902800365.1). Taxonomy (GTDB): domain Bacteria; phylum Bacteroidota; class Bacteroidia; order Bacteroidales; family Bacteroidaceae; genus Prevotella. The sequence goes on along the minus strand of CADCEF010000003.1, from coordinate 48,651 downwards.
CAGGCACAAGACCGTGCTGGTGGCCGTTTGGGCAATAAGGGCGACGAGTGTGCAGTTGTTGCTATCAAGATGGCAAAATTCTAATAATCTAATCAGTCAGTATTATGAAAAAGGTATTTATTCTACTCTTAAGTTTAAGCTTAGGCTTTGCTTCCGTAAATGCGCAGGATGCCAACAAGAGCGAGCTGCACCAGCGTGCAGAAAGTGATTTTGAAAAAGGAAATGTGCCCAGTGCACGCTTTCATTTTATCCGTGCTTTCGAGGACTATGCAAAGAAAGGCCAGCTGAAGGCTGGTATGGAGTGCGCAGCACGCGGCACTGCATTGTATTACAAAGAGAATTATTGGAAAGAGGCTTTCGATCTTCTTCGCCGTGCCGACCAGGAGGTTGATGCAAGTGGCAAGAACGCCAAGGAGAAAGCTGCCCTCCATTATATCATCACCAAGGAGCGCTTGGCCATGTATATCAAACTGCGTAAGAGCGATAGTGCTAAGGACCAGATTGAAATCATGGAAAATGAGGTTACCTACGCTGCTGATGATGCTTTGAAGAACGACCTTCTTTATAATAAGGCTGTTTATCACTATTCATTCGGCCAGAATGCACAGGGTAATGCAGTGTTCAAGGAGATGGCTACCAAGCTTACTGCCTCAAAGCAGTATGATAAGGTTGATGGTGTTTACCAGACATTGATATCTAATGCCCGTAAGAGTGGTAATGCCAACATGGTGGCTCAGTCATATAGCAACTATCTGGCATGGAAGGATTCTGTAAGCGCACTTAAGCTTGCCGATGAGACAGGCGCGCTGAAAAAGCAGATTGCAGAGAACGAGAAGACTATCGACGATCAGGCAAGTTCGCTTACTGCTCGTTGGGCTGTTATCATTGGTCTTTGTGTGCTTGCTGCAGCTTTGGCAGCTGCGCTCATTCTGGGTGGCATCGTGCTGATGCGTTACATCCTGCTTACCCGTAAGCAGAAGAAAACCATCCGTCTGGCTAACGAAAACAATGCGCTGAAGGCTAAGTTCATCAGCAACATCTCTGCCCAGCTCGATCCTACACTCCATAAGCTCGATGCTAAGATTCCTGAGGTTAAGGCACTGCTCCAGTTCTCTGAGCATATCGCCACTCTGTCGAACATCGAGAACACAATGGACGAGGAAGTTGAACTGGAAGACGTACAGCTCACCCCATTCTGCGAGGAGCTTATGAATCAGATTACCAACAAGGTTCAGGCAGGTGTTACCCTTAAGACCAATGTGCCCAACATGAGTGCAAAGATCAATAAGGAGTATGTATCACACATCCTGCTTCACCTGCTTAATAATGCAGCCATCTATACACCAGCTGATGGCACTATCTGGTTGGATTACAAGAAACGTGGTGCACATGTTCACCAGTTCCTGGTATCTAATACAGGCGATGCTATTCCTGAGGAGAAGCGCGACGAGGTATTCAAGCCATTTACTGAGGTGAAGGATTTCACTGAGGGCGACGGCCTTGGACTGCCTATCTGCAAGCAGATGGCACTGAAGATGAAGGGCGATCTCGACATTGATGGCGAGTTCACCAAAGGCACACGTTTCGTGCTGCTTCTACATTCCTAAGCTAACACTACACCTTTTATAACTTTACAGTTGAAATGTCCACCAGCCCATTAACTATCGCATAGATAGTTAATCCGGCTGGTGAATGTATTTGTAGCTTGCGGGCTATATTGCGTCGATGGGTGATAACCGTATTGGTTGATATACACAGATGGTCGGCTATCTCCTTATTCGACATGCCCTGTACAAGCGAGATGATCACATCCTTTTCACGATCGCTCAGTGCATCAGGATTCTGTGCCTGAGCACTTCCGAATACCATGCCTGATATGTTGCGCGATACGTCGTTCTTCTTGGTAATCTGCTCCAGTCGGCGAATGGCAGGCACAAAGATATGGTCCTCAACCTCAGCGTGCTGTCGCAGCCACACCTCGTTCTCATAGATGTCGTGCAGGGTGGCAGTAAGCTGATTGTTGTGCAGACCGTCTTGTGGCAGATATTTGATGATGAGCAGCTTCAGCTCGCGCAGCTTCTTGTCGGTAGCACTATGGTGTTTTGAGAAAGTGTCTACATTATAGTCGTTGGCAGGCTGCCCGTCTATCAGCGACTGCACATAGGGGAACAGCGTTTTCTGCTCGTACTTCATATGGCGTCGAATCTCGTGGGCATACTCATCATAGAATTTCAGAATCAGGCGCCCTAACGAGTCTGCCTCATTCAGGCATTCTTGCAACTCGCGACGTATGTATGGCAGCTGGAACTCAAGGAAGTATGCATGGCAGGCCTCCAGATAGTGCAGTAGCGTGGGCACATCCAGTTGCGTGTCGGCTTCAAACTCGCCATATCCGTTGATGGTATAGTTGACTACAGCCAGGAATGTGTAGGTGTCAACGTTGTTATCCTCGCACGTCTCACGCACCGTCTTATCACCGAATCCCAAGTTGATACCAAAACTGCCCAGCGACTGCAACAGGTCGTAGTTATCGCGGATGAGCGAGATCATCTTGTCGTCCGCCTCATACATTTTCTGATTCTTCATACCTATTAATTATTACCGCTGCAAAATTATGCATTTTTCTCGAGATATACAATAATAATTATTAGGTATTTTTCGTAAAATTAGTGATTCGAGATGAGTAAAAAGAGTCATTTTCACTATTTTTAGGTATTGTGTAATTATGCAAAACACCCTACCTTTGCAGCCGAATTGATTATAAATGAGTTAGTAATGAATAAGATTGTAAAATTAGCGATGTGCTGTCTGGCAGCTGTAAATGCTGCTGACGTTGAGGCACAGGTTAATGCTGCCGACAGCGTGATGCAGCACGCCAAGGGTAACAAGTTGAGCGTGGGTGGCTACGGAGAGGTAGCTTACTCACGTAATTTTTATAGTGATCATGTAAGCAGGTACAGTCAGCCTGAGGAGCACAGAAACGATCCCAGTCATGGTCGTTTCGACATTCCTCATGCCGTCATCTATCTGGGTTACGACTTTGGAAAAGGCTGGTCGTTTGGCACCGAGGTTGAGTTCGAACATGGTGGTGCCGGTCTGGCTTATGAAAAGGAAGATGAAGAAGGCGGTGAGTGGGAACAGGAAACCGAGAAAGGTGGTGAGGTAGAGCTGGAGCAGTTCTGGATTCAGAAGACTTTTTCGCGTTCAGCCAATCTCCGCTTCGGACATATTGTGGTGCCTGTTGGCTTGAATAATGCCCACCACGAACCCCTTAATTTCTTTACTGTCTATCGTCCTGAAGGCGAGAATACCATCATGCCAAGCACATGGCACCAGACGGGTGTCTCGTTCTTTGGTCGCTATAAGAAATTTCGTTACGAGGCACAGTTCCTTGCAGGACTGAATGCTGATAACTTTACTAATGTTAACTGGATTAAGAAGGGCGCTGCCAATCCACTTGAGTTCGAGGTGGCTAATAAGTATGGCGTGGCACTTCGCATCGATAACTACTCAATTCCTGGTCTGCGCCTTGGCCTTAGCGGATACTATGGCGAGAGCATTGGTAACAGCTATCCTAAGAACGCCAACGGTGTGGATGCTGAGTATAAAGGTCAGGTGATTGTTGGTGCGTTCGACTTTACCTACAATGCCCACAACTGGATTATCCGTGGACAGGCCGACTATGGCTATCTGGGAGATGCTGAACAGCTGAAGTATATTTACAACCGTACCAATAAGAAGTCGCCTTATCACCACTCGGCATTTGTCAGCAAGAATGCCTATGCAGTGGGCATCGAGGCTGGTTACAATATTTTCTCACAGATAAGCTGTATGCGTGCCGACGAGAAGAAACTGTATATCTTTGGCCGCTACGAGCAGTATAATCCCTATGCCAGCAAGACTAAGGGCACTGCCTACGATTATACAGATGTTAAGCGCATGGCAGTGGGTGTGAACTACTATCCAGTGCCCGAGATTGCCATCAAGGCAGAGTATTCAAACCGATTCCTGAAGAGCCAGTATAACAACGAGCCCTCTATCAACATCGGCGTTACTTACGAGGGATTCTTCCTTTAAACATAAGAATATAGATAATTGATAATAAAACTAATTAATTTGAGTTGAAATGAAAAAATTTTTTATGCTTTCAGGTGCGCTCATGATGAGTGCTTTGACATTTACATCGTGTAATAATGACGACGACAAGAGTAGCGACGAGACAGAGTTCGCTGTAACCGAGACTGCTCCTGTTGTCGATGAGGATAACTACAGCCTTAACACCACTGCTGCCAGCTACTCAGTAAAGAGCTTTGGCGAGAGTGCTGTAGATGGTTGTGCTGATGTTGTAAGCGAGCTCGAGGCTGCTAACACCATCATTGGTAGCGCCAAGCTTTCTGAGGCTCAGGAGGCTTACCTGCGCGAGGTTCTTAAGAATCTGGTTAACGAGGTAATCGTTCCTACCTACACCAAGCTGGCCGATAACACTGAGGCGCTTGAGAAGACACTCAACGGCCTCACCACCAGCACCATCACTCAGGCACAGATTGACGAGGCCTGCAAGGATTTCAAGGCTGCCCGTATGTACTGGGAGCAGAGCGAGGCTTTCCTTGGTGGTGCCGCTTCTGATTTCGATATCGACCCAACCATCGATTCATGGCCTCTCAACCGTTCACTGCTGCTCAGCTATTTCAATAACGGTATGAACGATGAGATGCTCGACGATGCTACCATCCTTGGTTTCCACGCACTCGAGTTCATCCTGTTCCGCGATGGTCAGCCACGTAAGGTTGCCGAGCTCAAGGGCAACGACACCTATAAGAACTTCGAGAATGTCTCTGGCGAGAAGGAGCTGGCTTATGCCCAGACCATCTGCACCCTGCTCAAGCAGCGCACCTTCCAGCTGCAGTGTGCTTGGGATGGTGGTAAGAATGCCAGTCGTCTGGCTGTAGTTGAGGCTGCTGGTCTTGACTATCAGACAGAGAAGGGCCTCTCTTACGGCGACAACCTTGTAAATGCTGGTATCAGCGGTTCTGGCAGCTCATTCCCAACACTTAAGGATGCCATCGCACAGGTATTGTCTGACGATGAGGGTAGCTGTGTAGCCATTGCCAACGAGGTTGGTACAGCTAAGATTGCCAATCCTTTCTCTGCAGGCGATGTATCTTATGTTGAGTCGCCTTACAGCTATAACTCTATCACCGACTTCCGCGATAACATCCGTTCCATCCGCAACGTATGGTTGGGCTCAACCAATAAGAAGGCCAACAAGTACAGCTTCCATACCTTCTTTGCCAGCGTTAAGAAGGATGCTGTCAACACAGCTGTCGAGGGTGCTTATGTAAGTGCTATCGAGGGTATCAGCAACATGCCATCGCCCTTTGTTAAGTACTGCAGCACCATCTGGAACATCGCTTTCGAGGACGATGAGGACTGGGAGACTGAAGAATAATAACTAACTTAAATAACGATGACAAATACTTTTAAGACTTTTGCAGCGATAGCAGCTGCTACCATGATCACAGCCTGTACAAGCAGCGACGATGCCAAGGGCCTTGGCGAACTCGAAACCGAAGAGCAGGCTTTTGGAAAGGCTACAGGTAACTTCACAGCCGAAGAGTGGTTCCCAGGCGGACAGCTTGGAACAACCGAAAAGGCCAGTTATTCGGCCCCCACACCAGCTGTGCAGAACATAGCAGGTATGGAAGAAGATTTTAACACAGGTGAGGACTTCTTCGAACATTTATATACTTTCGAGCAGGCACCCAGACGCGGTCTGGGGCCTGCTTGGGTTCGTAATGGATGTATCACTTGCCATCCCTCTTATGGTCACGGCAAGCGTCAGACGGAGTATCGTGCCAACACTGTGGGCAACGGTTATCTGCTGGTTATCTATCACCCCGAGACCAATGCCTATATCTCTGAGGTAACAGGTATGCCCCAGACTCAGGCCATGGCTCCCTTCAAGGCGCCTATCGACGAGAATCAGATTCAGATAGAGTGGAAGACCGTTACAGAGATGGAGAGCGGACTGGCATTGACCTTCCCCGATGGCGAGGCTTACTCGCTGATTTATCCTGAGGTGCGCATCCCTCAGTCGGCCTTCAACACTAATCCTAAGCCAACAGACTACGAGGTACGTCTGGAGTCAACCATTGGTGTTTACGGCACAGCGCTGCTCGATGCCATCGACGATGAGGAGATTGAGAAGCAGTGGGCTTCTGAGGCTCGTTTCACTGAGCTGAACCCAGCCATGTGGGACAAGGAGGCAAACACCTTCAAGCCTTCAGCCTATTATTCGGCTCCCTACAATGATACAGACGCTCATCGTGGCTCTCACGGTCCGCTCAAGCGTTTCACCTATGCCATGACGCGTGGTTCGCTGCAGGATGGTGCAGGCTCTAACGCCATCTGGAACATCACCAACGTTACCCGTTCCGACCGTCACTGGCTCTACACCACTACAGCATGGGCCAAGGCTCAGAGCGAGGCCCCCGAGGTTATCAGCTATATCAAGCAGCATGGCTCATCGCCTGCCAGTATCCTTTATCCATACTATGCCGATGGTACCGATGAGGGTATCGCCAACCGCGTTTTCGAGGTGCTTAACACCCCTTCGGTGGCTTATAAAGACACCTTCGAGAAATATCTGCTGAACGGCGCACCATATAATGGGGTAGAGGAGATGAGCGACAAACAGTACTACCAGTTTATGGTTTGGCATCGTGGTCTGGCCGTTCCTGCAGCACGTAATCTTAACGATGCCGATGTGCAGCGTGGTAAGGAACTGTTCAAGGAGATTGGCTGCGCCAACTGCCACCGCCCATCATGGACCACAGGTTCTGATGATATGTGGATTGATGCCAGCACCAAGGCCTATGCCAAGTCTATTGGCAAGAGTGCCAGCAGCATGTTGCCTAAGTATGCCAACCAGACTATCTGGCCTTATACCGACATGGTTCAGCATCGCCTGTTCATGGCCAACGATATCCGTACCGGCTGGTGTCGCACCACACCATTGTGGGGCCGTGGCCTGAGCCGTCGCCTTACAGGTGCCGACGACCGTCTGCACGACTGTCGCGCACGTACTGTCATCGAGGCCATCATGTGGCACGGCTACTCTAAGCAGTCGCAGGCTTATCGCCCCACAGAGAAGTTCTATAATCTTCCTAAGTCCGATCGTGATGCCATCGTTAAGTTTATTGAATCGATTTAATATATTGAATAGTAAACAATTGATAGTGAATAGTTGGCGGTTTCTACTGCTACTATTCACTATTAACTATTCGTTATTCACTTCGGCAAAGCCGATTGTTATTCCTCAGGCGCAGGCTGAGCATTTCTGTCAGCTGCTCATCTCCGATGGTGGTTCGCTCTCGCCTCTGTCTGTTCATGCCCGCAAGGCCATCCAGACCGACGATAGTCTGAGTGTAGAGCAGATATTCACAGGTTTTGTACTGCTGGCCGATGGTTGGCAAACCATGCGCATCTTCCCCCATCAGCATGGCGGAAAGGTGTCGTGGTATAGCCCAGCCGATGAACTGCCCTCATCTATGAGTGCCGAACATCAGAAGTACATCCGCGAGGTGTTCCCCCGCTTGATTGCTGAGGTGCAGGCAGGCCATTGGCAGGCCGTAGATGAGTATGTCGATAAGATGCTGCAGTATCAGTGCCAGTTTGGCGGCTCCGAGGCCTCTGCGCCAGTGTCGTCATCGTTTCTCGTTGTGGTAGTTTTAATTTTTGTGGTTCTTATTCTTGTTTCTCGATTTTTATTTTTATCTTTGCACCCCAAAAGAAAGAATCAATGATGAATCAGAAAACTATCAATATGAATACTAGCAGTACCAGCACCATTGTTACTTGTTTCGACAACGGTACCGATGTTCGCGAGTATCATGCTATCATCCAGGTAACCACAGGTTCGCTGCCTTGGGCTCAGCAGCTCGATGCAGTGATGAGCGCCTACCAGGATCTTCTCTCCAGCGTGCCTGATGCCCAGGCCGTTTTCAAGCGTTATTTCCTAAGCGATGCAGCCAATCAGGCCGACGATGTTGTTGTGGCTGATGTAACCGATTGCGCCAAGAGCATCATCCAGCAGCCCCCGCTCAATGGCACTAAGATAGCCTTGTGGGTGTGGCTGATGACTGGTGTACAGACGGGTGTTACAGCCAGTGGACTCTATGAGGTGTGCCATGGCTCATTCCGTCATCTGTTCAATGCCTCAGCCCACAATCTGGCTGCCAATTCCGAATACCAGATGCGCCTGCTCTTCAACGAGTATGTGATGCAGCTGGCCGAGGAAGGATGCAAACTCTCTGACAACTGCATCCGAACCTGGCTCTTTGTCAACGATATCGACCTCAACTACGGTGGTGTGGTACGTGCCCGCAATCAGGTGTTCTTCACCCAGGGCCTCACCGTCAACACCCATTTCATAGCCTCTACAGGTATTGGCGGCAGACAGCAGGATACCAATGTGCTTGCCCAGATGGACAACTATGCCATCGCAGGCGTCAGTCAGCAGCAGATTCACTATCTCTATGCGCCTACGCACCTTAATCGCACCAGCGACTACGGTGTGTCGTTCGAGCGTGGCACCTATGTCGACTATGCCGATCGTCGCCACGTCTTCATCTCAGGTACAGCGTCCATCAACAACAAGGGCGAGGTGATGTATCCCAAGGATATTGTGAATCAAACTGCTCGTATGATCGAGAATGTAGAGACACTGCTGGCTGAGGCCGAGTGTACCTTCGATGATGCCTGCGAGATGATAGTCTATCTGCGCGATGTGGCCGACTATCAGGTGGTGCGCGATGTGTTTGCCCAGCGATTCCCCTCTAAGCCCGTTGTCATTGTCAACGCACCTGTATGCCGCCCAGGTTGGCTGGTAGAGATGGAGTGTACCGCAATAAAGGCAATAAGTAACCCCAATCATCCACAATTCTAAGCATAAAAACGATGAAGGTTAAAATACAGACTACTCTTGGCGATATTGTTGTTCGCCTCTATGACGAGACACCCATTCACCGCGATAATTTCGTTAAACTCGCCAAGCAGGGCTATTATGATGGTACATTGTTCCATCGTGTAATAAAGGACTTTATGATTCAGGGCGGTGATCCTGACTCTAAGGGCGCTCCAGTAGGCAAAATGCTTGGTGTGGGTGGTCCAGACTATACTCTGCAGGCTGAAATTATGGATGGTCTGTTCCATAAGCGTGGAGCCCTTGCTGCAGCGCGCCAAGGCGATGAGGTTAATCCTGAGCGCCGTAGCAGTGGTTCTCAGTTCTATATCGTTTGGGGACAGGTTTACAATCAGGGGCAGTTGCGCCAGTTCTCAAAGCAGTTAAAGATGCAGAAGATTCAGTCAGCTTTCAATCAGCTTGCCTCTCAGCACCGCGATGAGATTATGCAGCTTCGCCGCGAACGCAACCGTGCAGGTCTTCTGGAGCTTCAGGATAATCTTGCAGCCCAGGCCGAGGGCATGGTGAAAGGTGATGGACTTTCTCCTGAGCAGATAGAGGTTTATTCAACTGTTGGTGGCACTCCCCACTTGGATGGTCAATATACTGTATTTGGCGAGGTTGAGCAAGGCCTTGATGTAGTAGAGCTGATTCAGAATACTAAAACTACCCGTGCCGATCGTCCCACAGAGGATATCCAGATGACTGTTACGGTGATTGAGTAATCTATTTTTTGACAATATACTAATTCTAAAACCTAATCTATTATGCATAACAATTTCAATCGTTTAAACAACTATCTTATTTCAGCAGGTATTCTGCTTGCAATAGCATTTATGTTTTCTTCATGTTCGGTAGATGATAATTCGACTGGAGGAAAAGACACCCCGTCGCCTTACGACTGCCTCAGTCCGATAGGTTTTGGTGAAAATACCACAGGTGGCAATAACCAGAATATTAGTGTGGTAAGTACTGCTACAGAGTTAGCCGAAGCCGTGAGCGGCACTGATCCTTCAACAATTTATGTAAAGGGTGATATCATGCTTGATAAGTTAGTCTCTGTAGGTTCTAATAAGTCTATTATCGGCCTTCCCGGAGCATCTGTCAATAATCTGAACCGTGATGAGAATGCCGGCATTTTCTTGTTGAAGCGCAGCAATAATGTCATCATACGCAATCTTATACTGCGTGGTCCTGGTGCCTATGATATTGATGCTAACTATGGCGATAATATTACAGTGGAAGACTCAAAAAATGTATGGGTTGATCACTGTGATATACAAGATGGTATCGACGGGAATTTCGATATTGTTTCAGGTTCTGATAGCATCTGTGTAAGTTGGTGTCGTTTCCGTTATCTCATTGACCCCAAGGGAGGCGGCAGCGGAGGTTATGACGATCACCGTTTAAGTAACCTGATAGGTAATGAAGATACCTCAGCTGATATAGACGAAGGTCATCTGAATGTTACCTTTATATGCTGTTGGTGGGGTGATGGATGTGTGGAGTATTCTCCACGTGTTCGCTTTGGTAAAGTACATCTTGTAAACTGTCTTTACGATGGTAATGACTACAACTACTGCATAGGTTATGGTGTGTTCTCAAATATATATGTAGAGAATTGCGCTTTCACAAGCGATGCTGCACAGACAAATGTTTTGAAAGACTTGCACAATGACAAGGACTTCAATGTTAAGGTTGTTGGATGCTTGGGAACTGACGATATAGAGTTGTCGGAGGGAAGTCGTGAACAGTTCGTTCCGACTTACGATTACGATGCTTTCAATTCAAATATTGTGTCATATGTTCTCAAGGATGTTAATTCTGGTGCGGGTCCAACACTCAACATCAAGCCGTAGTTGCAATAGTCTTTTTACTAATTAGTATATGATTTACGCCCTGTAACTATATAGGTTACAGGGCGTAAGTGTATTGGCTGTTACGAAATGTAGCTAATTTTTATATGAGTTGAGCTTGTCGAGACAGTATTTACGGAAATCTTGCCAGTGGTAGTAAGGGGCACAATCGGTGGGGATGGGAAGTGTGGCCTCGGTCTCGTTAAGGAGAACCTTGATGAGCACATCGTGATCCTTAGGACTGCTACGGTAGAAGATGATTTGCAGATTGGACCCCATGGGGAACACGCTGCTGCACCACCATCCCTTGGCCTCGAGTTCGTCGAGGTTATCGGTTTCGAGGTCGTAGCCGTTAACCCCGATAAGGCATACCAGCGGCAGCAGCACCGTCTCGTGGCCGAAACGCAGCTGGGCGCCTGGGCGATTGAGTTTAATGCAGCTATCGGCATCGGCTATTATCTGACGGAGCAGATGACGCTGACTGTAGGGCTGGCGACTGCCATTGAGCTTGCAGGCGCCGTGCTGGATGTACCACAGGGCATTATCTACCTGCCACATGCGGTAGAACTCGTCGGTATTAAACAGTTCCATCAATCGCGGATTGCGGTTGTAGCTGATGTTGAGCTGGAACAGGGCCATCTTCATCAGATAGTAGTTGAAGTGTTCATCGTCTACAAACTCCTTGACGATATCGGGGTTCTTGAAGATGAGCTCCATCAGGCGACTGTTGCCAAGGCGAGGCTTGGTATAGGCACGGTAGGCTTTTCTGGCCTCAGGAGTCATATAGTTACGGCGCAAGTTTTGATCCTGATGATTCATGAACCACTGATTGCGCTTTGAGGCTTCCATGGTGATATGAAGTGTGGGGCACTCCTGCAGCATCTTCAAGGCTGTGGAGCCCATTGACTCGATGCAACGGGGAACGATGGTACTGAGGCACTTGACGTTGGCGCCAGGCGACAATACCTCGGGGAAGTTCCTTACCATGCGCTGACCAATCTCTTCGAGCTGGCGCTTGCCATAGCCTGTGAGCTCGCCCCAGCGCCCCTCGGTGTCGTGCATGATGGAGTTCATCTCGTGCAGAACTTTACGACCTGTGGGGGTAAGTTCGTCGAGACTGTCGGCATGTTGCATCATGATATATGGGGTTTCGTAGCCGCTGCGGTTGCTGATGTAGCGTGAGCCATGGCGACCGTAGTGGGAAATATAGAATGGCTTCTTGCCAGCAGGGGCAGGGGTGAGCACGGTTTTGATGCTGTCGGGATAGACATGATAGTTGCACGAAGCGTAGGAGGGCGACTCCTCGATGAGGTCGTGAACGCCCTGGGCGCTTACGCTAGAGGTGAGGGGTGAGAGGTAAGAGGTGAGAAGAATGATCACCAGGCATCTATATAGTTTTCTCATAGCTTATCTCCTTTTATTGTTTAAACGACGATTCTCATAGCGATAGAGCTTGCGCAGATAGTAGCGCTTAACATCCTGCCAATGGTAGTAGGGAGCGCAATCGGTGGGGATGGGCAGTGTGGCCTCATCGCCGTTGAGCAGTACCTTTACAAGCACATCGGGGTCATCGCGATCAGTACGATAATGAATCATCATGATGCTGCCTCCAAGCGGAGCTATGCGGAAATTGGCCCAACCGTAATCCTCGAGCGAGTCGAGATTGGCGGTGTGAAGCCCATAACCGTTGAGGTCCATCAGGCATGCCAGACTCATGATGACGTTGGCATGGGTGTAGCGCAGGTGCATGAGTGGATTGTAGCGCTTAACCATACTGTCGCCCATGTGAATCATGTTGCGCAGTGTGGAGCGCTGCAGATAGGCCTGCCAGCCGCCGTTAAGCTTGCAGCCGCCGTAGTTGATATAGTGCCACGCATTCTGCTTGCGCCAGTGACGATGAATCTCCTCAGGGGTGAAGATGTCGAACAGCGAGAACACGCCAGCATACGAAGAGTGCTGAACATTGCCCGCCAAAATAAATAGCTGCTTACTGAGCTTAGCGGCATCGATACTAGTCATCACGTAGTTCATATCGTTGAACAGCGACGACATGAGGCGATTATCGTTTGTGTTGAGATCGGTAAAGCGCTCGTAGGTGATGCTGGTGAGCGAGTCGATGCGCTGGCTGGTAAGCTCGTCGTCGACAGGGTCCATAAAGCGGCGTTCCTGTTGCGATGCCTTGCTGCGTGCCACAATGGGGCGCAGTGAGGATGAGAGCTGTAACAGTCCTTCCTGCATGGTCATGATGCAGCGATTCTCAACAACGCTGCGAACGCTGTAATAACCCTTTGGGGTGAACATGTCGGGGAAGCGGTCGATCATCTGTTTTACCAGTGTGCGACTCTGTTGGGCTCCACGCTCGGTAAGCTCGCCATCGCGGTCTTTGGCATCTTGGGCCAATAATGTGATGCGTTGCAGCACATCCTTGCCCAGCTTGGTAAGTTTGCCAAGGCTGTCGGCCTTCGCAAATGTGGCGTAAGTTTCAGTATAGTACTCTGACTTGTCGAGATAGAAAGGCCCTGGGCAGCCGTAGTGATTAATATAGAAGGGCTTCTTGCCTTTAGGTGCAGGGGTGTCTTTATGAGGCTTACTGGTAGAGCGGGCATAGAACATGCCTGCAGCACGGTTAATGTCGGCTTTGACTTCCTTCTCAATCATCAAGGCTTTACTATCTTGAGCTGATGCCCCAGAAAGAGCCGCAGAAGCCAATGCGGCCGCTATGAGCAGTTTCTTCATCTTAGATTAGAATTAGCTAATTGGTTGCAAATATACAACTTTTTCTGAAAGCGACAAAGAATCTGCTTAAAAAACTGCATTTTATTGCTTGTGGTTGTAAAAACGGATAAGAAGCGTTACACCCACTAAGGCAATAATAAACTCGATGGCAACGATGATAATATATGACATAGCGATAAAGCATAAAGTAATTAATAATCTTGAGAAAGGGGGAGGCGTTATCTTCACGACAGACCGCCCCCTGGGAACTTATATAATAATACACGTATGCGCGCATAAAACAGCGCTGAGTCTTTTGCAACTCAAATAAAATAAATACGTATCGCCAGAACTACCCTTACATCGAGAGTATTCGGCATTTTACCAATTGAAGGCTGGTCTTCAGACTTTCCTCCACTCCCAAGCGCCTTCTCGAAAAAAGTTCAATGGCGTTGTTGCTTGGAAGCCATAATGGAGTTCACTGCTGCGGGACAGTCGGAGATTTACACTCACGTTCCCAATTAAGTGCGGTTAAGCACACCTCCATGGGCGACTCTTTTCAGAATCACGATGCAAAGATACAAATAAAATTGAAAATAAGTATAAATTAGGCGGAAAAAATAGAAAAATATGCGTTTTTTTGTTTTTTGAAAAGTTTTTGTTACTTTTAAAAAAGTTGGTTAGGAAAATAATGCCTATATTTGCAGCAGAAAAGTAAATAATGCTTAATTACTTAAAAAACCATGATTATAAAAGGGAGTCTGATGCGACATCAGACTCCCGAATCGTTTTTGTACGTTAAGGTTAAACTGTTACTTCTTAACCTTATAGATGCGGAAACTCTTGGCGGGCATATCATCGGTTATGAGTGATGCACCCTTGCCTGCATCAACCTTGCAGGTGCCAGACTGTGGAATAATCTTTTCAGGATTGTCGAGGGTGTTCTCATCGTCCATGCCAGTGTGGCTCAGAGTGATAGTTTTAGCTGTAGCAGCCCCCTTGATGCCTTGAAGCTGGATGCTTACTGGCTGAACCTTGTCACTGGTGTTTACAACCTTAACAATAACCTCGCCTGTGCTCTGCTCGAATACGGCTGAGGCAAACAATCCGTCCTGACCAGGCTGACCAGCTACAGGCTTCTTGTTCATAGTAAGCGATAGAACGTGCGATCCCTTGTTCATAGCATAGAGCTGCTGAACATAGTAGCTTACAGATTTGAACATGCGCAGGTTATCGTACCAGATGGCATCGGGACGCCACTGCCAACCTTCGACGTGGGCAAACAGAGGTGCATAGGTTGCCATGTGGACGATGTCGGCATTACGCTCAATACCTGTCATGTGGGCAGCCTCTAATAAAGATGTATAATAGTGATTCCATTTATGCTTATTGCTGCCGTGGCATGCATACTCGCCGGCAAAGACCTTAGGACCCTTACGGTCGTAAGAGTCGTAGCGCAGGCCGTGAGTGAGGAACCATTCCTCGTTGCGATAGTAGTGCTCGTCGTAGAGATCTACCTTCAGCTCCTTCATACGTGGCTGCAACAGGTCGAAGTCCCATCCTTCTGAGTTAGGACCAGTGGTACCGATGAGCTTGATGTTAGGATACTTTTTGCGGATGGCATCGCTAAACTTCTTGAGTCGGGCAGTGAACACAGGTCCGAAACCACCATGCTCCTCGTCGTAATCCCACTGCTCATTACCAACGCCAAGGTACTTAAGGTTGAATGGGGCGGGATGTCCCATGTCGGCACGTACCTTGCCCCACTTAGAATCAGCAGGACCGTTAGCAAACTCAATAAGGTCGAGAGCATCCTGAATATAAGGCTCGAGATCTTCGATAGCTACGTGTACACCAGGCTTGGTGGGGTCGGGGTTCTGGAACTGGCATGAGAGTCCGCAAGAGATTACAGGCAGAGCCTCAGATCCGAAATCCTCACAGAGCTGGAAGAACTCGAAGAAGCCAAGTCCGTAGCTCTGATAGTAATCTGGGAAGTAGCGGCTTGTGAAGGTGTAGTGCCAGCGGTTCTCATTAAGAGGACGGTTTTCTACTGGACCAACAGTGTTCTTCCACTGATATCGTGTAGCCAGATCTGTGCCCTCTACGATACATCCGCCTGGAAAACGGAAAACACCAGGATGCATATCGTTAAGTGCCTGTGCCAAGTCTTTACGCATACCATTCTCGCGCCCCTTCCAAGTATCGACAGGGAAGAGACTTACGTGCTCAAGATCGGTAGTGGCCTTGCTGTCACCCCAAACACGCAGATGTGCCTTGGCAAATGTGCGTTTGGGTTTGATGATGGCAGTGTACTTCTTCCATTCCTTGCTTGATACCTCAACGCCAGCGTTGCCCAACTTCTGGTCCTCGTCCATAGTAGCATTGTCAACTAAATCGACCCACAGTTTTGCCTTGCCACCATCTGGAACGCGAGCCCAAACAGAGAAACGATACTCCTGGCCGCCCTTTACACCCATGCCGAAGAATCCGTGATTCTCAATCATGGTGTGTTTGTCGCTATGGCCTGAAGGAGCTAGGCGTACATAGTGAGGGTTGCGCTCGAAAGGACCATCGTTCATCAGAGTAACCTTTCCCGAGATATCCCATCCTGTAAAAGCGTTGGGGAACTCGAACGAGCGGTTCTTTACCAGCTCTGCATAAAGTCCGCCATCAGCTGCATAGTTGATATCCTCGAAGAAGATACCGTACATCGTAGGCTGTACGGGAGCCCCTAGTTTCTTTGTGTTCACGTCAAATACGTGAGTCTGTGCCCCAGCTGTGAGGCTGGCGGCAAGCAGAAGCATAGTTGATAAACTCTTCATTTCGTTACGTAATTAGTTGCTAGTGGGCACAAAAATACATAAAAAATCTGAGAATGGTGTAGTTTATACAAAAAATAACGTTTTAGTGAGAAAAAAGTTTGGAGTTTTAAAAGAAAAACGTTAATTTTGCCGAGGATTTTTATATTAGACCAACAAGAAATGATGACCAACCATTGGATGAAATATATGTTAGGTTTGGCTACTCTGCTGGTAACACCACAGGTAGTGGCACAAACTGTGCATTGCAAAGATTCCTTAGGGCATCGCAGACTGCGTTCGGCCATGTGGGCTACCTGTCAGCAGGATAACCCCAGCGTGGTGTATGCTGCGTGTTGGGCATATCAGGCTCATGCCATAGAAGATAAGGATAACGAGGCTTACTACGATTCGTGGACATGTGGTATTATGTTCAACCTAGACCGTATGAATATTCACGATGCTTACCATATTGTTAATACAATGAAGGACGATCTGGTGAGACGTAAGAATGAAGCAGCGGATGAGCAGTTTCTGGCACCAAAGATGCTGGGCCATGTTTACAACGCCTGTGGAAACATTCCTGGAGCCGTGGCTGAACTGAAAAAAGCCATCGAACTGATTAAAGGTACGAAATACGAACGCGACGGACTGAGTTTCCTGTATCTGGCTATGGCCCATATACAACTGAACAACGATACAAACGAAACGCTGAAGTGGCTTGATAAAGACCTGAATGAGCTGGAGCGCCACAATGACCAGAAGGAATACTGGCGTGGCATGGCCGACGCTCTGGCGATGAAGGCTATCGTTATGTTCAAGGAAAAGAAATACGATGCCTTTTATGAATACTATAGAAAGTCGGAGGAGGCCGACAAGAGTAATCCAAACCAGATAGGCGACCTATTTCTTCCGTACGCGCGCATATATAAAACGGTATTGGATGGCAACCCCGAAAAAGCTCTGAAAGATGTGGAGAAACTGGCTAACATGAAGGAGCGATATCTGCTGCGCTGTGACATCTACCGTTATATAGGCGACAATGAGAAAGCATTTATGATTCAGCGAGAGTTGATGCACAAGCGCGACTCGATTACAGGTGTGATGATAGCTGAGAACATACAGAAACAGGAAGACGAGATGGTGCTGCTGCGCCAGGGGCAGAAGGCATCGCACGTGATGAACATCGTGCTGGTGATAGCCATGGTGCTGGCTCTGATGCTGATTATCGGACTGGCCATGACCATCTATGGAAAGCGTCGCTATCAGGACATACTGGTGAAGAAGAACCGTGAGCTGAAAGCGGCCTATAAACAGGTGGCTGCTGCCGACGAGATGAAGACGGAATTCATACGCAGCGTGAGTCACGAGATAAGAACCCCGCTTAACATCATCAACGGATTTACACAGGTGCTGACTGAGGAGGGGTCGGAGTTTGAACCTTCTGAACGTAAAGGCATTGCTGACACTATCAGCAAGAATACACGCCATATAACATCGCTGGTAAACAAGATGCTGGCGCTGGCCAACGAGCATACCAAGGATCTGCTGAAAGACGTAGACGTGTGTGATGCTTTGGAGATATGCCGCCGTGCTATTTCTGCCATGCCTGATGTTGACCCGACAAAGATTCGCGTTGAACTGAATGACCTTACTGACGGGGAAGACAAAAAACTGGTGACCAACAGCGACAGTCTGCTGCAGATGCTTGGTAACATATTAGAGAACGCCAGCAAGTTTACTGAGCAGGGATATATACGCCTGACACTGAAAAAGGATAGCGACTTCTTCCACTTTACTATAGAGGATACAGGTTGCGGAATTCCTGATAATAAGATAAACACCATCTTCGACAGATTCGTAAAGGTTGACGAATTCAAAGAAGGACTGGGACTGGGGCTCGCCTACTGCCATGAAACGGCAGAGAAACTGGGAGGTACACTGACGCTTGACAAGACGTCGGAAAAGGGTACTACATTTATACTTAGTTTGCCAATTAAACTTAAAACAACAGAATAATTATGACGAATCAAACAGAACAGGGTAGCAAGGCCTACCTGATTTCAATCGTGATGGTCGCAGTACTTGGCGGCCTGCTTTTCGGATATGACACAGCTGTTATATCTGGAGCAGAAAAGGGACTACAAGCATTCTTTATGGAGTCGAAGGATTTTGCCTATACCGACGCATGGCACGGCTTTACATCGGCCAGCGCCCTGATAGGATGTATCATCGGATCGGCAATTTCTGGATTCCTTGCTACTAACCTGGGTCGTAAAAAGTCGCTGATTATTGCGGGGCTGCTGTTCTTTATCTCAGCACTGGGATCTATGGACCCAGAGTTCTTGTTCTTTGAGTATGGAGCACCTACCTATTCGCTGCTCATCATGTTCAACTTCTATCGCGTGATTGGTGGTATTGGCGTAGGTCTGGCTTCTGCTATCTGCCCCATGTATATTGGCGAGGTGGCACCATCTAACATTCGTGGTATGCTGGTATCGTGGAACCAGTTTGCCATTATCTTTGGTCAGTTGGTGGTTTACTTCGTTAACTTCTTCATCCTTGGCGACCATATCCAGCCATTGGTTGAGGAGATGGGTAAGGGTCTTGCTGCCATTAACCCAGCTGCACAGTGGACTGTTACAACAGGTTGGCGCTATATGTTTGGAAGCGAGGCCGTACCTGCAGGACTCTTTGCTCTGCTGATTTGCTTCGTACCTGAGACGCCACGTTATCTTGTTTCTGTAGGTCAAGACCAGAAGGCTGAGAGTATTCTGGCTAAGATTAACGGAACACTGAAAGCCCAGCAGATTCTGCAGGACATTAAGGATACCATGGTTGTGAAGACTGAGAAACTGATGACTTACGGTGCTCTCTGTATTTTCGTAGGTATCATGCTGAGTGTGTTCCAGCAGGCTGTTGGTATCAACGCTGTGCTGTATTATGCACCACGTATCTTCGGCGATATGGGTATGAACGACCCAATGATGCTGACAGTATTCATGGGAATCATCAATATCTCGTTCACACTTGTAGCTGTGTTTACCGTAGAGAAGTGGGGACGCAAGCCTTTGCTTATCAGTGGTTCTCTTGGTATGGCTTTGGGAGCATTCGGTGTGGCAGTTACATTCGGACACGCAGGCTTGGAGCTGGTTACTGCAGCTTCGCTGTTGGTATACTCTGCATCATTCATGTTCTCTTGGGGACCAATCACTTGGGTGCTCATCGCCGAGATATTCCCCAACACCATCCGTGGTGGTGCTGTAGCTATCGCTGTAGCATTCCAGTGGATTTCGAACTTTATTGTTTCAAGCTCGTTTGTGCCAATGTTCAATATGCACCTGAGTGAGGGCGACGACTTCGGACACTGGTTTACCTATGGCCTCTATGGAATAATCTGTGTTGTTGCTGCAGTATTCGTTTGGCGCCTTGTTCCTGAGACAAAGGGCAAGACTCTTGAGGATATGAGCAAGATGTGGAAAGACAGACTTGAGAAGTAATGTACTAATATAAAAAGGTGGAACTATTATGAAAAAGATTCTAGTAGCAGAAGACAATGACAGCAATTACGTATTGATGACGTACCTGCTGAAGAAGGACTTCGAGTATGATCGTGCCAATAATGGAAAGGTGGCAGTAGAGATGGTTGAGGCCAATAACTACGATCTGGTTCTTATGGACATCAAGATGCCTATTATGGACGGACTCGAGGCAACCAAGAAGATTAAGGAGCTGAAACCTGATCTTCCTGTAGTGGCACTTACAGCTAATGCATTCGACAGTGATCGTGCAGCTGCTGAAGAGGCTGGTTGTTGTGGATTCCTTTCGAAGCCAGTAAACAGAGACGAGTGCATAGCTCTGCTCAAGAAGGTTCTTGGGGAATAAACTAGAAAAAGAAATTGGCTTGGGTCCTTGAGACTCAAGCCAATTCTAAATCTAACACCTGCTGTAATTTCTTTACGGCAGGATTTTTTTCTGCCATCTCGTCGAATTGTTCTTTACGACTTAGTACCTTTTGTTTTTCTTTTTGTTTTGCCACGCGTATGGCTAGCTTCAGATTATTGTTGTGAAGATATAACTGCAATGTTTTTGATATATTACCTTGAATTTCCTCAATTTCCTGTTTTATCAGTTCATTGTCTACCATCACTTCTACTGTTGGGAATTCTGTGATAGTGGGGGCCATGTTCTTCATTCGAGTGGCAATACCGCTATACTTTTGTGGCATGCGGTTACACATTGACATCCATTGGTACTCCAAATCGGCCTGCGAGAACTGAGCTTCGGTTACTTTATTGTGTCCTATTGGTAGGCTTGTTGAACCAGGAACAATCTGCGTGCCTCCTTTTGTGGGATTATCGCCATTGTTACGCAAGTTGCTCCATGAAAAACCTATGCCGCTAAGAGGAATTTTGCTAGTAGAACTTGCAGCAGATGCGGTTGGTGTAACAGACTGACTGGTTATTTCTTTAACTTTGCTGGGTGACTCGCTCAGCTTTTTAGTTGATACAGCAGGCTTAGCCGCGGCTACCTGTGGGGCCGTGGTCTTGGGCTTCTGCTGCTGTATCAGGGTCTTAAACAGGGATTTTAGTCTTCTGGGCTTACGCCCCGCGCTAACCCCATCTTCTGCAGGTTGGGTAATCTGTGCTATCTCTATAAGAGTCAGCTCTACCAGCAGTCGCTTGTTGCTTGATTGGCGGTAGTTAATGTCGCATTGGTTCATCAGCTTCAGCGCATCGTAAAGGAATGTAATCTGGCATCGCTTAGCCTGTTCCTGATATCGCTCACGCATCTGGTCGCTAACTTCAAGCAAAGGCAGGGTCTGTGGGTCGCGTGCCATAAGCACGTTACGTACATGTTTTGCAAGGCCTTGAATAAGAAGTCCGCCATCAAACCCCTTATTGATAACAGAGTTGAGCAATACCATAATATCGCTCACCTTATTATCTATAGAGAGGTCGATAATCTTAAAATAATTCTCGCTGTCGAGCACGTTCAAATCCTCGATAACCTTTTCGTAAGTAATGTTGCCTTGGCAGAACGATGCAGCTTGATCGAATATCGAGAGTGCATCGCGCATTCCTCCATCAGCCTTTTCGGCAATCACGGCCAATGCCTGCTCTTCGAAAGTGATGCCTTCTTGTTGAGCCACATGCTTAAGGTGGTCGATGGTGTTGCGAATAGTCATACGCTCAAAGTCGTATATCTGGCAACGGCTCAGGATGGTGGGCAGAATTTTATGCTTCTCGGTTGTTGCCAAAATGAAAATTACATGTGCAGGTGGTTCCTCAAGTGTTTTAAGGAATGCATTGAATGCAGCAGTCGACAGCATGTGAACCTCGTCGATGATAAATACCTTGTACTTGCCAAGTTGAGGCGGGATGCGGGTTTGTTCCATCAGGGTCTTGATGTGCTCAACCGAGTTGTTTGATGCAGCATCGAGCTCGAAGATGTTTAATGAGCGCTGCTCATTGAACGACTGACACGACTCACACTCATTACATGCCTCACCCTCGGATGTGGGGTGCTGGCAGTTAATTGCCTTGGCAAATATGCGTGCGCATGTGGTTTTACCCACACCTCGCGGACCGCAAAAAAGATAGGCGTGAGCCAGCTTGCCGCTCTTTACTGCGTTCTTCAAAGTAGTGGTCAGTGCAGCCTGCCCCACCACCGTGTCGAAACTTAACGGACGGTATTTTCTGGCCGAAACGATATATTCCATATTGTTAATAATTGATTTTGTGGTGCAAAGATACAAAATAATTAATAATTAAGAATGAATAATAAAGATAATTTTGTATCTTTGCAACCAAATTAATTAATTTATGAAAGTTTTGACGAGTATAAAGGCTTACGTTCTTCGTATGTGGCGTTCGGTATATTTCAAATATGCCGTTGTCTGCATCGTTGGCATACTGCTGGTGGGATTTCTTGACGACAATAGTCTGTGGAATCATTTCAAGAATCTCCAGCACATTGAAGAGCTTTCGCGCGAGAAGGAAAAGTACAATGCTGACTACCAGCGTGATCAGGCTCAGATAAAGGAATTGAACAAGAATCCTAAGGCCATGGAAAAAATTGCTCGTGAACGTTATTATATGAAGGCTGACGATGAGGACATATTTGTTCTTAGCGATGACGAGCGTGAAGCAAAACCACTTGAAACAAATGAGAAAGTTGAATAATATTCAAACCGCCATTTTTCTGCTTGGTGGTATACTTATGGCAGTTGGGGCTGGTACCACACTGCTGGGATGGGGTAGTGCCCCATATATTTATGCTTTAGGAGCAATAGGTTTCGCCTCGATGCAGATGTATCAGCGTTATGAGGGTAGTAATTTTACCATCCGCAGATTGCGCCGTATGATGGTACTTAGTGATGTGCTTTTTCTTGTAGCTGCCCTGTTTATGTTTGCCAATATGAACAATATTCTGGGACTTAGTTATATTACTTATATAGACTATGTGTATAACAAGTGGGTAATTGTGCTGCTTATTGCAGCCCTGCTTCAACTCTATTCTATGCACAGAATTGGTAGTGAACTCGAAAAAGAGGCAAAAAAATAATTAAAAGATTGCGCATTTGTTTTAAAATGCGCAAAATTATTTTCATACGTCAATATATAGTTGTAATTTCGCGGCCGAAAACAATATGTTATGAAGAAGATATTCTACGCATTACTAACAGCCATTACGTTCGTTTCGTGTGCTGAATCGTATACCATCCAGGGCTCTACCTCAGTGTCGGCTCTTGATGGAAGCAAACTCTACCTGAAAACAATGGTCAATGACGAGCTTAAGAACTTAGACTCGTGTGACGTAGTACATGGAAAATTCAAATTTACAGGTCTGCTTGATACTATCAAGTTGGCTAATCTTTATATGGATGATGAACCCCTGATGATGCCTGTAGTGATTGAGGCAGGTGATATAGAGATTCACATCGACAATACCAGTCGTACTGTTACTGGTTCACCACTCAACGAGAAACTCTATGAGTTTATGAAGCGTCATGACCAGTTGGGTAACGAGCTCAACGAGCTGTCTCACAAGCAGAGTCAGATGCTGCTTGAGGGAGAAGACGAGGAGGTCATCAATCGCAAGTTGTCTGTAGAGGCTAATCGTATTGCTATGCAGGAAGACTCGCTGGTTACAAACTTTATCGTTGAGAACTTCGATAACGTGCTGGGTCCTGGCGTGTTCATGATGGTTACTGGTAACTATCAGTATCCTATCCTTACACCTCAGATTGAGGATATCATGAGTAAGGCAACCAAGAAATTCAAGGCCGATCCATACGTTAAGCAGTATTATCAGATTGCTAACGAGATTCAGGCACGCCAGAATGGACTTGTAGAAGACGTAACTCCCGCTCCAGCCAATGAAACTCCTGATTCAACACGGAACGATCGTTAATGAGAACAATATATTCGACGGTTCTATTATCGTCGAAGATTCTAAGATAACTAAGATTGTAGAAGGAAACACCATCCCGAACGCATCATTCGATGAAGTAATCGATGCTTCGGGATGTTTTGTGCTTCCAGGTTTGATTGATGATCATGTGCATTTTCGTGAGCCCGGACTCACTGAGAAGGCCGACATCGACAGCGAGAGTAGGGCAGCGGCTGCTGGAGGCGTAACCACCTATTTTGATATGCCAAACACCAATCCGCAGACCACTACACTTGAGGCGCTTGAAGAGAAATTCAAGTTGGCTGCGCAGAAGAGTCATGTGAACTACAGCTTCTTCTTTGGTGCCACAAATAATAATGCAGACCTTTTTTCTCAACTTGATTCCCATCGTATTCCTGGCATAAAACTCTTTATGGGCAGTTCAACAGGTAATATGCTGGTTGATCGTCGTGAGGCTCTGGATAAGATATTCTCTACAGCCACTATGCCCATCATGGTGCATTGTGAGGATACTGAGATTATCAATCGCAATATGGCTGAGGCAAAGCTTAAGTATGGTGATGACCCCAAGGTAACGCATCATCCTGAGATTCGCAGCACTGAGGCTTGCTATCAGAGCACTAAGCTTGCAGTAGAGCTGGCCACTAAGCATCATGCCCGCTTGCACATCGCTCACCTAACCACCGCTAGGGAGTTAGAACTAGTCGCCAACACCCAACACCCATCATCCATCACCTGTGAGGTGACGCCTAGTCACCTCTATTTCTGCGATCGCGATTATGCATCGTTTGGCACTCGCATCAAATGCAATCCTGCCATCAAATCGCAGACAGATCGTGACGCATTGCGCCAAGCTGTGGCTGATGGGCGTATAGCTGTGATTGGTACTGATCACGCGCCACATCTGCTTAGTCAGAAGGAGGGCGGATGCGCTAAGGCTGCCAGTGGTATGCCGATGATTCAGTTCTCGTTGGTAACAATGTTGGAACTTGTAGATCAAGGTGTGCTTACTATCGAACGCCTAGTAGAGTTGATGTGTCACAATCCTGCTGATTTGTTCTCTGTTCGCAATCGCGGCTATCTGCGCGAGGGTTATCAGGCCGATATGGTTCTGGTTCGCCCCAACACAGGCTGGACGGTTACCAAGGATGTCATCCAGAGCAAATGCGGATGGAGCCCGATGGAGAACCATATGTATCTGTGGCGCGTAGAGCGCACCATCTGCAATGGTCATACTGTTTACTGTGATGGCAGAGTAGATACAAACTATATCGGACAACCTGTAGAATTTAGATGAAAATCACATATAGCATCTCCCAACTTGTGCCCTATATCAACTGGGTTTACTACTTCTATGCGTGGCAGGTGAAAGAAGAGAAGGAAAAGCAGCGCATGCAGCGTGAAGCGCTTGCCAAACTGGAGGAGTTGGAGGAAAAATATCAGGTTTATGCAGTGTTCGAACTCTTCGATGCGTATAGCGATGATGATGATATTGTGATATGTCGCCAGATGATGTGCCAGGAGTGTGGCATCAAACATCCTGTGCGTGTAGCCACAATCCCCTGTTTGCGCCAGCAGCAAGGTAAGCCGCCCTACCTTTGTCTTGCCGACTTTATTGCCCCACAAAATTGTAAGGTGAAATCTAAAATCGGTCTTTTTGCTACTTCGGTTGATATTGGTCTGGAGACTGATTTTGATGATGATGTGTATCAGAAGATGATGGTTCAGCTGTTGGCCGACCGTTTGGCAGAGGCTGCTGCAGAAGTACTGCATTTACAAGTGCGCAAAGAGATATGGGGGTATGCTAAAGATGAGAATCTCTCTATTCCAGATTTGCTGATAGAGCGTTTTCAGGGCATTCGTCCAGCAGTAGGCTATCCTTCGCTGCCTGATACAAGTCTTAACTTTGTGCTCGATGAAATCCTGGATATGAAACAGATAGGTATCCGCCTTACAGAGAGTGGTGCCATGAAACCTCATGCCAGTGTTTCGGGCATGATGATAGCAAATACTAAAGCTAAGTATTTCTCGATTGGGAAAATAGGTGAGGATCAGCTTCAAGACTACGCCCGTCGCCGTGGTGTCCCAGCAGATGTACTACGCAAGTGGTTGGAAATCTCCAACTCTTAGCGCTCACTTCTTAATTCTAAGACTACAATCTCGCCCGTGGCACCGAATCGCCATGGAATTAGCGCGCCTACGCCGGCTGTTACAAATAGTGATTGGTTCCCCTCCTTGTACCATCCGTTAATCTCCTTGCCAAGTACCGACATCGGCGACCAATCGAACAGCGAGAATTGCATGTTGTGCGTATGTCCGCTCAGGGTGAGTTGTGCTCTTCCGTCGGGGATAATCTTTCTACGCCACGAGCTGGGGTCGTGTTCTAACATCAGTACAAAACCTTTGGCATTACCGATAGCTTTATTTATGTTGCCATTCTGGGGGAAATGTTTGCCGTCGCCATCATTCTCCATTCCGGCTATGGTTATCTCGCTTCCGCCGCGACGAATCACGCGATGTTCGTTCATCAGCAGTTTCCAACCCATGCTCTTTTCGAGTGCGATGGTCTCCTTGCATCGTTGCGCTTGGCGGTCGTCTATGGGATGCATGTATTTATCGTAGTCGTGGTTGCCAAGCACGCTGTATACACCGTCTTTAGCCTTCAATTTGCTAAGTAGTTCCTGGTGTTCTGCGATATCTTTTGGCTTAATGTTCTGCAGATCACCTGTAAACACAATCATGTCAGCTTTCTGGTCGTTGATTGTGTTTACGGCCCTTTCTAACATCCATTGTCTGTCGCCCTTCATCGTGCCCACATGGGCATCCGAGAACAGTACTATCTTATATCCGTCGAAAGCTTTTGGTAAATCAGCTGATGTGTATGTATGATGATTAACCTCTAGCTTCTGGAATCCTATAAACGAACCGTATAGCACCACATACCATATCAATACTGTTGCTATGGCACCTACCAAGTTTCCGTAGTTTTTGATCTTGCCGTGTTTGTGTTTCTTAAAAAGCCTTATCAGTTTGCCCAACCATAAGCCGATAACCGAGCACAACATGTAAGCACACTTTGGAATTGATACCAGTCCTAACAATAGTAAGTATATGTATAGCGTGTTAGGGTTAGCAGGTATAAACTCCGGCTCGTAGGTTAGCTTTAGTGTGTAAGCAATAAGTATTAACGATGGCAACCAATATATTATTCGCTTTGCCAATGGGAACTTATGTCGCCAATAGTGCATATCAAGGTACAAGTCGGGTACCATGATGAGCAGTAGGAATAAGTATGGAGCGCGTGCTATCATTGATCAGGATTCTCTACAAATCCCTGATACTTCGGGTCGATAGATGACATTACCGAGTCGTATGCTTGACGCATTGTGGCATCAATGTTCTCCTGACCTTGTCCTACGGGATATATTGGTTGGTGAATAGTTAGCGTCATTGGGTGCCAGTTCACAAAGTTGAATCCCTTGGTTCGTGGCAGAATGTCGAACGATCCATTTATTGTAAGCGGAACAACAGGCAGCTGTAATTCGTCGGCCAGAGCAAACGCTCCCTTCTTAAAATGCCCCATGTGTCCTGTAAACGATCGTGCTCCTTCTGGGAATACTGTTACGCTGTATCCTTCCTTAAGAATCTCACGCGCTTCCTCATAGGTCTTGCGTATCTTGCTTGGTCCGCGCTTGTCAACAAATATCTGGTGACTCTTTGCACAAGCATATCCCAAGAAGGGAATTTTGCGAAGCTGCTGTTTCATCATCCACTTAAAGTTGCGGTTCAGATGTCCGTAAATTAAAAAGATGTCGAACGAGCCCTGGTGATTGGCCACAAACACGTAGCTCTGGTCTTTCTCCAGATTCTCGCGTCCCTCAACCTTTACTGGGATAAGAAACATCTTGAGTATCATCTTTCCCCACAGGTGACCAGGGAAATATCCCCAGAAGTGTCCATTACCAAGTGTGGTTCCAAGTCCTACTTCAATTGCTGTGATCATTGTCATCAGCACTATTCCAGGTAAGCAGATAATAAATTGGTAGATTCTATATAGTAAGGTAATCATAATTCTTATTTGTCAATGATCTTAGGGTATTTGCGCGTCCATCCGTCCCAGCGCAGCTTCATCACGCCAAAGAATGCTTCGCCAAAGATACCGCCACTCATCTTGCTGGTACCCTCTCTGCGGTTTACAAATATAACAGAAACCTCTTTTATCTTGAAACCAATCTTATACGCTGTGTACTTCATCTCAATCTGGAAGGCGTAGCCCTTGAAACGTATCTTGTCGAGTTCGATGGTTTGAAGTACTCTGCGCTTGTAGCACTTAAATCCGGCAGTGGTGTCGTGCACATTGAATCCTGTAACCAGTCTTACGTATTTCGAGGCAAAGTAGCTCATCAGCACTCTGCCTATAGGCCAGTTAACTACGTTTACTCCTGATACATAGCGGCTTCCAATAGCTACGTCGTAACCTTCGTCGTGGCAAGCTGCGTACAAGCGTGGCAAGTCGTTGGGGTCATGGCTGAAGTCGGCATCCATCTCGAAGATATACTCATAGTCGTGTTCAAGCGCCCATTTAAATCCTGCGATGTAAGCAGTACCTAAGCCCAATTTTCCGCTACGCTCCACAATATTCAGTCTGCTTCCGAACTCTGTAGATATCAGTCCGCGAACAATGGCAGCTGTACCATCAGGCGATCCATCGTCGATCACCAATATATGGAAACTCTTCTCCAAGGCGAATATCGCACGTATGATTTTCTCGATATTCTCCTTCTCGTTATAGGTGGGAATTATAACAATACTATCACTCTGATGCATTTCTTTACTAATTAAAAAACGCTGCAAAGATAATGAATTTTTGGCACGAATTATACGAATTACATGTTTTTTTTGTATTTTTGCAGCCTAAACACGATGAAGTTAGAAGATTTAGAGAAAGTTTATGCCAAGTTGCCACAGGTTGCAGCATTGGCTAATGAGATAGGAAATACTGCTACACGGCGTATTTTCCTTGAAGGGCTTTTGGCCTCGAGTGCTCCCATGTTGTTTGGTAGTCTGGCTGCCAAGTGTAAGGCTCCCATCCTGTTTGTGCTTCAGGATGCTGAAGATGCTGGCTATTTTTATCACGACTTGACGCAACTGTTGGGTACTCGTCAAGTTCTGTTCTTCCCCAGTAGCTATCGTCGCGCCATCAAGTATGGTCAGCTTGATTCTGCCTCGCAGATATTGAGAACAGAGGTCATGACGCAATTATCAATCGTCAATTGCCAATTATATATTGTGACTTACCCAGAGGCTTTGGCTGAGATGGTGGTGCCTAAGCAAACACTGAATGCCCGTACGTTGGTGATAGAAAAAGACCAGCAGGTGCCTGTGGGCGACGTTACCAAACAACTGCGTGAGTTGGGCTTTAAGGAGGTTGACTATGTGTACGAACCAGGGCAGTTTGCGCTGCGTGGCTCTATCCTCGATGTATTTAGCTACAGTTGCGAGTATCCTTATCGCATAGATTTCTTTGGCGACGATGTTGATTCTGTTCGTACTTTCCAGGTAGAAGACCAGCTCTCGCTTGATGTTCGTGATAGGGTAGAGATTGTGCCCGAACTTGAGGCTACCGATGCTGCTCAAGAGCCTTTCCTCTCTCTCTTGCCACAGGATACGATCATCGCAACCAAGGATTATCTTTATGTTCGTGATGCTATCGATGCCTGTTTCCAGGAAGAAATGCCTCTCATCACAGGTCCGCAGTTTATGTCTCTGGCCGAAAAGTTCCGTCGTATTGAGTTTGGTCATCGTTCTTCTGTGCCTGATTGTAGCGTCATTCGTTTTAACATCACGATACAACCACTCTTTCATAAGAATTTCGAGTTGTTGTTCCAGGCGTTCGATACCTATCTGCAACAAGGCTATCAACTCTATATCCTTGCTGATAGCGCCAAGCAGAACGAACGTCTGAAAGATATTTTCGCTCAGCGTGCAGAGGCCGAGGGAGAACAAAGCATCATCCGTTTTACCCCCGTTGACAAAACGCTGCACGAAGGTTTTATCGACGACGACCTGAAAGTGTGCTTCTTTACCGACCACCAGATATTCGACCGTTTTCATAAGTACAACCTGAAGAGCGATAAGGCCCGTAGTGGAAAAATGGCTCTGACGCTCAAGGAGATACAACAGTTTGAGATTGGCGACTATGTGGTTCATGTAGACCATGGTGTGGGTAAGTTTGGTGGTTTGGTGCGTATGCCCCAGGGCGATGGCTATCAGGAGATGATCAAGATTATCTACCAGAAGGGTGATGCCATCTATGTGTCAATCCATTCGCTTTATAAAGTATCGAAATATAAGGGGCACGATAATGGCGAAGCACCACGCTTGTCTACTCTTGGCACAGGTCAGTGGGAACGTATCAAAGAGCGCACCAAGGCACATATCAAGGAGATTGCGCGCGATCTTATTAAATTGTATGCAAAACGCCGTCGCGAAAAGGGTTTTGCCTTCAGTCGCGACTCCTATCTCCAGCATGAGCTCGAGGCCTCGTTCCTTTATGAAGATACCCCCGATCAGTTAAAAGCCACTCAGGATGTCAAGGCCGATATGGAGAAGGCACGTCCAATGGACCGTCTGGTGTGTGGCGATGTTGGCTTTGGAAAGACTGAGGTTGCCGTGCGTGCAGCCTTCAAGGCAGCTACTGATGGCAAGCAGGTAGCTGTTCTTGTACCCACCACGGTGCTGGCCTATCAGCATTTCCGCACCTTCTCTGGTCGTCTTAAGGATATGCCCGTACGTGTCGATTATATCACTCGAGCCCGTACACAGAAGGATACCACTCAAATCACAAAGGATCTGGCTGAAGGAAAGATTGATATCATTATTGGTACTCATCGTCTTATCAGCAAGTCTATAAAGTTCAAGGATCTTGGTTTGCTCATTATCGATGAGGAGCAGAAATTCGGTGTTTCAACCAAGGAGAAACTTCGTCAGATGAAGACCTCTGTCGACACGCTTACTATGTCGGCCACTCCAATACCTCGTACACTCCAGTTCTCGTTGGTGGGCGCGCGCGATCTGAGTGTGATACAGACGCCACCACCTAACCGTTATCCCATACAGACCGAGATTCATACTTTCTCGCCAGAGATTCTGTCGGAGGCCATCAATTTCGAGATGTCTCGTAATGGTCAGGTGTACTTTGTCAATAATCGTATTTCCGACCTTGAGCACCTCGCCGAGATTATACAGAAGTACGTGCCCGATGCCCGTATCGCAATTGGACACGGACAGATGAAACCAGAGCAGTTGGAGAAAATTATCCTCGACTTCTCGAATTACGATTACGATGTGCTGCTCTCTACCACGATTGTTGAGAACGGTATCGACATACCAAATGCCAACACCATCATCATCAATGGTGCGCATAACTTCGGACTGAGTGACCTTCATCAGATGCGTGGTCGTGTGGGCCGAGGCAACCGTAAGGCCTTCTGTTATCTGTTGGCACCACCGCTCTCGGCACTTAATCCCGAGAGTCGTCGCCGCCTTGAGGCTCTCGAGAATTTCTCCGATCTTGGTTCGGGCATAAACATCGCTATGCAGGATCTTGACATCCGCGGTGCAGGTAATCTTCTGGGTTCTGAACAGAGCGGTTTTATTGCCGATCTTGGTTATGAGACCTATCAGAAGATATTGAATCAGGCTATGTCTGAGCTCAAAAACGAGGAACCAGAGTTCGCTGCTGCCGAAGCGGCTGCCAGCAAGAAGGGCGATTCTAATAATGATGTTGATACCAGCAATATCGCCTGGGTTGATGATTGCGCTCTCGATTCTGATATCGAGATGTATTTCCCCGATCAGTATGTGCCAAGCGACTCTGAGCGTATGCTGCTCTATCGCGAGCTCGACAATCTGGCCAACAGTACCCAGCTCCAGCTGCAACTCGATGCCTATCGCAAACGTATGGTAGACCGTTTTGGCCCTATCCCCGATGTCAGCGAGGAACTTATTCTTGTGGTTCCGCTTCGTGTTGCCGGCAAGCAGCTTGGTATCGAGAAGATAATGCTTAAGCAACAGAAGATGTATTTCTACTTTGTATCTCGCGATGATAGTCCATACTACCAGAGTGAAGCCTTCGGCCGAATACTTCATTACGTGTCAAATAACCCTCGCCAATGCAACTTCCGTGAGGCAAGTGGCAAGCGTTCTGTAGTTATTTCCGAAGTACCAACGGTTGCTGCTGCTCTGTCAATATGTCAGCAAATTCTGTCATTATGACATAAGATTTTGCCTCGGCATCTATTTTGCCTTTAGCATGGTGAACGCGGTTTACAGACCCCAAGTTCATAACATGTTTAATCAATTTAAAAACAATAGAATTAGGAGGTAAAAATTATGATGCCAGTAATGAGAAGTAACAGTTGGATTCCCAGTGTGTTTGGAGATTTGTTCGATACCGATTTCGTTCCAAAGAGCAACTACACAGCACCAGCTATCAACGTTAAAGAAAGCGACAAGGCCTACACAGTAGAACTTGCAGCACCGGGCATGAAGAAGGAGGATTTTAATGTTCACATCAACGACGAGGGTAACCTTATCATCAAGATGGAGAGTAAGCAGGAGCACAAAGAAGAGGACAAGAATACACGCTACCTGCGTCGCGAGTTCTCGTACTCAAAGTATGAACAAACACTGATACTCCCAGATGATGTGAAGAAGGACGACATCAAGGCACACGTAGAAAACGGCGTTCTTACGGTAGAGTTGCCTAAGGTTGTTGAAGAGAAAGTAAAGCTATCACGACAGATAGAAATCGCATAAGTTGAAGAATAAGCAGTTAACAAACGTTAACTGCTTATTTCTTTTTAATATTTTTACTATCTTTGCAATCTGAACTTATATAAAAGCTTGGGAAATATGAATATTTTACAGATCATTATTATCGTTGTTTTGTTGCTTTTGGTAGCAGCGGGATTTTTCTTTATGGATAAACATTATCGCGCCTTGTTGGGTAAGGAGGTCGTGCGTGCCCGCCGTTCTGAGCACATCAAGACGGTTTTTCTTGCCAACGTTAGTCATGCTCTTCGTAATCCCCTTAACTCTATTATCACCAAGACTAACGAGCTTATTTCTGAAGGTGTTGATAACGTTAAGCCCCAGCATATATTGAATTCAGTTACCCAGATTAACAAGGATGGCAACCAGCTGATGTATTTCGTATCTCAGCTTCTTGAGCTTTCTAATTACGAGAGTGGGGTGCAGACATTTACTTTTGTTGAGGTAAACCTTGCCGAGCTTATGGCCAGCTATCGTCGTGAGATTCAGCGCGATGTTACCCCAGGTGTTTCGGTAGTTGTTCGCAGTAAGTTGTCGCCTCATTGCAAGGGCACACTCGATACCAATCTTATGTATCAGCTAATGATGCATCTTTTGCAGAATGCCTCTCGTCATACCACTGTAGGCTCTATCACCATAAATTACGAAGCCGATCGTAATGGCCTTATGGTAAACATCACCGATACAGGCGATGGTGTGGCACAGAGTTTTCATACTGGCATCTCTGATATTGCAGCAAACGATGATACCCTCGATTTGTTTAATCAGGACTCAGGCCTGGGTCTCAGCATCAGTAAGGCCATTGTTGAAGCCTTGAATGGTGAGATTTCTATACATTCTGTTGAGGGTAAAGGCACAACAGTTAGCGTATTCTTCCCATGTCGCCTACGCGATAAGAACAAGGGATTGTAAAAAGATTGTTTTATTAATCAACTGAATTATGATGGACAAGGCTAAAATAAACGAGACTCTGCGAAGGAATGTCACAGAGCTCTCGAAACAAACCGAAAGGGAGGTAAGCATGATGCCAGCCACGGTAGCTCCGCTGCCATCTGTAGATATGGTTAAGCGCATTGTGGCTTTGGTAAAGAACATTATCTTCCCCGATTATTTTGAAAAACGACAACCCGATGAGGCTATACGTTCATACCATATTGGTGTGGCAATGGAGGAGCTGGTCAAGTTGCTCACTAAGCAGATTGCACATGGACTTCAGTTCTGCGAGCATTGCGAGGGCGAACGCACCAAGGATCAGGTGTATGGTGAGGCCGAGAATAAGGCTCTGGCATTTATCGATGCTTTGCCCGAGATAAAGCGACTGCTTTATACCGACGTTCAGGCTATGTTTGATAACGACCCAGCTGCGCCTAACTATGGCGAGGTTATTTTCTGTTATCCGTCGATGAACACGATGACGCATTATCGCGTGGCCCACAAGCTCTATCAGCTTGAGGTGCCCGTCATACCTCGTATTATCACTGAGTTGGCCCATTCTAAGACGGGTATCGATATTCATCCTGGAGCACAGATTGGTGAATACTTTGCCATCGACCACGGTACAGGTGTGGTTATCGGCGAGACCACCATCATAGGTAACCATGTCACTCTTTATCAGGGAGTTACTCTTGGTGCCAAGAGCTTTAAGTACGATGAGAATGGAAACATGCTTAACATTCCTCGTCACCCGATTATCGAGGATAACGTAACTGTTTACTCAAATGCATCTATTCTGGGCCGCATCACCATCGGGCACGATTCTACCATCGGTGGTAACATCTGGCTCACACATAGCGTTCCGCCAAACTCGAAAATCCTACAGTCTAAGGCTGTAGATGCCGCATTCACCGATGGCGCTGGAATATAAAAAAAGCAGAGATTAATTCTCTGCTTTTTTCTTTCCGAACTCTGGGTCGATTTTTAGTAGTGCTGAGACAATGTAGGTCATGGCGCAGCAAACTACTACTATCAGGAAGAATATCTGATAGCCTACTGCCTCCTGCAGGGCTCCTGCAAAGAGACCAGGAATCATCATCGACAGAGCCATAAATGCTGTACACAGAGCGTAGTGGGCCGTTTTGTGCTCACCCTGACTATAATATATAAGGTATAGCATATAAGCAGAGAATCCGAATCCGTAGCCGAACTGCTCAAGGAAGATACATATGTTTATTATGAGAAGACTTGATGGCAGGGCATACGACAGATAAACGTAAACCAGATCGGGGATGGTGATAGCCATTACCATAGGCCAGAGCCAACGTTTCAGTCCGTCTTTGCTGGCGGCGATACCACCAAGAATTCCACCAAGTGTCAAGCCGATTACACCAACTGTACCTTGAACCATACCGAACTCCACGTCCGATAGTCCCAGTCCGCCGTTGCTCATCTTGTCAACAAGGAACAAGGCCGATACCTTTGCAAGCAGTCCTTCTGGCATGCGATAGAACAGCATGAAGCATATTCCAATCCACACCTGTGGTTTCTGGAAGAAGGTAACCAGCGTGTTCCAGAACTCGTTCATAATGTCTTTTGCCGATTTCTGCATTCGGTGGTTATCCTCGCTGGGGCGGGGTAGTGCCCAGCTGTGGTATAGCCACAAGGCTATGAATAAACCTGCAATAAGGTAGAACACCAAGCTCCATGCATATGCTATGCTACGTGTAAGCACCTGCAGAACTCCTGCCAAGCCCACCAATAGTCCTGATGAGAAAATAGTGGCTATACGGTAGAATGTGCTACGTATACCTACGAAGTAAGCTTGTTGGTGCTGCTCAAGTCCCAGCATATAGAATCCGTCGGCAGCAATATCGTGGGTTGCGCTACTGAAAGCCAACAGCCAGAAGAACGCCAACGAGCCTTGCAGCCACCAAGGCCCAGGAATAGTGAATGCCACACCTGCCAGAGCTGCTGCTATGAGTATCTGCATTACCAGAATCCACCAGCGCTTGGTTCGCAGCATGTCAACAAACGGGCTCCATAGGGGTTTGATAACCCAAGGCAGATAGAGCCACGAGGTGTAGAGAGTGATGTCGGCATTCGACAACCCGAGGCGCTTGTAGATGATGACCGATATGGTCATAACAGCTACGTAAGGCACTCCTTCAGCAAAGTAAAGTGTGGGCACCCAAGCCCATGGATTTCTATTATTCATTGAACATTAATTATATAGACGTTTAATTTCGGCACCGCGATAGTAGAACAGCAGAATGTCATCGTAAGGATGTCCCTGTTCGCCCATAACGGCAGCACCTATCTGACACAAACCTACGCCGTGGCCCCAACCCTTGCCGTGCAGAATAAAACCATCGTCGGTCTTCTCTACATCAAAGGCTGAAGAGTACAGATGACTTTCGCTGAGTGCACGGCGGATCTCAAGTTCCTTACCGATTGTGAAAGTCTTCTTTGTACCCACAATCTTCAGTTTCCATATGCGTCCGCTCTTGCCTCGCTCCACAGGGATAAGGTCTACAATCTCACCGAAGTCATCCTTGAGCTTGCGATTCACCAATTCTGATACCTCGGCCTTGGTGTATTTCACCTCCCAACGATAGAAGTCGGGCGTCTCCTGATCAAAGTCGTTAAGCACCTGATTCAGTATGTGCTTGTCGTTAGTGTTGCAGTATGGATCCTGGAACGATACCAGATAAGGCTTCGGGGTGTCCTCCCAGCAATACTGGAATTCCTCGGTGACACCACCACAGCACTTCGAGAATCGTGCATCGCAAATCTCGTCGCCATACATCAGTACTTGTCCGCGAGTCTGACTTATTGCCTCTTCCACATGTGTGTTGTTGGCGCGTGTTATGCCCTGATATCTCTGGCAGTGGTCGTCGGCACACACATCGAAAATAGTGTGGTCCTCGCGGTCGTACCAGCGGATAAACTCGTTGTCGCTCTTGGTGAATGAGAAGAAGTTGTCGCCTCCGCTCTCATGCTGTCGGCGCTTCTCAATCTGTGCCAGCAGCCACGAGCGCGAAATGACAGCATGGGCTTTCAGAAATTCTACACTCGATGTAGAACTCATCTCGCTCGATATAACGCTTGTAAGGTATTTCTCTACCGGCAACTCGTTGATAGCCACAATCTTATCGGCTTCTACCACAATGCGCAGTGTGCCTTCAAAAGTCTGTGTCTCCTTGCGCTCCCAGTGGAAGTTTACACCAATTGTCACATCGTTGAGCGAGAACGATGCATCCTTCGACTGAGGTGTGAAGGTAAGATTTCTGTACTGTGTGCCTCGCCACAAGATGCCGCCTTCGCTGAACTCAACCACCTGGTCGCCTGTAATCACTTCGCCCTTAGCCACATAAGGCTTGTTCAGGCTGAATGATATTCTCTCGCCGCTCACGATGCCAACGGTAACGTTAGGCTCTTTTTTCATTGAACATTGACCATTGACCATTGAACTTTGGGTGGCTTGCAGCTTGGCGATGACCTGTTGCAACTCGTCGGGTTGTAGCGATACCTCGTTCAGTATTTCCAGTGCAACCTCTGGAGTAATGCGCTCAAAGTCCTCCTTGCGTGGAGTAACGATGAATCCCGACATGTCGAGTGCTCCTGGTGAGATGATGAATTGCTCGTCACCCTCCTTGTAGTAGCAGTCGGGGCGATGCTTTTTGCGTGGGAACACTACCGAGTAGTAGTCGGTATCATGTCGCCAGCTTACAATGTTCATCATTGGCTCTGGCTCGCCCTCTGGCAATGGCAGTGCCTCATACAAGCGTATGAACAGCTGCTCGTCGCTATACTCCGATTTGCTGTGTATAAGTAGTGCGGGGCATGGGTATTCCTCTATTAGCGAGATACCCTCCTCGTCGTTCAGGTTCAATATCGGCTTCAGGTTGCGCGATAGTCTCTGCCAAGCCATCTGCAGAGGCAGCACGCCCGATGTTCCTCCCTGGAAGTGAGCATGGTCGGGTGCCGATGCGCCGCACTTAGGTCCGTTGTAGAACACCATCATGCTTGGGTATTCAGTAAGCAATTTGTGAATCTCGCTATACGAGTTGCGAATCAGCTGCGGCTCGTGCTTCACCGAAGGTATGGTGAAGTGTATTGGCAGTATGGGGAACGGGTTTACCAGCAGCTCGTATTGTCCGTCTATGCTCTTCTTTACCTGCTCCTTCGGGCGGTTCTGCTCGCAAAGGAAACAAGGGCGCTCGGCCAGAGTCTGCTTGTCAATCTTAGCTCCTGTCGACACTATGCGTGCGGGGTTCCATTGCACCTTCATGGTCGATGTTCCCACCGCCAGCTCGCGTGTCTTCACGTTTCTCAGGTCCTGATATCTGTTGCGTGCATCGTCCCACTTCTCCAGCTGACGGTTAAAGAATCGCATCAGTGGCGAGTCGTTTATCAGCTCCTGCTTGCCTTGCAGCATCTGTTGGCGGGCCATAATCTCAAGCGAGCGCAGCTGGTCCTTATACAGGTTGTTGGCATTTACCTTTTCTATAGATAGTGCGGCATCGCTGTTTCCACCCCAGCGGCGACAGAGATAAAGCTCCGTAAAGATTCTGCCTATGCGGTAGTGGCGTGAGAAGATAAGTCCGAGTGCATAATCTTCGCCGTAGCTGGTGTTAGGGAATCCCACCTGTCGCAGCAGCGGAGTGAAGAAAGCACGTGGTGCTCCCAGTCCGTTTATACGCAGGGCGTTGTTAGGTCCGTTCTCATCGGTCCACTCAGCGTGGTCTATAAGTCCCGGTGGCAGAGTGTTCAGGTCGAAGTCGCACATGCGGTACGAGCCAATCACCATTGCTGCGTTCTGCTTGTAGAAGGCATCCACAATTTGCTGCAGTGTCTTTGGCGACGAGTAGAGGTCATCAGAGTCCAGCTGCACTGCAAATCGTCCGCAGTGGTCGTCGTGTATGGCCACGTTCCAACATCCGCCTATTCCCAAGTCGTAGCGGTCGGGTATGATGTGTATAAGTCGCTCGTCGTGGAATCCACGCAGCAACTCTGTTGTTCCATCGGTCGAGTGGTTGTCCACCACAATGACGTTGAACTTGAATTTCGTCTTCTGACTCAATGCGCTGTTCACCGCGTCGCAGATGGTCTTCTCGCGGTTGTAAACGGGAATAACCACCGAAGCCTCTACGTCGAACTCCTGCTCGTTGAAGTCGGGCGTGCGATAGAACGATGGGTCTATCTTTGCTCCGATTGCGGCCAGATGAGCCGTAGCGGCATGCTCCATCTCTATCTGTACCTCGCGGTTGCGCGGGTTCACGTAGTCAAACTGCTTCTCGCCCGATGCTCTGGTGTCGGTCTCCTGCTCGGTATATAGTCTCTCGTTTATGTGGAATATGCGTCCTTCGCGACTCAGGAAAAGTCGCAGGGCATAAACCGCAGCAAACTTATATGCGTTCTCGCCGGCTTGCGATGCAAAGGCATTAAGCAGCGATGTCTTCACCAGAATCAGCGATCCCAGGTCGAAGTCATCGCGAATGCTACCTATCTGATAGTCGATAACGGGGTGTGGCTGCAGCTTTCCGTCAATAAGGTCATTGTGGTCGGCATAGATCATTGCAGCATCCGAGTCGCTTGCTATTCTCAGCATGCGGTCAAGTGTGCCTTTAGCCATCTGTATCTCTCGTGGACGTATCTGCAGCAAAGCGTAGTCGGCTTTTGCATTCTCAGCTATAGCCGCAATAGTAGCGCTGCTTGTAAGGTCGTTAACTACTACCTGCTCGCAGTCGCATAGTGCCCCGTCAAGTTCTCCAAGGTGCTCGTTCACCAGCAGATAGATATGTTGAATTGTCTTGCTGCCCTTTATCTGCGCCACCATGTCGCGTGCAGAATCAAGGTCGCTGCAAGGCAGGAAACAGTCTATTTTTTCTCTCATTCTGTGAAATAATTGTTTTATTGCAGGCAAAAGTAGCAATATTTTCCGAGAAAACCATATTATTCAAGTTTTTTTTCTACCTTTGCAGGCAAAAAGTTAAGATGAACGACGAAAAGAAGGTGTTATTAGGCATGTCGCTTGCCGAATTGCAGCAGGTGGTGGCTGAGTTGGGTATGCCCAAGTTCACAGCTGCCCAGATAGCCAAGTGGCTCTATCAGCAGCACGTTGGCACCATCGATGAGATGACCAATCTCTCGAAGGCCAACCGCGAGAAGCTAAGTCAGAGCTATCAGGTAGGCTGTATGGCTCCTATCGATAGTCAGCACTCCAAGGATGGAACCATAAAATATCTGTTCCCCGTTGCCAGCGGCCATTTTGTAGAAACGGTCTACATTCCCGATGGCGACCGCGCCACACTTTGTGTGTCGTGCCAGGTGGGCTGCAAGATGAACTGCCTGTTCTGTCAGACTGGTAAACAGGGCTACGAGGGTAGTCTTAGTGCCGGCGACATTCTGAATCAGATATACTCACTGCCCGAGCGCGAAACACTCACCAATATTGTGTTTATGGGTCAGGGCGAACCAATGGATAATCTCGATGCCGTGCTTCGTGCCACCGAGGTTCTTACCAGCGATTACGGTTATGCATGGAGCCCTCGCCGCATCACTGTGTCGAGTGTAGGCGTAAAGAACAAGCTCAAGCGTTTCCTCGACGAGAGCGAGTGCCACGTGGCTATCTCTATGCACTCACCTCTGCCCGAGCAGCGCCAGCAGCTGATGCCGGCCGAGAAGCAGATGTCGATAACCGATGTTGTCGAGCTGTTGAAGCAGTACGACTTCAGCCATCAGCGCCGTTGTTCGTTCGAGTACATCTGTTTTGCTGGTCTTAACGACACCACAACCCATGCTCGCGAGATAATAAAACTGCTTCGCGGACTTGATTGTCGTGTAAACCTTATTCGTTTCCACGAGATTCCTGGTGTTGATCTTCCAGGAGCCGACGAGAAGCGTATGGAGGCAATGCGCGACTATCTCACGGCCCACGGTGTGTTCACCACCATCCGTGCCAGTCGCGGTCAAGACATCTTTGCTGCCTGTGGACTCCTATCCACTGCCAAAAAGCAAGCAGCTGGGCAATAGTCAAATAGTAAAATAGTGAAATTGTAAAATCGTCAAATATATCTATGGATAAGAAAATTCGCGTGGCAATCACGCATGGCGACACCAACGGCATCGGCTATGAGGTAATCCTTCGAGCTTTCGAGGACCCCATGATGCTCGATATGTGCACACCTATTATATATGGTTCGCCAAAAGCTGCTACCTTCCATCGTAAGGCCATGCAGATAGAAACCCAGTTTACCATCATTAAGAATGCCGAGGAGGCTAAGGACGGGCGTGTAAACCTGCTTGCCACCTTCGACGAGGAGGTGCCTGTAGAGTTCGGCCATTCCACCGAGGCCAGCAGTAATGCTGCAAAGCAGGCATTGACCCGCGCCAAGGAGGATATGCAGAAACACCTCTTCGATGTGCTTGTGCTTGGTCCTGTTGTGCCTAATCCTAATCCCAATCGTGAAGATAAGGCACTCACCATCATGCTCAGCGATCGTGTACGCATCGGTCTTCTTACCAATCATCTTCCTATCAAGGAGGTGTCTCAGGCCATCAGCATCGAGAAGATTGTAGAGAAGGGCAAGATTTTCTTCAACAGTCTGAAGCGCGATTTCCGCATCAATAATCCCCGCCTTGCCGTGCTGGCTCTGAACCCACAGCCGGGTGCCGAGGAGGAGCAGATCATCGCTCCCGCCGTTGCCGAGCTCGAGAAGCAGAATGTCCAGGCCTTTGGCCCATACGCTGCCGAGGAGTTCTTTGCTTCAAACAACCACGAGCAGTTTGATGGCGTGTTGGCCATGTACGATGATCAGGGCATGCTGCCGTTCAATTCGCTTGCTCCCGAGTATGGTGTTAAGCTCAAGGCAGGCATCACAGCCATCTGCACCACAACCGACCATGGACCATCGTTCGAGATTGCCGGACAGGGTATTGCCGACCCAACATCTCTGCGCCAAGCCATTTATACCGCAGTAGATATGTTCCGTAATCGCATGGAGTACGACGAGCCATTTGCCAATCCTCTGCCAAAGCTCTATCACGAGAAGCGTGAGGATGGCGACAAAGCCCGTTTTGCCATGCCTCGAGCCAAGGACGTGTTTAAGTAAACCGTTAAGCAAACTAGACCCCGTTTCTAAATGAAAAAGAAGTATCAGAACGGCTTTTTCCTTTTCGGATTGCTTGTTCTCATCATAATGGTCTCCCAGCTTGACTTCCGTCAGGCCTGGGAAGGCATTCGTCATGCCGGCTATTGGTTTGTCGGCGTGCTGGTACTATGGGCGTTTCTCTATATGATAAACACCGCCTCATGGTATCTCATCATCAATACCATCGGCGACGAACACGGCGTTTGTCGCAAGTGCAAGGTAGGCTTCTGGTGGCTCTATAAGATCACCGTTTCCGCCTTTGCTCTCAACTACGCCACTCCCGGCGGACTCATGGGCGGCGAGCCTTATCGCATCATGTCGCTCTCGCCCAAGATTGGCGGTCAGCGTGCATCGTCGAGTGTCATCCTCTTTGTCATGACTCACATCTACAGCCACTTCTGGTTCTGGTTCCTTAGCGTACCTCTTTATGTGTTGACTCAGAAGATGACTCCCCTCAGCTACATTCTGCTGCCCATCATTGCAGCCATTTCGCTGCTTGCCATCTGGTTCTTCCTGCGTGGCTA
The DNA here is from genome assembly GCA_902800365.1 of uncultured Prevotella sp. Classification (GTDB taxonomy): domain Bacteria; phylum Bacteroidota; class Bacteroidia; order Bacteroidales; family Bacteroidaceae; genus Prevotella. Next base: position 6,456 of record CADCEF010000003.1, on the reverse strand, counting down.
TAAGCGCGGCATCGCCATGACGGGTATGAAGCTGCTCAGCCACTTCCCTATGGTAAAGAAGTGGGCCCAGCCTTACATCGAGAACAATCGCGAAAAGTTGGCCGAGGTCGATCAGCAGATAGCTGCTCTTCATAACCTCAATCCCCGTACGTTCAAAACAGCCGTTATCCTCGAGTTGCTGTGCCGTCTGGCGTCAACATTCGAGATTTATTTCATACTGCTTGTTATCATGCCTGGAGTTACTATTCCTCAGTGCATCCTCATCTACTCTTTCACCACGCTGTTTGCCAACATGCTGTTCTTCATGCCGCTGCAGCTTGGTGGTCGCGAGGGTGGATTCCTGATGAGTACCGAGGGTCTCAGCATGACGGCCAATGCAGGTATCTTTGTTGCCCTGCTTGTGCGCGTTCGCGAGCTGGTTTGGACTGCTATCGGACTGCTTTTAATCAAGTTTGATAAGAAAGAAAAGTGATTTTGCGTTAAAAATCTGCCAAAATTGCAGATGTTTCAGAAAAAATATGTAATTTTGTCAGCTCAATGAATACATCAGAACTTCAAAACATAAAACAGCGGTACAATATCGTAGGTAATTGCGATGCATTGAACCACGTGCTCGACGTAGCCCTTCAGGTTGCGCCCACCGATCTCAGTGTGCTCATTGTGGGCGAGAGTGGAGTGGGTAAGGAGATCATCCCTCGTGTAATCCACGACAACTCTCCTCGTCGCCGTGAGAAGTATTTCGCCATCAACTGCGGCTCTATCCCCGAGGGTACCATCGATAGCGAGCTCTTTGGTCATGTAAAGGGCTCTTATACTGGTGCTATCAACGATTCGCCAGGATACTTTGGTGTGGCCAATAAGGGCACACTGTTCCTCGATGAGGTTGGCGAGCTGCCATTGGCCACTCAGGCCCGATTGCTGCGTGTGCTCGAAACGGGAGAGTATATCCCCGTGGGAGCTACCGAGGTGCGTAAGACCGACGTACGCATCGTAGCCGCTACAAACGTAAATATCCGTCAGGCCATCAGTGAGGGTCGCTTCCGCGAAGACCTCTACTATCGTCTCAACTCTATCCCCATCCAGATGCCCCCTCTTCGCGAGCGTGGCGAGGATATAATACTGTTGTTCCGATTGTTTGCTCTGCAGATGGCCGAGAAATATAAGATGGACCGTGTGGTGCTCGACGAGGGTGCCAAGCAGTTGCTCATGCACTACAAGTGGCCGGGCAATGTGCGCCAGCTCAAGAATATCACCGAACAGATCAGCGTTCTCTCGCCCGAGCGTACTATCACCGCCCAGGCTTTGTCGCAGTTCATTCCTCACGACCAGGAGTCAACTCAGTTGGCCACCATCCATCGCGAGGGCAGCGGCGACCATAGCTTCGAGAACGAGCGCGAGATACTCTATAAGATTCTGTTCGAGCTTCGTGGCAATGTAAACGACATGCGCCGCGAGATGAGCGCCCTGAAGAAGCAGTTAGACGATGTGCAGACCGCTAAGCCTACCACCGTCGATCCCCTGCCTGCGCCCGCCACCGCATATCCAGCACCCATCACCCCGCACTCCGCACCCGTGGCATCTGTCGAGGATGCCTATGCCGAGGAATACATCGAGCCCGAGAAGGAGTTGGAGAGCCTGAATCTCAACGACCTTGGCAAGCAGATGCTCGAAAAGGCCCTTGAGCGCAATCATGGCAACCGCAAGAAAGCCGCCCAGGAGTTGGGCATTAGTGACCGAACCCTCTATCGCAGATTGAAACAGTATGGCCTCGATCAGTAAATATATCCGAATCGTGATGGTTGCCGCCGTAATGGCAACCATAAGTGCTTGCTCCGTAAGCTACAAGTTCAACGGCGCCAGCATCGATTATTCGCAGACCAAGACCATCCAGATAGCCGAGTTCCCCATCCGCAGTAGCTATGTTTGGGGCCCTATGGGACCGATGTTCAACAATCAGCTTAAGGATCAGTTCGCCAATCACACCCGCCTTGAGCAGGTAAAACGTAATGGCGACCTTAAGATTGAGGGCGAGATAACCCGTTATGAGCAGCGAAACAAGAGTGTTAGTGCCGAAGGCTATTCGGCCATGACCGAGCTCACCATGACGGTAAACGTGCGATTTACTAATAATAAGAATCATAAGGAAGACTTCGAGCAGCAGTTCTCAGCCTCTGCAAGCTACGAAACCACCCAGTCGCTCAACAGCGTTCAGGAGGAGTTAGTAACCCAGATGGTAAAAGACCTCTGCGACCAGATATTCAACAAAACCGTAGCCAACTGGTAATACATCTATGGATAGGATAACCGAACTGATAAAACATCCGGAGAGGATGGACCGCGACACGCTCTACGAGTTGCGCTCCATGCTGGCACTTTATCCTTATTTCCAGACGGCCCGTCTGCTTATGCTGCAGAACCTCTATCTGCTGCACGATCCCACTTTCGACGAGGAACTTCGCCGTGCTTCGGCTTATATCACCGACCGCCGCGTGGTGTTCAAGATGATTGAGGGTCGCCACTACGAGTATCGCAACATGGTGCGCCAGCAGAAGGCTGCCCAGCCAAAGGTTGCCGAAAACGAAGACCGCACTTCTACGCTTATCGACAATTTCCTTGATCAGATACCAAAGGATTACGAGGAGGAAATCGATCCCAAACCCAAGCGCAAACCCACGCCCGCCGATGCCGCTGTCGACTACATCAGCTATCTGGTTGAGGTGGAGCCAGAGGGCACGCAAGAGCTGCCTGGTGAGATGCCGAAAATGTTCGGTCAAGACCTTATAGATTCGTTCATAAATGATGACAAAGGTAAGTTCACTCTCAGCGATACACCCGAGTATCGTCCTGAGCCTCAATCAATAGCCCAAAATGACGAAATTGAGGTTGGTGGAGAGTATTTTACTGAAACTTTGGCCCGAATTTATATCAAACAAGGCAGATATTCGAAAGCTTTAGAAATTATTAGGCGATTAAGTTTGGAAAATCCGAAAAAAAATGCTTACTTTGCAGATCAGATACGTTTCTTAGAGAAATTAGTGATAAATAACAATAAAAAAAATAAATAAAAAAATGTACACATTATTTGTAATTCTCATCGTGATTGCAGCACTGCTCATGATCGGCATTGTGCTCATTCAGGAGTCAAAGGGAGGCGGTCTTGCTTCTCAGTTCTCAGGTTATAACCAGATTGGCGGTGTTCGCAAGACTACCGACTTCATCGAGAAGGCCACTTGGTTCCTCGCTGGTTTCATGGTTCTCGTTAGCGTATGCTGTGCATACGTTGCACCTCAGGCAGGTGGCGACAGCTCAGTAATGGAGAACTATCAGGCTCCAGCTACCAATCCTAACAACCTTCCTGGTTTTGGTGCTAGCCAGCAGCAGAACGCTGCTCCAGCAGCTGAGGCTCCAGCTACAGAGGCTCCCGCAGCTCCAGCAGAGAAGAAGTAAAACTTCTTATAAAAAAAATAAAATTCCCTTTCTGAAGTATCAGGAGGGAATTTTATTATTATATTTGCAGCCGAAACCTAAAACAAATAGATTATGAAGAAACTAACATTAGCAATCATGTTTGCGTTTTGCACGCTGGGTGCAGCGGCGCAGAAACTCGTGCTCGATCAGAGCCTCAATCCAGGTTGGGCTGGAGCTAACATCACTAACAAGAACAAACCCGAGGGCCGCTTCTACCGCCTCAGGAACGAGGTGCAGGTAACAGGATTCCAGACTCCTCAGATAGTGCAAGACCTCGAGCTCTATATCTCCGAGCCCATCTCTACCGGCTATCTCGCCCTCTACCGCCTTCCCCTCTCAGCCCCCGATTACAAGTTCTATGTAGTGCTCTACAACGAGCGCAAGGTGGCCCAATACGTTCTCAACCTTTGCGAGCTCACAGGCAATGACTACTGCGAGGTTCAGGATGTTCGCTGGGATCCCACTACCGAGCGCGTGCTGTTCAATATGGCATGCCCCAGCTACTCATCCGAGATCAACGGCCGCGGCTCTAAGCTCTACTGCGTAACCCCCGAGGGCCATCTCATCTGGGAGACCGGCTACCTCACCAGCAACGACATCTTCATCCTCGACGATGAGTTCGTTTACTGCGCCTACGGCTTCACCAGCGAGAAAGATTATATCTTCCTGCTCGATAAGAACACCGGTCGCGTTTATTCCAAGCTCCCTGTGCCAAAGAAGATTCAGTACCTCGAGTTGCAGGAGCGCCGAGGCAAGCAAGTCCTCTTTGCTGCCGATAGCGACGATAAGCTCTATACCTTCCGTGTAGACTATTCTGTGCTGCAGTCGCCCATCGATATGACCATCCCTGGCGGTCCCAAAGCCTTCACCCTTGTCTATGCCACCAGCAGCGACGGCTACCTTAATGTTCGTGAAGAGCCATCCATGAAGGCAAAGATTATCGACCGTCTCAACGCCAAGAAAAACGGCCTCGGCCATGCCGAGCTGCTTAAGACTATGGGCGAGTGGAGCCGCATCTTTATCAACGGCCAGGTAGGCTATGTCTATAATAAGTATATGGGCAAGCAGACGTGGTACACCGGCAAGGGCTCTGATATGATGATTGCTTATTCTATGCAGACACCTATCTATTGTGACGATTTCGACGACGAGGGCAATCGCCTTGTCCGTTACGTCCTTAACGGCGGCGTCATTATAGCCGACCAGTTCAGCTACCCCGGCGGCGACTACTACGTTCTCTCCACCCCCGAGGAATTCCTCTACGTCAAGCGCGACGACATTCTCATTAAATCAAAAAGATAGATAAGCCCCGCCGGTTGGCGGGGTTTTTTATTATCCTATTGTTATCACATACTTACTCATAAACGACGCTCCAGGCTGCAGATGATTCATCAGCGGCTTATCCTTAAACTCCCCTTTGAATCCTCGAGGATCGCCCAATCCGTACCAAGGCTCAATGCATACAAACGGCGCCTGCTTGTCATACGGACTCCAGAAGGCGCATACAGGGCACTTATAGTCCACTGTCACTGCAGGCTCCCCGTCAGTATCCATCAGCATAGCGCGGTGAGTCTGGCACTTATGTATCTTCACCGAGTCAGCACGGAACAAGTTGTTCGATACCTCCATTATTCCCATGTCAGCCTCAAGCGGAATCTCCACCATCTCGTGGCTACCGTCAATGTAGCTCTTCAGCGCGTCCATGGGCTCCTCGTTGTCCAGCTTTATTATTCCGTCCAGTATCCCGCTTGGCATGTTGAACGCAGGGTGTCCGCCAATCTGGAAGTGTATCTCCTTGTTGTCTGTGTTCTCCACGTGCCAAATCACGTGTATTTTGTTTCCCTCCAGTCGGTAGGTTACAGCCAGGTTAAACTTGTATGGATACACCTTCAGCGTCTCCTCGCTGTCGTGTAGCGCCATTGTCACCTTCTCTGGTGTCTCGCGTACAAGAGTAAACATCGTGTCGCGTGCAAAACCGTGTCGTGGCAGGTGATACTCCTTTCCGTCAACCGTATAAGTATCGTTGTTCACGCTGCACACTATCGGGAAGAGAATAGGCGAGTGTCTGGGCCATTTTTCGCCCGCCTGCCACATATACTCTCTGCCGCTGTTGTCCTTCACGCTCTGGAGCTCTGCTCCCATTTCTGCCACCTTTATAGTCAGCACATCGTTTTTAAGTTCTACCATATTTTCTCATTTTTAATTATCAGTAATCCGCCCGCAAAGATAAACAAAATTCTCAAAAGTTACTAACAAAATTCTCAATTTCTTTGTCCATCCACCTTCGCACCGCCCCCGCCGCGCGGCATTCCCCTGCCTGAATAGCGAAAAAAAACGCTATTTTGTTGTATGTATGTGAATTTTTTGTATGTAACAATTTAATTTATTACCAGTATGACTAAGAAACTATTTTATTTTGTGATTGCTGCAGCCCTTATTTGCAGCACAAGTGTGTTCACATCGTGTACTAATGATGATAACCCCGTAGCTGAGCCCGACTTGGGTGTGGCCGAGAAAATCATCGGCAAGTGGATTACCGCCGAGAGTGACGGGGAGACCATGCCGACCAACGAGAAAGTCGTTCTCGATTTCGTCTCTACCACCGAGGCCTATGTGAGTCTTTCCATTCAGGATAGAGCGGCAGAAGACATTCCTTGGAGAGATCGGGAAGAGAGCGATGTGGAAATAAATGGCAATGACGTAATCCTCTTCCATAGTCCTAAACCCGGCATGAATGTGACGGTTGATCTCCACGTCGAGTCCATCACGGACGCGACTCTGATCGCCAAGCGCATCTTAACCATCCGGCAAGACGGCGGTTTGGTGAAATCCACCGAGAACATAATCCGCTACGAGAAGCTGAACGTGGACTACAGAAATGCCATCTGTGGCATGTGGGAAGGACGTATGACCAGCGAACAGTCGGTATACGGCGACGTTGAAGACCACCGCTGGGAATACATGACTGACGGTACCTTCAACTTCTTC
>CADCEF010000002.1 GCA_902800365.1 uncultured Prevotella sp. | reverse complement strand
CGAGGTGTACAACTCAGGCATCATGATGTAGCGATACTTGCCAGCATGCGTGCCAATCTTCTGCAACTTCTCTTGTGCTTTAACTTTCAATGCCATAATTCTAGTTTGATTTTTGTGTTGTTGTTTGTAAATAAAATGTTTAATCTTTAATATTTAATGTTTAATGTCTCTATGCCGATGTCGTTTTGCGCTCGCACGTGGCTGATTTTCTTAGTGCACGTGGGAGAATCTTTTTCCTCGCGCGGGAGCATCATCTCCATCTTTATTTCGACAATGCAAAGGTACGAAAATTTCAGGAGTATAGCAAGTATTAAGTGTTAACAAAGTGTTAATTTAGGAAAGAAGCGATAATGTGTGACAAGTGACAGGTGACAGTTCTCTCATGAGCACCTAAAAATATGCACCTAAATATTTTACTATATATATAATATATATATTATATATATAGTAATTATTATATATATAATTTTTCTTCTTTAGTAGTGCATGCGTCGCCTATTCAACTGTCACCTGTCACTACTGTAACACTTTGTCTTTCCCTGTATAGTGTTGACTCCCTCAGAGCCTTGATTTGTTACTGTTTTGTTAATTACTGTTTAGGGTTAGTGGACTTCGTACTGGAAACGTTGACCTTTTCTCATAACTCTTTTTAACTTTTAAGAGGCTGGGCAGGAGTCAACGTATTTCAGGCTAAGACAGTTCTGTTGTTACTTTATGATAATGGCCATCTGACGCGCGATGAGCTAAACGCACTTACAGGTCTTTCTTTGGTGCTTTTAAAGAAGCGATTGTTTTATTAGCCTAGTTTACGCTACGGCGCGATATGGCTGCACTTTGCGGTGCGGCAGAAGGATAACCGGTGCAAAATATTGTTTGTAAACGCGTGAAATATTGTTTAAATGTTGCCTGCAAAGAATATTTTATATAACTTTGCAGGCAGTTTAAATATATAGAAGACAATTATGGCTAAAGGAAAATGGATAGGTGGGTTTATAGGATGGATGGCTGGCGGTCCGCTGGGAGCACTGGCAGGATATCTGTTGGGTTCTCTGTTTGATAATATGCTTGACGGTGTGAATAATCCTAACAATAGCGGTACGTGGGGCTCTTCGACGTATGAGGATTATAATACGGCTTATCAGCAGGCTTATCGCCAGCGACAGATGCAGGGCGATAGAAACAGCTTTCTGTTTGCGCTGCTGGTGCTGTCGTCGTATATCATCAAAGCTGACGGCAAGGCTATGCACAGTGAGATGGAGCTGGTGAGGCAGATGCTGCGACAGAACTTTGGAGCATCGGCAGTGCAGCAGGGTAACGAGATTCTGAACCGACTGTTTGAGGAACAGAAGCGCGAAGGTTGGCAGCAGTTTAAGCATACGGTGAGTGAGTGCTGTAGTCAAATTAACAGACAAATGGATTACTCGCAGAGACTGCAGCTGTTGAACTATCTGGTGATGGTGGCCAAGGCCGACGGTAGCGTGCCACAGAGCGAGATAACGGCCTTGAAAGAGGCAGCGCAGTGGATGGGGCTGAACACCAACGAGGTGGACCAGATGCTGCATCTTGGTAGAGAGACGCTGGAGGATGCCTACAAAGTGCTTGGCGTGAGCCCGAATGTGAGCGACGATGAGTTGAAAAAGGTCTATCGTAAACTGGCGCTACAACACCATCCTGACAAGGTGGCTGCACTGGGCGATGACGTTAGAAAAGCGGCTGAAAAGAAGTTTCAGGAGATAAATGCTGCCAAAGACAGAATCTGGAAGGCCAGAGGACTGTAATTTTTTATATTTTTATAGGAAAATATTTGGTAGTATGGAGTTTTTTGCTTAATTTTGCACTGATTAAATTTGATTGGTGCCAATGAAACTCAGATTGCAATATGTGTTACTACTGCTGACATTTGCCATCGCGGTGAATGCCGACAATTTAGGCTATACCAACGAAAAACCATTGCTTTTTGGTATCGACCAAGATTATCCACCACTGGAATACGTTGACGAAGCAGGAAACCCAAGCGGTGTGGACGTGGAGTTTTCCAAGCGACTGATGAAGCGCCTGGACATACCTATGACGTTCAAACCGAACAAGTGGGCTGCCATTGCTGGCGACGTGATGCAGGGAAAGGTGGATTTGGCTATGATGGTTTACTCGCCCTATCGTAGTGGTGACATGAACTACTCGCGATCGGTGCTGAGACTGTACTACCAGATAGTGACACGCAAGGGCGAGAGAAAGAACTATGGATTGAGAGATGTGAAAGGCGAGGAGATTGCCCTGATGCAGAGTAGGCCCGTGGTTGACACGCTGAAGAAAAGTGGCGCTAAGATAGTGATAGTCTACGACTTGATAAAGGCCATGAAAGATCTGGCTGCTGGCGATTATGATGCTGTGATTTGCTATCGCTATCAGGCCAAATATATGATATCCAAGTACAAACTCAATAATCTGCAAACAGAAGACCTTACGCTTACTCCAAGAGAATACTGCTACGTGAGCCATAACAAGCAACTGATAGACGCCATAAACGCCGAGCTTGACAAGATGGTGGACCAAGGTGTGGTAGAGGATGTGTACGGTAATGTGGCATCGCATTTTGACGGACTGATTATCCCCAAGTGGGTTTGGGGTGCAATTATTGCTGGTGTGTTTGCGATAATGGCTGGAATAATCGTGATGCAGTACAGAAACAAGAAGAACCTGAAGAGGGCTCTAGCGCTGGCACGCGATAACGAGGAGAAAGCCAAGGTTAACGAGGAGAAGGCCAAGGAAAACGAAGAGAAAGCCCGACTGAGTGAAGAGGAGGCTAAGAAGAGTGCCGCCGAAGCACTGCGTAATGCCGACGTGGCAAGGCGAAATGCTAAAGAGGCCGAGCACAACGCCATGATAGCCAATCAGAACGCTGCAAAGGCCCGTGAGGCTGCAGAGGCTGCACGCAAGAGTGAGGAGCTGAAGGATATATTCATGGGCAACATGAGTCACTCGCTGCGCACGCCGCTTAACGCCATTATCGGTTTCAGCGACTTGCTCATGACGATGGACGAGACGGCTCTGCCAAAAGACGAGCAGCAGAACCTGTTGCAGCTGATAAACAAGAACGGACTTGAGCTGCTGCACATGATTAACGAGCTGCTGTCGTTGAGCGATATCGAGGGGCAGAGTCAACTGTTCCAGCGCGAGGTGACCGACGTGGACGCCGAGATGAGACAGTTTGCTGCCGAGATGAGACCGCAGCTGCACGAGGGCGTGACTCTGGAGCTGGAGGAACCCGTGGAAGGCATGCGCGCGCTGTTAGATAAGAAACTGCTGAAGGTGGTTACAATGCACTTGCTGGATAATGCTGTGCAGCACACCAAAGAGGGTAAGATAACGGTGGCATACTACGTGAAGGAGGGTGGTATGTATGTAGAGGTGAAGGACACCGGCGATGGTCTGCCCGAGAAACTGAAGAATAATATTTTCGGTCTGCTGAGCGACCGTAATACATACACACACGACGAGAGTCAGGAGAACCCGGGACTGGGGCTTAGCGTATGTAAGGCAATCATAGACCGCTGTAACGGAAAGATAGGTGTGCGCGACAATACCGAGGACGGTAGAGGAACGATATTCTGGTACTGGACACCTACCGAGATTTTAAATTAGAGGAGAGGAAAATAGAGAATGACACTGATAATTGTAATACTGCTGCTTTTAGGTTATGTTGTGATAGCTACCGGACACACCACTGGTGTTAACAAGAGTGCTATCGCAATATTCATTGGAACTGTGGGATGGGTGGTCTACATCTGCTACGGTACTGATTTCGTGATGCAGCGACATGCTGAGGACTACTGGACATTCCTTAACGGCGACCTACCATCGAGCGAGGCAGTGAAGTATTACATATATAATAATGTGTTCTTGTATTATGTGGGTCGTGCAGCAAGTATCGTGATGTTCCTGCTGGCCACCATGAGTATTGTGGAGATTCTGCATAATAACGGATGTTTTGACTTTGTGACAAAGTGGATAAAGACCCGCAACCCGAAGCGCCTGTTGTGGACTATAACACTGGCCACATTCATTCTCTCGGCTAACCTTGACAACCTTACCACAGCTACTATGATGCTGGTGATAATGCACTCGATAGTGCAGAACCGCCGACAGAGAATGCTGATAGGTGCTGCGATAGTGATAGCTGCCAACTGCGGCGGATGTCTTACCGTGATAGGCGACCCGACAACACTGGTGCTGTGGGGCGACGGAGCCATCACAGCATCGAGATATACGGCGTATATGGCGCTGCCAGTGATGCTGGCATGGATAGTGCCTACCATACTGATAAACCGCCAGTTGCCTGAGCGACTGGACACCCAGTGGGCGCCCATGCCATTCCGTGGCGACGACACTCGACTGCTGCCGTGGCAGCGCATTGTTATGCTGTTTGTGGGTATTGGTGGACTGTGGTTCATACCTACATTCCACAACATCACTAAGCTGAGTCCGTTCCTTGGAGCGCTGTGCGTGCTTAGCGTGCTGTGGGTGGTTAACGAGGTGATGAACCGCAAGCTGATGAGTGCCGACCAGATGCAGCAGCGACTGACACCAAGATCGGTGCAGTACGGAAGTCTGCAGCAGATACTGTTTGTGATGGGTATCATGCTGGCGATGGGTGTGGTTACTGAGACTGGTGTGTTTGGCGACGTGGCTCAGTGGATCGACGACTCGTTCGAAAACGTATGGCTGCTGGGTATCGTTTCAGGACTGCTGAGCGGAATTGTTGACTCGTTTACCATTGCCATGAGCGACATTTCGCTCTATCCTATAGCCGATGCTGCCATGAAGGGCAGCTATGCCGACAACTTTGTTACCAACGGCGCCTACTGGAAGATAATAGCCTACTGCACAGCTGTGGGCGGATGCTTGCTTAGTGTGGGATCGGTTAGCGGACTGGCGCTGATGAAGATGGAGCATATAAAGGTGGGATGGTATGTTAAGAACCTTACACCAAAGGTGCTGGCAGGCGGGCTGATAGGCCTGCTGGTATTGTGGCTTGAAGTGAATTTTATATAACTAACAACAATAGTAAGGAAAAAGTAATATGGGAAAGATTAAGACGATTGGTATCCTGACGTCGGGAGGCGATGCACCAGGTATGAATGCCGCAATACGTGCCGTGACACGTGCCGGTATCTACAACGGATTTGCAATCAAAGGTATATATCGTGGTTACGAGGGGCTGATTAACGACGAGGTTAAGACCTTCACCACAGAGAACGTAAGTGGTATCGTGACCCGCGGAGGTACGATACTGAAGACTGCACGCTCGAAGGAGTTTATGACACCCGAGGGTATGCAGAAAGCTTACGAGACTTGTGTGAAGGAAGAGATAGATGCACTGGTTGTTATTGGTGGAAACGGTTCGCTGACAGGTGCTCGCAACTTCGGTATGGAGTTCGACTTCCCCTGTATCGGCTTGCCAGGAACCATTGACAACGACCTTTACGGTACCGATGCCACCATCGGCTACGACACCACTATGAATACCATCATGGAGTGCGTCGATCGTATTCGTGATACTGCCAACTCTCATGAGCGTATCTTCTTTGTCGAGGTGATGGGGCGTGATGCTGGCTTCCTGGCTCAGAACTCTGCCATCGCTTGTGGTGCTGAAGCTGCCATTGTGCCAGAGGAATCGACTGATGTCGACCAGTTAGCCCAGTTCATGAGTCGTGGTATCCGCAAGTCAAAGAAGTCGTGTATCGTGATTGTATCCGAGAGTCCTAAGTGTGGCGCTCTTTACTATGCAGATCGTGTAAAGAAGGAGTTCCCTGAGTTCGACGTGCGTGTATCTATCCTGGGGCACCTGCAGCGTGGTGGTACACCATCTGCTCGCGACAGAATCCTGGCAGCTACCACTGGTGTTGGCGCTATCGAGGCCATCAAACAGGGACAGCGCAACGTGATGGTAGGTATTCGCAATAACGAGGTGGTTTACGTGCCATTCAGTGAGTGTATCCGTACAGATAAGCGCTTTGACAAGCGACTGATTAAAGTGCTCGATGAGCTGAGCATTTAACATTGAACATTGAAGATTGAACATTAGATGCCAGATATTAAGAAGATAGTATTGACTGGAGGTCCATGTGCTGGTAAGACTACGGCGCTGGTGAAGATAACCGAGTACTTTTCAGGATTCGGCTATAAGGTGTTTAACGTGCCTGAGGTGCCTACAATTTACAGCACTGCAGGATGGAACTATCTTACACCTAATCGCAAACTGTACTATCAAGGTGAGCGCGCTATTCTTGAGACTCAGCTGGCGCTGGAGAACCAGTTTATGCAACTGGCCAAGGTGTGCGAAGACCCAGTGCTCATCGTATGCGATCGTGGCGCTATGGACATTTCTGCATATATCAAGCCCGAGGAGTGGGAGGATATCACACGGATGGCTGGCACAAACTCGGAGGAGCTGCGACAGAGCTACGATGCAGTGTTGCACTTGGTGAGTGCTGCCGATGGTGCTGAGCAGTATTACACTACTGCTACTAACGCCACACGCTACGAGCAGGCTAACGAAGAGGGACTGCGCATAGCACGCGAGCTTGACAAGAAGGTGATTCAGGCTTGGATGGGACACCCTCATCTGCGTGTGATCAATAACCACGATGATTTTGACAACAAGATTAAGCGTGTGCTTACAGAGATATCAAAGGTTGTCGGACTGCCTCAGCCTGTACAGGAAGAGCGTATCTTCCGTGTGGAGCTTATAGGTGAGATTCCTGAGAGTTCTGAGAGTATGATAACACAGACATATCTTGTGGCTGAGCCAGGAAGTGAGGTGCGTTTGCGCCGTCGCGAATGGAGTGGGGGCAAGGTGGTGAATGTGCACCGCTCGAAGAAACGCCTTAGCGAAACCGAGGTTATTGAGACTGAGCGTCAGGTGGACAACAACCTGTACGAGCAGATGTTGCAGCAGGCCGATCCATATCGAGTAACCATCCGCAAGAAACGTCAGAGCTTCATCTGGAAAGGTCAGTTCTTCCAGATTGATACGTTCCTGAGTCCTGTTAGCAATCTGGTGATGATGGAGACAAAGGGAGTTACAGAGAAGGAGACCGTTAATTTCCCCCCATTTGTAAAAGTGCTGGAGGATGTGACGGGAAACCCTAAGTATCTGAACTACAATATCGCATTGAGAAGATAGAAACCAAGAATATAGAATAATTATAACTTAAAAAATTAACAGCGTATGTCACAAATTACTGGACACATTTCGCAGATTATCGGTCCTGTTATCGACGTTTACTTCGATACCGAGGGCCAGGATGCCGAAAAGGTGTTGCCAAAGATTTACGATGCTCTGAAGATTGATCGTGGCGACGGGCGCGACCTGATTGTCGAGGTGCAGCAGCACATCGGCGAGGATACGGTGCGTTGTGTGGCTATGGACAATACCGACGGACTGCATCGCGGACTGGAAGCCATTCCGCTGGGATCACCAATCGTGATGCCTGCAGGCGACCAGATTAAGGGTAGAATGCTGAACGTTATCGGACAGCCTATCGACGGTATGAACCAGCTGAACATGGAGGGCGCTTACCCCATCCACCGCGAGGCACCAACATTTGAGGAACTGTCGACCAAGAAAGAGATTCTGGCCACAGGTATTAAGGTTATCGACCTGCTGGAGCCTTACATGAAGGGTGGTAAGATCGGACTCTTCGGTGGTGCTGGTGTAGGTAAGACCGTGCTCATCATGGAGCTGATTAACAACATTGCCAAAGGGCACAACGGATTCTCAGTATTCGCTGGAGTAGGAGAGCGCACCCGTGAGGGTAACGACCTGATCCGCGAGATGATTGAATCAGGTGTTATCCGCTATGGCGAAAAGTTCCGTGAGGCTATGGATCAGGGTAAGTGGGACTTGAGTCTTGTTGACCCTGAGGAGTTGAAGAAGAGCCAGGCTACACTGGTTTACGGACAGATGAACGAGCCACCAGGCGCACGTGCATCAGTAGCACTCTCTGGTCTGACAGTAGCCGAGGGATTCCGTGACGGTGGCGGTAAGGACGGCGGTGCTGCCGATATCCTATTCTTCATCGACAACATCTTCCGTTTCACTCAGGCTGGTTCTGAGGTATCGGCTCTGCTGGGACGTATGCCATCTGCCGTAGGTTATCAGCCAACTCTGGCTTCAGAGATGGGCTCGATGCAGGAGCGCATCACATCAACAAAAACGGGTTCTATCACCTCTGTACAGGCTGTTTACGTGCCTGCCGACGACTTGACCGACCCTGCTCCAGCTACAACCTTTACCCACCTGGATGCTACAACCGTATTGGATCGTAAGATTGCTGAGTTGGGTATCTATCCAGCTGTAGACCCACTGGGTTCTACATCGCGTATCCTCGACCCGCTGATTGTGGGCAAGGCTCACTACGATTGTGCACAGCGCGTGAAGGAGATTCTGCAGCGCTACAAGGAGTTGCAGGACATCATCGCCATTCTGGGTATGGACGAGCTCTCTGACGAGGATAAGCTTACCGTGAACCGTGCACGTCGCGTGCAGCGATTCCTGTCGCAGCCATTCTCTGTAGCATCTCAGTTTACTGGTCTGCCAGGTGTGATGGTGCCTATCGAAGAGACTATCAAGGGATTCAACGCTATTCTGGATGGCGAGGTAGACGACCTGCCAGAGCAGGCATTCCTGAACGTAGGAACTATCGAGGACGCCAAGGAGAAAGCTAAGAAGCTGCTGGAAGCTGCCAAGGCGTAAGTTCATTGAACATTGACAATTGAACATTGAACATTATGTTGCAATTAAAGATAGTTTCTCCGGAAAAGATTGAGTTCGACGGCGCTGTTGAGAGCGTGCTGGTGCCAGGTACAATGGGCCAGTTTGAGATTCTTAACGACCACGCCCCAATCATCTCTACCTTGCAGTGTGGCACGGTGGTATTTACTACTGCCGATGGCAAGCAGCAGTTAGAGATACAAGGCGGATTTGTGGAGGTGCAGAAGAACAAGGTTAGTCTTTGTGTGGAACTGAAAGCAAAGGAATAAAAAGTAATGACAAAGAGTATCAAGAAGTTGAGTATTGCGTATATGCGTTACGGGGTGATGGTGGCAGTTGCTCTGGCACTTGTTGGCCTCATGGTGATGCAGATATGGTTTCTCGACTTGCTTACGCCCATCATAGTAAGTGTGGCTTTCTCGCTGGTAACATGCGTGGTAATCGCACAGATATGGAAGCGCGTAGCCCAGAACTCACCCGACAGTCTGCCCACATTCTTTACGGCTGTGTCTGGCTTCCGACTGTTGTTGGCTCTGGCAGTGATGTTTGTCTATTATCTGGTTGATAATCAGGACTCTATGCTTAGGTTCTTCATGGTGTTTATAGTTTTCTATTTTGGAATGCTTATACATCACTCTATCTTCTTCGCCAGAATTAATAATAGATAAGTAATGAAAAAATTAAGAACGATAATCCTCCTGATGATGGTAGCGCTGCTGCCTACTGCCGCCTTGGCAAACGAGGGTGGAGAAGGTGAGGAGCTCGATATCCCCGAGATTGTACTCGAGCACCTGGCCGACTCATACGAATGGCATATCGCCAGCTACCAAGGCCATCATATCAGCATTCCGCTGCCCATCATCCTTCGTAGTGCGAGTGATAATCCCGGACAAAAGTGGTTCTTCTGTACCGCTCACAGTCTGCCCAGTCAGTTCTTCTTCAGCGAGGAACATCACGGCAAGATCTATGAGCGCGTGGGAAGCGAGGAGGTTCGCCCACTTGACCTGAGCATCACCAAGAGTGTGCTGCAGATCTGGATTGTGGTGGCCGTACTCATTGTAGTGTTCCTGAGCTGTGCACGCTGGTACAAGAACCACGATGCCAAGAGTGAAGCTCCAAAGGGATTTGTGGGTGCTATGGAGATGATTGTGATGACGATTCATGATGACCTCATCAAGTCGTCGATAGGTGAGAAGCACTACCGTCCGTATGCTCCTTATCTGCTCACGGTGTTCTTCTTCATCCTCACTTGTAATCTCATCGGACTGATTCCTGTATTCCCAGGTGGTGCCAACGTTACTGGTAACATCAACATCACCTTCTTCCTGGCTGTATGTACGATGCTTGCCATCAACCTGTTTGCCAACAAGGAGTACTGGAAGGAGATTTTCTGGCCTGAGGTGCCTCTGTTCCTCAAGGCTTATCCCGCTCCAATCATGCCTGTCATCGAGCTGTTCGGTGTGTTTACTAAACCATTTGCACTGATGATCCGTCTTTTTGCCAACATGATGGCTGGTCACGCTGTGATACTCTCGTTCACATGCGTTATCTTCCTCGGATGGTCGATGGGCGTAGGTTTTGGTATGGGGTTGAACATCTTCAGCATCATCATGCTTCTGTTTATGAATGCACTTGAATTGCTGGTGGCATTTGTTCAGGCTTACGTATTTACTATGCTGAGTGCGGTGTTTATTGGGCTTGCCCATCAGGAGCACCATGCTGAGTAAATGTAAAAATGTAAAAATGATAAAATGTAAAAATTAAAAATTATAGAGTCGAAAGATTCAGAAATTGAAGTATTAACAACATTATTAATAATTAAAAATTAAAAAATTATGATTTCAGCATTATTTTTAGCCGAGGGTCTGGCTCAGCTGGGCTGCGGTATCGGTGCAGGTATTGCAACAATTGGTGCAGGTTTGGGTATTGGTAAGATTGGTGGCAGCGCTATGGACGCTATCGCTCGTCAGCCAGAGGCTACTGGTAAAATCCAGACAAACATGATTCTTACCTCTGCATTCGTTGAGGGTTGTGCCCTCTTCGCTATTGCTGCTTGCGCATTCTTGATCAAGTAAATAAAGGAGACTAAGTATGGATTTCAGTAAACTGCCAGCAATCCTTACACCCGATCTGGGACTCTTGTTCTGGATGCTCCTGGCGTTTGCCGTCGTCTTCTTCGTGCTTGCCAAGTACGGTTTCCCTGCCATCGTTGGTATGGTTGAAGAGCGAAACCGCTACATCGAGGACAGTCTCAAGAAGGCCCATGAGGCCCAGGAGCGTTTAGCTAACATCGAGAAGGAGGGAGAATCCATCTTGCAGGAGGCTCGTGCCAAGCAGGCTCAGATATTGAAAGAGGCTGCAGAAACGCGCGACTCTATTGTGGAACAGGCTCAGGAGAAGGCGAGAGCAGAAGGTGCACGACTCTTGGAAGATGCCCGTGTGGCTATCGAACAGGAGAAGAAAGCCGCTATCGCCGACATCCGTCAGCAGGTTGCCGCACTGAGTGTAGGCATCGCCGAAAAGGTTCTCAAGCAGAACCTAAAAGACGATAAGTCGCAGATGGATTTGATTGACCGTATGCTGGATGATGTTTCTACTGATAAATAAGTAATGTACGTATGGATATAGGAGTCATATCGGTAAGATACGCGCGAGCACTACTCAAGAGTGCTACCGACGCCAAGATTGAGCAGCAGGTGTATGCCGAGATGCAGCTGATAGCCAAGAGCTACATCGAGGTGCCACAGTTGCGCGCTACGATTGACAATCCGATGCTCTCGAAGGACAAGAAGCAGGCACTGCTGCTTACGGCTGCAGGCCGTGAGCCTTCCGACCTGATGAAGGCTTTCATCAGCCTGGTGCTGAAGGAAGACCGCGAGAGTGTGATGCAGTTCATCGCCAATTCGTACGTCACGCTTTACCGCCAGCAGAAGAATGTCATCCGCGGACGCCTCATCACTGCTGCCGCTGTCTCTCCGGAAACGGAGCAGAAAATGCGACAGATGGTGGAGAGTAAGACTAATGGAACAGTGGAGTTTGAGTCGCAGGTAAACCCTGATATCATCGGAGGCTTTATCCTGGAGTACGATACCTATCGTATGGACGCTAGCGTCAAGACCAAACTCAACAGTATTCTTACTAAGCTTAAGAAATAATTATGGAGTAAAAAGGAGTTAAATGTAGTTAGCTGACTTTGTCAGCGGAGTTAATGGACATTACTCTTGCTGATGAATAACAAATGAGAATGATTATGAGTAGTAGTTTTATGGAAATAAAGGCATGGCAGTTTGCACATCAGTTTGTGATTGATGTGTACACAATTACCCGCAAGTTCCCTGATACGGAGCGATTCGGTCTATGCTCACAGTTCCAGAGAGCTGCTGTCTCTATAGCTGCTAATATTGCTGAAGGTTATAAGAAACTTAGCAAGGCTGATAAACTTCGCTTTTTCAATATATCTCAAGGCAGTTTGGAAGAATGTAGGTATTATATACTTTTATCAAGAGATTTAGGTTATATCGACAACACTTCCTTTGATAGTCTTAATACAGAGATTGAGAAAGTTAGCAGGTTTATAAATGCCTATTGCAAGGGAATTATCGATAACAGTAGTATTGCAGACTAATGTCCGCTATCTCCCATGAACTCCAATAACTCCCATTAACTACAGAAGAAAAAATGTCAGATAAGATTAAACCAAGCGAAGTTTCGCAGGTACTGCTCGACCAGCTGAAAGGTATATCGGATGCTGAGAAGTTCGACGAGGTGGGAACCGTGCTCACTGTGAGCGATGGTGTAGCCCGCATCTATGGACTGCGTAACGCCGAGGCCAACGAGCTGCTGGAGTTTGAAAACGGCACTATGGCTATCGTGATGAACCTCGAGGAGGACAACGTGGGCTGCGTGCTGTTGGGCACTACCTCGGGCATCAAAGAGGGCATGGTGGTGAAGCGTACCAAACGTATCGCATCTATCCGTGTCAACGATAACATGCTGGGACGCGTTATCAATCCGCTGGGACAAGCTATCGACGGTAAGGGTGATATCGACCTGAGCGACGCTTTCGAGATGCCGCTCGACCGTAAAGCCCCTGGTGTTATCTATCGCCAGCCCGTTAAGGAGCCTCTGCAGACTGGATTGAAGGCTATCGACTCGATGATTCCTATCGGTCGTGGTCAGCGCGAGCTTATCATCGGCGACCGTCAGACGGGTAAGACCGCCATCGCCGTTGATACCATCATCAATCAGAAGAGTTTCTATGAGGCAGGTAAGCCTGTCTATTGTATCTATGTGGCCATCGGTCAGAAGGCCAGTACCGTTGCTGCTCTGGTTTCTACACTGCAGGAGCACGGTGCTATGCCATACACCATCGTGGTAGCCGCTACAGCTGCCGATCCTGCTGCTATGCAGTACTATGCACCGTTTGCAGGAGCCGCTATAGGTGAGTACTTCCGCGATCGCGGTCTGCCAGCATTGGTTGTATACGACGACCTGTCGAAGCAGGCTGTGGCCTATCGTGAGGTATCGCTGATTCTGCGCCGTCCTTCAGGTCGTGAGGCTTATCCTGGTGATGTGTTCTATCTGCACTCTCGTCTTTTGGAGCGTGCTGCTAAGATGAACGAACAGCAGGAAGTGGCCGAACAGATGAACGACCTGCCAGAGTGTATGAAGGGCCATGTGAAGGGTGGTGGTTCTCTCACCGCTCTGCCTATCATCGAGACTCAGGCTGGCGACGTGTCGGCTTACATCCCAACCAACGTTATCTCTATTACCGATGGTCAGATATTCTTGGAGAGCGACCTCTTCAACCAAGGTTTCCGTCCTGCCATCAACGTAGGTATCTCGGTATCTCGTGTGGGTGGTTCGGCTCAGATCAAGAGTATGAAGAAGGTGGCTGGTACACTGAAAATCGACCAGGCACAGTATCGTGAGCTGGAGGCTTTCTCTAAGTTCTCGAGCGATATGGATGCCGTAACAGCGATGACACTCGACCGCGGACGTAAGAACAACCAGTTGCTCATTCAGCCACAATACAGCCCAATGCCAGTAGGCGAGCAGATTGCCATCTTGTATTGTGGTGTTCACGGACTGATGCGTGAGGTGCCCATCGCCAAGGTGCGCGAGTGTCAGACATCGTTCCTCGACAAGCTGCGTTCAGCACATCCCGAGGTTATCGAGACTCTGGCAAGCGGTAAGATTGACGATGAGACTACCGACACCATCGAGAAGGTGATGTATGATATCGCTGGAACATATAAAGCCTGATAGCCTATGCCAAGCCTGAAAGAAATTAAAGGCCGCATAGCCTCAGTGAATTCCACGCGAAAGATCACGTCGGCTATGAAGATGGTTGCCTCCAGCAAGCTTCACCACGCACAGGTGGCTATTCAGAATATGCTGCCTTACGAGGAGCTGTTGGAGCACATCCTCAAGTCGTTCCTTGCTGCCGAGGCCGAGGCTCAGACCGTCTACGATCAGGAGCGCCCTGTGAAAAGGGCTGCATTGGTGGTGTTTTCAAGTAATTCGTCGCTCTGTGGCGGATTCAATGCCAACACCATCAAACTGATGACACAGGTGGTTAATGATTATGCTGAGACCATTGGACGCGATAATGTGGAGATTTATCCTATTGGTCGCAAGGTGTTCGAAAAGGCCCGTAAGATGGGGCTCAACGTGCAGGGCGAATACTCTGCGCTGGCCGATCACCCCAATGTACAGCAGTGCATCGAGATAGCAATGGAACTTGGTGGAAAGTTCCGTCGAGGCGAGATAGATAAGGTTGAACTTATTTATCACCACTTTAAGAGCGCAGGCTCTCAGGTGCTTACCCGCAAGACATTCCTGCCTATCGACATCGAAAGTGAACTGCAGGCCGACCACGAGCGCGATCTTACCAGCAACATCGCTACCAAGCAGAGTCAGGAATACCTGAAGCAGCGTGGCGAGAAAGAGAACAGTCGCGAGCAAGAGGAGGTTAAGCCACTCAACGATAACTTTATCGTAGAGCCCGACATGAACACTGTACTCTCGCAACTTATGCCAAAGCTGGCACACCTTACGCTCTATACAGCCCTGCTGGATAGCAATGCTTCTGAGCATGCTGCCCGCATGGTGGCTATGCAGACTGCTACTGATAATGCCGACGAGCTGCTACGCGAACTCAACTTGCAGTACAACAAGAGTCGCCAGCAAGCCATCACCTCCGAACTTCTGGATATTGTAGGAGGTTCGGTGAACAACTGATAACAACAAATAATCCCCACCAGATTTGGCGGGGATTATTTATTTTGAGTAAATCCTTGCTACAAGTGCGCCGCTTATGTTGTGCCATACGCTGAATATGGCTCCTGGGATTGTGGCCAGAGGGAAGGCGGCAAAGTGAAGTGTGGCTAGCGAAGAGGCTAGTCCTGAGTTCTGCATACCTACCTCGATGGAGATGGCACGCTTCTTGGGCTCAGCCAAGCCGAGTAATCGTCCGATGACGTATCCCAGACTTAATCCGCACAAGTTGTGAAGTATTACCACCAATACAACAACCATTCCGCCAACAAGCAGTCTGTCCGCATTATGTGATACTATTATTCCAACTACCAAAGCGATAGCTATCGATGAAAATGCTGGAAGATACGGTACAATTTCTTTTGTGAATTTAGGCAGGTAGCGCTGGAATATCAGTCCTACAGCTATCGGAGCTATCACAACATATACTATACTAAGCAGCATGCCAATGGTATCTACCTCAACCATAGTTCCCGCCAGCACCAAAACCAATAGTGGAGTAAGCAGTGGGGCAAGTAGGGTAGACGTAGCCGTCATGCCTACAGATAGAGCCAAATCGCCTTTGGCCAGATAGGTAATCACATTCGAAGCTGTGCCTCCAGGACAGCAGCCAACCAGAATAACACCCAGTGCTAACTCTTTTGGCAGAGCAAACGCCCACGATAGTCCTAATGCCAACAGCGGCATAATAGTGAACTGAGCAAGACAACCTATTATTATATCCTTAGGACGGCTGAAGACGATGCGGAAGTCTTGTGGTGATAGCGTTAATCCCATTCCGAACATTATCACGCCTAGCATAGGGTTTATGGCCCATGTGTCAATCCAAAGGAATGATGCAGGCCAAAAGAGCGCTAAAGCTGCCACCAGAAGCACCATAACGCCCATATACTTTGATATGTAATTGCAGAGTTTATTCATAATCGTATATTTTTGCTGCAAATTTACACAAAATCCTTCAGATATCGCCTTTTTTATGAAAAAGTAAGTAAAATAGCAAATTTTCTATCATTTTATTTGGTGGTTTCATAAAAATACTATACTTTTGCAGCCGAAATCAATAAATTTAGAAAGTTATGTCAATGTTGAATGCTTGGTTTTACGGCTTTTATTTTTACTTTGCAGAGAACTGTGAAGCGGGAAGTTGCGTATAGAATTCAACTTATGACAATAGGAAGATAAAACAACAAGGTCCCGCTTCACAACAGAGTGAAAGCGGGGCTTGTTTTTAAAGGGCAGATTTAAGAATTAAGAGATATAATGAAGAGAATTGCAATACAAGGACTGATAGGGTCGTTCCACGATATAGCGGCACACCTTTACTTCGAGGGAGAGCAGATACAGCTTATATGCTGCAGCACATTCGAACAGGTGTTCCAGCAGATAAAGCAGGATCCCACAGCTATAGGTATGTTGGCTATTGAGAATACAATAGCAGGTAGCCTGCTGCACAACTACGAGCTGTTGCGCGACAGCGGTACATCGGTGGTAGGCGAGCACAAGCTGCACATTACTCACAGCATCTGCTGTCTGCCTGAGGACGATTGGGACACTATTACCGAGGTTCACTCGCACCCAGTGGCTCTGATGCAGTGCCGCGACTTTCTGGCAAAGCATCCGCAGCTTAAGAATGTAGAAGCTGAGGACACTGCAGGTTCTGCTAAGATGATAGCTGAGGGACAGAAACGTGGATGGGCTGCCATCTGTCATGCTGAGGCAGCAAAGCTGTACGGACTGAAGGTGCTTGAAGACCACATTGAGGACAATAAGCATAACTTTACCCGTTTCCTGGTAGTGAGCAATCCAAATAAGGCCGACATGCTGCGCCCGCTGACTGAGGCTAATAAGAGTAGCATTGTATTCTCGCTGCCTCACGAGGAGGGTTCGCTGAGTCATGTTCTGGCAATACTCTCGTTCTATAAAATCAATCTGACAAAGATTCAGAGTCTGCCTATCATTGGAAAAGAGTGGGAATATCTGTTCTATGTCGATGTGATGTATGATGATCTGACACGCTATCGACAGGCTGTAGACGCCATTATTCCATTGACGAAGGATTTGAAGATTCTGGGTGAGTACAAGGACGGAAAACAAACGAATTGAACATAAAGATTATGATACAACCAGCAGATAGATTGAGCTTAGTACAAGAGTACTATTTCAGCAAGAAACTTAAAGAGGTGGCACAAATGAATGCCGAGGGCAAGGATGTAATCAGTCTGGCTATCGGTAGTCCTGATATGCCACCATCTACCGAGACCATCAACAAACTCTGTGAGGTGGCTAAACGTCCAGATTCTCATGGATATCAGTTGACAATGGGTATCCCTGAACTGCGTGAGGCCATGGCGGGATTTTACAAGCGTTGGTATGGCGTTGAGTTAGACGGTAAGAGTGAAGTGTTACCTTTGATAGGTTCGAAAGAAGGAATACTGCATATTACGCTGGCCTTTGTGAATCCAGGCGAAGAGGTACTGGTGCCTAATCCTGGTTATCCTACCTACACATCGCTGAGCAAGATTCTGGGCGCAAAGATTGTGAACTACAATCTGCGCGAGGATAATGGTTGGCAGCCCGACTTTGATGAGTTGGAGAAGATGGATCTCTCGAAAGTAAAACTGATGTGGACCAACTATCCCAATATGCCTACAGGAGGTCGCGCACAGCGTGCCACATACGAGCGACTGGTGAAATTTGCCAAGGACCATGATATCGTGGTAGTGAACGACAATCCATATAGCATGATTCTGAGTGAAGAGCATTTGTCAATCATGCAGGTGCCTGGTGCAAAGGACTGCTGCATAGAACTGAACTCTATGTCGAAGAGTCATAACATGCCAGGTTGGCGTGTAGGAATGTGTGTGGCTAATGCCCAGTTCATACAATGGATTCTCAAAGTGCAGTCGAACATTGAGAGTGGAACATTCCGAGGCATACAACTGGCTGCTGCCGAGGCTTATAATAATACCGACGACTGGCATCGTGAGTACAATATCAATACCTATGCTCGTCGCCGCCAGTGGGCAGAGAAAATCATGGAGCTGCTGGGTTGCACCTACGACAAGAATCAGGTTGGCATGTTCCTTTGGGGAAAGATACCTGCTGATATTGAGAACGTTGAGGATCTGACGGAGAAGATTCTGCACGAGGCCCGTGTGTTCATCACACCAGGATTCATTTTCGGCAGTAACGGTCAGCGCTACATCCGCATCTCGCTCTGTGCCAAGGAAGAGAAAATACAACAAGCATTAGAAAGAATTAAAAAAGTAATATAATTATGGAATTAGAATTATCTCCACTAAACTTACCAAGTGACAATGAACGTCCCTTCGTGATTGCAGGCCCTTGCTCTGCTGAGACTGAGGAACAAGTGATGACTACCGCCAAGCAGCTGGCAATGAAAGGCTGTCATAACTTTCGTGCAGGTGTGTGGAAACCACGCACCAAGCCAGGAGGTTTTGAGGGTCACGGAGAACCCGCTCTTGTATGGATGGAGCAGGTGAAGAAGGAAACCAAGATGCTTGTATCAACCGAGGTGGCTACACCAGAGCATGTAGAACTGAGTTTGAAACATGGTATTGATATCCTGTGGATTGGTGCGCGTACATCAGCCAACCCATTTGCTATGCAGGCTATTGCCGACTCGCTGCAAGGTGTTGACATACCTGTATTCGTAAAGAATCCTGTGAACCCCGATCTGGAACTGTGGATTGGTGCGATGGAGCGTCTGAATCAGGCTGGTATCAAGCGTCTGGGAGCAATACATCGTGGTTTCTCAAGCTACGAGCAGAAGATTTACCGTAATGCCCCCATGTGGCAGATTCCTATCGAACTGCGTCGCCGCATACCAGAGTTACCCATCATCAGCGACCCAAGTCACATCGGAGGTCGTCGTGAGTTGGTAGCACCATTGTGCCAGCAGGCTATGGACCTTGGTTTCGACGGACTGATTGTTGAGAGTCACTGCGATCCTGATAAAGCTTGGAGCGATGCCAAACAGCAGGTAACACCCGATGTGCTTGACTACATCCTGAGTCTGCTGGTAATCCGCGATGAGAAGACTACCACCGAGGGTATCACACAGCTGCGTAAGCAGATTGACGAGTTGGATAATCAGCTGATGGATCTGCTGGCAAAGCGTATGCGCGTTTGTCGTGAGATTGGTCAGTATAAGAAAGAACACAATATGACTGTGCTGCAGGCCAACCGCTACAACGAGATTCTTAACAAGCGTGGTGCTCAGGGTTCACTCTGTGGTATGGATCCAGAATTCGTGGCTCATGTCTTCGAGAATATCCACGAGGAGTCAGTAAGACAGCAGATTGAAATCATTAATAAGTAATTATTAAATTGTTGCATTTTCTAATTTTTACATTGTAAAATGAGAATATTAGTAATGGGAGCAGGAAAGATGGGATCATTCTTCATCGACCTGCTGAGTTTTGACCACGAGGTTGCTGTGTTTGAGAGAGACCCCAAACGCATGAGGTTTACTTATAACTGTCAGCGATTCACCTCGTTCGAGGAGATTAAGGAATTTAAGCCCGAACTGCTGATAAATGCAGTAACGCTGAAATATACAATTCCTGTATTTGAAGAAGTGATACCTTACCTGCCAAAGGAGTGTATCATCAGCGATATTGCCAGCGTAAAGACCGATTTGAAGGATTTTTACGAGAAGACAGGCATGCGCTATGTATCCACTCACCCGATGTTCGGACCAACTTTCGCCAACCTTCAGCAGTTGAGTGAGGAGAATGCCATCATCATCAGCGAGGGCGACTACATGGGGCGCATCTTCTTCAAGGATCTGTATAGCAAACTGGGACTGAACATTTATGAGTACACTTTTGAGGAACATGATAAGACGGTGGCTTATTCGCTTTCAATCCCATTCGTAAGTACCTTTGTGTTTGCTGCAGTGATGAAGCATCAGGATGCACCAGGTACTACATTCAAGCGCCACATGCGTATAGCAAAAGGCGTACTGAATGAGGATGACTATCTGCTACAGGAAATTCTGTTCAACCCCTATACAGGCGACCAGGTGGCCCAGATACGTACGGAGTTGAAAGAGCTGTTGGAGATAATAGATAAAAAAGATGCCGCAGGCATGAAGAGCTATCTTACAAAGATACGCAACAACGTGAAACGCGACATCGAAATAAAGAAGTAGTTTATTTTGCTAAAATTAGAATCGCCAGCGACTTGGGAGTTGACGCTCAGGCCACAGATGCTTGGCATACTGATAGTGGTAGAGCTCAAAGAGTTGAGTGAAACGAGTCAGACGCTCCACAAAATATTGATAATTCTTTGCTTCAGGCATTGTCCATAGCACCTCGGCCAGAGCCGACATGCGGGGCAATGCCTGATATTCTACCATACCTTCGGTAAAAATATACTCGGTCCAGATGTTAGCCTGTCCGCCCAGAATATGTTTGCGGGCTGAAGCGGGAATATTCTCAGGAGCAGGGTCGAGGCTGTAAACCTTTTCTACAGGAATGAATCCGCTGCAGCGTGATGGCTCGTGTTCGGGGGCTTTTGACTGCTGGTAATCGAAGTAGACATGCGATGTGGGAGCCATCACAACATCGTGTCCCAACTTGGCAGCTTTGGCACCAGGCTCCATTCCTTGCCACGACATAATCATAGCGTCTGCAGGAGCACCATCGAGAATCTCGTCCCAACCCAGCACACGGCGATGGTGGGCTGTGATGAAATCGAATACACGACGTGTAAAGTAACTCTGTTTGTTCGGCAGTTTGCTGCACTTTACGCAAGCATCCCACTTATCGGTAGGAGCTTCATCGCCACCTATATGGATGACCTCTGAAGGGAAGATATCCATAATCTCTGCAAGTACCCCTTCTACAAACTCGTAGACCTTAGGATTTGCCACGCAAAGCACATCGGTATAAACACCCCAATAGTGTCCAACCTGATATGGGCCTCCTGTACATCCCAGTTCAGGATAACATGCCAAAGCGGCCAGCATATGGCCTGGCATATCAATCTCGGGTACTACAGTGATGTGACGCTCCGCAGCATATCTTACTATTTCGCGAGCCTGCTGCTGAGTGTAGAATCCTCCGTGAGGTATACCATCATCGAGATCGGAATTGGTGCCCAGAGTGGTGCCCGAACGCATAGAGCCGATAGTGGTAAGTTCGGGATATTTCTTTATTTCTATGCGCCAGCCCTGATCGTCGGTTAGATGCCAGTGGAAGGTGTTCATGTTGTGAAGCGCCAACAGGTCGATATACTTCTTTACAAAGTCAAGCGAAAAGAAATGGCGCGAGCAGTCGAGATGCATACCTCGCCATGAGAATCGTGGATAATCGGCTATCTCAGCAGGCGAGAGTATCTTCGTGTCGGAAAGTGCTTTACGCAATGTCTGTACACCATAGAAAACACCTGCTGCATCATCGCCTGTAATGGTTACACCATTCTGGTTAACACTCATGTGGTAGCCCTCCTTGTTTACACAAGTGGCGGCCAACTTCAGTTCGATGTAACGGCAGTTCTTAACACGCTTTTGAACGATAGGTAATTGGATGGCAGCAACATCTTTTATATACTGCTGCAGAAACTCTGCTTCGCGCTGCAGACTGGCTGGTGCCAGAATCTGCACCTTGCTATCGAGTGTGAATGGCGTGCCGTCCATTCGGGTAAACGATTGGGGTAGGGGCACAACCTCATAATCTGCTGGTTCAGCAACTGATGTTAACAACGCACCATTAAAAGTGAACAGTGCCACCAACACCATCACCTTACTTCTCAGGTTTACAGTAATCATAATTCTTATATACTTAACATTTAATTAAAATTTGTATTCCACAAATGCTTCCATAGCCTCGTAGCAAGCCAGTCCGAGGTTGTCGTAACGCTTGGCTGTCTCGCGGTTTCTGTCTTCAGCTCGCTGCCAGAACAGGCGCTCGTCGTTGCCCAGGAATGGTGCGCTCTCCATCTGACTCTGATGGCGCAGGATAGCGTTTCGCTTCTCGCGCAACTCCTCAGGACTCATTGGCACGCACATCTCGATATCGGCAACATCCCATTCTGCCCAAGCACCGCGATACATCCATACTCTACAATCCTTAAGCCACTCGGCAGCAGCCTTCTTCTCCTCGTCGATAGCAGCCAGCACGGCATCGGTACACTTACGGTGTGTGCCATGTGGGTCGGCCAAGTCGGCAGCTACATATATCTGGTGAGGCTGAATCTCGCTAATGAGTTGCTGGATGGGGATGACATCATTCTCGGTCATAGGCAACTTCTCAATCTTTCCGCTCTCATAGAATGGCAGGTCGAGAAAGTGGATATGCTTGCTGTCGATGCCGTTATATTCACAAGCCAATCGGGCTTCACCACGACGGATAAGTCCTTTTAGGCGCAGAATCTGCTCTGTGTCTGTATCGCCCTCTTTCTTGTTCTTCAGAAAGGCCTTTACCACCTGGTAGCTGTGCTTGATGACCTCATCGCTACCATTGGCAAAAATGGTGTTGAAACCATTGATGAAATGCATGAATCTGCGAACCTCCTCATCGCCTACGGCGATATTTCCTGATGTCTCGTAGGCAATATGTACATCGTGATGCTGCTGCATCAGTCGACGAATGGTGCCTCCCATAGAGATGACATCATCATCAGGGTGGGGCGAAAATACAATGACACGCTTAGGGTAGGGGGTTGCGCGCTCTGGACGAGTAGAATCGTCAACATTAGGCTTTCCGCCTGGCCATCCGGTGATGGTGTGCTGAAGTTCATTAAATACCTCGATGTTTACCAAGCCAGCCTGTCCGTCGAACTGTTCAACAAGGTGCCCCAAACCGTTTTCTACATAATCTTTTGTAGAGAGTTTGAGCAGTGGTTTCTGCACTTTTTCACATAGTTCTATTACCTGACGCCTCAATTCGTGGTTGGGCATCTGGATGTTATTAGTCAGATTTAAATTCATCATGTTATAATGTAGTAAAGTATAAATTTTTGGCGAAGATACGTATTTTATGTGAAATAACGGCACGATTTGCGAAGATTAACAATATTATTTCGTAATTTTGCACCCGATGAAACAACCAGCTATACAGAAACCAGAGGGATTAAAAGATGTGCTGTTGCACGCCTGTTGTGCCCCTTGTTCAAGTGCTATCGTCGAATGGATGATGGCAAATGGGGTTCGACCTGTTATTTATTATTTTAATCCAAATATCTGGTCCAGAGAGGAATACGAAATCAGAAAGAAGGAAAGTAAACGTCATGCAGAGAGTCTGGGATTGCAGTGGATTGATGGCGATTATAACCACGATGAGTGGCTTTGTGGGGTGTGCGGACTTGAGAGTGCGCTCGACCCGGAGGGGCGCTTTCAGAATGAAATGGCGAAGGAGCCTGAACGTGGTCGTCGTTGTGAACGCTGCTTTACGCTGCGACTGATAGCCGCAGCCAAGAAGGCTCAGGAACTTAATATTCCCTATTTCACAACAACCCTTGCCTCATCGCGCTGGAAGAGCTTAGAGCAGATAAACCAAGCCGGTCTTATTGCAGAACAGACTATCAGCCAACACCCATTACCCAATCTGCCATCACCCAAATACTGGGCTCAGAACTGGCGCAAAGGGGGACTCTACGAACGCCGCAATCAGCTACTTAAGGAGTATAACTTCTATAACCAGCAGTACTGCGGTTGTGAGTTCAGTATGCGAGGTAAATCAACAGAAATAAAAGAAAAATGAAAAAACGGAGGGTAAAGTTTGCGAGTATCATTTTTATTTTGTAACTTTGCGCCCTAAAAAATAAGGTAAAATATGTTTGAGAATTTAAGTGATAGACTAGAACGCTCGTTTAAGATTTTGAAAGGTGAAGGTAAAATCACCGAGATAAACGTAGCTGAGACGCTGAAAGATGTACGTCGTGCGCTGCTTGATGCCGACGTAAACTATAAAGTAGCCAAGACATTTACAGATACTGTTAAGCAGAAGGCATTGGGTATGAATGTGCTTACTGCCGTTAAGCCTAGTCAGCTGATGGTGAAGATTGTTCACGATGAGTTGGCTGAGCTGATGGGAGGTAAGGCTGCTGAGCTGAAAGTAGAGGGTCGTGCAGGTGCTCCAGCCATCATCCTGATGTCGGGTCTGCAGGGTTCTGGTAAAACCACATTCAGTGGTAAACTGGCTAAGATGCTGAAGGAGCGCAATCACAAGAAACCTTTGTTGGTGGCCTGCGACGTGTATCGTCCTGCTGCTATCGAACAGCTGAAGGTAGTAGGTGAGAGCGTTGGCGTACCCGTTTACTCTGAGCCCGAAAACAAGAATGTAGTAGAAATAGCTAACCACGCGCTGCAGGAGGCAAGGTCGAAAGCTAACGACGTGGTTATCATCGATACCGCTGGTCGACTGGCAGTTGATGAGGAGATGATGAACGAGATTGAGACGCTTAAGAATGCTATCAATCCGAATGAGACGCTGTTTGTTGTCGACTCGATGACTGGTCAGGACGCAGTTAACACCGCCAAGGAGTTTAACGACCGTTTGGACTTCGATGGTGTGGTACTTACCAAGTTGGATGGTGATACCCGTGGTGGTGCTGCTCTTTCTATCCGCACCGTAGTTACCAAGCCTATCAAGTTTGTTGGTACAGGCGAGAAGATGGAGGCTATCGACGTGTTCTACCCAGAGCGTATGGCCGACCGTATTCTTGGTATGGGTGATATCGTAAGTTTGGTAGAGCGCGCCCAGCAGCAGTTCGATGAGGAAGAGGCCAAGAAACTGGAGAAGAAGATCCGTAAGAATAAGTTCGACTTCGACGACTTTATGGGTCAGATACAGCAGATTAAGAAGATGGGTAACATCAAGGATCTTGCTGCTATGATTCCAGGTGTAGGCAAGCAGATTAAGGATTTGGATATCGATGATAACGCATTCAAGGGTATCGAGGCTATTATCAACTCGATGACACCAAAGGAGCGCGCCAATCCTGATATCATCAACCAGAGCCGCCGAATCCGTATTGCAAAGGGTTCTGGCACCAAGCTCGAAGAGGTGAACCGACTGATGAAGCAGTTCGACCAGACCCGCAAGATGATGAAGATGGTTACTGGTCTCAACTCTTCGAAGATGGCTCAGATGGCAGCTGCCATGAAGATGCGTGGTGGTATGCCGAAGTTTTAATTGACAATGCTTGTCAGAGCCAAGCTGATAATTGACAATTCATATTTAAATTTATAGCGTATGGCATTTGGAAATTGGATTAGCAACCTGATAGGCGTCTTCGAAGAAGGGCCTATGAAGGACTTGACCGAGGAAGTTGCAAAGGCTTCGGAGTCAAAGAAATCGGCAGAGGAGGTAGTTATTACCGACGAGTTCCGTAACACATTTAATGTTAATTCACCCGTCAGGGAGAATCTGCGTAACAGTTTCCTGTTCTCGATGCTGCTTATGGCATCCCACATCATTCTGGCCGACGGCAAGGTTGAACCCGAGGAATATGAGTTCCTGGGAAAATTCCTTCGCGAGAACTTTGGCGAGGAAGCCGAGACAGAAGGTATGGATGTCGTGAAGAAAATCATCGCAAAACGCGCTGAGATGGAAGCACGCAAGCCTATGGCCTTCCTGCAGATGATAGGCGACTGTGGCAGTCAGATTGCTTCGGCATTGAGTGAAGACCTGCGCTACCAGATGCTGAGTATGCTGGCATTAATCGTAAAGAGCGATGCCGATATTACTGATACTGAGGTTGAGGCGCTGAAAGAGGTAGCCATCTACATTGGTCTGAAAGCTACCGACGTTGACACGCTGATGCACCTTGATGCCCAGAAAACCCAGGACGCCAAGGATGAATGGCAATGGATTAAACAAAACTAAATATATGCAACTTATTGACGGAAAAGCAACAGCTGCGGCCATCAAGGCCGAGATTGCTGAGGAGGTAAAAGAGATTGTAGCCGCAGGAGGCAAACAGCCCCATCTGGCAGCCGTTTTGGTAGGCCACGATGGAGGATCGGAGACTTATGTAAAGAATAAAGTGCTGGCCTGTGAGGCTTGTGGCTTTAAGAGTACACTCATTCGCTTTGAGGATGACATCACCGAAGAGGAACTGCTGGCGTGTGTTGACAAACTGAACAAAGACGACGATGTAGATGGATTCATCGTACAGTTGCCTTTACCAAAACACATCGACGAGCAGAAAATCATCGAGGCTATCGACTATCGTAAGGATGTAGATGGATTCCATCCCATCAACGTAGGTCGTATGGCTATCGGATTGCCTTGTTTCATCTCGGCAACACCACTCGGCATCATCACACTGCTAAAGCGCTATGGTATCGAAACCAGCGGTAAGAAGTGCGTTATACTGGGTCGCTCAAACATCGTTGGCAAGCCAATGGCTCAGCTGATGATGCAGAAACAGTATGGCGATGCTACAGTAACAGTATGTCACTCTCGTTCTAAAACACTGAAAGAGGAGTGCCGTGCTGCCGACATTATTATAGCAGCTATCGGTCAGCCCGATTTCGTGACGGCTGATATGGTGAAGGATGGTGCAGTCATCGTTGACGTAGGTACCACCCGTGTGCCAGATGCCACTCGCAAGAGCGGTTTCCGCCTGAATGGCGATGTGAAGTTCGACGAGGTGGCTCCTAAGTGTTCTTACATTACGCCTGTACCAGGTGGCGTTGGTCCTATGACCATCTGCTCGCTGATGAAGAATACCCTTGCTGCCGGCAAGAAAGAGTACTATAAGTAGTAAGGTGAGAGCATGACTAAAGCGGAGGAGTTTTATCAACAAGGTAACGAGGCTCGCAAGCGTGGGCAATGGCACGAGGCTATCAATAGCTACATACAAGCGATAGAACTCGACCCTGATAGTCCTGCGGTTGAAGCAAAGCGTATGCTCGACGACATCATGGCTTTCTATTGTAAGGATATGTATAATCCCTGAGTCCATTGTGGATTCAGGGATTCTTCTTTAAATGCTACTATTTGTTATAAAAAGATAGTATTTTCAGATAAAATGAAAGAAAATGATGTTTTTCTTTTGCATTTTGCTAACTAATTAGTATCTTTGCAACCCGAAATTGTGAATAAAAAGCGTTAAACAAGAATATTATGGCTAAAATGAAAGGCGCAATCGAGGTGAATACCGAGAGGTGTAAGGGATGCAGCCTCTGCATCATTGCTTGCCCTCAGAAGGTAATTGCCCTTGCCAACAAAGTTAATCTGCACGGCTACCCCTACGTGGAGGCTGTCAACGAGGAGGCCTGCGTGGGCTGTGCTTCGTGTGGCATTGTTTGTCCCGACGGATGTATCACCGTGTATCGTAAAAAAGTGGAGGAATAAGTATGGCACAGGAAAAAGAAGTTGTATTGATGAAAGGCAACGAGGCTATTGCCCACGCTGCTATTCGTTGCGGATGCGACGGCTATTTCGGCTATCCTATTACTCCGCAGAGTGAGGTGATTGAGACGCTGGCTGAGCTGAAGCCTTGGGAGACTACCGGTATGCAGGTAGTTCAGGCCGAGAGCGAGCTGGCTAGTATCTACATGGTTTATGGCGCTGCCGGTGCTGGTAAGCGTGCCATGACTTCTAGTTCGTCTCCTGGTATCGCACTGATGCAGGAGGGTATCACTTACATGGCTGGTGCCGAGGTGCCGGGTGTGTTTGTTAATGTACAGCGTGGAGGCCCTGGTCTGGGTACTATCCAGCCTTCGCAGGGCGACTATTTCCAGGCTACCCGTGGTGGTGGTAATGGCGACTACAAGGTAATCGTTCTGGCTCCATCGTCAGTTCAGGAGATGGCTGATTTTGTTGACCTCGCCTTCGAGTTGGCGTTCAAGTATCGCAACCCCGCTATGATTCTCTCCGATGGAGTTATCGGTCAGATGATGGAGAAGGTGGTGCTGCCACCCATCAAGCCCCGTCGTACCGACGAGGAGGTGATTCGCGAGTGCCCATGGGCATCTACTGGTAAGCCCAAGAACCGCGAGCGTGTGGTGATTACTTCGCTTGAGCTGAAGCCCGAGGCTATGGAGAAACGTAACATTGCCCTGCAGGAGAAATATCGCAAGATTCAGGAGAACGAGGTGCGCTTTGAGCAGCAGCAGATGGACGATGCCGAGTATGCTATCGTAGCCTTCGGTAGTGCCGCCCGTATTGCTGAGAAGAGCGTGGAGATAGCCCGCGAGCAGGGCATCAAGGTAGGACTGTTCCGTCCCATCACCCTGTTCCCATTCCCCGAGAAGCAGATTGCTGAACTCTCAAAGAAGGTGAAGGGTATCCTGGTGGCCGAGATCAACGCCGGACAGATGGTACAGGACGTTCGCCTGGCTGTTAATGGTGCTGTGCCTGTAGAGCAGTTCGGACGTCTGGGTGGTATCGTGCCCGATCCCGAGGAGATCGTTGAAGCTCTTAAGAAATTGTGTTGAGAAAAAGAATATTATGGATAGAAATCAAATAGTTAGTCCAGAGAATATCGTCTGCAAAAAGCCGACGCTGATGAACGACAACAATATGCACTACTGCCCAGGCTGTAGCCACGGTGTGGTACATAAGCTGGTTGCCGAGGTCATCGAGGAAATGGGTATGGAAGACAAGGCCATTGGCGTTTCGCCTGTAGGCTGTGCCGTCTTCGCGTACAATTATATAGACATAGACTGGCAGGAGGCTGCCCATGGACGTGCACCCGCACTGGCCACAGGTATCAAGCGCACCTGGCCCGATCGTCTTGTGTTCACCTATCAGGGTGATGGCGACTTGGCTTGTATCGGTACCTGCGAAACCATTCACGCTCTGAACCGTGGTGAGAACATCGTCATCATCTTCGTCAACAATGCCATCTATGGTATGACTGGTGGTCAGATGGCTCCTACAACTCTTATTGGTCAGAAGACATCTACATGTCCTTACGGACGTGATCCTGAGATTCATGGTTATCCCCTGAAGATGGCCGATATCGCTGCTCAGCTTGAGGGTACCTGCTATGTTACTCGCCAAAGTGTAGAGAGTGTAGCCTCTATCCTGAAGGCTAAGAAGGCACTGCGTAAGGCTTTCGAGGCTTCGATGGCTGGCAAGGGTTCATCTCTGGTAGAGTTTGTTTCAACCTGTAACAGCGGTTGGAAGCTCACACCTGCTAAGGCTAACGAATGGATGAAGGAGAATATGTTCCCCTTCTATCCAAAAGGAGACCTGAAAGATACTACGAATCTTTAGGAGAAATGTAAAAATGTAAAAATATAAAAATGAAATAATGAAAAAAGAGATAATTATTTCAGGTTTCGGAGGTCAGGGCGTACTCTCAATGGGTAAGATTCTGGCTTACAGTGGACTGATGGAGGATAAAGAGGTTACTTGGATGCCTGCTTATGGTCCTGAGCAGCGTGGTGGTACTGCCAACGTTACTGTTATCGTCAGCGACGAGCGTATCTCTTCGCCTATCCTCAGCAAGTACGATATAGCTGTGGTGCTCAACCAGCCTTCACTTGAGAAGTTCGAACCTAAAATCAAGCCAGGCGGCATCCTTATCTACGATGGCTTCGGTATCATCAACAAGCCAACCCGTAAGGATATCACCGTCTACGAGATCAACGCCATGGACAAGGCTGCCGAGATGAAAAACGGTAAGGTGTTCAATATGATTGTTTTGGGTGGTCTGCTTAAGGTGGCTCCAGTTGTTAGCGACAAGGGCGTCGAGAAGGCTTTGTTTAAAACACTGCCCGAGCGTCATCACGGATTGATTCCTCTGAATATGGAGGCGCTGAAAGAAGGTGCCAAGATCATCGAAGAGATCAAATAAATCAAATAAATAAAAAAAGAGAGGGCAAGCACATTAAAAACTGCTTGCCCTTCTTTTCAAACACAATAATAAACTTAAAAAACGTGATGAAAACTCGTAAATTGTTTTTGGCTGCTAGTCTGCTGATGGCGGGACTTAGCGCGCATGCCGAAGAAGGACCGCTGTGGATGCGGTACACTGCCATCTCGCCCGATGGCAAAACCATAGCTTTTTCGTATAAAGGCGATGTTTATACAGTAGCTGCTAAAGGTGGACAAGCTCGACAGCTTACCACGAATGCTGCCTACGATGCCTGTCCGGTATGGAGTCCTGATGGCTCCAAACTGGCTTTCGCTTCGAGTCGCGAGGGCAGTATGGATGTGTATGTGATGGATGCCCAAGGCAGCGAGCCTGTGCGCCTCACTACCAACAGCACCAACGAGATGCCAATGGTTTGGAAGGATAATGAACACGTACTGTTCTCGGCAGCGTGGATGCCATCGGCTCAGTCAATCCTCTTTCCTGGCGATGACCAGGTATATGAGGTGAGTATCAAAGGCGGGCGCCCCCGTATGTTCTCAACCCTGCCTATGGAGGATATCAGCTTTGCCAAGGATGGCAGGATGCTGTATCACGACTACAAGGGCTACGAAGATCCCTTCCGCAAGCACCATCAGAGTCCTATCTGTCGCGACATCTGGCTGGTGAACGACGGACACTATACCCGTCTGACCGACTTTAAGGGCGAGGACCGCACACCACGCTGGGCCGATGCCAACTCTTATTATTATACTAGCGAAGAGGATGGCACCTTCAACGTGTATCGCCGCAATATCGACGGTTCGGGCAAAAAGCAGCTCTCGCACCATAAGATGAATCCTGTGCGCTATCTCTCGGTAAGCAACGAGGGTACGCTCTGTTATAGTCAGAATGGTGAGATTTACACGCTGCGCGAAGGTGCTGAACCACAGAAGGTAAAGGTGACTATCACGGGCGATCGTCAGGACAAGGACCTGATTCGCCAGCTGCGACAGAGCGGTGTTAGCGAAATCAGTCTCTCGCCCGAAGGCAAGGAGGTGGCCTTTATTCTGCGTGGCGATATCTTTGTGACTTCGGTAGAGTATAAGACTACCAAGCAGATTACCAACACCCCACAGCAGGAGCGCAGTGTGAACTTCAGTCCCGACGGACGCAGTCTGGTGTACTGTGCTGAGCGAGATGGCGTGTGGCAGATTTATCAGACCAAACTGAAGAATAAGAACGAGAAACTCTTTACTTATGCTACTGCCCTGGAAGAGGAGCGACTGACACAGAGCAACGAGACATCGCTGCAACCACAGTACAGTCCCGACGGTAAGGAGGTGGCTTACTTCAAGAACCGTGCCGAGCTGTGCGTCATCAATCTGAAGACCAAGCAGGAGCGCACCGTACTGGATGGTAAGTACAACTTCTCGTACAGCGATGGCGACATCTGGTTTGAGTGGAGTCCCGACAGCAAGTGGCTCCTGGCCAGTTACATTGGTACTGGTGGATGGAACAGCAGCGATATAGCCTTGGTAAATGCCAGTGGTAATGGCGAGGTGCACAACCTGACCGAGAGTGGCTACAACGAGGATAACGCCCGCTGGGTGCTGGGTGGTAAGGCTATACTCTTCGAGAGCGACCGTGCCGGCTATCGCAGTCATGGCAGCTGGGGCGCCGAGAGCGACTACTATGTGATGTTCTTCGATGTGGATGCTTACGACCGCTTTACTATGAGTAAGGAAGACAAGGAGCAGCTGGAAGAGGCTGAGAAGGAGGCAAAGAAAGACGAGAAGAAGGACGATAAGGATGGCAAGAAGAAAGATAGCAAGAAGAAGGCAACCGAGAAACCCAAGGCTGAGAAGCTGTTAGCCTTCGACTTGGAGAACTGTCGCGATCGTATTGTGCGTGTAACGGATAACTCGGCTCACATGGGCGACGCCGTACTGAAGGGCGACACGCTCTACTATCAGGCATCGTTCGAAGGTGGTATGGACCTGTGGGTGCACTATCTTCGCGAGGATAAGACGGAATTGCTGATGAAGAGAGTTGGTGGTGGTCGTATGCAGGCCGATAAGAAGTTCAACAACCTGTTCCTGGCTTCAAGAGGTGGTATCAAGAAACTGGATCTGGGCAAGAAATCTACCAAGAACGTTGATTTCGAGACCGTATTCAACTATCGCCCTTACGAGGAGCGTGCTTACTTGTTCGACCACATCTGGCGCCAGGTAAAGGATAAGTTCTATGTTGAGAATCTGCACAACGTGGATTGGGAGGGCTATCGCAAGAACTATCTGCGATTCCTGCCATACATCAACAACGAATACGACTTTAAGGATATGCTGAGCGAGATGCTGGGCGAGTTGAATGCCTCGCACACAGGTGCCCGCTATTATCCTAATGGTGCCACACTCAGCACAGCTTCATTAGGTGTGTTTATAGACCAGAACTATGAGGGCGACGGACTGCGTATCGAGGAGATTATCAAGCGCTCGCCATTGGCTCAGAAGAAGACTGGTGTGGTGGCTGGATGCGTGATAGAGGCTATCGACGGCATCGCTATCAAGGCTGGCGACGACTACTTCCCACTGCTGGATGGTAAGGCTGGTAGGCCTGTAAGACTGAGCATATTCAACCCTTCAACTGGTAAGCGTAACGATGTTACTATCAAGGCTGTAGGTCGTAGCGCTCTGAACGAACTGCTGTATAAGCGCTGGGTTGATCGTCAGCGCGAGATGACCGATAGTCTCTCGGGTGGTAAGCTGGCCTACGTACATGTTAAGGCTATGGACAGTCCAAGCTATCGTACGGTTTATCGTGAACTGCTGAGCGACAAGAACCGCAATCGTGTGGCAGCTGTAGTCGACGAGCGCCATAACGGAGGCGGATGGCTGCACGATGATTTATGCACCCTGTTGAGCGGTAAGCATTATCAGGATTTTGTACCTCATGGCAAGTATGTAGGTTCCGACCCATACAACAAATGGGTAAAGCCATCGTGCGTGCTGATGTGTGAAGACGATTACAGTAATGGTCACGGATTCCCATGGGTGTATAAAGAACTTAAGATAGGAAAGCTGATAGGTACACCTGTAGCCGGAACGATGACTGCCGTATGGTGGGAGACTTTGCAGAATGGTATGGTGTTCGGAATTCCTCAGGTGGGCTGTCGCGATATGCGTGGCGTATTTGGTGAGAACACAACGCTCTATCCCGATATCGAAGTGTATAACACTCCCGAGGATTATATCAGCGGTCGCGACCGTCAGCTGGAGAGTGCCGTGAAGGAGATGTTGCGCTAAAAATACTTGGTGATGCGGGCGTTATCAAAGTTGTTCATCTCGTTGATCATGCGTACAGCTGAATCCACAATCGGGAAGGCACAGAGTGCTCCGGTTCCTTCGCCCAGGCGCAATCCCAGATGCAGCAGAGGCTTGGCTTCAATAGCATCGAGCATCATCTTGTGGCCGCTCTCATCACCACAATGGGTAAAAATCATATAGTCTTGTGCAGCAGGATATAGCAGAATAGCAGCCATTGCGCAAGCCGTCATAATAAAGCCGTCGACGAGTATCACCAGATGCTTTTCGGCGGCTTTTAGCATGGCGCCGATAGCGGCTATCATCTCATATCCGCCAAAGTAGGCGAGTGGGGTGATAGGTGATGGGTGATGGGGGGTGGATTGGTAGTTTACTAATGCTTTGCTCAGTACCTCGTATTTATGGCGGATGCCTGGGGTATCGAGGCCTGCGCCGGCGCCGATACAATCTTTCAAAGGCATATCGGTAAACAGATGCATCCAGATGCTGGATGGCGAGGTGTTGCCGATGCCCATCTCGCCGATGCTGAGCACCCGACTGCCCTCGGCGATGCAGTCGTCCACCAAGTCGCAGCCTATCTGGATGGCTTGATTGAATTCTGCCTCACTCATAGCGGGCTCGTAGAGGAAATTTCTGGTGCCGCGAGCTATCTTGCGATGGATAATACCATCGATGCCTGATAGATCGTAATCTACACCTACATCTACTATGCGCAACTTAAACCCATGCTGCCTGCAGAACATGTTGACGCCACCGCCACCACGGGTAAAATTAATCATCTGCTGCCAGGTAACCTCGCGTGGCGATACACTTACCCCTTCGCGCTCTATGCCGTGATCGCCACCCAGTAACAGGTGACAAGGGTGGGCGAGACTCGGCTCTAATGTCTGCTGAATCAGACATATCTGTAGGGCCAGTTCTTCCAGTCGGCCTAACGAACCTTTGGGCTTGTTCAGGTTGTCTATCTTCGCCTGGATAATTGGCGCGAAGGATTTATCTGTAGGTTGTATTGCGAATTGTTTCATTATTTTAGGCACGAATTTCACGAATTTACACGAATATATTTTATTTTTACTGGGATGCCGCTGACCATGAGAATCACCTCATCGGCCTTCTGGGCGATGTACTGGTTCATCCAGCCTTGCAGGTCGGTAAATCGGCGCTGCAATTGGTTGGTGCTTACGCCACCTAAGCCTATCTCGTTGGTTACGAATATGTAGGTGGCATCGCGAGCGGTGAATATGTCAAACTCTTTTTTCGCTGCAGTTAGGATGGTGTCGATGTCTGCGGTTTCTGTTGATATCCAGTTCGTGAGCCACAGCGTCACGCAGTCTATCACCACCACGCGTCCCGTCAGGTCGTGTTTCGAGAGATATTTCTCCTCCTCGATATTCGTCCACTCGGGCCCGCGGCGCTCTTGGTGCTTTTGTACTCTGATGCGAAACTCCTCGTCCCAGATATGAGCTGTAGCGAGGTAAACGGGATGCTTGCTCAGCTTAAGTGCCAGTTCTTCTGCCTTAGTACTCTTGCCCGAGCGTTGGCCGCCTGTAATCAGTATTATTTTCATAGAAGTGAGGGGTTAGAGGTGAGAGGTTAGAGATAAGCTCTGAGCGCAGACTATAAGGTAAACAGTAAGTTCAACCAGCAGGCATACTGCTCCGCAGCAGTCGCCGGTATACCCATGAATCTTGCGCCAGATGAGCAGATAGAGAAAATACATAACGAGAGCGGGGATGAAAATCATCAAATCCCAGCGCATGCCTGTATAACATATATATGCTGCCATTGGCAAGAGCCCTTGTATGGCAAGACCAACACCAGCCTGCCAGCTTATCTTTCGATATACGGTTTTGTTTTTTGCCTCTTCTTCGCGTCGGGCGTATGGCATCATCGTAATGAGTTGCGATGTTACCATCTTCGAGTAAGGATCGGCTGCCAGAATGGTGAGTGCAGCCAACTCGGGCGTCATCGACATCAGAGCTGCAGCTAGCAAAAGTTCGTAGAATATCAGTCCGATAACGCCGTAGGTGCCAATATGAGAATCCTTCATAATGGCGAGTATGCGTTCGCGATTGCTGCCGCCACCACCAAATCCGTCGAGGAAGTCGGCCAGTCCGTCTTCGTGCAGAGCGCCTGTAACCAGCAGTCTTACCACTATCGCCAGCAAAACAGCTATAGGATAAGGCAGATACCAACTGCCAAAATAGAGCGTTGCTGCCATCGCTCCACCCGTAATCCATCCGGCCAAAGGCCAATGTTCTACTACCGTCTGATAGCACTCCTTAGGCGGCTGATGGAGTCGCCAGAAGGGTAGTCGCGTGAAGAATATCAGTGCCGCCCAAATACGATCGTACCAATGCGTTTTATCGATATTAATCTGCATAATTTTCGTTTTTGAGGGCAAAGATATGAAAACTTTTTGTACTTTTGCACACACGAAACCAATAAAATGATAAAAAATGAAGAAAATAACGTGGATGATAGTGGCAATGGCACTCTTTGTGGGGTGCAAAGGACAGAGTGGACATCAGCAGGCACAAGGCGATGGTGATTCCGACTCCACGGCAGCTATCATGGTGAAATATGCCACAGGGTTCAGCGTGAAGGATTCGGCTGATATGCGTCTGGTGGATATAGACAAGAAATATCACTTTGCTTTGATAAAAACGGATGCAGATGCACCTGAAGGCTATACCAAGATACAGGTGCCCATCACGCGAACCATCTGTATGACGGCACTGCAACTGTCTAATTTTACCGTCCTCGATGCTCACGATGTGGTGAAAGGCATCACAGGTACCAAGAATCTTTATAACAAGGATATCTT
This sequence comes from uncultured Prevotella sp., assembly GCA_902800365.1. Lineage (GTDB taxonomy): Bacteria > Bacteroidota > Bacteroidia > Bacteroidales > Bacteroidaceae > Prevotella. Next base: position 139,562 of record CADCEF010000002.1, on the reverse strand, counting down.
GAAGCGTGTGAAGGATGGCAAGATTGTGAAGATAGGTATGGAGGGAAACTTTGATACCGAAATGGTTCTTGCTGCAAATCCTCAAGTAATCCTCATATCGCCTTCTAAACGTGGTGGTTATGATGCTATCAAGGAAACAGGTATCACGCTGGTGCCCCACCTGGGTTATAAAGAGCTCGACCCGCTTGGACAGGCAGAATGGATTAAGTTTGTGGGCATGCTGATAGGTAAGGAAAAGGAGGCTAACGAGGTGTTTGCTGGTATCGAAAGCCGCTATAACAGTCTGAAATCCAAAACGCAGCAGGTGGCACAGCGCCCCACGGTGCTGAGTGGTGAGATGCATTATGGCAACTGGCATGCTGTGGGAGGCAAGAACTATCTGGCGCAGATTTTTCGCGATGCTGGTGCCGAATATGTAATCAACGACGATGAGACCAGTGGCGAAGATATAGAGTTTGAGAAGATGTATGCCATCGCAGCAAATGCCGACTATTGGCGCATACTGAACAGTTATCCTGGTGAGTTCTCGTATGAGGCGCTGAAAGCTTCGGAACCACGCAACGAACTCTTCAAAGCCTATCAGGAGAAAAAGGTTATTTACTGTAATATGAAGCAGACGGCTTATTACGAGATATCTCCTGTGATGCCCGATGTGCTGCTGAAGGATTTTGTGGCTATCTTCCATCCTGAGTTGGTAGAGTCTGATTATAAACCTACATTCTATCGTTTATTGAAATGAAAACACCTAAGTTCATAGCTCTGTTGTTGTGTATCGTAGTTTTGGCGATTGTGAATCTGTTGCTGGGGTCGGTAGAGATTCCTGTGGGAGATGTATGCAGGATTCTGACAGGTAACACCTCGAATGAGATATGGACGAATATTATCTGGAAATCCCGTCTTCCACAAGTGATGACGGCTATTGTAGCTGGTGCCGGACTGGCGGTAAGTGGTCTGCAGATGCAGACGGTGTTCCGCAATCCGTTGGCAGGGCCTTCGGTATTAGGTATTTCTAATGGTTCGGCACTCGGTGTGGCTTTTGTTGTGCTGTTGTCGGGTAGAATAGGTGGTGTGGCATTGAGTCGTCTGGGTTATCTGGGTGAAGCCGCCATGAGTGTGGCTGCCATTTTAGGTGCTTTAGCGGTGATGATGCTTATTGTATGGCTCTCGCAAAAGGTTAAAGGTAATGTTACGTTGCTGATTATAGGTGTAATGATAGGCTATCTGGCTAATGCTATTATCGGTGTACTAAAGTTCCTTTCGCCCGAAGAAGACGTGAAGGCATTTGTGGTGTGGGGCTTAGGCTCGTTCTCGCGTGTCTCTGGCGACGAGATGGTGCTGTTTGTGGTGGTGATGTGTGTGTTATTGCCATTAGCCTGTCTGTTGGTGAAATCGATGAATCTGCTGCTTTTAGGCGATAGATATGCTTCCAATCTGGGATTGAATATCAGGCGTGCCCGACTGCTGGTGATTCTGAGTTCAGGTGTTCTGGTGGCTATCGTAACAGCTTATTGCGGACCAATCATGTTTATCGGATTGGCAGTGCCGCATCTGGCTCGAGCCTTGTTTGGCAGCAGCGATCATCGGGTGCTGATGCCTGCCACTATGTTTTGTGGTGCTGCTTTAGCGTTGGTTTGCAATCTGATAGCCCGTATGCCAGGTTTTGAGGGGGCACTACCAGTCAATTCGGTTACTGCTCTGGTTGGAGCGCCTGTGATTGCGGCAGTATTGTTCCGTCGTCGGCAATTAGAAGAATAGTCAGTTCACCTTTGGGTAGCAAAGGTTTACAATAGGTTGCACAATGGCTGATGACAACGTTGGCAAAGTCCTGTTGTTTTTCTGGGGATAGCCTTTCCCATATCTCGCGTGCCAGTGTGATGTGGCTAATGTCCATGTAAATGTTTGCCTCATGCAGCATTTCACTGATAAAAGTCTTGTCCATTGTAGACCGTTTACTATGTGTGTCAAGGTGGCCTGCAGCCAGTTTCACGGCTTTGCCTAACATCACGCCAAGAGTCACTTCCTTGATACCCAGTTCATGGGCAATCTTAAGTGTCTCGCCGATATAGTTTCCGTATTCCACGAATGCTTGTTGGGGCAGAGTAGGATAGAGAGCTTTTACGAATCGTTCACTTTTTCCTCCGCTATTTATCACAACTCTTTCAGAACCAGATGCTTTTGCTACAGTCATACATTTGCGGATACTATCGATAAATGCCTCTTCTGAGAATGGTTTCACTATACCTGATACGCCAATGATGGATATTCCTCCTTCGATGCCTAAGCGGGGATTGAAGGTTCTGCGTGCAATCTCAGCCCCTTGCGGCACGCTGATGGTGACGATGATATAATTGGAACACAAAGACTCGGAGATACAGAGCCTTTCTAGATTTTGCCGTATCATCTCGCGTGGCGCCTTGTTGATGGCTGCTTCGCCCGGCGGGTAGTCGAAGCCTGGCAGCGTAAAACGGCCCACACCTTCGCCACCTTTAATAATAACACCTTGTGTCTCTGTATCTCTGTGTTGAAGTATAATTGACGCTCTCACCTCAATGCCATCCGTCACGTCGGGATCATCGCCTGCCTCTTTGATGCATGAGGTATAGTCGTCGCTATAGTTCACTGCCACTTGGATGGTTTCGCCATTAGGCAGCGTCACTGGCACCTCGGCGGGTGTCTCGCCAGTTGTCAGGCGGATGGTAGCTGCCACAGCGGCTGCTGTTGCACAGGTGCCTGTGGTGAGTCCGCTATGCAGGGAATAAAAATCGGGCAGCAACTTTTCCACCATGCGTCGCAGTCCGTAGGGACCGTTAACCTCGATGAAACCTGCAGGAATCTCCGGGCGCTTGAGTGCTATCACCCGCATGGCGCAGTTTTTGGCAGCTTCTACTTTTTCGGTGAATCCGCCTGACAGCCCGCTTTCTTTCAACAAGATAGCGTCTGCTTTGATGGGTATGTCATTCGGATTCTCGTAGTAGCATAGTTGCTCGTTGGTGGCTCCTTGCTTTTGGGCTAATGCTATCGACGATGGGCGGTTGAGAATGCGGTAGAACACCTTGATGCCAGCGGATTCAAGCGGTTTGAGTTTGGCGATACTTTGAACGCCTGTGGTTGCCAGCAGACGATGGATATCGCGTGGTATCTCGGTGTAATCATTAATCCAGGTGATGCTGGCATCTCTTGGCGGATAGATGCGCTCGAAACGCACTACGGGAATGTCTAAAGCAGTGGCGGTGCGGGCTATCGTCTGGTGTAATAATGATGCAAAGGGGTGAGCAGCGTCCACTATCAAACGGATGTTGTGTGCCCTGCAGAAATCAATCATTGCTGTTTCATCGAGAGCCCCGTCTATCCGTTGCCCATGATGCAGGGTGATGTCCTGTTCTCCTGTCTTCGTACTGTAGAAGTAAGTCGAGCCCCCTTCTTCCAGCACTTCCACAGCTTTGCGCCCTTCTGTTGTTCCTCCGAATACCAGTATCATGCTTCGCCTTTTCGGAATAAATGAGTGAAATGTTTCGAATAGAGTTCCGACAGCCCTTGGCGGTTATCGATGGCTTCGCCAACGACGAGCATTGTTGTGAGTGTCAGGCGGTTATCATGAACTATTTGAGCTAAATCTTTAAGCCTGCCTCGATAGATTTTCTGGTCGGGCCAGGTGAGGTGATAGCAGGCAGCCACGGGGGTGTCTTCTGGATACTCTTGAAGCAGTTCACGCTGTACGTCATCCACGATGGCTGCAGAGAGGAAGATACACATCGTACTCTGACTCTTCGCCAACAGATGCAGCTGTTCTTTCTCAGGCATCGGTGTGCGCCCTTCGCCACGCTCTGTAACTCGGCTGCTGCAGCGAGGAAGGAGGAGATGCCTGGGGTGATATGGTATTCCATGTGATTGGCATCAAAGAAGGCCATCTGCTCCTGAATGGCGCCAAAGATACAGGGATCGCCTGTATGAAGGCGCACGATGTATTTGCCCTCGTCATAGAACTTCTTCATCAGTTCGCATTGCTCTTCGAGTGCCATATCAGCTGATGAACGTACGACTGCTCCAGACTTGTGGCATTCAGTCAAAGCCTTAGGCACCAGTGAACCAGCATATAATATAAGGTCGGCCCTTTCGAGCATCTTGCGACCTCGAACACTCACTAAGTCTGGATCTCCAGGACCAGCGCCGACAATCTCAATATGCCCCTTCTGCTCTCGCAAGTACTTGTAGTCGATGGCGAGGGCTGCCGTCCAGTTCCTGCCTTTCACCTTAGGGACGATGAGTTTGCCATGATTGGAGCCGAGAATCGCTGCTGCCTCACAGACAGACGGCGTGCCCACATGCTTTTGAACAGTCGTGCTGGGATTAGGTACCTCGACTTTGGCGAGTTGCTCAGCTGTGTAGAAAACCAGCTCCTCGCCTAAATCATCTACGAGCATCGCGCAAAACTCTTCATCCTGCTTCACATCGATGGTGCAATAACGTTTGTAACAGGGTAAAACGCCAATCTGGCTCATGGCCTCGTCAATCTCATCGTAGATGTCTTCATAGTCATCAGGATGACTGGCGAGTCCAAAGCCCAAAGAAGCAATCATCGGCACGAAATGCAGTTCGAGCACACCGTATGGTACACAGAGGTTATAAGGTGTCACCATGATGACTAGTTTAAACTTCTTGGGATCAACCTCTTCGAGGCTCTTTACTATAGTCACATGCTCAGGCAGTGTTTTCTCCAGGTAATCTGTTCCCTCATCGCAGATTTCCATCAGCAGGGCTGTAGGTTCGCGATTGACGAAAGCGTAGATACACTTATTCATATCGTCGTCGCTGGCTATGGCCCAGTTGAAGCGTTCTGCAAACGTGTCGAGTGCCCAGAGGCCTGCATTGTCGCTCTGAGTGGTAATCACTTCTCGTGCACCCAGAATGGCAGAAATCTCCTTTGTCAGATGATTCGCCCCTCCGATATGTCCTGAGAGTACGGAAATGGCATTTGTTCCCAGACTATCTACACACACCACAGCTGGGTCTTTGTGCTTGTCATTCACAAGGGGCGCAATCGTCCTCACACAGATTCCCATCGCTCCGATGAAGATAAAGGCATCTTGCTTCTTCCATTCCTTGCCCACCTCTGAGCGTTGGATTACTTTGGCTTTCAGCTCCCTTTTGAGCGTCGCGGCTATTTCGCTACCAGCCTCGCTGATTTGTATAATTGCTATTTTTTGCATTTGAGAATTTTTATGGGGTGATATTCATCTATGACTATTCTGGTGGGTGGGTCTTGCTTTAGAGCGAGCTTTTGACAAGCTTCGTCCCACAGCTGATGGCTGTCGGTCTTGACAAGAGAGGCCTTGACACTATTCATCACGATACAACCTTTATCCAATAGTACGGTCAGCACCTTAGCCATGATTTCCTTCAGATGACCACCATGCCCGCCAATGAATACGGCATCAGGACGGGGGAGGGCAGAGAGGTCTGTTTCCAGAAAATCGCCGATATGTACATCGATGCCTGGGGCACCAAACTTACGGGCGTTCTCTTGGATGATGGCCTCGCACTCAGGACGAATTTCGAAAGCACAGATTTTGAGATGAGGGAACTGCAATCGTGCCTCGATGCTGACGCTGCCTGTGCAGAAACCTATATCCCATAGCACATGGCGATTGGGGAGGTCGAGAGCTTGGAGAGTTAATAGGCGAATTGGCATCTTTGTTATCATCTTCTCACGCCCATCAAGGAGTGTAAATTCTGAATCTGGAATGCCGAATGGTCTTGATGCCTCTGTGTCACAGTGTTCTACTATCACGCAGTTTGGCATGATGAAATCCCGCTGTATTGCCTCATTCAGAGACAGTGTAAGAATGCGCTCAGTATAAGGATTTCCCAATTTTTCGCCCACATGCATGATGAAATCAGAATATCCGTATTCTATCATGCGCTGGGCTATGGTGGCTGGCGTATGTTCTTTGTCTGTTAAGATGCCTATCTTTGGCGCTCTTTCGATGAGTGCCCTGTCGAACTCTGACCAAGGGCGGCCTGTGAGCGAGACAATGCGCATATCGTGGTAAGGCATCACGAGGCGGTGTGCCAACATCTGCAGCGAGTTGAAGGTGGGGTAGACAATGACTTCAGCCTCAGGCAATTTCCTGCGGATGGTATTGGCAAACCCAAAAAACAGCGGATCCCCAGAAGCGAATATAACTATGAACTTTGCACTATGAACTATGAACTCTTCAAAGACTGCATCAAGCGGAACTGTTATATCTATCCACTCTGCGCCTTCAGGCAGTAGTGGGGCTACTATCTCATGGTGGCGCTTACCACCAGAGAACACCTTCCCGTTGCTGATGATAGCCATCACCTCTGGAGGGAAGAATGGTTGGGGATGATCTGTGATACCGATGACGTAGAATTTCATAGGTCTGAGGGTATTTGATAAAGATGAGTATAGCTGGCCAAAACGTTTTTGTATCTGAAAACGGGTGTTGGCACAGGTTCACCTTTTGCATTATATACTTGCGTTATGCTTGGTGGTACATCGCCTACGAACTGCGTATAATGGAACTCGTGGCCTCGAAACTGCTGTCCGTTAAGCGTAAACTGGCGATAGCCTAGCGATAGCTTGCGATCATCCTGTCGGGCAGAAATCGAGTAGGGCAGTACATCGCACATTGTATAGTTGCCTTCATCAGTAATAATCTCCTTGCAGAGATACATCATGCCGCCACATTCAGCAATGATTCTGCCACCATTATCGGCAAAGTTTTTAATGGCTTTGCGGGCAGCCTCATTTCTTGTCAATGCTTCAAGATGTTTCTCTGGATAGCCGCCTGGCAGATAGAGCAAGTCGATACCATCAAACGATGGCACCTCGGTTTCTGGATTGAAAAACGATACTTGCTTAAACTTGTCGAGCGTTTCTTGATAGAGAAACGAGAAACTTTCGGCATTGCGAGCTACGAGAGCAGCATATTCCCCATGTGGGAACATCTGATTCCCAGCGAGGGAATGCTTTATTTCCAATAACTTTTCCCAGCAGATATGATTCTCAAACAATTGAACCAGAGTTTGGTTATCAGTATCTTCTGAGAAATCGAGCCCCAGATAGCGTGAAGCGTGCTCCAAGATAGGCGACTTTGGCAGATAGCCCAGGCATGTGATGCTGAGGTCGTCGCACACTTGCTGTAGCATCTTGAAGTGGCGCTCACTTCCCACCTTATTAAATATAACACCCGCGAAACGGATATCCTTACGGAAGTTGATGAAGCCTGATAGTAAAGCAGCCATCGAATAGGCGGCCGACTTGGCATCTACTACCAATACCACGGGTATATCAAGCACTTTTGCTATCTCGTACGATGAGCCCAGCTCACGATTATATCCATCGAAAAGCCCCATCATACCTTCTACTACACATACGTCGGCATCAGCGCCATAGTGCGCAAACAATTCACGTACATGTTCTGGCGAAGCCATAAAAGTGTCGAGATTAATCGATGGACGGCCACAAACTGCAGCATGAAATTTGGTGTCGATATAATCTGGTCCACACTTGAAAGGCTGCACACGATAGTCTTTTTGCGTGAACAACTTCATAAGCCCTTGGGCAATGGTAGTCTTGCCTGAACCACTGGTGGGTGCTGCTATCAGAAATGATGTTTTAATTGACATCGCTTGTTGATTTTGGTGCAAATTTATAAATTTTCCCCAAATATTTCGCTATTCAATAAAAAAATTGTATCTTTGCCCGCAAAATTAGGCAATCTGGTGGCCGATGCCGCCACGATGTAAGGGAATCTGGTGAAAATCCAGAACTGTACCTGCAGCTGTAATCCTCACTATGCAGGTCTGCCTGTATAACGCCACTGAGTAATTGGGAAGGTAAGGCAGACTGAGGAGAGTCAGAAGACCTGCCATAAAAAATGTATCGCCGTACAGGGATATGCGGTCGGAGAAAATTGATTTGCTAATGGAACTAAAACAGAAATTGGCTGTTGGCCTTTGGCTGTTTGCTATTGGTGTAAGTGCTCAGAGTAATATCTGGCGTACTGATAGTTTACAGGAAGTGGTTGTTACAGGTACTGGTACACAGCACCTGCTGAAAGATGCGCCCGTGCAGACCGAGGTGATAAGTCATCGGCAGTTGCAGCAGTATGCTGGCAAGAGTATCGAGGATATTTTGTCGGGCCTTACGGCATCGTTCGATTTCAGCGAGAACGATATGAGTAGCAGGTTGCAGATGAACGGACTGGGCAACTCGTATGTGCTGATACTGATAGACGGCAGGCGCCTGCACGGAGATAATGGAGGCGAGAACGACTTGAGTCTTATCGACCCGCACAACATCGAGAAGATAGAAATCGTGAAGGGTGCCTCGAGTGCCCTCTATGGTAGTGATGCGATAGCCGGCGTTATCAACATCATCACCCGTAAGCATCGCGAACAAGGCGTGATGCTTGAGAATACCACGCGTGTGGGGTCTTATGGCGACATCCGTCAGCATAATGGTGTGGCGCTTAACTATGGTAAACTGTCGAGTTATACCAACTTCCAGCTCCAGCATTCCGACGGTTGGCAGAACACCAACGAAGAAGCTATCCAGCAAACTGAGTATCACATAACCGACTCGCGCAACAAGACCGTGAATCGTCATACCAATTGGCAGATAGCCGAACGGCTTACCTATCAGCTCACGCCAGCTATCGAACTCTATGCCGATGGCAGTATATATTGGAAACGCATCTATCGCCCCTGTGGTCATCATCCAGGTGTGGACGTGAAGACCTGGGACCTGCAGTATAACAATGCCTCGGCCTCTATAGGTGGTAAATGGAAACTGAACAACACAGATGTTATCACTCTGGATGCCGACTGGAAGAAACATGCCTATAACTATGCCTATACCGACACTACGCTGACAGATGGCTATGTAAACGGACGTTTTACCAACTATTTTCCATATTTCCCTGGCGATAAGGAACTGCAGAGCGACCAACGTTTGACAAACATATCGCTGAAAGGAATTTTTCAGTTGCCTTATGAGCAGCAGTTGAGTGCCGGATTGGAGTATCGCTACGACTGGCTGAAGGCTCCCATGCGTGTGGATGGTGGTAAAGCTACCGATAACACCGAGGCTGTGTATGTGCAGGACGAGTGGGCACTACTTAATCCTCTCTATATCACTGGCGGTTTGCGACTGACACGGAATGAGGGGTTCGGCACCAGACTGACACCCAAACTCTCGGCTATGCTGAAGTTGGGCGACCTGCGACTGCGAGCCACCTGGAGCCAAGGCTACAAAACACCAACGCCTAAGGAGTTGCACTATCAGTATATCAAAAACATGAATGGCGTGTATCTCTATCTGGGCAATGAAGACCTGAAGGCACAAACCTCCAATTATTTCGGTGCCAGCATAGAATATACCATCGGACACATCACGCTGACCTTAGCACCCTATTATAATAAGGTGGATCGCATGATTACGCTGGTGACCATACCTACCAAGCAAGCCCCAGGCGACCTGATAGCGAAGTACGACCCCATCCATGTGCGCCAATACCAGAATATGGAAGATGCCAAGACCTATGGCGTTGATTTCACCGTGCGCTATCAAGGTTGGCATTTCACGGCAGGTGGCAGTTATAGCTATCTGGACACCGAAGCCAACCAATATGACTCTGAGAAAGACGTGATGCAGAAGGTAACTATCGACGGTATGGCGCACCACAAAGCCAACCTGTATGCCACCTGGAATCATCAGTTCTCTAAAAAATACCAGTTGGGAGTGGGTATCTACGGTCGTCTCAGCAGCAAGCGATACTATCAGATTGACGGCGATGGCAAGGGGTATCAGCTGTGGCGCCTCTCTACCAGTCATCAGATTGGCAAGATGCTGAAGCTGGATGCCGGTATCGATAACATTTTTAATTTCGTTGACCGCACGCCTCACGGTCTGCATCTTGGCACCACCTCGCCAGGCAGAACCATCTATGCCTCACTCACAGTACGATTTAATCACGGTAAGAAACTAGTCAATAAATATAAGTCTAATTTAAATTCAAACAACAATGAAACAGATTAAGTTTTTGATGCTGGCTATGCTGGCATTTGTTTCCAGTGCTGTATTTACAGCATGTAGCAGCAGCGACGATGATGACAACAAGTCTACACAGTCGAATTACGACAGGTATCAGCAGGCTGTGAACCAGACTGTAAATTCTCAGAAGAAAAGCAATAAGGTAATCCTTCTGGTAGCTTTCGGTTCTACCTGGGAGCAGGCTTACGACACCTTTGATAAGGTGGTAGACGACTACAAATCTGTATCAACAATGCCCGTGCTGGTGAGAATGTAGATCCAAAGGACTATTACGACCCAGAGCACTGGCTCACCGCTATCGGTCTGGCTGGTTACAAGCAGGTTGTAGTTCAGTCTTTGCAGGTAATCCCTGGCGAGGAGTATCGCCGTGTACGCGACAGCTATGTGAAGGACTTTATGAACAACCGTAATGGCGACTTCACCGATGCTTATATGAAGAGTCTCGATCGCCAGGTAGTAGTAGGTACTCCTCTGATGGCTGAGGAGAGCGACACCAAGACATTGGCTACCACTCTGAACAACGAGGCTGACGTGAAGGCAGCTGTGGCTCAGGGCATCGTTGCCTTTATGGGTCACGGTAATCCTGAGGGTTACGACTACTATGGTGGCAACATTCGTTACCTGCAGTTGGAGGACTATCTGCGTGCCATCAATCCTAACTACTATGTAGGTACTGTTGATATGGACGAGACCTATGCCGAGGACGTTTTGGCACACATTGGCGGAGGTATATACGATTTTGAGGTTGGTGATATGGGATATAGACAAAACTACGGTGAGCCCAACCAGTCCAAGAAGGCTCAGCTCTTTGTGCTGATGTCAATCGCCGGCGACCACGCTCACAACGATATGGCCGACGACGAGGACGACGAGAGCTGGTACTCACTCTTCAACGCTGCTGGCATCGAGACTGCTGCTTACGAGACCAACTTTACCGAGGCTTGCTGGAAGAAGTATAAGAGCGGCGAGGAGTATATCCCAGGTCTGGCTGAGCGTAGCGCAGTACGTAAACTCTGGATGAACCACACCCGTCAGGCCATTGCCAAGCTTGGTACTGACGAGGCACTGTCAACACCAACTACAGCTCCTGAGGAGTAATAAATAGTTTTTATACGTTTAATGAAAAATAAGTTTGTTTCTCTCATGGTGGTACTCCTTTCGGGGAGTACCGCTTTTTCACAAATTCATAAGACGGACTCATCTGCCGTCCGTCGTTCTTATAACCTGAATCCAGTGGTTGTTACAGGCTCTGGTCATCACCAACGCCTCAAATCTACAGCCACACCAGTAAGAGTGCTCTCCAATCAGGAGCTGCGCGAGCAAGGCATTAGTACCTTCGATGCAGCACTCACCCGTATGATGCCTCAGGCATCGATGGCTCCCAGTTCAATGGGAACTTTTTTGCGACTAAACGGACTTGGAAATAAATATATTCTGATACTGATAAACGGTCAGAAACTATCAGGCGACATCTCAAATAATGTTGATCTGAATCGTATCAACATGTCGCGTGTAAAACGTATTGAGGTACTCGATGGAGCAGCCTCGTCACTCTATGGTAGCGATGCCATTGCTGGTGTCATCAATATCATCACCGATCAGCCTACGCAGGATATGCTGAGTATCACCAGCGATACACGTGTGTCAGGACATGGGGTGCTCACCGAGTCGGTTGGGCTTGATATTTATAAAAACGGCTTCGGCTCGTATACCTCGTTTTTACACGATAGGGCCGACAGCTATCGCAACAACGATTTGGAATATGTGAAAGGCTCCGACACTGAGACTCAAGCATCGATAGCCCCGCTGTATACAGGCTATCGCTCCAATATCATCGGACAGAAATTTACTTATACCCCCAATAAGCACTTGGCGCTGAATGCGGGTATAGACTATTCATATAAAATAACCGACCGCCCTGAAACGCGCAGCGATATTACTGGCGGTACCGATTACGAGATGCGCTATAAAGGACTGCGATGGAATGTGGGCGGTATCTATAAGTTTACTGCGAAGAACTCGATTCAGGCCGATTTCGTGGTAGATCGTTTCCGCTACGGCAAAGAGTATGATGTAGCCACCAAGACCAATGCCATAGGCGACTACGTGCAGTCGAAGAAACAGTGTATGATGGAGGGGCAACTGAAAGCCATTCTGGGCCTTACAGCTCACTCTACCACCATCTTCGGTGCCGATTGGCGCAAGGACTATCTCACAGCCACCAGTGGTAATATCGACCGCCATGTGTATTCGCTGGCAGCATATGCTCAGCACGAGATGAAACTGCTGAATAATCTGACTGCTACACTCGGATTGCGACTGACACAGCATGAAACGTTTAATCAGCACCTCACACCCAAGGTCACGCTGATGTATGCACCTGCTAATTTCAGATTCCGTGCCACCTACTCAGCCGGTTTCCGTGCGCCAGGACTCGACGAACTCTACTACCACTATTTCTCTGTGAATCGTGGCAAAGCCCAGATTAGCTTCGGCAATCAGGACCTGAAGCCCGAGAAGAGCAACTACTTCTCGCTGAATGCCGAATATCGCACACAGGCTTTGGCCGTAAGTGTGACGGGCTATCTCAACCGTATCAACGATATGGTAGTAAAACAGAATGTGGATGTGGATGATACCAGCAGAAAGATGCTCATGGCAGAGTTTCCTGAGATGACTCAAGATCAGGCCGACAAGATGGTGAGCTATGCCCTGTATCAGAATAGTGATAAAGGTGATATTAAAGGAGTGCAGTTGAATGTCTCAGCCAATCTCTTTAGTGGCTTCAACCTTTCTGCCAACTATGTCTATACCTATGCCCGCACTTGTAGCGGCGAGGAGTGGACATCGCTGGAGCGTAGTATCCGCCATGCAGCCACCGTGGCTGCCAACTACCATCATGCCTGGGGTAAATATGCTCTCACTGTAAATCTCAATGGTCGTATGCAGTCTGAGACCTATTATACTGGCTCTTATGAAAATGCTCCAGGTTTCGGCTTGTGGAATCTGCATACCACTCACTCATTTGATGTAGCCAAGTGGGCCTTTCTGGAGCCCAGCATCGGTGTTGATAATATCTTCGACAAAGTCGACCGTCGTATCGACTCTTCTACTCGCAAATATGCGCTTTACACACCAGGCCGCATGCTGGTAGTAGGACTGAAAGTGAAATTCAAAAACTAAAAAGGATATGGGAAAGATTATCGTAGCAGGCATTGGTCCTGGTTCGCAGCAGGATATCACACCAGCAGTACTCGAAGCAGTACGTGAGGCCGATGTGATAGTAGGCTATCAGTATTACTTCCAGTTTATCATGCCTTATGTTAAGGCTGGTTGTGAGTGTATCGACACCGGCATGAAGAAAGAACGCCAGCGTGCCGAACAGGCTTTCGAATTGGCTGAACAAGGTAAGACGGTGGTAGTCATCTCGTCGGGCGATGCAGGCATCTACGGTATGACTCCTCTGATCTACGAGATGCGTCGTGAACGTGGTTCCGATATCGAGATTGCGTCGCTGCCAGGCATATCTGCATTCCAGAAGGCAGCCTCGTTGTTGGGTGCTCCTATTGGTCACGATATGTGTATCATCTCTATGAGCGACTTGATGACACCTTGGGAGGTGATAGAACGTCGTATTGTAGCGGCTGCTGTTGGCGATTTTGTTACAGCAGTCTATAATCCCAAATCGCATGGGCGCTATTGGCAACTCTACCGTCTGCAGGAGATATTCTTGCAGCATCGTTCTCCAGATACTCCTGTAGGCTATGTTCGTCAGGCTGGTCGCGATGATGAGGTGGTAAAACTCACTACCCTCAGCGCTTTCGACCCTGAGGATGTAGATATGTTCACCGTCATCATTATTGGTAATTCCCAGTCGTATATCTCTGATGGCAAGCTTATCACACCACGCGGTTATTACCGTAAGGAGGCGTCAGAAGGTGAAAAAGTAGGGCAGCATATCATGATAGAATCGTTCCGTACAATTTTGAAGGAACTGAAACGTCAGGACTATCCTCTCGACCACAAGTGGGCACTGCTGCATGCTATCCATACTACAGCCGACTTTGATATGGAGAATATTCTATACACTGACGAAGGCGCTGTAGAAACCCTTTATAATCAAGTAAATAGTGGACGCTTGAAGACTATTATCAGCGATGTAACGATGGTTACCAGTGGCATCCGCAAAGGAGCCTTACAGCGTTTGGGTGTTGAGGCAAAGTGTTATCTGTCCGATCCACGCGTGGCTGAGATGGCAGAGCAACAGGGTATCACCCGCACACAGGCTGGTATCCGTTTGGCTGTAGAGGAACATCCTGATGCCCTGTTTGCCTTTGGCAATGCGCCTACAGCCCTTATGGAACTTTGTGAACTGATACGTAAGGGGAAGGCACTTCCTGCAGGAATTATCGCTGCACCAGTTGGTTTTGTTCATGTATGCGAATCAAAACATATGGTAAAACCCTTCCGTGCTATTCCCAAAATCATTGTCGAGGGACGTAAAGGTGGCTCTAATCTGGCTGCTACACTTTGTAATGCCATCTTATGCTTTGATGATGCAGCCCAACTAAAACCCGGTCGCGACCTATGAGTAAGAAGTTACACCCTCTGATGTTTGTTGGCACAGGCAGCGATGTGGGCAAGAGTATCTTGGCTTCAGCCTTCTGTCGTATCTTCCGTCAGGATGGCTATGCGCCTGCACCATTCAAAGCGCAGAATATGGCACTCAACTCATACGCCACCCCCGACGGCTTCGAGATAGGCCGTGCGCAGGCCGTACAGGCCGAGGCGGCTGGCATCCCTTGTGAAACAGATATGAATCCGCTGCTGCTTAAACCCAGTTCCGACCATACATCACAAGTGGTGCTCCATGGCAAGCCGGTGGGTAATCAGCATGCTTACGACTATTGGCGTCGTGACGTTTCCGATATCGATTATCGTATGGAAGTCTGTCAAGCCTTCGATCGCTTGGCTTCTCGTTTCAATCCTATTGTGATGGAGGGGGCTGGGAGCATCTCAGAATTGAATCTGCGTGATACCGATTTGGTAAATCTTCCGATGGCGCGCCATGCCCATGCCGATGTAATCTTAGTGGGCGACATCGACAGAGGTGGTGTGTTCGCCTCAGTATATGGCAGCATCGCACTGCAGACTGCGGAGGATAGAAAACTTATTAAGGGCATTATCATCAATAAGTTTCGAGGCGATATGCGCCTTTTCGATGAGGGGCGCCGCATGCTTGAGGATTTATGCGGTGTACCTGTGTTAGGCGTGGTGCCATACTATAAGGATATCTATATCGACGAGGAGGATTCGGTGGCCCTGGAGCATAAACGTCGGCAGCTATTAGCAGGCAAGGTTAACGTGGCAGTAGTGCTTCTGCGGCATATTTCTAATTATACCGATTTCGGTACCTTAGAACGCCACCCTCGTGTAAATCTTTTTTATACCAACAATATCTCTGATTTGGAACAAGCCGATATCATCATCGTGCCTGGTACCAAATCAACCCTCGACGACCTGATGGAGCTGCGCCGTAACGGATGTGCACAGGCCATTGTGCGAGCCCATCGCGACGGCAAGATGGTGATAGGTATTTGTGGTGGTTATCAGATGCTGGGTATTTCGGTTGATGACCCTGATGGTGTCGAAGGTTCGATTGCCAGCCTGCCAGGTCTTGGCCTACTGCCCATTCACACAACGATGAGCGCAGAGAAGACCACCCGCCAGGTCAGCTTCCAGTTTAATGGTCAGTCATGTCAAGGTTACGAGATTCATCAAGGTGTAAGTGATACCGAAGAGGCAATCATGCAAACCGATCATTGCATTGGCACCTATATTCATGGTTTCCTCGACAATCAGTCAGTTATCGATTATTTGTTGGGCACCAAGCAGTCCGCTATGGCGATGGATGCCGACACCTTCAAAGATGAGCAGTACAACAAGTTGGCAGCCCACGTCCGGCAGTATGTAGATATACCGCGCATTTATGAGATATTAAGTCATGATTAATCCGATAGCATTATTAATAGGTTGGATACTCGATGTTGTTTTTGGCGACCCAGTGAGGTTGCCTCATCCTGTAGTATGGTTTGGACGGCTGATAGCCTTTGGCGAGAAACGCCTGAATAAAGGCCAGCATCGGAAAATGAAAGGTGCACTTCTGGCTGTTGGACTGATTGCATTGGTATTTTGTGCCACTTGGGCTATTCGTAAATCATGTTCAATGTTTCATGTTTCATGTTTCATGTTGTTTGATGCCATTGTGGTGTTTTACTGTTTGGCAGGAACCACGCTGATTCGTGAAGTGCGACAGGTGTTTCTGGCGCTCGATCGTTCTTTAGACGAGGGTAGGGCACAAGTGGCGCGTATCGTAGGTCGTGATACCTCCGAGCTATCAGCCCAAGAGGTTCGTACGGCAGCCCTCGAAACACTTGCCGAGAATCTGAGCGATGGTGTGATAGCCCCTCTGTTCTGGTTGGCTGTTCTTGGCACTCCAGGTATGCTGGCCTATAAGATGGTGAACACACTCGACTCGATGATAGGCTATCATACCGAGCGTTATCTGCAGTTTGGCTGTTGGGCAGCTCATATTGATGATGTGGCAAATTACATCCCCGCCCGCTTAACAGCGTTGCTGATGATAATTTTCACCTCTTCACCTTTTCACCATTTCACCTTTATCCGCAAATACGGACGAAATCACGCTTCGCCCAATAGTGGCTACCCAGAGGCTGCTTTAGCAAGTATTCTTGACTGCAGGTTTGGCGGTCCGCATATATATTTTGGCGAGATGTTTGAAAAACCATATATTGGTGATAATGATCGCGAACTTACTACAAAGGATATGAAAACAGCTGTCCGAGTGAATCGAACAGCTGAAGTCATTATGGTTATAATCGTGCTTATTGAAAGCCTGATTATTCTACACGTATCTGCAGGCTCTTGCTGATTTTTCGGTTCTTATCTGTAACTTTCAGCGTGGCAATACCAGACTGCCTGGCGCCACGAACGATGACTACCAACTGGCCGTTGAACAGTTTCATGGTGGGCTGTTTGAATGATTCCAGACTTGTAGCGTCGCCATTGCATACTGCCTCGAAACTTCCGGCTCCTGTAACCTCGAATGATAATTGGTCGCTGGCCTCTGGGATAAGATTGCCTTTGGCATCGGTAAGCGAGACGGTGATGAACGCCATATCATCGCCTGTGGCATTCAAGGTCTGCTTGTCGTTCTGAGTCCAGACATCCAGTTTCAGGGCTGATGGCTTTCCGGCTGTGGTAACAGTCTTTTCGCCAGCCTTATGGCCTTGGGCATCGTAAACTACCACCTTAACCTGGCCAGGCTGATATGTTACATTGTTCCAGCGCAGGCGATAGCGGTCTAAACGGCTTTCGCGATTCTTGGTAATCTTGCCCTGACTCTTGCCGTTTACAAACAGTTCGGCAGTTGGGTAATCGGTATAGCAGTATACGGGGGTTACCTTTCCTATCCGGTCCTTCCCGAAACTCCAGTGAGGCAGCAGGTGGATGGTGTGCTGCTCTTTGTTCCACTTAGAGCGATACAGATAGTAGCGATCTTTGGGCAGACCGGCCAGATCGCAGATGCCGAAGTAGCTGCTACGCGCAGGCCAGTACTCATCGTAAGGGGTAGGCTCGCCCAGATAGTCGTAACCGGTCCACACAAATTCGCCGATAACCCAGGGTTTGTCGTCTTGCCATACCCAGTCGTCGTCGGGCAGATTGCTCCATGAACAGTACTCTACATCGTAACTTGAACATTGTCCGTCGGCTTTTTCTATCGCCTTTGGATCGTAGGTTGGTGCCCACGATGCATATTGCGAATTGTCGGTAACCTCTACTGGGAACTTATAAACACCGCGCGAACTGACTGTAGATGCTGTTTCAGAGCCCAACAAGAATCCTTGAGGCAGCTGCTCGATATTCTTCTGGTACTTGTGTACACGATAGTTGAATCCTGGTACGTTCATCGCCTGAGCGAATCCGCTGCTTAAAGCCTCTTCGGCACGATCCATTCCCTGAGTAACCGGACGGGTAGGGTCGAGACTATTGCAGAGACCCTGCAGGTGTATAGAGATGAGGCGGCCTTCGGCTGAGCCCTGCTCTGGAATCTCGTTGCCAATGCTCCACATCACAATGCTTGGATGATTGCGGTTGGCAAGCACAAGGTTGGTAATGTCCTTGTCGGCCCAATCGTCGAAGAAACGGGCATATCCGTTTTTGCATTTAGGATATTTCCACATGTCGAAGCTTTCGGCCATCACCATCATACCCAGCGAGTCGCATATATCCATCTGCATCTGACTCGGCATGTTGTGCGATGTACGTATGGCATCGCAACCCATCTCCTTCATCATCTTAATCTGTCGGATAAGCGCTGCCTTATTGATGGCTGCACCAAGTGGACCAAGGTCGTGATGCAGGCATACGCCTTTTAGCTTGCGGGTGACACCATTCAGCTGGAATCCTCCGTCCTTAGAGCATGTTACCGTGCGGATGCCTATCTTCTGTGTTACCTCATCAACCAGATCGCCTAACGAGTAGAGCTTTATTTTTGCATGATATAAATAAGGTGTTTCTGGCGTCCAGACCATAGGCTTGCTAACTGTTAGTCGGATGTTGCTTTCGCCTGTATAGGTAAGTCTTACTCCTGTCTGCTTGGCAACAATATGACCTTGGGCATCGGCTATCTCAATATCGAAACTATTCTGCTCGTCGACATCACAGGCTGCTACGGTAACATCAAGTATCGCTTCGCTATCCTTGAGTTCTGTAGTGCGGAAGAATGTGTTCCAAGTGTTGATATAACTATTGCCTGTAAGTATCAGCTTTACAGGACGATAGATGCCTGCGCCAGGATACCATCTGCTGCTCTCTTCCATATTCTGTAAGTCGACCTCCAGCAGATTGTCGCCCACCTTCATGTATGGCGTGATGTCAACCTTGAAAGCGTTATATCCATAGGCCCAGTAACCTGCTTTCTCTCCATTAAGATATACCGTAGGCTCTGCCATCGCTCCATCGAACACCAGTTCGGCATGCATCCACTTCCGGGGGATGTTGATGGTTCGGCGATAGTGGCCCTTGCCAATCCAGGGGAGGGCGCCTGAACGACCGCTTTTCTCTGTAGCCTCTGTCTCACCGTTCTGTACGATGGCAACTTTCTGCAAATCCCATTTCTTGTTGAAAGGACCGGCGATAGCCCTATCGTGAGGTACGCTTACTGATTGCCATTCTTTCTTGTCGTGCGAAAAGCTCCAGTTTTCGCTCAGTGTCATCTCTTGTCGTGGTTGTGCCAACATCGAAAGTGGTACTGCCAATAGCATTGTTAGTAATTGCTTTTTCATTTCAGATTGTAATTAGTAATCAAATTTTTGCTGCAAATTTACTAAAAAATAACGAAAATGTTGGCTATTTGATAGAATTAATGTACTTTTGCAGCTAAATTTCGCAATTATTATAAAGAAATAGAAAATGAAACATCAGTTGAGGAGTGCTGTTTGCACCGAAGGCAGAAGAATGGCAGGAGCCCGCGCTTTGTGGGTTGCTACGGGTATGAAACACGAGCAGTTTGGCAAGCCCATTATTGCCGTCGTCAACTCGTTTACCCAGTTTGTGCCTGGTCATACACATCTGCATGAGATAGGTCAGATTGTACGCGAAGAGATTGAGAAGATGGGCTGTTATGCAGCAGAATTCAATACGATTGCCATCGACGATGGTATCGCTATGGGCCACGATGGTATGTTGTATTCTCTGCCAAGTCGTGACATCATTGCCGACAGCGTGGAATATATGGTTAATGCTCACAAGGCTGATGCGATGATTTGTATATCGAACTGTGATAAGGTGACTCCAGGTATGCTGATGGCTTCGATGAGACTAAACATCCCAACCGTATTCTGTAGCGGTGGACCAATGGAAGCTGGTAAATGGCGTGGCGAGAATGCCGACCTGATTACTGCCATGGTAAAAGGTGCCGACCCAAGCATTACTGATGAGGAGATGAAGGAGATAGAGGGGTGTGCCTGTCCTGGATGCGGTAGCTGCTCGGGCATGTTCACTGCCAACTCGATGAACTCGCTTACAGAGGCTATCGGACTATCGCTGCCTGGCAATGGAACCATCCTTGCTACACATACCAACCGTATAGAATTGTTTAAGGCGGCTGCACGACAGGTGGTAAAGAATGCCTTTGCTTACTACGAGGATGGCGACGAGAGCGTATTGCCACGCAACATCGCTACCCGTAAGGCATTTATGAATGCGATGGCACTTGATATTGCGATGGGTGGTAGTACCAACACAGTGCTGCACTTGTTGGCTGTGGCCCAGGAAGCAGGCACCGACTTTACGATGAAGGATATCGACGAGTTGAGTCGTCGTGTGCCCTGCTTGTGCAAACTGGCTCCTAATACTCAGAAATATAGTGTTCAGGAGTGCGGTCGCGCTGGTGGTATCCTTGGAATCCTGAACGAACTGAATAAAGGTGGTCTTATCGATGGCTCGGCTCCACGTGTGGATGGCATGACGCTTGGTGAGGCTATGAAGAAATACAGTATTGTTGACGGTGATGTGGATGCTGAGGCTAATCGCATCTATCAGACTGCACCTGGCAACAGATTCTCGACTAAGATGGGCTCACAGTCGGAGCAGTGGGGTACACTTGATACTGATCGTGCCAATGGCTGTATCCGCGACTTGGAGCACGCCTATACCAAGGATGGTGGACTGGCTGTACTCTTTGGAAATATCGCGCAGGATGGCTGCGTAGTGAAAACAGCTGGCGTAGATGAGGCTCTCTGGCATTTTGAGGGGCCGGCAGTAGTGTTCGACTCGCAAGAAGATGCCTGCGAAGGAATACTTGGTGGCAAGGTGAAGAGCGGCGATTGCGTAGTGATTACCCACGAGGGTCCAAAGGGCGGTCCGGGTATGCAGGAGATGCTGTATCCCACCTCTTATATTAAGAGTATGCATCTGGGCAAGGAATGTGCGCTGATTACTGATGGTCGTTTCTCAGGTGGTACCAGTGGATTGAGTATCGGGCATATCTCGCCAGAGGCTGCCAATGGTGGTAATATCGGAAAGGTGAAGGATGGCGACATCATCATCATCGACATCCCAAGTCGCTCAATAAATGTAAAGCTGAGCGACGATGAGTTGGCAGCTCGCCCACAGCAGCCACTTAAGCGCAACCGTACTGTAAGCAAGGCTCTTAGAGCTTATGCTCAGAGCGTTTCATCAGCCGATAAAGGCGGCGTAAGAATCATTGATTAATTATGGAAAAGCAAAAGATAACAGGAAGCGAAGCATTGATGCAGGCGCTGAAGGCTGAAGGGGTAAAGACCATATTTGGTTATCCTGGTGGCTCAATCATGCCCGTTTACGATGCACTCTACGATTACACGCGAGGCAACAAGAAAGCATTTGATCATATCCTCGTTCGTCATGAACAGGCAGCAGCGCATGCCGCAGAAGGTTATGCACGAGTCTCGGGGCGGGTTGGTGTGGCTTTGGTTACCAGCGGTCCTGGTGCTACAAATACACTTACTGGCGTGGCTGATGCTATGCTGGATTCTACGCCTATTGTAGTCATCGCAGGTCAGGTGCCTATTGGTGCCCTTGGTACTGATGCTTTCCAAGAAGTTGACCTTGTTGGCGTGGCTCAGCCTATATCAAAGTGGAGCTATCAGATTCGCCATGCTGAGGATATAGCATGGGCTGTAAGTCGTGCTTTCTATATTGCACGAAGCGGGCGCCCTGGTCCTGTAGTGCTCGACTTTCCAAAGAATGCGCAGCTTGAGATGGTGGAGTTTGAACCCGAGAAGGTGAACTTTATCCGCTCTTATGTGGCTTATCCAAAGCTTGATCCAGAGGCTGTGCGTAAGGCTGCAGAGCTTATCAATAGTGCCAAAAAACCATTGGCACTTGTTGGTCAGGGTGTAGAATTAGGAAATGCTCAGAACGAGCTTCGTGCTTTTCTTGAAAAAGCTGATATCCCTGCAGGCCGTACCATGCTTGGATTGTCGGCTTTTCCTTCTACCCATCCACTGAATGTGGGTATGCTTGGCATGCATGGTAACTATGCGCCAAACATCAAAGAGCAGGAGTGTGATGTACTCATTGCCATAGGTATGCGTTTCAGCGATCGTGTGACGGGTAACCTCAAGACATATGCCAAACAGGCTAAGGTAATACATCTGGATATCGACCATAGTGAGATAGATAAGAATGTTAAGGCCGATGTGGCTGTAATAGCAGATTGTAAGGAATCGTTACCTGCCATAACAGCCTTGCTGCAGAAAGCAAACCATCAGGAGTGGCGCGATTCTTTCAAGCCGTTGATGGAGAAAGAACGCGAGAAAGTTATAGAACCCGCTATTCATCCCAAGGATGGTCCGTTGTTAATGGGTGAGGTGGTAAATGCTGTGGCAGAGATAACTGATGGCAATGCGATTCTGGTGACGGATGTTGGTCAGAATCAGCTATTTGCAACTCGTTATTTCAAGTATCCCAATAAGCGCAGTATCTGTACAAGTGGCGGTCTTGGAACTATGGGATATGGTATGCCAGCAGCTATTGGTGCAACATTCGGTGCTCCTGATCGTACCGTGGTTAGCTTCAGTGGTGATGGTGGATTCCAGATGTGTATCGAAGAGCTTGGAACCATTATGGAACAGCAAGCTCCTGTTAAGATGGTTCTGATGAATAATAACTATCTTGGTAATGTTCGCCAGTGGCAGGATATGTTCTGGAAACGCCGTAAGTCATTCACTCGTATGCATAATCCAAACTATGAGCTCATCGCACAAGGATATGGCATACCTTATCAGGCTGTTGTTGACCGCAAAGACCTTAAGGCTGCTATCGAGAAGATGCTGGCTACTGATGGGCCATATATCCTTGAATGTGCAATCCTTGAGGATGATGATGTGTTGCCAATGACGCCTCCAGGAATGAATGTGGATGATATGCTTTTGGATATAAAGGTTTAAGATTTTAGTACAAAGAAATGGAAGAAAAGAAACTATATACGCTGTTAGTTTATTCTGAGAATATCGCTGGTATCCTGAATCAGATAACCGCGGTGTTTACACGTAGACAGGTAAATATTGAGAGTCTTAATGTGTCGGCTTCAAGCATTCCCGGCGTACATAAGTACACGATTACAGCTTGGAGCGACGAGGATCAGATTCTGAAAATTACCCGTCAGATTGAAAAGAAAATAGATGTGGTAAAGGCCAACTATTTTACAGATGACCAGTTGTTTATCCGCGAGTCAGGTCTTTATAAACTATCAACCCCAATGGTGCTTGAGAATCCTGAGATCTCGCGTACTATACGCCGTTTTCAGGCCAATATTATTGAGGTGAATCCCACCTATACTATTGTACAGATGCATGGA
Organism: uncultured Prevotella sp.; assembly: GCA_902800365.1. Lineage (GTDB taxonomy): Bacteria > Bacteroidota > Bacteroidia > Bacteroidales > Bacteroidaceae > Prevotella. The sequence goes on along the minus strand of CADCEF010000002.1, from coordinate 116,055 downwards.
GTTACTGAGGACATCATCTCATTGTTCCGTGCGCTTGATACGTTTGATTGCGTGTTGCAGTACACGCGCAGTGGTCGTATTGCTGTAACTCGTGGCATGCAGGAACAGGTTAGTGAATTTTTGGAGGAACGTGAAAATGGATAAAATAGGTTGTTATCAGTTTTTGGCCGAGCCGTTTCACTGTGATTTCTCACAGAGGTTGTTTGTAGGGCATCTTGGCAATCACATGCTGAATGCTGCTGATTTCCATTCAACCGATCGTGGATTCGGTATGAAGTATCTAATGACGATACAACGCTCGTGGGTACTATCACGACTTGCTATCGAGATGGATGAAATGCCAAAGATGTACACAAAGTTTAATGTAGAGACATGGGTGGAGTCGGCCATGCGATTCTTTACCAGCCGTAATTTCCGTGTTGTTGGTGAAGATGGTAAGGTGTATGGTTATGGTCGCTCTATCTGGGCAATGATTGATACAGAAAGTCGCCAGCCGACTGACATCTTTGCTATCGACAATGGCGCCATTAACAATTGGATTGTGAAGGATAAGGAATGCCCAATAGACAAGGGTGGGCGAGTGAAGATGGACGATACAGCTCAACTCGTGGCTACTGTTGAAACAAAATATAGCGACGTAGATATTAATGGGCATATCAACTCGGTTAAGTATATAGAGCATGTACTCGATCTTTGGAATCTAGATTGGTATCGTCAGCATAGTATCAAGCGCTTTGAAATAGCATATGTAGCCGAGGCTCATCAGGGCGATACGCTTTCGTTCTATATGTCGCAGACTAATGAAAACGAGTATTGTGTACGTATCTGTAAGGATGGCGACGTGGAGTGTTGTCGCAGTAAAGTGATATTTAACAAATAAGAAACTAGATATGATAAAGAATTTATTTGCAGCCCTATTGATGTTGGCTGTTCTGCCTGTTGGGGCTCAAAAAGTAAAGTGCGTTGTTAATGGCGTCTCTAATGAGAATGGTGCCAATGTGATGTTGATAGATCGCAATGCCCGTGTGTTGGTAGGTCAGGCTGTTGTTGCTGATGGCAAATTCAGCATTACAGGTGAGGCCGAAAAGGATGCTCTGCTGGCGATTGGTACAGAACATGCCACTTGGACCACGCTTTTCTTCAACGATGGAACACCCGTGTCGGTTAATCTTAACGATAATACTCTGAAGGGGTCGCCTGTAAACGAGCGCCTGGTTAAATACGATTTGGCTAACGCTACTCCTGACGCTAACTTGATTGCAAAAATCTTTAAGGAAGAGCGCAACACACTGATTCCTTTTGCTTTTTTGATGGACTTTGCTGAGCACTTCGGTAAAGAGAGTCTCGATAGCGTTGTTGCCACCAAACCTCTCTGGGTTAACTATGCTGCTGCAAAGCCCGAGTTGGACTATCTGAATAAGATGTTGGATGATCGCGCCAAAAAGAATGCCATCATTGGTCAACAGTTTATCGACCTTGAAGAGGCTGATGTTGATGGTAACATGCATAAACTCAGCGAGTATGTAGGCAAAGGCCGTTGGGTGCTTGTAGATTTCTGGGCATCATGGTGCGGTCCCTGCAGAATTGAGATGCCTAATGTAGTGGCTGCTTACGATAAGTATCATTCAAAGGGATTTGATGTGGTTGGCTTGTCGTTCGATAGTAAGAAAGATGCTTGGGTAAAGGCTATAGACCAACTCAAGATGCCTTGGATTCATCTGTCAGACCTTAAATACTGGCGTACAGTTGCTGCTGAGGTATATGGTGTAAACAGCATTCCCGATAATTTGCTTATCGACCCACAAGGCAAGATTGTTGCTCGTGGTCTTCGTGCAGAAGGTCTCCAAGCTAAACTAAAAGAGATATTTGGAGAATAATGATATGGAAATAAAAAAGAGAGGTATCGACAATACCTCTCTTTTTTGTGATTCGGTTGGGGCTCGAACCCAAGACCTACTGCTTAGAAGGCAGTTGCTCTATCCAGCTGAGCTACCGAACCGGCCTTGTTGTTTACGATATCCTTTTACGGAAATCGGCTGCAAAGGTAGACATTTTTTCCGAAACTGCCAAACTTTTCAGTGAAATCTTGCAAAGAAATGTCTCTAATTATTCTTTTGCGGGTTTCCAGTTGCCGTAAATTATCTCACCGTATTGTGACTCCTTGTTTATATGTACACCTATGTAGCATGAGAAACCACCTACATAGAAGTCCTGATAGAAGCAATTTAAACTATCTATTTCTACACTTTTGGTCGTATCTTTTGCTTGCTCGATAGCTTCAGCTTTATCTTTGAACGAATTGAAGATACTATCTGGTACGCCTCTATAGAAATATACTATAAGGGTATCGCGGAATAAGCTTCCTTCCTGATATTCGCCAGGTTTATGTTGTAGGATACGAAAGTCGGGTATGTCGAGACCAGTATCTCGAGTAACTTTTGCAGCATTGTCGTAAATGGCTTTTCGATTCTCGGGATTAGCCATACGATTCCTAGCTCCTTTCATACCCATGAATGTGGTGAAAGCTATCGAACATAATATAACTATAACGAAAAATGCTATAATAGCATATCCCCAAAGCAAATACTTTTTTCTCATGATAATATGGCCTTTAGTTGACTATTTGGTTGCAAAAATAATTAATTTTCCTGTAGTTTGCAAATTTTTTTGCAGTTTTTTTTGTAACTTTGCAGCCGCTATATATATAATAAGGTGTAAACTGGATGATGAAATATGTCTTTTTTGCCGTCTGTGGACTGATGATGAGTGCAACATGTTGCGCTCAGCGAAAGCAGATTGGTGATGCTCGAACAATACTTAAAAGCGGTAAGAATATAGAGCAGGCTGAGAAACTTATGACAGACCTGCTTAAGGATAAGGCTAACGAGGAGAATACCCGAATATACGATATCTGGCTTCAGGCTGTAGAAAAGCAATATCTGGCTCTGAACGAGAAGATGTATATTAAGGAAAAGGTAGATACAACAAAGTTCTTCGATTTGGCCAAACGTATGTTTGTTATAGCAGAGCGACTTGACTCTATAGATGCTAAACCAGATAAGAACGGTAAGTCTAATCCTGAATATCGCAAGTCAAATGCTGCAAAGATGCAAGGATATCGTCCAAACATTTATTATGGAGGAGCACATCACCTTAAGAAGGGCGATTTTAAGACTGCCTTCGACTTCTTCGAGATGTATCTCGACTGCGATCGTCAGCCGTTATTCACGGGATATGACTTTATGTATAAAGACCCCAAGATGGGTGAGGTGGCATACTGGGCAACTTACTGCGGATATAGGATGAACGATCCTGTTCTCGTGTTGCGCCATGCATCTACAGCGCAGCGTGATGAGCAGAAGCTGGAGTATACATTGCAGTATATGGCAGAGGCGTGGGAGAAACTGGAGGACGATTCTATGTATACAGCAACCTTATGGCAAGGATTCAAGAAGTATCCGAAGTCTAATTATTTCTTCCCTCGACTGATGGACAACTACAATCGCAGGGGAAACTACGAGATGGCTGATAGCGTGGTGAACGAAGCACTTAAGACTGATACGCTTAATGAACTGTTCCTTTTTGCCAAGTCGATGGTTATGCTAAACCTGAAAAAGTATGGAGATTGCTTGAAGTTTAGCGACCAGTTGATAGCACTTAATCCTAATTTGGCTGATATATATTATAATGGTGGCTTAGCCTGTCTTAACATAGCTCAGCGTATGGATTCGCGTAAGTACAAAAAGCAGATAAAGAAGATGTACGAGAGGGCGCGTCCTTATATGGAGAAATATCGCGAGATGGCTCCAGACGAAAAAGACAAATGGGCTCCAGCCTTGTATAGGATATACTTCAATCTTAATATGGGTAAGCAGTTCGACGAAATCGATAAGATTTTGCGAAAGTAATGAAGAGAGAAGTCAGGAATAGGCGAAAAGTTAAGATTCTATAAATAGAAATGGCTTTTCGCCTATTCTTCTGTCTTTTTATGTATCTTTGTAGAATCGAATTCAATAACAATCTAAAGAAATAAAACAGAAAGATTATGGCAGACAATGCTCAACTGATTGCTCAGTGCGAGGCACGGGCTAAAGAATGGCTTTCTCCCGCCTTTGATGAGGAGACACGTAAGGAAGTACAGGCAATGCTCGACAATGCTGATAAGACAGCGCTGATCGATGCTTTCTATCAGAATCTTGAGTTTGGTACAGGTGGCCTTCGCGGTATTATGGGCGCAGGTACCAACCGCATGAACAAGTACATTGTTGGTATGGCTACACAGGGTTTTGCAAACTATATCCTGAAAGCATTCCCTGGTAAGCAGAGTTCTGTTGTTGTAGGTCATGACTGCCGTAACAACGGACGTATGTTTGCTGAAACAGTAGCTGATATTTTCTCGGCTAATGGTATCAAGGTTTACCTGTTCGAGAGTCTGCGTCCTACACCAGAGATTTCGTTTGCTATACGTCAGCTCGGATGCCAGGCAGGTGTAAACGTAACAGCATCTCACAACCCACGTGAGTATAACGGATATAAGGCATATTGGGACGATGGTGCTCAGGTGCTGGCTCCACACGATAAGGGTATTATCGACGAGGTAAACAAGGTTAAGATTGAGGACGTTAAGTTTGAAGGCAATAAGGAACTCATCGACATCATTGGTGGTGAGATGGACTGGGACTACCTGCAGGCTGTTAAGGAGGCTATGGTAGATCAGGACGTTATTTTGCGCCAGAAAGACCTGAACATTGTTTACAGCCCAATGCATGGAACTGGTCGTGTTATCATTCCTGAGGCTCTGCGTTCATGGGGCTTCCAGAATATCCACGTTGTTCCTGAGCAGATGGTTATCGATGGTAACTTCCCAACAGTAGTAAGTCCTAACCCTGAGAATGCCGAGGCTATGACACTTGGTATGAAGCTGGGTACACGTCTGAATGCTGACCTGGTAATCGCTTCTGACCCAGATGCTGACCGTCTGGCTATCGTATGTCGTAACGCTAAGGGCGAGTGGGAGATTCTGAATGGAAACCAGACATGTATGATGTTCTCATGGTACATAATCGCCAACAAGAAGAAGCTTGGTCAGCTCAAGGGTAACGAGTTCCTGGTAAAGACCATCGTTACTACTGAGGTGATTGCTGAGATTGCTAAGAAGAATGGCGTAGAGTATCGCGACTGCTATACTGGTTTCAAGTGGATTGCTAACGAGATTCGTATATCTGAGGGCGTCAAGAAATACATTGGTGGTGGTGAGGAGAGCTTTGGATTCCTGCCATTCGATAAGGTTCGCGATAAGGATTCTCCAGCATCTATCTGCTTGATCTGTGAGATTGCTGCATGGGCTCGCGACAATGGCATGACACTGTACGACCTGCTGATGAACATCTATAAGGAGTACGGATTCTCTAAGGAGGTGACCATCAATGTGGTTCGTCCAGGTAAGACAGGTGCTGATGAGATTAAGCAGATGATGACCGACTTCCGCGCTAATCCTCCAAAGGAGCTGGGCGGTAGCAAGGTTTGCTTGTGGAAGGACTATAAGACTCTGGAGGCTAAGAAGGCCGACGGTAGTGTGGAGAAACTGAACATGCCAGACACAAGTAACGTTCTGCAGTGGTTCTGCGAGGATGGTACTAAAGTTTCTGTTCGTCCTTCAGGAACTGAGCCAAAGATTAAGTTCTATACCGAGGTTAAGGATCCAAGCTTCAAGGATGCTGCTGATTACGAGCGCTGCACCAAGGCTGCTGAGGAGAAGATTGAGCTTCTCAAGAAGAACTTGAATCTCTAAATACTAAATCAAAAAAGAACCCCGCCAAACGGCGGGGCTTTTTTATTTTAGTTAAACAACATCGATAGCAGGTATGCCACTATCGTTGAGGTACATACGCTGATGAGACCAGGCATCATGAACGAGTGGTTCAACAGGTATTTACCAATTACCGTAGTACCAGAGCGGTCGAAGTTAACGGTAGCAATATCCGATGGGTAGTTAGGGATAAAGAAGTAGCCGTAAACAGCAGGCAGTACACCCAGCAGCACTGGTCCGTCGATGCCAAGTTTATAAGCAAGCGGTAACATGGCAACAACCACAGCTCCCTGAGAGTTGATAAGCACAGATACCAGGAAGAATACTATAGCGATACTCCAAGGATACTCCTTCACGATGTCGGCCAGCATAGCCTGCATCTCGCTCATATAGTTCGAGAAGTATGTGTCAGCAAGCCAAGCGATACCATAAATAGCTACAACGGCCACCATACCTGACTGCCATACAGGACCAGCAACAGCTTTCTTGGGTTGAGCCTTGCAGAAGATAATCATAAGGGCTGCAGCCGAAATCATTACAATCTGGATTACCAGGTTCATCTTTAAATCCACCATACCGTGCTCGGTAAATCCTTCGGCTACAACACCTGCTTTTGCCAGCGCCGAAGCCGAGATGGTAACACCGCTTACAAGCGTCAAATCGCCAGCACCCTTAACCGCCTTAACGGTGGGGTAAGAAGGCAGCAAATCTGGTAGGGCAGCAAACAATACGATAACAGCTAGTGCTCCCAAGAAGATAAATACGGCATTCTTGGCCGACTGTGGAATTTCCTTATCCAGTGTTGTTGCTGTGCCACCGTATATGTACTCACGCTGTGCAGGGTCAGCAATCTTCTTCTGGAACTCAGGATCCTTGTCGAGGTCAAGACCACGATGATATGAAGCAGCAGCTGCTGCCATCAGTCCGCATACACATGCTGGTATAGAAACCATAAGCACGCGAGGGATGGTGATATCGAAGTGGTTTGCATTCGAAATCGTTACGAATGCCACAACGGCTGCAGCGATTGGCGAACATGTGATACCAACCTGCGATGCTATTGATGCTACTCCACAAGGACGCTCAGGTCGTATACCTTTCTTCAGTGCTATGTCGCAGATAATAGGCATAAGGGTGTATACTACGTGACCTGTTCCTACCAGCACAGTCAAGAAGAATGTGCAAAGCGGAGCAAAAAAGGTGATGTGGTCAGGATGCTTTCGCAGCAATCTCTCAGCAATCTGTATCAACCAGTCCATTCCGCCCGAGGCTTGCATAATACCAGCACACGTCACGGCTGCAATAATAATGTAGATAACATCGGTAGGTGGTGTACCAGGTTTTAACCCAAATCCGAACACCAGAATTGCCAATCCGATTCCAGAAATAGCTCCAAGAGCCAAACTACCGTAGCGAGAGCCTACCCACAATGCACCCAGCACGATGCAGAGTTGTAGAATCATTGATAATGTAATCATAGGTACTTTTTAAATGTTTTAAGTTATAATTATTGGATTTCTGTTGGCAAATATAAGCAATTATTCTGAAATATCATACTTTTTTAGCAGAAATATTAAAAATATTTATTTCCTTTGGTCAAATTGGATATTTTTAGTACCTTTGCACGCTAAATAAGAGAAGATAGAAATAATAATTAAGATATGGCAAAAAAGTTCGCCGAACATAACGGCTTGAATCTAACCCAGGTAAATAATGATATCCTGGAAATGTGGCGGGAGAAGAATGTCTTCTGGCGCTCGGTAGATGAGCGCGAAGGTTGCCCGCAGTTTGTTTTCTTCGAGGGTCCTCCATCAGCTAATGGTCACCCTGGAATTCACCACGTACTGGCACGTACCATCAAGGATACCTTTAATCGCTATAAGACGATGAAGGGCTATCAGGTTAAGCGTAAGGCAGGATGGGATACCCACGGACTGCCTGTTGAGCTTGGCGTTGAGAAGGAACTTGGTATCACAAAGGCTGATATCGATAATAAGCAGAGTGCAAAGTATATCTCTACAGAGGATTACAACAAGAAGTGCCGCGAGAATGTGATGATGTTCACTCAGGAGTGGCGCGACCTCACTGAGAAGATGGGATACTTCGTCGATCTCGACAATCCATATATCACTTACGATAACAAATACATCGAGACTCTCTGGTGGTTGCTCAAGCAGTTCTACAACAAGGGACTGCTCTATAAGGGTTACACCATCCAGCCATATTCTCCTGGTGCAGGTACAGGTCTTAGCTCGCACGAGTTGAACCAGCCTGGTTGCTATCGTGATGTAAAGGATACTACTGTTACTGCTCTGTTCAAGGCTCTAAATCCTAAGGAAGAGTGGACCAAGTGGGGTACTCCTTACTTCGTGGCTTGGACAACAACACCTTGGACATTGCCTTCAAACACAGCTCTCTGCGTAGGTCCTAAGATCGACTATGTAGCTGTAGAGACATATAACGCATATAATGGCGAGAAGATTACCATTATTCTGGCCGAGAGCCGCCTTAACGCTTATCTCGCACCAGAGGGTAACATGACAGATGGCGACGAGATGCCTGAGTACAACAAGGGCGAGAAGTTCGTTCCTTATCGTATCGTAGGTCATTATACTGGTGAGGAGCTGGTTGGTATGAAGTATCAGCAGCTCATGCCTTGGGTTAAGCCATCTGCTAAGCTCGACCAGAATGCTGCCGACTATGTTAAGGAGTACGCAGCTGCTCATCCTGAGAAGGTATTCGCAGGTGAGAATGGCAAGGACCAGTTTGTTGAGATGAAGAGCGAGGCTTTCCGCGTAATCCCAGGCGATTATGTAACAACTGAGGATGGTGCTGGTATCGTGCATATCGCTCCAACCTTTGGTGCTGACGACGCCAAGGTAGCTAAGGATGCTCACATCCCAAGCTTGTTCCTTATTAATAAGAAAGGTGAAACACGTCCAATGGTCGACCTTCAGGGTAAGTACTATGTTTTGGACGAGCTCGACGATAACTTCGTAGCAAAGTGTGTTGATAAGGCTGCTTACGGCCACCATGCTGGCGATTTCGTTAAGAATGCTTATGCTCCTGAGTTCAATAAGGATGGTAAGTACGACGAGCAGGCTGCTGCTAAGGCAGAGGATCTGAACATCGTTATATGTATGGAGATGAAGCAGGAGGGTACTGCTCTTAAGATTGAGAAGCACGTACACAACTATCCTCACTGCTGGCGTACTGATAAGCCTGTGCTCTATTATCCACTTGATTCATGGTTCATCCGCTCTACTGCTAAGAAGGACCGCATGTTCGAGCTGAACAAGACTATCAACTGGCAGCCAGAGTCAACAGGTACAGGCCGCTTTGGTAACTGGCTTGAGAACTTGAACGACTGGAACCTGTCTCGCTCACGTTTCTGGGGTACACCACTTCCTATCTGGCGCGACGAGGATGGCAAGGAAATCTGTATTGGCAGTGTTGAGGAACTCTACAACGAAATCGAGAAGTCTGTAAAGGCTGGTTTCATGAAGAGCAACCCACTTAAGGATAATGGTTTCGTACCTTGCGACTGGAGCAAGGAGAACTACGATAAGATCGACCTCCACCGTCCTTACGTTGATAATATCGTACTTGTATCAGAGAGCGGTAAGCCAATGAAGCGCGAGACCGACCTGATTGACGTTTGGTTCGATTCTGGTTCTATGCCATACGCACAGATCCACTATCCATTTGAGAATAAGGACCTGATTGATAAGGGTATCGCATTCCCTTGCGACTTCATCAACGAGGGTGTTGACCAGACACGTGGTTGGTTCTTCACTCTGCATGCCATTGCTACTATGATCTTCGACTCTGTAGCCTTCAAGAATGTAATTTCTTCAGGACTTGTGCTCGATGCTAAGGGCAACAAGATGTCGAAGCACGTTGGTAACGTGGTTAACCCATTCGATATGATTGGCAAGTACGGTAGCGATGCTGTACGTCTGTATATGATGACCAACTCAGAGCCTTGGGACAACCTTAAGTTCGACCCAGAGGGCGTAGACGAGGTACGTCGTAAGTTCTTCGGAACACTTTATAACACATATAGCTTCTTTGCGCTGTATGCTAATGTTGATGGTTTCGACCCAACAGCTGCACAGGTTGCATTCGAGAAGCGTCCTGAGATCGACCGTTGGATTCTGTCATGCCTGAATACACTTATCAAGGGTGTTGAGGCCGAGCTCGACGGATATGATCCAACACGTGCTGGTCGACTGATTGATGCATTCGTTAACGACGACCTGAGTAACTGGTTCGTACGTCTTAACCGTAAACGTTTCTGGGGTAAGGAGATGAGCGAGGATAAGCTCTCAGCTTATCAGACACTGTACACCTGCTTGATGACAGTTGCCAAGCTGCTTGCTCCATTCGCTCCATTCTATGCTGATCAGCTGTATAAGGATCTGGGCGGTGAGCTCGATTCTGTACACCTCGATAAGTTCCCTGTTGCTGACGATGCCCAGATTGATAAGGATCTCGAGGCTCGTATGCAGATGGCACAGAAGATTACCTCTATGGTACTTGCTCTGCGCCGTAAGGTAAACATCAAGGTTCGTCAGCCACTGCAGGCCATCATGATTCCTGCTGTCGACGAGACTCAGAAGAAGCACATCGAGGCCGTTAAGGACCTGATTATGAACGAGGTTAACGTTAAGGAACTCCGTTTCGTTGAGGGTGCTGGCGTGCTGGTTAAGAAGGTGAAGTGTAACTTCCGTACTATGGGTAAGAAGTTCGGTAAGCTCATGAAGAGCGTGGCTGCTGCTATGGATGCCCTTAGTCAGGAGCAGATTGCCGAGCTCGAGAAGCAGGGCACCATTGGTATCAATGTCGAGGGTCAGGACATCACCGTCGAGGCTGTCGATGTTGAGATCATCAGCGAGGATATTCCTGGCTGGCTGGTAGCTAACGAGGGTAACCTTACTGTAGCACTCGAGGTTGAACTCACCGAGGAGTTGAAGAACGAGGGTATGGCCCGCGAGCTTATCAATCGTATTCAGAACATCCGTAAGGAGAGTGGCTTCGAGATTACTGATCGTATCAACGTTGAGATTGCTCCTAACGATGATGTGCAGAAGGCAGTTGACAGCTTCGCCGACTACATCAAGACTCAGGTTCTGGCCGATAATATTACTCTACAACCTAATGATGGTCAGGAGGTTGAGTTCGATGAGTTTAAGTTGAACATTAAAATTACTAAGAATTAAATAATAATCAATAACTAAGCATTAAAGTATTATGGCAGAGAAGACTCGCTATACTGATGAGGAGCTCGAGGAGTTCCGTCAGATCATAAACGAAAAGATGGCTTTGGCCAAGCGTGATTACGAGCAGATGATGCGCGTTCTTACCAATGAAGATAGCAACGATGTAGACGATACATCACCCACCTACAAGGCATTGGAGGAGGGTAGTGCTACTCAGTCAAAGGAGGAGCTCATCTCAATGGCTGCACGCCAGCAGAAGTTTATTCAGGGTTTGAAGGCTGCTTTGGTACGTATCGAGAACAAGACCTATGGTATCGACCGTATCACTGGCAAGCTTATTCCAAAGGAGCGCCTTCGCGCTGTTCCTCATGCAACCCTTAGTGTTGAGTCTAAGCTTAACCAGAAAAAGTGACGCGTAGTTCTCTTATCACAAAAGGCAGATTGGCGACGCTGATAGTTGTCGCCATTCTCCTTATTGACCAGGCAATAAAAATCTGGGTGAAGACCTCGATGAGTCTCCATGAGAGTATTCACATCACCGACTGGTTCTACATCACGTTTATTGAGAACATGGGCATGGCCTTTGGTATGCAGCTGGGCAGCAAGATTATCCTCTCGTTGTTCCGTGTTGCAGCCATCTGTGTGCTGGGTTATTATATCTGGCAGCAGGTAAAGAAGAATGTCCGTACAGGTTATATCATCTGCCTGTCGATGGTTCTGGCTGGTGCAGCTGGTAACCTTATCGACTGTATGTTCTACGGACTGGTGTTCAACGAGTCGTCGCCCTATTATCTGTCTTATTTCGTTCCCTTTGGTACGGGTTACGCCCCATTCCTAATGGGTAAGGTAGTAGATATGTTCTACTTCCCTCTTATTGAGACAGAATGGCCCACGTGGATGCCTTTTGTTGGAGGCGATCATTTTGTGTTCTTTAGTCCCGTGTTTAATTTTGCCGATGCGAGCATCAGTGTCAGCGTGGTTTTGCTGCTGTTGTTTTACAGAGAGGAAATTAGTAAAATATCAATAAAGAAAGAAGAGAAGAAAGTTGAAGAATAAGGCTTTACATATTATAAATGTGGTGGCAGCAGTGCTTTTGTTGGCCAGCTGTAAACCCCAGGTTCCGTCGCAGTATATCCAGCCCGACGATATGGAAGACCTTATCTACGACTATCACATAGCTCAGGGTATTGCTGCCCAGCAGCAGGATGGCAATAGCGATTATAATCGTCGCCTTACATTCGAGTTGGTGCTCAAGGAGCATGGCATTACCCAGGCAGAATTCGACTCTTCGCTGGTTTATTACTATACTCGCGCTGACAGATTCCAGGAGATTTACAAGAATGTGCAGAGCCGCCTTAATGCGGAGGCTGAGAAATATGGTGCTGTTGTTAACGAGGTGCAGAACATGGTGTCTAATTCTACCAGTGGCGACACTGTAGATGTGTGGACTGGCAATCGTGCGCTTATGCTGCTCAACGATCGTCCTTATCATCTCTACACCTTCAGTCAGCAGGCTGACACCACATTCCACCAGGGTGATAGCTTTATGATGAGCTTCAACACCACATGGCTTATGCAGAATGGTAATCGTCAGGCTGTAGCCTATCTGGCAGTAACCTATGCCAACGATAGCACCACTAAAGCGTTTGCCACTATATCTACTTCAGGCACAACAACCCTTCGCATACCTTATTGCAAGGAGCGTGTAAAGGAGATTAAGGGATTTGTGATGTGTGGCAATCGTCCAAGCACTGATAATACCAATAGTCTGTGCTTGATGTTTGTCGACAATATCACGCTGGCCAAGTTCCACAACAAGATTGTAGAGCAGCCTGTGATTCCTCAGCAGCCGCAGATAGACAGCACTCATTTTGTGAAGCCCGATTCTGTTCAGTACGACTCGCTGCGCCATCCTATGCCTCATCCAGGAAATCGTCCTTTGACCGTGGGCGAGATTAACAAGATGCGCGAGATGCAACAAAAGCAGATGCACCAGCCTAAGCCACTGCCTAATATGCATCAGATAAAGAAAAGTAATAAACCCAATAACTAAGTATAATTATGAATCTGAAATTCCGATTGTCATTGATGAACTTCCTTGAGTTCGCTGTATGGGGAGCTTATCTAACATGTATGGGAAACTACCTTGGAGTAGCCGGACTTGGCGACAAGATTTCTTGGTTCTATGCTATTCAGGGTATCGTTAGTATTTTTATGCCCACACTCATGGGTATTGTGGCCGATAAGTATATCCAACCCCAGCGTTTGTTGGGCTTGTGCCATCTGGCAGCAGGAGGCTTTATGCTGGGTTGCTGGTGGCTTGGCTTGCAGGCTGGTTATGGTAACGAACTGCAGGATAAGTCGCTGTTCATAGCACTCTATACCCTTAGCGTGGCATTCTTCATGCCTACTATCGCATTGGCCAATACCACAGCATTCACTATATTGAAGAACAACGGTGGCGATACCGTTAAGGATTTCCCACCAATCCGTGTGCTTGGCACAGTGGGATTCATCGTAACCATGTGGTTTGTCAACTGCGCTGTATGGCAGGATGGAAGTTTCTCTATGACTCTGGCAGATAACGGTTATAAGTTCCAGTACACCTACATGCAGTTCTTCGTATCTGGCATTATCAGTGTAGCTTTGTGCTTGTATTGCTTCACATTACCAGAGTGCAAGATCGACAGAACTGAGAAGAATGTTTCGCTTGTAGAGAGCTTGGGTCTCGATGCCTTCAAGCTTTTCAAGTCAAAGCAGATGGCTCTGTTCTTTATATTCTCAGCCCTGCTTGGCATGTGTCTGCAGGTAACCAACGGCTATGCTGGTCCTTTCATCACTAGCTTCAAGGGTAGTGCCGATGCAGCTGTAGCCACATCGTTTGCAGCTAATAATGCTACTCTGCTCACCAGTATCTCTCAGATTAGTGAGGCACTGTGTATATTGATGATTCCATTCTTCCTTAAGCGCTATGGCATTAAGGTTGTAATGCTCATGTCAATGTTTGCATGGGTGTTCCGTTTCGGATTCTTTGGTGTAGGTAATCCAGCTATGCCTGGTGTGATTATGTTCATCCTGTCGTGCATCGTCTATGGTGTCGCTTTCGACTTCTTCAATGTCTCAGGCGGTATCTTTGTCGACCAGGTGTGCGAGCCAAGTATCAAGGCCTCTGCTCAGGGTTTGTTTATGATGATGACCAATGGTGTTGGTGCCACTGTAGGCACACTTGCCGCTGGTGAGATAGTTAATCATTATTGTTATTGGGAGAATGGATTCCTTCAGGGTGACTGGACTACCTGTTGGTTTATCTTCGCAAGCTTTGCGCTTGTTGTTGGTATAGCATTTGCTTTGTCATTCCATCCAGAAACAAAAAAATAAGATATAGAATATGAAGGAAACAAGATATTTCTTTGTACCTGATGCAGAAAATCAGACAGAGCTGCCAACCGATGAGGCAATGCACGCCATGCGTGTGCTGCGCCTGAAGAGTGGCGACGAGCTTTTCCTGATGGATGGCGAGGGCAATTATTTCCGTGGTAAGGTAACTGTTGCTGCCACACATCACTGTTACTACGAGATTATCGAGAAACTGCCGCAGCAGCGCCAGTGGAAGGGACATCTGCACCTTGGCATAGCACCCACAAAGATGATGGATCGTATTGAGTGGATGATGGAGAAAGCTACTGAGATAGGTATCGACGAGGTATCATTCCTTAATTGCAAGTTCTCTGAGCGCCGACTGGTAAAGCTTGTGCGCCTCGATAAGATTGTAACAGCTGCTGTTAAGCAGAGCCACAAGGCCTGGAAGCCAAAGGTTAACGAGATGGTTCATTTCGATGCTTTCCTCAAGCAGCCTATCGAGGGTCGCAAGTATATAGCCCACTGCTACGAAGAAGTACCTCGTGTAAACCTGTTCGATGAGCTGCGCAAGCCATCCGATACTGACGATGCTACAGTACTTGTTGGTCCTGAGGGCGATTTCTCTATCGACGAGGTTCGTCAGGCTGTGGCCGCTGGCTGGGTGTCAGTAAACCTTGGCGAGAGCCGCCTGCGCACAGAAACAGCAGGTCTTTCTGCAGTTATGATGATGCAGTTAGCGCAACAATAACGATAAATAGATAAGATAAACCAAATAAACTATAAGATATGACTGACGAGAAGATTATGGCTACCATCAAGCCAGATGGCGAACACTGGCAGCCCGAAATCGAGACCATGCCAAGAGAGCAGCTCCAGCAGTTGCAGGTTAAAAAACTAAAGGACACCATCAATGTCTGTCTGAAATCGCCATTTTACAAGAAGCGTTTGGGCGATCTCGGCATCACTGCCGACTCAATCAACAGCCTGGATGACCTTCGCAAGATTCCTTTCACCACAAAGCAGGATCTGCGCGATAACTATCCCTTCGGACTTGTTGGCGGAAATTTAGACGATGCTGTTCGTATCCACTCTACCAGTGGTACCACAGGAAATCCATGTGTGGTTGTCTATTCTGAGCACGACATCTGTTCATGGGCCAATATGATTGCCCGCAACCTCTATATGGTTGGTTGCCGTAAGAGCGACGTGTTCCAGAACTCAAGTGGCTATGGTATGTTTACTGGCGGACTGGGATTCCAGTATGGTGCCGAGTGGCTTGGCGCTATGACTGTTCCTGCTGCAGCTGGTAACTCAAAGCGTCAGATCAAGTTTATTAAGGACTTTGGCACAACCTGTCTGCATGCCATTCCTTCTTACGCCATCCGTTTGGCTGAGGTATTCAAGGAAGAGGGTGTCGACCCCTCTACTACCAAGCTCCGCACCCTGTGCATCGGAGCCGAGCCTCACACTGAGGAGCAGCGTCGTCGTATCGAGCGCATGCTTGGTGTAAAGGCTTACAACTCGTTTGGTATGACAGAGATGAATGGCCCTGGTGTAGCTTTCGAGTGTAAGTATCAGGACGGTATGCACCTTTGGGAGGATAACTATATCGTAGAGATTGTCGACCCAGATACTCTCGAGCCAGTGCCCGATGGTGAGATGGGCGAGATGGTGCTCACCACGCTCGATCGTGATATGATGCCTATCCTGCGCTATCGCACACGCGACCTCACCCGTATCATCGCTGAGCCATGTAAGTGTGGCCGTACCCATCGCCGTATCGACCGTATCAAGGGCCGTACCGATGATATGTTTATCATCAAGGGTGTAAACGTATTCCCAATGCAGGTAGAGAAGATTCTGGTTCAGTATCCTGGACTTGGCAGCAACTACCTCATCACCCTTGAGACCATCGACGATAATGATGTTATGACCGTAGAAGTTGAGCTTGATAGCCTGGAGACTGAAATCTATCCTGAGATGCAGAAGATGATGAAGGACATCCAGCGCGCCCTTAAGGACGAGATTCTGCTCACTCCTCAGGTCAAGCTTGTTAAGAAGGGCTCACTGCCACAGAGCGAGGGCAAGGCCGTTCGTGTAAAGGATTTAAGACCATCTCGCGGATAATGAAGAAAACTCTTATGGCCCTGTTAGTGGCCGCAACATTTAGTCAGGCATCAGCCCAGAGCGTCCAGATTCGCGACGCTTTCAGGGAGATGCCTGACTCCCTTATGCCTTATCTCTCAAAGAACAACCGTCTTGACTTTATCGATTTCCTCGACTCAGGTATGAAGGCCGAGGTTCGTAATCAGCTTGGCGGGACCAGTCAGATGCTGTCGATTGCTGACGACAGTCTGTCGATACAGATGAACCCATCGCTGCGTGTCGACATGATTGCTATGGATAGCGTAGTGGCTGTGGTAGAGACCTTCCTGGTTGATTCCATCTACGGAGAGAGTAGGGTACACTACTATTCTGCCACATGGCAACCCGTTGCTCAGCCCGTGCTCACCGAGGCTCAGCAGCAGCGCATCAGGCGATTGGAAATGCAAAATATCCTGAAGCGCGACGATGATTTGTTAAACAAACGTTAAAATCCATCGATTTCCTTCTTCTAGTTTTCCGTTTTACCAAGAAAAAACCTACTTTTGCAACGTGTTTTTCATGGTATTAGATTATTAAGGTTAATTAGAAGATCGTTTATCGTGAGGTAAGTGATATTTCGGCCTCCATAAAGTAATGTTTAATTTATTTTTAAGAACATTAGTTTATGGTTAAAAAAAGAGGAACCTGCGAAGGTTCCTCTTTTGCTTTTATAATAGTTCGCTCTTTAGTAAGAACGAGCGATAATCACGCGGCATTTCGCTGGCTTACCAGTAACCATGTCCACACCAGGAGTCTGCTCAACTCCGAATGGCACGCATCGTATTGTGGCCTGAGTCTCCTCCTTGATTCTTGCCTCAGTCTCGGCAGTACCGTCCCAGTGGCACAGGAAGAATCCACCATCCTTAACCTTCTCCTTGAACTCCTCGTAGTTCTCGCACTCGTAGATGTGAGCATCACGATAGTCCTTAGCCTTCTTGAAGATGTTCTGCTGGATGTCCTCAAGCAGCTGCTCTACATACTGGGCTATTCCGTCGATAGAGCGTGTCTCCTTCTCCAGAGTGTCGCGGCGCATCACCTCGATGGTGCCGTTCTCCAAGTCGCGAGCACCCAGAACCAGACGAACAGGAACACCCTTCAGCTCATAGTCAGCAAACTTGAATCCAGGGCGCTTGTTGTCAGCATTGTCAAACTTCACGCTGATGCCCTTGCTGCGCAGCTCGTCGATGATAGGCTGTACTGCATTGTTCACCTGGTCCATCTGCTCAGGCTTGTTGGCGATAGGAATGATAACCACCTGGATAGGAGCCAGACGTGGAGGCAATACCAGTCCGTTGTCATCGCTGTGAGTCATGATCAGCGCACCAATCAGTCGTGTAGAAACACCCCATGAAGTAGCCCATACATACTCAGGCTTGTTCTCCTTATTAAGATATGTAACCTCGAAAGCCTTAGCAAAGTTCTGACCAAGGAAGTGGCTTGTACCGCTCTGCAGAGCCTTACCGTCCTGCATCATAGCCTCGATGGTGTATGTGTCCAGAGCACCGGCAAAACGCTCAGTCTCACTCTTCACACCCTGTACCACAGGCACAGCCATCCACTCCTCAGCAAACTTGGCATAAACCTTCAGCATCTTCTGTGCTTCCTCCTCAGCCTCCTCGCGTGTGGCATGAGCAGTGTGACCTTCCTGCCAGAGGAACTCACTTGTGCGCAGGAATGGGCGTGTACGCATCTCCCAGCGCATCACGTTACACCACTGGTTGCACATCAATGGCAGATCGCGCCATGACTGAATCCAGTTCTTATATGTATTCCAGATAATTGTCTCTGATGTTGGGCGAACAATCAGCTCTTCCTCCAGCTTAGCAGTTGGGTCAACCTCAACGCCGCTCTTATCCTCCTTGGCGCGCAGACGGTAGTGAGTAACCACAGCGCACTCCTTGGCAAAGCCCTCAACGTGCTCAGCCTCCTTTGAGAGGAACGACTTTGGAATCAGCAAGGGGAAGTATGCGTTCTGTGCTCCAGTCTCCTTAAACATCTTGTCCAGCTGCTGCTGCATCTTCTCCCAGATGGCGTAGCCGTAGGGCTTAATCACCATACATCCGCGTACGGCGCTCTGCTCAGCCAGGTCGGCCTTTACAACCAGGTCGTTAAACCACTGGCTGTAGTTATCAGCCCTTTTTGTAAGTTCTTTTAATTCTTTTGCCATTTCGATATTTTTCCTATGATTTCAATTTTGCCTGCAAAGGTACTGAAAAAATCCCATATAACAATGATAATTCACGGAAAATTGTTAATGTTCTGTAATTATAGCCTTTAAGGTTTTACTTTGTAAGGTCTATGGCGTCAAATCAAACAGAGAATTATTTTTAAAACCAATTAATATTAACATCAACTAACGTATGAGAAAATTATTTATTTCTTTGATGGCTCTTGCCAGCGTGTCGGCATGGGCACAGTTCGGAGCTCCACGCGAGAATCCCGTAGTACCATCTGTAACAGCAAATGTTACCGAAGACTTTAAACCTGCCACAACAAATCAAGACGGCAAGCAGTATCCAATGGTCAACTCTCAGCGCATGGTGAGAGCACAGATAAAGGCGCCAAAGGCCACCTTCGTAGGATTGGATATCGCAGGTAAGATATACGAGATGACTAAGGACGAGAACGGCGTGTGGACTGGAACTTCAGAGCCTCAGGATGAGGGCTTCCACTACTATCAGCTCAACATCGATGGAGCATCAGTGCCCGATCCAGGCAGCAAGTACTACTATGGTGCAAGCCGCTGGGGCAGTGGTATCGATGTTCCTGCTGCTGATGAGGAGTTCTATACTATCAAGAACGTTCCACAAGGCTCAGTGAACGAGGTTTACTATTGGTCGAGCGTTACACAGAAGATGCGCCACGGCTATATCTATCTGCCAGCCGACTACTATAAAAATCCCAACAAAAAGTATCCTGTTCTCTATCTCCAGCATGGTATGGGCGAGAACGAGACAGGATGGAGCGCACAGGGCAAGACTGGAATCATCATGGACAACCTGATTGCTGCTGGCAAGGCAGTACCATTTGTAATATTCATGGATAATGGTCTTGATGTTCGTCGCCCAGGCGATCCTGATCCAAGCACCATGCGTCGCCCACGTCCTCAGGCTGCTCCACAAGGCGCTCCTCAGGGTCCACGCCTTCAGGGCGCACCTCAAGGTGGCCGTCCTCGCGGATTCGGAGGCTTTGGTGGTTTCAACGCCTTCCAGGAGATTCTCCTCAAGGACATCATCCCAATGGTCGAGAAGAACTATCGCGTTTTTGCTGATACAGAGCATCGCGCTATGGCAGGTCTTTCTATGGGTGGTATGCAGACTCACGCCATCACACTCGCCAACCCAACCAAGTTCGCTTATGTAGGTATGTTCAGCGGTGGCACATTCAATACTGACGAGCTCAAGGATGCAGCCGACTTCAAGAAGACCAACAAGGTACTGTTTATGAGCGCTGGTGGTAAGGAGACAAGAATGGCCGAGGGCGATAACAGCGTAGGTACAGCTGCCAAGAACCTTAAGGCTATTGGCATCAATGCCCACAGCTACGTTTCTCCAGGCACCGCCCACGAGTGGCAGACATGGCGTCGCAGCCTCTATCAATTCGCCCAGCTTCTATTTAAATAAGGATAAACAGAAGAAAAATTTTGTTTATTAATGCTTAAAAAAGTTGTTTGTTTCGGATTTATATCATATCTTTGCACGCAGAAACGAATGTTTAACGATTAATTAAAGATTAGAGAATTATGAAGAATTTGAAATCAATTGCTGCAGGACTGTGTGCTGCAATGGTATTGGTAGGATGTAACGTAAGTAACACTGCTAAGGGTACTGCAATAGGTGCTGGCGGTGGCGCAGTGGTTGGTGCCATCATCGGTAAGATGGCTGGTAACACTGCTATCGGAGCTGTTATCGGTGGTACTGTAGGTGCTACAACAGGTGCCATCATCGGTAAGAAGATGGATAAGGCTAAGAAAGAGGCTGAGGCTGTTAAGAACGCTCAGGTGGAGACTATCACTGACGCTAACGGTCTGGAGGCTGTAAAGGTTACTTTCGATTCTGGTATCCTGTTCGCTACAAACAAGGCTGATCTGAATGCTACATCTAAGGCTTCGCTGACTCAGTTTGCTGAGGTGCTGAAGGAGAACAGAGATATGGATATCGCCATCATTGGTCATACTGACAATACTGGTAGCGACGCTGTAAACAATCCTCTGTCAAAGAACCGTGCTCAGAGCGTTTCTAAGTTTCTGAAGTCACAGGGTGTTGCTTCTGCACAGATCAAGACTATCGACGGTCAGGGTTCTACAAATCCTGTAGCTGATAACTCTACAGCTGAGGGGCGCAAGCAGAACCGTCGTGTTGAGGTTTACATGTATGCTTCTGAGAAGATGATTAACGAGGCAAACGCAGAGGCAAGCAAGTAAAAATGCAAAAATTTAAAAATTAAATAATTGAAGGTTCTTAAGAAAACAATAAAGTGGATAGTGGTGGCATTCTTTGCTTCCACTATCCTTTCTGTTGTGGCACTTCGTTTTCTGCCTGTGTACTTTACGCCACTGATGTTTATACGCTGTTTTGAACAGGTGGGCGAGGGTAAGAGCCTGAAGATGAAGCACCACTGGGTGCCGCTGGAGAAGATATCGCCATCGTTGCCGATGGCTGTGATGGCCAGCGAGGATGCTAAGTTCATACAGCACCACGGATTCGACTATCAGGCTATAGAACATGCGGCCAAGCGCAACAAGGAGCATCCTGAGAAACGAAAGCTTGGTGCATCAACCATATCACAGCAAACGGCTAAGAACGTTTTCCTGTGGCCAGGCCGTTCGTGGGTGCGCAAAGGCTTTGAGGTGTATTTTACTGCGCTGATAGAGGTGATGTGGAGCAAGCAGAGGATTATGGAGGTGTATCTTAACTCGATTGAGATGGGCGATGGTATTTATGGTGCTGATGCTGTGGCTGAGGAGCACTTTAATACTACAGCTGAGAACCTGTCGAAGGCGCAATGCGCGCTGATAGCGGCCACACTGCCTAACCCCAGAAAGTTCTCGAGCAAGAATCCATCGGGGTATATGCTTAAGCGTCAGGCTCGCATAATGCGCGAGATGAGGTATGTAGACAGACTGCCTCGCGAGGGCGAAGACGCCAAGAAAAAGAAGAAGTAATCTATTGCTTACGTAACTCCCAGAAGGCGACGGCTGCTGCTGCAGCAACATTAAGTGAGTCGACCTGATGTGACATAGGGATGCGGACTGTATAGTCCGCATTTTCTATTGTGGCCTGAGGAAGTCCATCGCCCTCAGTTCCCATGATAAATGCTAACTTGGGCTGCTGCTTAAGTATAGGGTCGTCGAGCGATATCGACTTGTCGGTAAGTGCCATGGCTGCTGTGCGGAATCCAAGAGCCTGCAGATCAGTATAGGAGTCGAGCCAAGTCCATGGAACAAGGAATACAGTGCCCATAGACACGCGGATGGCGCGACGATTAAGTGGGTCGCAGCTGCTGCGAGTTAGTAGTACGGCATCGATGCCAAGGGCTGCTGCACTGCGAAAGATGGCTCCGATGTTGGTGGTATCGCATACTGCATCGATGACGCACACTCTGCTGGCATCTTTCAGCACATCAGCAAGGGCTGGCTCTGGCTTGCGACGCATGGCGCAAAGCACACCGCGGGTTAGGGTATAGCCAGTGAGCTGGGCAAGCAACTCGCGTTCGCCAGTATAAATAGGAATATCGCCACAGGCTGCGATGATATCAGCTGCATCGCCTGTGATATGGCGACGCTCACACAGCAGTGCTGTGGGCTCGTAGCCTGCCTGCATGGCCACACGTATCACCTTGGGGCTCTCTGCGATGAAAAGGCCTTTTTCTGCATTCAGCTTATTACGCAGCTGGGCTTCGGTGAGTGTGCCAAATATCTCAATGCCAGGCTGTTGGAGTGATATTATTTCAGTAATTCTTGAAACCATTGTCATTTTGTGTAGAAATCTATTAAACGTTGCAGCCACTGCTGGCATACCATACAGAACTCTGGCTCCTCGTTGGTGCGCATACGGCAGTTTTCATAACCACGCCAAACACCCTTTGAGAGATATCCGCCTCCCTCGATTAAACCGGC
Organism: uncultured Prevotella sp.; assembly: GCA_902800365.1. Lineage (GTDB taxonomy): Bacteria > Bacteroidota > Bacteroidia > Bacteroidales > Bacteroidaceae > Prevotella. The sequence goes on along the minus strand of CADCEF010000002.1, from coordinate 93,401 downwards.
TTTTCCTTCGCGCACAAGGTTCTCCCATTTACCGTTGAAATCGTGCTTTGTTGTAATATTGGGCTCCCATGGCTCTGTGTCTGCAAAATACATGGGGTCGTCGTCGCCATAAGGATACTCGTCAGCCAAGCCTCCGAAGGAATGGCCGAATTCGTGGACCACCACAGGGCGGAAACTGGGACCATTGACGTAGGTAAGGTTGTAGGAGTTGTAAATGCCTCCACCTCCGTAGCGATCGGTATTTACCAGCACTATGATATGCTCGTATGGGGTGCCTGCCAGCACGTTGTGCAGGCGCTTGAGATGCAGGGTGGTGAGATAGCGGTTGCTGTAGAAGGTATCGAAGTGTGAACCAAGAACGGTGTTCTTCCAGATACCCTTGTTGGGCTCGCTGGTACCTGTGTCTACTGATGGCGACTGCACTGCAATCATGTTGAAGCGGTCTTTGAGATGTTTGAATGGCTCGTGCTTGAACAGCGATTCCATCGCAACCTTACAATCCTCGATAAAACGGGGCATTTCGTCAGCCTGATATCCCTCAGCCACGTAGGCCACATGTATGCAACGACTGGTGTCAGCAGCCTGCTGCAGCGTGATATATGGCATTGTGGCGATGGAATCGGTCTTTCGGATAAGTATATCCTTGGGGTCAACGCGATGCGATGTGGTGGCGCTCACGCGGTCGTGATAGTCGTAAAGCTCTACTGTTACATCTACTGGCTGCTTGGGGAAGGGCACCAGAAACACGTTCTCGAATGATTTCTGCGTGTGTTTTGCCTCGTCAGTGGCCAGCCACTCCTGGAACAGCGTTGAAAACGAGTTGCGGTAGATAACCTCTTTGGTATCTGTGGTGCGAACTATTATCTGTCCGTTGCCTTTAAGCGGAACTTCAGCCAGATGCTGGCGCTTGCCATACCATCGAGGCATGGATACAAGCTCGTCAATATATATGTTCTGAGTGAGATTGTTGCCAGCAAAGATATAGTCGAGACGCAGGGTGCGATCGCAGAAATAATCGTTGAATCGCTGCGCGAAAGATGCTGAAAATGAAAATGATAAAACGCTGATTATTAATAACTTCTTCATAATTCGTTGATTAAATCCTTTACATAGCTGCGCTCCCAGTCGCGATGATGAAATCGCTGGTCGTCGTACTGCAGCAGGTCGAGGTCGAGAGTTACTATTCCATCCTCATTATGTGTTCGCCCCTGGCGCTTCTCTGTTTCCTTTAGCACCTCGCTAAGCAGCTCTGGTCCAAAGGCTGTGGTGCCCTTGCAAAGTTGGTTGAGGTAGGGCTCGCTGCGCAGAGAGTTTATTGGCTCGGTATAGATGGCCGATGTGAAATGCACCTCGGTGAGCAACTGTGTGAGCTGAGTGCGTGCAGCCTCGAGATTGGCCTCCTGATTATAGTTTGAAGCCAGACTGATGATGATGTGATGTAACTTTTGTGCCATATTGCTTGCAAAGATAATAAAAATTTAGATTTAAGAATTAAGAATTTAGAAAAAAAGTAGTATCTTTGCAACGTCATTATATATAATAAGGTATAAGAAACTATCAAAAGATAAAGAAAACTGATATGTTGAGTTGACAAAATGAAAGAAAAACGGTAAATTCTGTGAATTTCTGCTTAAATATTTGGTGGATTAAAATAAAAAGTGTAATTTCGCAGCGTTTTTACGAAACATAGAATACAAACCATTTAAAAAATAAACAATCAAATGAAGAAGTACAACTTTAACGCAGGTCCATCGATGCTTCCCCGCGAGGTGATCGAAAAGACTGCTCAGCAGTGTCTTGATTTCAACGGCTCAGGTCTCTCACTGATGGAGATCAGCCATCGTGCAAAGGATTTCCAGCCTGTAGTAGACGAGGCTGTGGCTCTTGTAAAAGAGCTTCTTGAGGTGCCCGAGGGCTACTCAGTAATCTTCCTTGGTGGTGGTGCCAGTCTGGAGTTCTGTATGATTCCTTATAACTTCCTGATTAAGAAGGCTGCTTACCTGAACACTGGTGTTTGGGCTAAGAAGGCTATGAAGGAAGCTAAGCTTTTCGGTGAGGTAGTAGAGGTGGCTTCTTCGGCCGACGCTAACTATACCTTCATCCCTAAGGATTGGACAGTTCCCGCTGATGCTGACTATCTGCACATCACAACTAACAATACTATCTATGGTACAGAGATCCGTAAGGACCTCGACGTTCCCGTACGTCTGATTGCTGATATGTCGTCTGATATCTTCAGCCGTCCTGTTGACGTTGCTAAGTACGATGCTATCTACGCTGGTGCTCAGAAGAACCTGGCTATGGCTGGTGTTACTATCGTTATCGTTAAGGACGACGCTCTGGGTAAGGCTCCACGTGAGATTCCAACAATGCTCGACTATCGTACACACGTAGATAAGGGCTCTATGTTCAATACTCCTCCTGTAGTGCCCATCTATAGCGCTCTGGAGAACCTGCGCTGGATTAAGGCTCAGGGTGGTGTTGCTGCAATGGACAAGCTGGCTCAGCAGCGTGCAGAGATTGTTTACGGTGAGATCGACCGCAACAAGATGTTCAAGGGCACAGCTAAGGCTGAGGACCGCTCACTGATGAACCTCTGCTTCGTTATGGCTGATGAGTACAAGGAGCTTGAGAAGGACTTCCTCGACTTCGCAGTATCAAAGGGTATGGTTGGTGTTAAGGGTCACCGTTCTGTTGGTGGTTTCCGCGCATCTTGCTACAATGCTCAGACCATCGAGGGCTGCAACGCTCTGGTAGCCTGCATGAAGGAGTTCGAAGCTAATCATTAATACATTAAAGATTAAACATTAAACATTAAAGATTGAATCTTTATGAAAGTATTAGTTGCAACAGAGAAGCCATTTGCAGCAGCTGCTGTTAATGGTATCAAGGCAGAGATTGAGGCAGCAGGCAATGAGCTGGTGCTGCTCGAGAAATATACAGAGAAGGCTCAGTTCCTGGCAGCAGTTGCTGACGCTGACGCTCTCATTATCCGTAGTGATAAGGTTGACGCAGAGGTCCTGGATGCTGCTAAGCAGCTGAAGATTGTGGTTCGCGCTGGTGCTGGTTACGATAACATCGACCTCGCTGCTGCCACAGCTCACAACGTAGTAGCTGAGAACACTCCTGGTCAGAACTCAAACGCTGTAGCCGAGTTGGTATTCGGTCTGCTCGTTATGGCCGTTCGTGGTTTCTACAACGGTAAGAGCGGTTCAGAGCTGCTTGGTAAGAAGCTGGGTATCCTGGCATTCGGTAATGTAGGTCGCAATGTGGCTCGTATTGCTAAGGGCTTTGGTATGGACGTTTATGCTTACGATGCTTTCTGCCCAGCAGAGGTTATCGAGGCAGCTGGCGTTCACGCTGTAGCTAATCAGGATGCTCTGTTCGAGACTTGCGATGTAGTATCACTGCACATCCCTGCAACACCAGAGACCAAGCAGAGCATCAACGCTGCACTGGTTGGCAAGATGAAGAAGGGTGGTGTGCTGGTTAACACAGCCCGTAAGGAGGTTATCAACGAGCCTGAGCTGATTAAGCTGATGGCTGAGCGTGAGGACCTGAAGTTTGTTACCGACATCATGCCAGATGCAAACGACGAGTTTGCTAAGTTCGAGGGTCGTTACTTCTCAACTCCTAAGAAGATGGGTGCTCAGACAGCCGAGGCCAACATCAACGCTGGTATCGCTGCTGCTAAGCAGATTAACGCTTTCTTCAAGGATGGCGACACTAAGTTCCAGGTAAACAAGTAATAATCGGGAAACTTATATAATAAAAAGAATCCCCCTCCAACTTGGAGAGGGATTTCTTTTTGGTTTTATCTGAAATTTTCTATTAGAAAACTACCTTCTTGCCAGCCTTGATGAAGATACCTTTCTTAGGATTGTCAACGCGCTGACCCTGCAGGTTGTAGATAGCACCATCATCCTCGCTCTTTACATACTTAATGGCATGAATGCCAGTTGGCTTTGGAGTTGACTTAGCCTCTACTGTGCATCCCCATGCAGCTGTTGCTGAAAGTGATTCTTCTGTGTCATCTGCCTTAATCAGCTTTGCCTCTTTCAGTGTGGCAGTAGTGGCGCCAGAATTAGTCTGCAGAGTTACTCCCCAGAATGTTGAGCCTAGTATTGAAGTATCGAATACTGCTGTTGTTGTTTCAGAATCTTCTGACAGAGTCACATACTGCTCGTTGTAGTTAGTGCCACTTTTCTTGTCGCCATAAATCTTCAACTGCAGCTTGTTGCCATAAGCCTTGTCCATCACCACGCGAATGCCTTTGTAGCCACTCAGGTTAACGGCTGTACGACTCCAGCTTCCGAAGAGGAAAGCCTCCGACCATTCGTCATTATAAGTGATGTCGTAAGTAATATCGAAATCCTCAGCTGTAGGATACTTGTATTCATCAATGCTTCCGTAGTATGCCTTGATAAGAGTCTGAGCAAGGTCTGCCTGATGGAATGCGGGCATGTCGCGATAAGAACCGTCAGAAAGTCCCATCCAATAGCATGTTCCGATACCATTCTCTTTTGTCTTCTTGATAAGATAGTCCATAGCATAGAGGGCTACTTCCTTATCCTTAGCGTAATAGTCAATCTCCGAAGGCCATGTGGTGAATGTAGCATATTCGCCAATGATAACAGGAGCTCTGTCAATCAGCTTTGCTTTGATATTGCTAATCAGATTGTCGATCTCGTTTTTAGCGTTGCTCTTTGTCTGCCAGTTTGGATAGCTGTGAATCTGGAAGATGATGTGATTGCTATCCTCGGGTTTATCCAGATTCTGCATGGCGTTAGGGGTGCTGCTGGCAGAGTAGGTGTTTACTATCAGGTTTCGACTTGCATTGTTACCGCCTGAGTTACGAACTGTAGTAACGAAGCTCTTGGCGTAGTCGTTTATAGCCTTGTAGCCATCAGTCTTGTTCTTTGGCTCGTTCCAGGTGTTGTTATCGTCAAGCATCTCGTTGTAACCCTCAAACAGCAGGTGCTGGTCGTAGTCCTTGAAGGTCTCAGCAATCTGCTTCCACAACTTCTCGAACTTTGCCTTGTTCTTGTTATAGTTGGTGCTGCTGGCATGAATCCAGTGTGTGTTGCCATCACCAGTGTCGTGGTGTACGTTAAGTATGCAGTACATTCCGTTATCGATAACGTAGTCAACCACCTCTTTTACGCGATTCATCCACGCCTCGTTAACATTGCCTTCGCTGTCCATCTCCTGATACCATGTCACTGGTACACGGATAGAGTTGAAACCAGCCTCTTTCATCATCTTCATCAGTTCAGGTTTGGTTACAGGCTGTCCCCAGCAAGTCTCGTGCTGTTCAGTAGTAGTCCAAGTCTTGCTTGCATCGTTAGCATCGAGCGTGTTACCCAGATTCCAACCTACGCCCATGTTCTTTACAGCATCTTTTGCGTTTTCAAAGCTCTGTGCTTGTGCTGAAAAACTCATCAGCAAACCGCATGCTAAAAGTAGAATTTGTTTCATTTTAAAGATATTAATTAGTTGTTTTATAGTTCAAAATTTGCGCAAATATACGAATTATTTGCGATGCCACCAAATAATATCATAAAGATTTTGCAATTTCAGAACTTTTGAGTAATTTTGCACCACTAAAGAGCAATAAACAATTAGAATATAATCATTTAACAATCAAAATAGTATGGCAATAGTAAAACCTTTTAAAGGTATCCGCCCACCAAAAGATCTGGTGGAGAAAGTAGAATCACGTCCATACGACGTGCTCGATTCTGAAGAAGCTCGCGCCGAGGCTGGCGATAACGAGATGAGTCTGTATCACATCATCAAGCCTGAGATCGACTTCCCCGTAGGCACATCCGAGTACGATCCACGTGTGTACGAGAAGGCTGCTGAGAACTTCCAGAAGTTCCAGGACAAGGGATGGCTGGTTCAGGATTCGCGCGAACATTATTATATTTATGCGCAGACCATGAATGGTAAGACTCAGTACGGACTGGTGGTTGGCGCTTATGTTGACGACTACATGAAGGGCAACATCAAGAAGCACGAGCTCACACGTCGCGATAAGGAGGAAGACCGCATGAAGCATGTTCGTGTAAACAATGCCAACATCGAGCCTGTATTCTTTGCATATCCTGACAACGCTGTGCTCAACGAACTCATCATGCGCTATGCAGCTACCGAGCCTGAGTACGATTTCATTGCGCCTATCGATGGTTTCCGCCATCAGTTCTGGGTAATCAATGACGATAAGGATACCCAGGTGATTACTGATGAGTTTGCCAAGATGCCAAGTCTGTATATCGCTGATGGTCACCACCGTTCAGCAGCAGCTGCACTTGTTGGTGCTGAGAAGCAGAAGCAGAATCCTAACCACAACGGCACAGAGGAGTACAACTACTTCATGGCAGTTTGCTTCCAGGCATCACAGCTCACCATTCTCGATTACAACCGCGTGGTTAAGGACCTCAACGGTCTGACGTCAGAAGAGTTCCTTGCATCGCTGCAGGTAAACTTCGAGGTTGAGGATAAGGGCACTGAGATCTACAAGCCCCAGCAGCTGCACGAGTTCTCACTCTATCTCGATGAGCACTGGTACAGCCTTAAGGCTAAGGAGGGTACATACGATAATACCGACCCAATCGGAGTGCTTGATGTCGACATCTCAAGCCGCCTGATTCTTGATGAGATTCTGAACATTGGCGACCTGCGCTCATCACAGCGTATCGACTTCGTTGGAGGTCTGCGTGGCTTGAAGGAGCTCAAGCGTCGTGTTGATTCTGGCGAGATGCGTGCTGCTCTGGCTCTGTATCCTGTATCAATGCAGCAGATTATGGACATAGCTGATAGTGGTAAGATTATGCCACCAAAGGCCACATGGTTCGAGCCAAAGCTGCGCTCTGGTCTGGTAATCCACAAACTGAGCTAAGCCCATGAAGACCAAGCACATACAGTATCAGACTCAAGGCACCTGTTCGCAGCTCATCGACGTTACTGCTGATGAGAACGATGTAATTCAGCAGGTGTTCTTCCTTGGCGGTTGCAATGGCAACCTGCAGGGAATAAGCAAGCTTGTTTGCGGACAGAAGATCGACGATGTCATCTCGCGTGTCAGCGGAATCCGTTGCGGTTCCAAGCTCACCTCATGCCCTGATCAGTTGAGTAGGGCACTTGAGCAACTAAAGAACGCTCCGCTAGAGGATAAATAAAAAGAAGAAAGGCTCATCGAAATGATGAGCCTTTTCCTTTTGCTTTAGCGGAAGGTGAGGGATTCAAACCCCCGATACCCGAAAGGGGTATACCGGATTTCGAGTCCAGCGCGATCGATCACTCTGCCAACCTTCCGAGTAAGCGAACGCCAAGCAAGTTTACTTGCAATTGGCTGAGCGCGAGGAAGGTCAATACGAAGTATTAACTTTCCGAAACCGGATGCAAAGGTAATGCATTTTTATGAAACCACCAAAAATATTTTGGTAAAAGTTACCCAGCCAGTCACATTTTATTCGAACGAAAGCTTCTCCAGTCGGCTTTTCAGCTGCTCGGCCTCGCTCTTGCGTATGCTCAGCTTTATCTCGCAAGTGTTGTCGTATGTCTGCTCCACAATGCGTGGCTGCATATCCTTCACAACGCGCATCACATCGTTCATCAGCGGATAGGCGAAAGAGTAGGTGATGATTTCCTCAACCTGTCGCGTCTCAATCTCTGAGTGGGCGAGGGCATCAGCAGCAGCTTCGCGATAGGCCACTATCAGTCCGCTGGTGCCAAGGTTCACTCCGCCATAGTAGCGCACCACCACAATGAGAATGTCAGTCAGCTCGTTTGAGTTTATCTGTCCCAATATTGGTTTGCCAGCAGTACTCGATGGCTCGCCATCGTCGTTGGCGCGGAACTCCAGTCGTTCAGGACCCAGCATATATGCATAGCAAACGTGGCGGGCGTCGTAGTATTTCTTACGATAGCCAGCTATCAGGTCTTTTATTTCATCAACCGTCTGTACATGATGAGCGAAGGCAAGGAATTTGCTACGCTTCTCGGTGTAGTACCCCTCGCCTCCGCTTTTCAGTGTCTTATACTCGTCCGTCATCAATTATTATACTCCTGCCATGACTTAATCTTCACGTCATCCAAGCTCATAGCTGTAAATGCCTCGATGAAAGCCTTAGCCAGACGCACGTTAGTCATCAATGGGATATTGTGGTCGATGGCACCACGACGAATCTTATATCCGTTTGTCAGCTCACGACTGGTGTGGTTCTTAGGCACGTTGATTACCAGTCCCACTTTGTGCTGAGAGATCAGATCCATCACGTTGTTCTCACCATCCTCATCAGGCCAAGCTACAGCGATAGCTTTCACGCCGTTGTCGTTAAAGAACTTGGCTGTACCAGCTGTAGCGTAGATGGTGTAACCCTTCTTAGCCAACTGCTGTGCAGGCTCAAGCAAGCTTACCTTACCTTTGGCGCCACCTGATGAAATCAGTACGGCATCCTTAGGAATAGAGTAGCCGGTAGCAATCAGCGAGTTGAGCAGAGCCTCGTTCAGGTCGTCGCCCAGGCAGCCCACCTCACCAGTAGAGCTCATGTCAACGCCCAGCACTGGGTCGGCATTCTGCAAGCGAGCGAATGAGAACTGACTGGCTTTTACACCAATGCGATCGATGTCGAACTCGCTCTTGTCAGGCTTCTGATAAGGAGCGTCGAGCATAATCTTTGTAGCAGTCTCGATGAAGTTACGCTTCAGGATCTTCGATACAAATGGGAACGAACGGCTGGCGCGCAGGTTACACTCGATAACCTTCACCTCGCGGTTCTTAGCCAGGAACTGGATATTGAATGGTCCGCTGATGTTCAGCTCTGAAGCAATTTTGCGGGCTATCTTCTTAATCTGTCGGATGGTAGAGAAGTAGATGTTCTGTGCAGGGAACACCATTGTGGCGTCGCCTGAGTGAACACCAGCATACTCAACGTGCTCTGAGATGGCATATTCTATCACCTCGCCCTTGTCGGCCACAGCGTCGAACTCAATCTCCTTGGTCTCAGTCATAAACTTCGACACAACAACGGGGAACTCCTTCGACACCTCTGTAGCCATGTTCAGGAATCGGTGCAGCTCCTCCTCGTCGTAGCAAACGTTCATTGCAGCACCCGAGAGCACGTACGATGGGCGCACCAGAACAGGATATCCCACCTTAGCCACAAAGTCCTTCACATCGTCGAACGATGTAAGAGCCTGCCATGCTGGCTGGTCGATGCCCAGCTTATCAAGCATAGCCGAGAACTTATCGCGGTTCTCAGCGCGGTCGATGTCAACAGGCGATGTTCCCAGTACGGGCACACCCTGACGATGCAGCTTCATAGCCAGGTTGTTAGGAATCTGTCCGCCCACTGATACTATCACACCGCGAGGCGACTCCAGGTCGATCACGTCGAGCACGCGCTCCAGCGAGAGCTCGTCGAAGTACAGACGGTCGCACATGTCGTAGTCAGTCGATACAGTCTCAGGGTTGTAGTTAATCATTATACTCTTGTAACCCAGCTTGCGTGCAGTGTTGATGGCGTTAACCGAGCACCAGTCGAACTCTACCGATGAACCGATGCGGTAAGCACCCGAACCCAGCACCACCACCGACTTCTCATTATTATAATAATTAATATCGTGAGCAGCCACATATTTCTCGCCCTCAGTATTTCCGAATGCAGGCACGTGGGTGTAGGTAAAATACAGATAGTTTGTAAGCTCAGGATGCTCTGAAGCCACAGTAGGAATGCGTTTTACCGATGGCACGATGCCCTTCTGCTGGCGATACTTACGTACTATCAGGTTCTCCTTCTCCATGTTTCCGCCCTGAGGCTTCAGCACAAAGCGTGCAATCTGGAAGTCGCTGAATCCGCAACGCTTCACCTCAAGCAGCAACTCATCAGGCAGCTCCTCCAGCTTGTTGTACTTCAGCAGCTCGTGCTTCAGGTCAACAATGTGCTTCAGGCGCTCCAGGAACCACACGTCAATCTTTGTCAGCTCCTCAATACGCTCTATGGTGTAGCCCTCCTCCAAGGCCTGAGCAATAGCGAATATACGCAGGTCGGTAGGGTTGGCCAGTTCCTCGTCCAGGTTGTCGAACTTAGTGTGGTCGTTGCCCACAAATCCGTGCATGCCCTGTCCGATCATACGCAGTCCCTTCTGAATCATCTCCTCGAACGAGCGGCCGATGCTCATAATCTCACCAACCGACTTCATCGACGAGCCAATCTGACGGCTCACGCCAGCAAACTTCGTCAGGTCCCAGCGAGGAATCTTACATATCATATAATCCAGCTGTGGAGCCACGTATGCGCTCGATGTTGTGCCCATCTCTCCAATCTGGTCGAGAGTGTAGCCCAGTGCTATCTTAGCAGCCACGAAGGCGAGGGGATAGCCTGTAGCCTTTGAAGCTAAGGCCGATGAACGACTCAGGCGTGCGTTTATCTCGATGATACGATAGTCGTTAGTCTCAGCGTTGAATGCGAACTGAATGTTACACTCGCCCACGATACCCAGGTGCTTCACACACTTAATCGTGATGTCCTGCAGCATCTTCACCTGCTCCTCACGCAGCGAGCAGGTAGGAGCCACTACTATTGATTCACCAGTGTGGATGCCCAGAGGGTCGAAGTTCTCCATCGAAGCCACTGTAAAGCAGCGGTCGTTAGCATCGCGAATGCACTCAAACTCTATCTCCTTCCATCCCTTCAGGCTCTCCTCCACAAGAATCTGTGGAGCAAAGGTGAAGGCCGATTCAGCCAGCTCAATAAACTTCTTCTCGTCAGGACAGATACCCGAGCCCAGACCGCCCAGAGCGTAAGCCGAGCGAATCATTATTGGGAAACCTATCTCGTGCGCAGCCTTCAGCGCATCCTCCATCGACTCTACAGCGTGGCTCACTGGCACCTTCAGGTCAACCTCGCCCAGCTTCTTCACAAACAGGTCGCGGTCTTCAGTGTTCATGATAGCCTCTACGCTTGTACCAAGCACCTCAACGCCATACTCCTTCAGTGTTCCGTTCAGGTAGAGCTCAGTACCGCAGTTCAGCGCAGTCTGTCCGCCAAATGCCAGCAGAATTCCGTCTGGGCGCTCCTTCTTTATGATCTCAGTCACAAAGTGAGTGTTCACAGGCTGGAAGTAAACCTTGTCTGCGATACCCTCGCTAGTCTGGATGGTAGCGATGTTAGGGTTTACGAGTACACTTTTGATACCCTCCTCACGCAGTGCCTTCAGCGCCTGTGAGCCAGAATAGTCAAACTCACCAGCTTGTCCGATTTTCAAGGCACCCGAGCCGAGTACCAACACTTTTTTCAGTTCTTTTTTCATATCTGTATTGGGTTTATTTTGAGTTACTGTTAATCGGCTGCAAAGTTACGAATAATAATTCAATCCTCCAAATTCTGCCCCGCCGTAAAGTGTTAAAAAAAGGGCTCACTTTCTTAAAAAATGAGCCCACTTGATATAAAAGTAATTTTTATGCGATTACTCGTAGTAAGTGATAGTGCGAGTCATCTCCATTTCCTGTCCCATCATGCTGGTCTTACGGCTTGTCCAGTTACCTTTGTCGTCAAACTTATAGTCGCTGAAGGGCATCTCAACGTCCTGTCCCATCATGTTCATTTTCTGAGCCTTCACCAGTCCCTTCTCGTCGTAAACCAAGGTCTGCTTTATCTCCTGTCCCATCACGCTTGTTGTCTGGCTGATAAGCTTACCGTTCTCCCAAGCAAACTTCACAGTAGCCTCCTGGCCCTGAACGCTCATCTTGCACTCCTGTATGTAGCCCTCGGCATCATACTTAGCATCGGTAAGCCCCTCCATCTTCATCTTTCCGTCCTCGGTAAAGTCAGTTGTACGTGGCATACCCATCACGCTCATGCTGATAGATTTTACCTTACCCTGAGCCTCGTTAGCCTCAACGTCGTGGAATTTTGTCTGAGCCTGCATTGCCAAAGTCATTGCCAGTGCGGCGAAAATCATTGTTAGTTTCTTCATTTTTTGAAAAAGTTTTTTATTGGTTGTACAATATTAGTTGATAATAACTGCTGCAAAAGTACAACTTTTTTTGTTTCCACCAAAGAAAAATGGGTAAAAATTACTCTTCAGCAAATTCCTCAACCTCTTTTATGGTTTAGTGCTGCATTGCTGCTATACCTATTGCAGCAAACAGTATTGTAAATACTATTACTATCACGCATATAGATATTACTATTATTGTCAGTATACCTGTAAACTTTATCAGGTCTTTCAGGCCTGTCACGCCACGAGCCAGCTGATACTGGTCGTTATAAAGGCATGCAACCTTTGTAGCGTTAGCAAACTGGAATCCCTTCATCAGTGGATAGATGTAAAGAGCTGCGATGATAAGGTATAATACTCCCATTGCTGCTCCGAATGGCATGTCAGGCATCAGCTTTGCTGCCACAGCACCAAACGCCATCATCGCCACAGCCTCTAACAGCATCAGTGCCACGCCAACGCATCCCACGATGCACAGAAACTTTGCCCACTTTGCAGCACAAAGCAGGTCACTCTTCATACTTTCAGTCACGGTCATAGCATTTGTAGCTGACTCGTTCTGATTCAGAATTTCTTCACTCATAGTTTTTTGTTATTTTTAGTTTCTTAAATAATTTATCGCTGCAAAGATAAAAATATATTTCCGATTACCAAAGAATAATCAGAAAATTATTTTTCTTTTATTAGTAAATTGTTTAGTTATTTGCGAATCAAGGTCTGTCGCGATGATAGACCTTTTGTGCGAACACCTTCTTTTCCTGAGACTTTAATAGCCATAATTCTAGTTTTGTTTTTGTGTTGTTAAAAATTTTGTTACTATTCTCGCTGTCACTATTTTGAGCCGCATGGCACTACAGTTAAAGGTCGCAATTGCTAGGATTAATGCGCGCAATTTCTAAATTTAAATCTCGCAATTTTTATCCTTAATACCGCCGCCAGTGTTCTCTCATATTGACAATGCAAAGGTACGAAAATTTTCAGTGTAAAACAATAGTTTCTCCCAATTATTTTTGATTTTATTTCGCCATTTCAATCAAGGCGCGTCGCCGTTTAGGCGTTTAGGCGCGTCTTTTGGAAAATTGATAGGTTCGCTGTGCTGCAAATCTATTATATATAATTATTATATATTTTAATATATAATAATTTAAAATAGAGTATATTCCCCTCAGATGCTACTACATGCAAAATCCAAATGTAACGCCGACGCGCCTAAACGCCGACGCGGCTAGCAAAAGTATAATGCAACATGCAATATTTTATTGCAAATGTGTTTTTTTTTCTCGTTTTTCTTGTTTGATAATGTATTTTTTATTATCTTTGCAACGCAGAATATCATAATTAAAGGATATGCGAAGGACAGGCATAGAAACAATAAAAATTAGACACGAATAATGAAGTATTATAAAAATTCTTTACGAGATTTAAGTATAGTAGTATTGGGATTTTTGCTGACCTCATGTGCTGCCATTAGGGGTTATTTTATAGACGGCAAGGATGGTCGCGTTTATCAACGCGTAGAGGAGATGTCTCGACTACGCTCGACATGACAGAGGGGGGATACGCATAAAAATAAAGTCGAAAGTCTTTGCGCTTTCGGCTTTATTTCGTATCTTTGCATCTGCAATACAAGAATAGGTGTAAATGAATAGTGATATACTAACACAACTGAATGATAGTCAGCGCGTTGCGGTGGAATACTGTGATGGTGCCAGTCTGGTGATTGCGGGTGCCGGATCAGGAAAAACACGCGTGCTTACATATAAGATAGCATGGCTGCTGCAGCAGGGAATGGCTCCTTGGCAGATACTGGCTCTGACCTTTACGAACAAGGCGGCGCGAGAGATGAAAGAGCGCATAGGCCGACTGGTGGGCGAAGAGCAGGCGCGATACCTGCAGATGGGCACATTCCACAGTGTGTTTGCGCGCATACTGCGGGCAGAGGCTGACAAATTAGGTTATAACTCGAACTTTACCATCTACGACCAAACGGATGCGCGATCGTTAGTAAAAACGATAATAAAGGAGATGGGGCTGGACGATAAGGTGTATAAGCCTTCGTCGGTGGCCGACCGTATATCGATGGCGAAGAACCATCTGCTGCTGCCGCAGGCGTATCAGCAGAGCTCGTGGGCGGCTGACGACGCGAGTCAGAAGCGGCCTCAGGTATCGAATATATATATAAGGTACGCGGAGAGATGCCGACAGGCGAACGCAATGGACTTTGACGACCTGCTGGTGCAGACGTGGATACTATTCAAGAACCACGAGGATGTGCGCAGGAAATATGTGGAGAAGTTCCAGTTTGTGCTGGTGGATGAGTATCAGGACACTAACTACGCACAGCAGCAGATAGTGTATCAGCTGACGCAGGAGCGACAGAAGGTGTGCGTGGTGGGCGACGATGCGCAGAGTATATACAGCTTCCGTGGGGCGAACATAGATAACATACTGAACTTCCAGAGCTTGTATGACAACGCGAAGCTGTTTAAACTGGAACAGAACTACCGTTCGACACAGCTGATAGTGCAGGCGGCCAACTCGCTCATCAGGCGTAATGAACGCCAGATTCCAAAGAACGTGTTCTCGAAAAACGAGCATGGCGAGCGCTTGCAGCTAAAGCCTGCCTACAGCGACCGCGAGGAGGCGATGATTGTGACGCAGGATATTAAGCGACTGAAAGCTAACGACCGCTGCAGCTGGAGCGACTTTGCCATACTTTACCGCACTAACTCGCAGAGCCGAAGTTTTGAGGAGCAGATGCGCAAGGATGGTATACCGTACAGGATATACGGAGGACTGAGCTTCTACCAGCGCAAGGAGATAAAGGACGTGATAGCTTACTTCCGACTGATAGCGAACCCTAACGACGAGGAGGCGTTTAAGCGCATAATAAACTACCCTGCGCGAGGAATAGGCGACACTACGGTGGGAAAGATAATACAGACGGCACAGGCATACGGAGTGAGCTTGTGGCAGGTGATAAAGGAGCCTGGGCTGTTTCCCATGGATGTGAGCAAGGGCACGATGACAAAGCTGCAGAACTTCCGACAGCTGATAGAGGGCTGGATAGAGCGACTGCAGACGGAGGATGCCTACACATTAGGTCACGACATAATAATGAACTCTGGCATAAGCAAGGATATATACAGTGGAAGAAACCCTGAGGACTTGTCGCGACAGGAGAACCTTGAGGAGTTCTTGGGCGGTATGCAGGACTTTGTGGAGAGCCGAAAGGAGGAGGATATGGGCGACGAGGTTTATCTGCCTGACTTCCTGCAGGAGGTGGCGCTGCTTACTGACCTTGACAGTGACGAGGGTGACAGTAACGACAAGGTGGTGCTGATGACGATACATGCTGCGAAAGGTCTGGAGTTCCCAACGGTATTCGTAGTGGGACTGGAGGAGAACATCTTCCCAAGTCCGATGTGTACGAACTCTATGCGAGAACTGGAGGAGGAGCGACGACTGCTGTATGTGGCCATTACGCGTGCTGAGAAGCACTGCATACTGACATGCGCGCAGAACAGGTTCCGCTACGGACGGATGGAGTATGACACGCCTTCGCGATTTATCCGCGACATTGACCCTGAGCTATTAGAGGTTCATGGCGAAGCGGGCAGTGCTGAGAGCAGAAAGCCGTTTAACCGCTACGACGGTGGTGCCTACGGCACAGGTAACACTTACGGAGGCAACAGGAGTCGATACCAGAGCGAGGGCCCTGAGTGGATGCAGAATCCAAGACCAGTGGCTACGCAGTTCAAGGCCGACCCAAAGCCGCGCGCTGTGGCTCCACGACAGCAGGAGAAGCCTGTTGACCCATTTGGACCTAACTTTAAGCGTGTGTATAACGCTGTGGCTCCACGACCTATGGCATCGGCTCCGAGTGCGAGCGATCTGCACGAGGGGGCAAGGATAGAGCATCAGCGATTTGGTGTGGGCACGGTGGTGCGGATAGAGGGTACGGGCGAGAACACCAAGGCTACGGTGGAGTTCCGTAACGCTGGTACGAAGCAGTTGCTGCTAAAGTTCGCTAAGTTTAAAATAATAGGATAAAAGAATTAGAGCGCCCAGTCTTCTGGACGCTCTATATTTCTGGGTTTAGCCTTGGGAAGATGTTTCTTCTTGCGGATCCAAGCTGCTTTGCGGGCTTCGTAATCCTCGTGATGCTTCTCTAAAAATCCGTCGGCCATAATAATCAATCGTTAAACTTGGCATAGATTACCTTTACCTCGATAGGTGAGTTAGGTCCGCCAACAAGCTTGGTGCTTGATAGGCCTAACTGGTTACCAACAGCCGAAACGGTGCTGGTGGTATTGCCATAGTAGTCGCTGCTGTACTTAACTGTGGTTGAGATGGGCACAAGCACTACCTTGTTCCAGTCAGGATGCTTAGCCACCCAGTCGGGGTCGCTCTTAAGTCCCTCAGCCTTCTGTCGAGCCATCAGTGTGATGATGTTACCAATACTGTTGAATGAGTAGGTGTTGGTAGAGCTGAGCGCAGCGTAGAACGAGCTCTTGTGGTCGTACATGGTCTTATTCTCGAAGAATGAGTACAGGCTGTCCTTGTGAACCATCAGTATGCTTGAAGGTGTGCTGATGGGGTTAGAGGCGTCGACATTGCTGTTCTGGCGGTTGAAGGTGACGCTTACTGAGAGCAGTGAGTCGTTGGCGTGAGCCTGAGAAATCTCATCTACTGGCAGTGTTACCTCGGTGAAGATGCCTGCGGGCGACTTGAGGTAGGTGCAGCTGTTATCGTTGACCAGATCCTCGAGAGCCTTGCGGTCGTTAACGATGTGGGCTGTCTGCAGAACCTCAGGTGTTGACGACAGATATACAGATGTATAGGCTGTGGTGTCGGTAGGGGTGATGAAGTTGTAGAACATCTGGATGTCGATCTCCATGATGTTTGCCATCACGCCAAGACCATCGGTAATCTCGAAGTTGAAGCCTGGGCACACGTTGTGTACAAAGCGGTAAGAGTTAGTGAAATACTCTGGGTGCTCGTAGTAAGTGCGCATTACGTATGTTCCGTAGTTATTATATGTACGGCCGTCTTTGGCGGTATAAGGAACATTCATTGGGATGAGAATGCGGTCGTAGTAGCCGCTATCGCTTGATGTGCCCTGATAGGGGATGTTGTGCTGCAGACTGTAAAGGTTGCCATCAGTGAGCTTCAGGTCGCGTACAGTGAACATCTTATTGATCTTGAGTCCGTCGTTGCGGATGTATCCGTTCTTCTTCAGGTCGAAGTTGCTATAGTGGGTGTACTTATCGTCGATAGGGGCGTTAAGCTCGGATACGCGCATCTTCATGGCATTAAGGGTGTCGCCGTACGACTTTGAGTACTTCACAAAGAGTGAGATACAGCATGAGTCGGCTACTACCTCGCCGTCGATCTTGCTCAGCATCTTATCCTCGCTGGGAAGGCTGAAACCCTCGATCATGTTGAACTGAGCCATGATGTCGCTCTTTACATAGGTATTAGTCTCGGGGTCCTTCACCATTCCGAAATAGCAGTCGGAATTATGCGAGTAGACTGAATCGGCCAATATAGATCTTGATGTAGCGTTGTAGACACCTGTTGAGAATAACAGCCTGTCGGTATCGTTTGTGATAGACGATCCGATGGTGTCGGTATCCTCGGTACAAGAAATCATCGCCATTGCTATAAACGCAATCGCTGTAAACAATCTTAGTTTCATGTATGAAAATATATCTTAGTTCAAATACTTATTCGGCCTCGTTTGGATAGAGCGACTCGTAGAATGTCTCGTAGGCATCGGCAAAGTCCTCATGATATCCTAACAGCGGGATGTTCTTGGCTTTGGCATAGTCGAGCAACTGCTTCTCGACGCCTGGGACAGCCTGGATAACACCATCGCTATAATCGATTGCCAGCTTGTTGAGCTCGTCGAAGTCGAAGGTATCCTTATAGTCGCCTAAAAGTGATGCCTTGGCATCGCGGAACTCGAGGAACTGCTTGAAATCGCCTCCGAAGTCCTTCTGCAGAGTCTTATCGTAGAGCGATGTTACAACCTTGGTCTCTGCAAACGATGGTTCGTCGCTATAGGCTGTCTTTATGTAGAAGGGAACAACGCCGCTCATCCAACCCTGACAGTGGATGATATCGGGAACCCAGCGCAGCTTCTTAACCGTTTCGAGCACACCACGTGCAAAGAATATAGCGCGTTCGCCATTATCTTCATACTCAACACCTGCCTCATCGCGCTCAATGAGTCGCTTTCCGAAGTAGTCATCGTTATCGATGAAATATACCTGTACGCGAGCTGACTGGATAGATGCTACCTTGATGATCAAGGGATGATCGGTGTCGTTAATGATAAGGTTCATACCCGAGAGTCGGATGACTTCGTGCAACTGACCGCGGCGCTCATTGATATTGCCCCACTTAGGCATGAAAGTGCGGATCTCGTGACTACGCTCCTGCATTACCTTAGGAAGCTCTTTTCCCATGAGCGACAGTGAATTGTCGGGGACGTAAGGAGTGATCTCCTGATTGATGAATAATATCTTTTTCTTAGCCATCTTAGATGATTTTACCATGCAAAGGTACTAATAATTTTGCACAAAATCGCGATTCTGTGCTCGTTTTTAGCAAAAAGTGACATTTTTATGCCCGTTTTTTAGTTTATTTTTGCCTTTTACTATTATAATAAGGTGTAAATATGCACTTAAACGTACTTTTGGATGAGCTCTACAAAACGGGCACCATACTTGCCTTTTTTGTGCTCGCCGATGCCTGCAATGTTGCCAAACTGATCTAGGGTGGTGGGCTTTATAGTGGCGAGTGAATGGAGCACCTTATCGCTGAAAACGATGTAGGGTGGGAAACCTTCTTCTTCGGCACACGCTTTTCGGAGCTGGCGAAGGGCTTCGAACAGCTTGGGGTCTTCGATGCCAGTGGTGGGAGGAAGGCCTGGGATGGTGATGGTGGGTATCTCGAGGCGCAGCTTGGGTTTCTTCTTAGGCTCTTCCTTAGCGCTATGGTCGATGACGCACAGCTCGGCTGTCTTGCGTCCGTATAGCACATCGTCGCCAATATCAGTAACCTTCACCTTGTTGCCGTCGTTGTAGGCTATCTCGATGAATCCCATCTGGAGCATCTGCAGCAGATAGTCCTGCCAGTCGTTAAGACTCACGTCGCGACCCACTCCGAACGTCTTGAGCTGGTCGTAGCCATGGCGCACGATGCTTGGCGAGCGCATGCCCTTAAGAATCTCGATGATGGTAGAGACCCTTATCTCCTCGTTTGTTCGCTTGGCGGCACTAAGGGCCATCTGTACGTATTTGGTGCCATCGAAACGGCGTGGGGGATTCTCGCAGATATCGCAGTTGTCGCAGTCGTGATCAGTCTGCTCGCTGAAGTAGTTGAGCAGTATCCTTCGACGACATACGCTCGACTCAGCATACTCCTGCATGCGCTTGAGCTTGCCCATGTTTACATCCTGCTGTCCGCTCTGGCGTGCAAACTCAGTAAGCTGTATGATATCAGCAAGCGAGTAGAAAAGCACGGTATCGGCAGGGGCGCCATCACGACCAGCGCGACCAATCTCCTGATAGAAGCTCTCGATGCTCTTGGGCATGTTGAAGTGGATTACCCAGCGCACGTTGCTCTTGTCGATACCCATTCCGAAGGCGATGGTGGCGCAGACCACCAAGAGCTGGTCGTTCTTGAACTGCTCCTGAGTCTGACTGCGTTCGAGATTAGAGAGACCAGCGTGGTAAGCAGCTGCGTTAATGCCCTTTTTGCGCAGGTCGGCTGCTACTTTCTCAGTAGTCTTGCGACTCAGACAGTAGATGATGCCAGCATCGTTAGGGCGGGCCTTGATGAAGTTAAGGATGAAGTGCATCTTCTCGGCACTTTTATATCCGCGTTTTACTGACAGGCTGAGGTTGGGGCGGTCGAAACTTGACACGAACTCGCGCGCATTCCTTAGCTTTAACTGCTCGATGATATCGTGGCGGGTAATCTTATCGGCTGTGGCTGTTAGCGCCATCATAGGAACATCGGGGAACTTTTCACGCAGGATGCCCAGCTGGGTGTATTCAGGGCGGAAATCGTGGCCCCACTGACTTATGCAGTGAGCCTCATCGATGGCAAATAGCGATATGTTGATGTTCTTAAGCAGATAGTCCATCTCGGCCATCACCTTCTCAGGCGATATGTAGAGCAGCTTTATCTGTCCAGCCATGCATTTGCGACGGATAACGGTATCGGCAGTAACGTCGTTCCCGCTGTTGAGAGCCTCAGCCTCGATGCCGTTTGAACGGAGTGCCTCTACCTGGTCTTTCATAAGGCTTATGAGTGGCGAAATAACTATCGTAATTCCTGACATTGTGAGTGCAGGAATCTGGTAGCAGATACTCTTTCCTCCACCCGTAGGCATCAACACAAGTGCATCGTTGCCTGCGATGACGTGTCTGATAATTTCTTCTTGATTCTGGCGGAAGGAATTGTATCCGAAATATGTTCGTAAAACGCTAAAAATATCCATAAATATCTAAATTTTCTGCAAAGGTACTACATTTTTTACAAATTTTCTTCTAAATCCCTTGCT
The DNA here is from genome assembly GCA_902800365.1 of uncultured Prevotella sp. Lineage (GTDB taxonomy): Bacteria > Bacteroidota > Bacteroidia > Bacteroidales > Bacteroidaceae > Prevotella. Next base: position 72,817 of record CADCEF010000002.1, on the reverse strand, counting down.
AATTCAAAAAATCTTTCTAATTTTGCACATCATTAAAATTTAGCAAACGCAAATGGCAAAGTACAACATTACAGAAAAAAAAGAAAAAGAAGCAGCTTACAGAAGTTTGGTAAGCCCAAAGATGATGGACGAGATGCAGGAGAAAATCATGAACATCATCGTCATGCAGAAGAAGTATCGTGACAAGGATTTCTCAGCAAAGAAGCTGGCAGAAGAATTAGGCACTAATACCCGCTACATTTCAGCTGTCGTTAATGTACGTTTCCATATGAATTACACATCATTTGTTAATAAGTACAGAATTGACGAGGCTATGACCATCCTTGTTGACAAGCGTTTTCAGGATTTACGTATGGAAGAGGTGAGTGATATGGTAGGTTTTGCTAACCGCCAGTCGTTCTACGCATCTTTCTACAGAGTTATGGGTATGACTCCACGTGACTATCGCATGCAGCACCTTATGCAGCATCCTTCAATGAAGAAGACTGAGGCAAAACGTGGTCGCAAACCAAAGACAGAAAAGAAAACAGAGAAGAAGTAATCAGTGGAATTCAACTATCAGAACGAGCGTTTTGCTGACTTGCAAATGCTCAGATATCGTTTGAACGGCTTTGAAAAGCTTTCGTTGAAGCAGAAAACATTAGTCTACTATCTCTCGAAAGCCACTTTGTTCGGGAGAGACATTACATTTGATCAGTTTGGAAAATACAACCTCCGCATCCGCAAGATGTTGGAGGTTGTATATGTTGATATGAATATATCGCACGATACCGATGAGTTCAAGGCGCTTGAAGTGTATCTTAAGCGTGTGTGGTTCTCAAGCGGTATTCACCATCATTATGGATGCGAGAAGTTCAAGCCTGAATTCACAGCCGAATATCTTCGCGATGCCCTGCATAGGGTAGAAGCAGGTAAACTGCCGTTGAAATCGGGCGAATCAATCGATGAGATGTGCGATGAGCTCTTCCCAGTAATCTTCGATGAAACCGTGATGTCTAAGCGTGTTAATCAGGCTGACGGTGAGGACTTGCTGGTAACATCGGCTTGTAACTTCTACGATGGGGTTACCCAGGCCGAGGCTGAGGCTTTCTACGATGGAATGAAGCAAAATGAGCAGAATCCTGACACTCCACCTTCGTATGGACTGAACTCAACCCTTGTAAAGGAGGATGGCGAGGTGAAGGAGCTGGTATGGAAGGCTGGCGGAAAATACTCTAACGCTATATACCATATTATATATTGGTTGGAGAAAGCGCTTGAAGTGGCAGAGAATGAGCAGCAGAAAAAGGTAATTTTTGAGCTCATAACTTATTATAAGACAGGCGATTTGCAGACTTTCAATAAATATTGTGTTGAATGGCTGAAAGAGCATGATTCTGCTATCGACTTCATCAACGGATTCATCGAGGTGTATGGCGATCCCTTAGGCTTGAAAGGTTCGTGGGAAGGACTTGTGGAGTATATCGACGAGGAGGCTACGCATCGCACTCAGACTATAAGCAAGAACGCTCAGTGGTTTGAGGACCACTCGCCTGTTGACCCTCGTTTCCGCAAGCCAGTGGTGAAGGGCGTGTCAGCCAATGTTATCTGTGCTGCTATGCTTGGTGGCGATGAGTATCCTGCAACGGCAATAGGTATTAACCTGCCAAATGCCGACTGGATTAGAGCCCAGTACGGTAGCAAGAGTATTACCATAAGCAATATTACTGATGCGTATAACAAGGCCTCGCGCGGAAGCGGTTTCAAGGAGGAGTTTGTTATCGACAAGGAAACACTCGATATAATCGAGAAATATGGTGATGTGTGTGATGATCTGCATACCGACCTGCATGAGTGCTTAGGTCATGGTAGCGGACAGCTGCTTCCAGGTGTAGACCCTGATGCGCTGAAGGCTTATAGCAGTACGATAGAAGAGGCGAGAGCCGATCTCTTCGGACTGTATTACATAGCCGACCCAAAGCTGATAGAGCTTGGATTAGTTCCCGATGAAAAGGCATATATGTCGCAGTATTACACATATATGATGAACGGTCTGATGACTCAGCTTATACGTATCACCCCAGGCAATCAGATAGAAGAGGCCCACATGCGTAATCGTGCCCTTATAGCCCATTGGTGCTATGAGAAAGGCGATGCTATCAAGATGGTTAAGCGCGATGGTAAGACATACGTTGAAATCACGGATTATCCTAAGCTTCGTGCCCTTATAGCCCAGCTGCTTGCTGAGATTCAGCGTATAAAGAGCGAAGGCGACTATGAGGCAGCAAGAGATCTTGTGGAGCGTTATGCCGTTAAGGTGGATGCAGAGTTGCATGCTGAGGTCTTAGAGCGTTATAAGCGCTTGAACCTTGCACCATATAAGGGATTTATTAATCCTCAGCTGTTGCCTGTTTACAACGAGAAGAATGAGATATGCGATGTTCTGGTTTACTATGGCGAGAGCTATGCACATCAGATGCTTCGCTATAGCGCTGAGTACGCGACGCTGATTTAGATTAAACATTAAAAGATTAAACATTAAACATTTTAATGGATTTAAAGGAGCAGATAAAGGAGATAAAGCAATCATTCCGCCTAATGATGGACGGAATGGTTGCTGCATCTATGCGAAATAAAGGTGTTGACTACAAACTGAACTGGGGTGCCACCTTGCCCAGGCTGAAGGCAAAGGCCGAAGAAATCGGCCAGAATTACGACTTGGCTATCGCGTTGTGGAAGGAGAATGTGCGCGAATGCAAGATTCTGGCTACGATGCTTATGCCAGCTGATAAAATGCTGCCAGAAGTGGCGGATATATGGATGGAACAGACTGACTGTCAGGAGATAGCTGAGCAAGCTACCTTCAATCTGTATCAGTATCTGCCATATGCCCCAGAGAAGGCTTATACGTGGATGGCATCAGATAAGGAGCTGTATCAGCTTTGTGGCTTTCATATCCTTTCGCGCTTGTTCATGAACCATCAGGAGCCTAACGAGCGTGGTATAAACGAGTTTATCGATCAGGCCTTGGCAGCGCTTCAGGGCGACAGTCTGATTGTGAAAAAAGCAGCCATGAATGCCGTGATGCGTTTTGCTGAACTTGGATTAGTATACGAAAGACTTGCAAAAAGTGCATTAAAACGCGCTAATTTGGATTTTTTATAGAGAATGTTTCTTTTATCTGACGGAAAATATGTACCTTTGTGCGGTTTTCGTGAAAGAATCAGATGAAAGAAAGTGTTATTTCTGCTGTAGAAAGGCTTCTGGATAACTATCTTGAGATGAACAATCATCGCAAGACACCTGAGCGATACAGCATTCTAAGAGCTGTTTACAGCATTCACGGACACTTTACCATCGATGAGCTGAAAGCCCGATTGGATAAGGAAATGGATTTCCCTGTTAGCAGAGCAACGCTATACAACACGCTTAATCTGTTTTTGTCGCTCAGACTTGTTATCAGGCATCGTTTCCAAGGCTCTACAAAATATGAGGCATGTTACGACAATCAGAGTCACTGTCATCAGATATGCTCTCAGTGCGGAAAGGTTACCGAGATAAAATCGCCAGAGATAATAGCTGCCGTTGAGAGCTTGCAGCTTAAGCGATTCAGAAAAGACGGATTTACGCTTTATATCTACGGTATCTGTAGTACATGCCAGGCTAAGAGCGCCAAACGCAAGAACGCAACTAAGAAGAAAGAAAGTAATAACAAGAATACAGCAGAAAAATGAACAAAGGAAAAGTAGATGTCCTGCTCGGTTTGCAGTGGGGCGATGAAGGAAAAGGTAAGGTGGTTGACGTGTTAACCCCAAAGTACGACGTGGTAGCCCGTTTCCAGGGTGGTCCTAATGCTGGTCATACTCTCGAGTTCGAGGGCCAGAAGTATGTGCTTCGCTCTATTCCATCTGGTATTTTCCAGGGCGACAAGGTTAACATTATCGGTAATGGTGTAGTATTGGCTCCAGACCTGTTTATGGACGAGGCCAAGGCTCTTGAGGCAAGCGGACACGAGCTTCGTAGTCGTCTGCACATCTCAAAGAAGGCTCATCTCATCATGCCAACCCATCGCGTTCTCGATGCTGCATATGAGGCTCAGAAGGGTAAGGACAAGGTAGGTACTACTGGAAAGGGTATTGGTCCTACTTATACTGATAAGGTTAGTCGTAACGGTCTGCGTGTAGGTGATATCCTTGAGAACTTCGAGGAGAAATACGCTAAGGCAAAGGCTCGTCATGAGGCTATCCTGAAGTCGCTCAACTTCGAATACGACATCACTGAGGTAGAGAAGAAGTGGCTTGAGGGTGTAGAGTACCTCCGTCAGTTCCCAATTGTTGATTCTGAGCATGAGCTCAACAATCTGCTTAAGAGCGGTAAGAGCGTTCTATGCGAGGGTGCTCAGGGTACTATGCTCGATGTTGACTTTGGTTCTTATCCCTTCGTAACATCATCTAACACCATCTGCGCTGGTGCTTGCACTGGTCTGGGTATTGGTCCTAACAAGATTGGCGATGTTTACGGTATTATGAAGGCTTACTGCACTCGTGTTGGTGCTGGTCCTTTCCCAACAGAGCTCTTCGATGAAACTGGCAAAAAGATTCGTGACCTGGGTCATGAGTATGGTGCTGTGACAGGTCGTGAGCGTCGTTGTGGTTGGATCGACCTCGTTGCTCTTAAGTATTCTATCATGGTTAATGGTGTTACCCAGCTCATCATGATGAAGAGCGATGTTCTCGATGGATTCGACACTATCAAGGCTTGCGTGGCTTATAAGCAGAACGGACAGGAGATTGACTACTTCCCATATAACATCGAGGAGGGCATTGAGCCTGTTTATCAGGAGCTGCCAGGCTGGAAGACAGATATGACAAAGTTCACCAGCGAGGATCAGTTCCCTAAGGAGTTCAGCGACTATATCTCATTCTTAGAGAAGCAGTTAGAGACTCCTATTAAAATTATTTCTATCGGTCCCGATCGTGACCAGACAATTGTAAGAAAGTAATAAATGGCACAGAAACCAAGTATACCAAAAGGCACGCGCGATTTCTCGCCAATGGAGATGGCGAAGCGCAATTATATATTCGATACCATTAAGCAGGTTTACCAGCTTTATGGCTTCCAGCAGATTGAAACTCCAGCTATGGAAACCCTCGGAACACTGATGGGAAAATATGGCGAGGAGGGTGATAAGCTGCTTTTCAAGGTCCTGAATTCAGGCGACTACCTCTCAAAGGTAACACCCGAGGAGCTTGCTGAGCGCAATTCACTTAGATTGGCTGCAAAACTATGCGAAAAGGGACTCCGTTATGACCTTACTGTCCCCTTTGCCCGCTATGTGGTAATGCATCGCGAGGAGCTGCAGTTGCCATTCAAGCGTTACCAGATGCAGCCAGTATGGCGCGCAGACCGTCCACAGAAGGGACGCTATCGTGAGTTCTGGCAGTTTGATGGCGATATCGTAGGCTCTGACTCTCTGCTTAACGAGGTAGAGCTGATGCAGATTGTAGATACTGTATTCACACGATTCGGTGTGAGAGTTCAGATAAAGATCAACAACCGTAAGATCCTGACTGGTATTGCAGAGGTAATTGGAGCAGCAGATAAGATTGTTGATATCACCGTTGCTATCGATAAACTCGATAAGATTGGTCTTGACAATGTTAATCAGGAGCTTCGTGAGGACGGACTCTCGGATGAGCAGATTGAGAAGCTTCAGCCAATCATCTCGCTCGAGGGCACTAATGATGAGAAACTTAATACTATAGCCGAGGTTCTGGCTACAAGCGAGACTGGACTGAAGGGAGTAGAGGAGACTCGTTTCATCCTTGACACTCTGAAGACACTCGGACTGAAGAATGAAATACAACTCGACCTTACTCTGGCTCGCGGTCTGAACTATTACACAGGTGCTATCTTTGAGGTTAAGGCACTCGATGTTCAGATTGGTTCTATCACAGGTGGTGGTCGTTACGACAACCTTACTGGTATCTTCGGAATGCCAGGTATCTCAGGTGTAGGTATCTCGTTTGGTGTAGATCGTATCTTCGACGTACTGAATGCACTCGACTGCTATCCAAAGGATGCTACCAACGGCACTCAGCTGCTGTTCATCAACTTTGGCGACAAGGAGACAGCTTACTGTCTGCCTGCTGTGGCTAAGGCTCGCGAGGCCGGCATCCGTACAGAGATATTCCCAGACTCAACAAAGATGAAGAAGCAGATGTCGTATGCTAACGCTAAGCAGATTCCATTTGTTGCACTGGCTGGTGAGAACGAGATGGCAGAAGGAAAACTTACCCTTAAGAACATGGAGAGTGGTGAGCAGAGTCTTGTTTCTATCGATGAGATAATAAAGACTATCAAAAGCATTTAAAACGCAAATTTGCGATAATTGATAATAAATCCTGCAAAAAACTTGCGGGATTTATTTTTTATTCATATATTTGCAAACGGAAGTATTGTAGTTTACTATTTACTAACGTATATTATTCACATTATTAATAACTAAACAAATATTGAATTATGACAAAGAAATTTATCTGCGCCGTTTGTGGTTACATTCATGAGGGTGACTCAGCTCCTGAGAAGTGTCCAATCTGTAAGGCTCCTGCTTCTAAGTTCTCTGAGCTTAAGGACGATGGTGATGTAACTTATGCTACAGTGCATCGTATTGGTGATGGTAAGCCCGAAGGTGTATCAGAGGAGATGATCAACGACCTGCGTGCCCACTTCAACGGTGAGTGTGGTGAGGTTGGTATGTATCTGGCTATGGCTCGTCAGGCTGATCGCGAGGGTTATCCTGAGATTGCTGAGGCTTTCAAGCGTTATGCTTTTGAGGAGGCTGATCATGCTTCACGCTTTGCAGAGTTGCTGGGCGAGTGTGTATGGGATACCAAGACAAATCTTGAGAAGCGTGCTGCTGCTGAAGCTGGTGCTTGCGAGGATAAGTTCCGTATCGCTAAGAACGCTAAGGCTGCTGGCTTCGATGCTATCCACGACACTGTTCACGAGATGGCTAAGGACGAGGCTCGTCATGGTGCTGGCTTCGCTGGACTGCTTAAGCGCTACTTTGGCAAGTAATTACACAATAAATATCCTATTAATCCGTTTTATCAATAAGATGAAACGGATTTTCTTTTTTATATTCGTTCTGGCCCTGTTTGTGGCTTGTGCTGAAGACGACTCGTTTTCAGCATCATCAGGATTGCGTATTGAATTTCCTGCAGATACAATAAAGCTTGATACTGTTTTCAGTCGTACCTCATCATCTACATACTCATTTTGGGTTCATAATCGTAACAACGATGGTGTGCGTATGACGAGTGTGTATCTGAAGAGAGGTAACCAGACAGGTTTCCGCGTTAATGTAGATGGCATTTATCTTGATAACTCGAACGGCTCGCAAACCAATGGTATAGAGATTCGCAAAAAGGATAGTATATTGGTGTTTGTTGAGATAACGCCGTATGAGACGTATCGTAACGAGCCAGAATCGATTACGGATAATCTGGTGTTCTCGATGGAGAGTGGAGTAGAACAGAGTGTCTGTCTTCAGGCTTGGGCATGGGATGCAGTTAAGATGTATTCGTCTGTAATCGAGAAGGATTCTGTTATCGAGTCGGATAAGCCTTTGCTTGTTTATGGTGACTTTGTTGTTAATGAGGGAGTAAAACTCACCATCCGTAATACCACACTATATTTCCACGATGGTGCAGGGCTTGATGTTCGTGGCGCCTTGTATACGGATAATTGCATTATGCGTGGTGACCGTCTGGACCGTATGTTCACATATCTGCCTTACGACCGTTTGTCAGGACAATGGCGAGGAATAAGGTTCTATGAGAGTTCGGATGGTAATATACTGAATAACACTCAGATAAGGAATGCGTGCCAGGGAGTGGTTTGTGATTCAGCAGCATTTGATTCTGAGAACTATCGTCTGCAGCTGTATCAGTGTGTGGTGCATAACTCTCATGGTGATGGTATCGGTCTAACCAACGCTCATGCACGTTTGGAATATTGTCAGCTTTCAAACTCTATGGGGAATTGTCTGGCTATTAACGGTGGTATGGTAGAGATTGTGAACTGCACTCTTGCACAATTCTATCCCTTTGTTGGTGGTCGTGGAGCTGCACTGTATTTTTCTAATCAGTATGCTCCGCTGTATAATGTGATTTGCAGTGGTTCTATACTTACTGGCTACGATGATGATGTGGTGATGGGATATATGACCTCAGGCGAACAAGAGCTTAATTATAGTTTTGATAACTGCTTGTTGCGAACACCTGCTGTTGAAGACGAACCACAGCATTTCAGCAACATCATTTGGGAATCGCCTAACGACTCAATCAAGGGAAAAGACAATTTTATCAAAGTTGATGAAGACAACCTTGATTACGATTTCCATCTCGATTCTTTATCGCGTGCTGTGGGATTGGGGTGTTACCGTTAAAACTCAGAGAATGTAAGTGGCATCAGTTTTCTGATTCCGTCGATTACGTATACATATTTCTTTCCATAAAGAAGTATACGCATTGGTGCATTGGCACGTGTCTCTGATTCTATCATTACTTGTCTGCAAGAGCCACATGGAGGAACAGGCTCGTCTTCAAGCTCACCATGGGTACCTCTTGCTGCAATAGCCAGCATTCTTACAGGAACATCGGGATATTGGGCTCCAGCAGCAAACAATGCAGTACGCTCTGCGCACAGACCTGATGGATAGGCTGCATTCTCTTGATTGCAACCAATTATCTCTACGCCATTATCAAGTCTTACTGCTGCACCTACGTGGAATTTTGAGTAGGGTGCATAACTACGGCTTGTAGCCTCTATTGCTAATTCAACAAGGTGTTTTTCTTCGGCACTCAGTTCGTCCATGTTGCACACCTTAATAACCGACTTTAGCTCCAGTTCCCTCATAAAATGCTATATTTTTCGGCAAAATTACAAATTATTCGAGAGAATTCATTACTTTTGCACAAAATAATCGCAAAAATATGAGAAAATTTTTCCTTTTCATTGCCATTTCAATGTCCTTATCTGTCTTTTCGCAGATAAAATGGAACCAAGCATATCAGCAATATGTAGATCAATATAAGGATATAGCCATTGAGCAGATGCAGCGTTATCGCATACCTGCATCAATAACCTTGGCTCAGGGACTGCTTGAGAGTGGTGCTGGTCGTAGCGAGCTTACCCGCACAAGCAATAATCACTTTGGCATTAAGTGCAACAATGGATGGGAAGGACGTCGTACATATCACGATGACGATCAGAGAAATGACTGTTTCCGCGTGTACGATTCTGCATATGATTCTTACGAGGATCACTCGAAATTCCTGGCTGCAAATCAGCGTTATCGTTCGTTGTTTCAGCTTAAGACTACAGATTATAAGGGTTGGGCCAGAGGCTTGAAGGCTGCTGGTTATGCCACTAATCCTGTTTATGCAGAGAAATTGATTGAGATTATCCAGTTATACAAACTCTATCAGTATGATAGCGCTAAGGGCTACGACCACTTCATGGCCCAGCGTACCAAAGATCGTGAGGTGGGTAGTGCTTCACTGCATACCATCAAGATATTTAATAAGAACTATTATCTGATAGCACGTCGTGGTGATACATTCAAGTCTATTGGTCAGGAGGTTGGCATCAGCTATCGCAAGATTGCCAAATATAACGAGCGTCATCGCAAGGATCATCTGGACGAGGGTGAGATTGTATGGCTAAAGAAAAAGCAGCGCAAGGCTCCAAAGAATTACAAGGGTCGACTGCATTATGTTCGCCAGGGCGAGTCGATGTACACCATTGCACAGCAGTATGGTATACGTTTGAAGAATCTGTATAAGATGAATAAACTATCGCCTGATTATCAGATTAAGGTTGGCGATGCTTTAAGACTTAGATAAAAAAAGTAGGGGGCTCATTGCCCTCTACAATTCTCTGAGCGGAATACGGGAATCGAACCCGCCTCCCAGGCTTGGGAAGCCCGTGCACTACCGATGTGCTAATTCCGCAACGATAAAAAGATCTCTGATTTTTTGCCTAGGAGAGCCGATAGCCGGACTCGAACCGGCGACCCACGCATTACGAATGCGTTGCTCTACCAACTGAGCCATATCGGCAGGTCTCCATTAGCGAGTGCAAAAGTACTCATTTTATTTTGTACGTGCAAATTTTTGGCCCATTATTTTCGATGAATGGGCGTTTTTCCTTTTTAGTTTGGTTTTGTTGAAAGAATCTTCCTGTTGGCTGAAAGTAATGCTTCATTAACTGAAACACGCTTGTTGTTGTTTAAACTTGAAGTACATTTATACGTCAAAAAGATAGTTGCAACAATGAGAATAATAACTTGAATTATAAACAATTAAACAAAAGTAGAACAATGAAAAAGATTATTGTAACAATGATGGTTGCTTTGCTGGTTGGAACATCAGCTATGGCACAGGAATCACAGAACGAACGTCGTCATCCAGGCAAGTTCGACAAGACAGAAATGATTAAGCATCGTACAGATGAGACAGTTAGTCGCTACAAGCTTAACGATAAGCAAGCCAAACAGTTGCTGGAGCTTAATACAAAGTATGCTGACAAGATGAGACCACGTGGCCCACATCATCCCGGACATCCAGGTGCTGGTCGCCCACCAATGCCACCAAAGGAGATGAAGGGCAAGCGCCCTGAACCACCAAAGGATGACAGCAAGATGCAGGAGCATCGCAAGGAGATGGAGGCAAATATGAAAGCCTACGATGCAGAGCTCAAGAAGATATTGACTGATGATCAGTATAAGAGCTATCAGGCCGATCAGAAGAAAATGCGTGAGAAGCGTCGTGGTCCACGCAACATCGAATAGAAAAAAATAAGTAGCCAAGCGGCTACTTATTTTTCTTTGGGGTGTTCTCGTCTATCTTCTTAAGATAATACTCTTTGAAATCATTCCACTTATAATATGGCCAGTTGTCGGTAGCCAGTGGCATGTGAGCTTCACGCTCGTTGAACAGAACCTTCAACAGAATGTCGCCCTGCTTGCCTTTCTTTGGGCGGTAGAAGATGAACTGCACATTACTTCCTGTAGGTATAAGGTAATATGTACGGAACGAGTTCTCAAGTTCGTCGAGATTTTCAACCTGTACAGCAGCTCCGTCAAGATCGAGCATACATACCAGAGGCAGAACAACAGTATCGTGTCCGAATCGCAGTGATGCCTGAACCTGAGTAACGGTATCAGCTGTTTCAATGATGTTCTTCAACAGATTCTTCTGATTCCAAGGCATACGACCGCCAGTCTGTGGGGCGTTGCTGTAAAGCAGATACCAATAGAGGTTGTTGCTGCGCCAAAGGTCGCGCAGTTCCTCTGGTGTAAACAGCTCCAGCAATGAAGTGTCGCCATCGTGGCTCTGCATGTTAAGCGCTATATCAGCAATCTTGCTCATAAGCTGACCTGTTGTAACATTCAGGTATACCCAGTGCTGGTCGTTAAACAACTGCTGCATCAGTCTTTCTGGGTGCTTAAGACTGTCGCTCATCTGCTGCTGTTTCTGCATAGCCTTCATCAGGTCAGGACGGAACATTCCGCCACCTTCGCCACGAGGAGCAGAGTAGTTCATATATACCATATCGGCCTTGCTGGCGTCGTTGTATATCTTTGCTGACGGGTTGGCAGCCTGAAGCTCTTCGCACTCGGCCATCATAGATATAATTGCGCGGATTGATGTGGTAGATACAGAGTGTATAGGCAGATTAGGACTCTTGAAAATCTCTGGGAAGTTCTGTGTCATACGCTTGGCTATGCCATGATGCTGACGCTGGCCTGTAGCTGTAAGGTCGCCAAGACGGTCCTTGGTGGTCTTCTGCATTGAATCGAGCTTTGCCAAAACCTTATCACCAAGTGGTGTAAGTTTTCCTGCAAACTTTGCCTGGCGCAAGGTCTTAACTGGCATGGCGTAATCGTTCTCCTCAAGCAGGAAGCGAGCTCCATGTCTGCCATAGTGTGAGAAATAATAGGGTTCGTAGCCCTTAGGAGTAGGGGTTAGGGCAGTGCGGGTAAGATGATCGTAATCAGTCATGTTGCCTGCAGCTAAAAACTTGTCAGCAGCAATTTCCTCAAGTGCTGACTTTCCTGAAAAACGTTGAACCTGTGCCTGAGCGGTCACAGTACTTGCCAATAATAGGCACGTTAGAATTTTCTTCATAAAAGGATTATGCAATAATTGTTGGTTGATGATAATTTTAACTCTGCAAAAGTAATATTTTATTTTATAATCCACAAGGTTTTATTTATTTTTTTTGTAATTTTGCTGCCGATATGGGAAAAGAAGTATTTTTACGCAACACATTTAGTGTATCGGCTTTAGTGGCTTGTATCTGTCTGGCATCATGTGCTAAAACACAGTATATTCCTCAGGCGCCTGATTATAGCGACTCTGAGATGTGGATTACTGCTGATGGCGACAGTACAGGAAATGGGGCCGATGTATTCTACGTTGTATCAACGTGGCAGGAAGATTGGACTACTGAAGATGGGCGCATATGTCATTATGCAGATGTGTATAATCCAGTTCATCGTCAGAACATGGGCGATTTGGAGATAAATAAAGTTGCAGCGTATATGTCGCCTGGCAATCGTTTTTTTGCACCTTATTATCGTCATGCAACCATCGAGGCTTTCATGTTGCATAACGAAGACAGCACTCGTGCTCGTACTCGTTTGGCAATGGACGATGTTTGTCGTGCTTTTGATTACTTCCAGACGCATCGTGACAAAACTCGTACGCTTATCATCGCTGGTTTCAGTCAGGGTGGTATGGCTGTTGTAGAGCTGCTGAAGCATATTGATGACGAAACATATAACCAGTTAGCTGCAGCCTATGTGCTGGGCTATAAGGTAACTCCTGATGATACGCTGCAGACAAAACACATTAAGGCTGCTAAGGGCGAGGCTGATACAGGTGTGACCATCTGTTACAACACGGTTAAGGATGTTAAGTACATCAATCCTGTAGTTGGGGAAACATGTATTGGTATTAACCCAGTAAACTGGCGAACCGATTCTGTACCAGCTATTCTTCATGACAGTATTACAGTTACATTATCTCCAAAGTATCATGTACTGGTGGTTAGTGGCTATAGCGGTTCGGAATATCCAGCATATAAGGACTTTATTAATGTAGGCGATATTCACAGCTGTGAGCCTTGGTTATATAGTGAATGTCTTCAGGAGAATATCAAAGTGCGAGCTAATGCCTGGCGCGCTAAGTCAGATAAAAAGTAAATTAGTAGAGTGACTGAACAATTAAGAAAATCTATATTCCAACAACCCGTTTGGGTGGTTGTTTTTGCCCTTACTGCTGCAATAGCATGGGGCTGGGCTTTCCCTCTTATTAAAGTGGGATTCAATGCCTTTGGTATTACAGCAGATATGACTGGCAGCAAGATGCTCTTTGCAGGAATCCGTTTTGCTGTAGCAGGTTTGATAGTATTGTCTGTTGCTCGTAGCAATGGGCGCTCGTTCAAGACGAGCAAGGTGATAGACTGGCGCTTTATTCTTGCTTTTGCGCTGATGAACACTACACTTCACTATTTCTTCTTCTATGTAGGTATGTCGCATAGTGCTGGCTCGCGTGCAGCTATTCTTAATTCATTGAGCACCTTCCTTGTAGTACTGCTGGCATGTGCCTGTTTTAAGAGCGACAAGCTCACATCAAGTAAGATTTTTGGTTGTGCCGTTGGTTTCTGCGGAATACTTACTTTGAACCTTGGTGGAGCTGAAAGCGGACAGTTTTCCTGGCTGGGCGACGGTATGATTATCCTTAACGCTATCTGTGGGGCCGTTTCTAACTTGATGACTCGTGGTTTGAGTCGTAGGGTAGATGTGTTTGTAGGGACAGGCTATAGTCTCTCAATCGGAGGTTTGCTGCTAATAATTCCTGGACTCGCCCTTGGCGGTACGCTGCCAAATGTAAATTTGCTCGGAATTATATGTCTGTTACTGCTCATTGCTATTTCTGCTATAGGATTTGCACTCTACAACAAACTACTTAGTTGTAATCCTGTAGGAAAGGTTGCAATATATAATTCGCTTATTCCTATAGTTGGTACAGTTACTTCGTGTCTCTGCCTTGGAGAGACGTTCCATTTAAAATACATATTTGCTGGTGGACTTGCAGCACTTGGAATATATGTAATTAATAAAGGTAAGTAATTTAAGATACTTATAATAACCAAAAAAGGCTCGTTTCACAACGAACCTTTTTCTTGAATTACTTAAAAAACTAAAATTAATCAACCATAAACCTTAACCAATATATTCTATTTATTTTTCCTTTTTTGCAAAGATATGCCAAGATATTTAAAGCAATGTCTATTTATAGACAATTTTTGTTTGAATTGCGTTATATACCGCATATTCTACATCTTGTGACGGATTTTAAACAAAAAAGCAGCAGACAATTTAGGTCTACTGCTTATCTCGTGTTTAGTACACCCGCAGAGGCTCGAACTCTGGACACCCTGATTAAGAGTCAGGTGCTCTACCAACTGAGCTACGGGTGCATCCGTTTCTTGTTTTGCGGGTGCAAAGGTACTAACTTTTTTTGATTCCACCAAACTTTTTAGCGATTTTCTTTCAAAAAAGACTAAAAATCTCTTGTATTGATGAAACCTTCGATGTTTTCGTACCTTCTTTTCATCATTCGGTTGTAAATATTGCGAATCCAAATGTGGTTGGTTACAACAAATGCAAGACCTAATACACACATAAATATATAGGTATAGGTGAGGCCAACCAACAGATATCCAAGACCTGCAATAGCAACAGGACCAAACATTGCAAATAACTCGATTACAAGCTGCATTCCATTCTCAAAGTTTCCTTTTGCAGTAACCTTGAGCTGCAAGGGGATGGTCTGCTTATTGTATACAGCCAGCTGGAAGATGATGAAGTGCAGGAATCCTGCTGTTATCAGCATGTAGGCAAACACCATAAGCAGGCTGTACTTTCCTGCGAATACTGCAGGAAGCATAAGTACAAACGGAATGATGAGCACACCAGTATAGAACCAGAACTTGGCCTGAAGCAATGCAATAAGATTCTCACGGTGCATCATGAGCAGCTCGATATAGTTACCCTCCTGACCCATGATCTTTATAAGAGCCGTCATACCGTAAAGAGCAAAGCAGTAGATACACCAGAAGTTCTGCATAAGCTCGTTGTCGTATATGCTGGTATAAGATACAAGCAGGGTGAATATTACTACTGCCACAAGACTGAAGATGCAACGGGTGCGCATAGTCTTGTTGCGGAGGTTTGACTTGAGCTCGATTTTGAGATACTCACCAACCAGACCAAAGCGGTTGAAGAATGCAAACTGAGAAACATGCTTAAGCTGGCGCTCAGCCTTCTTAGAAATCTCCTCGTACACATACTTGAACTGGAAGTAACGATTCACAAAGAAAAGGCATGCTATAATGATGAGTACAACTGGCAGGAGCCAGAACGACATACCTGTTGTAGAACATACTTCGAAGACCTTCTCAATGGTGCTTTCCTTGCGGGTTATCACCATTGGCACAAAGGGCAGGGCATAGAGCGCCAAGGCAGGAATGAGCCACAGCACTGTGCGATTGATAAGTGTTCGGAAGAATAGATATATCTGGCTGTTGAGTATGATAAGTATCTCAGCAGCTATAACCTCATAGAATACCAGCCAGAAACTCTCGCCAGCAAACAGCAGAATGATGCCGTAAGGCACAAACATGAAGAGCCAAAGGAAATTGTAACCACTAACATGCTCGCCAATAAGAAAACACTCGATAGCTGTGTAACGGGATATAGGCTGCAGGATATATGGCTTTACCATCATTCCAGGAGTGGTCTGCACGATGAATCGCAACAGATAGTCGATAGCCATATAGATAATGGCGGCTCCCATCATAATACCAGCTTCGCCCCCTGCTGACATTCCAGCTATGCATCCATACATAATAAGGTAGAGGGCAAACATGCCTGCACCTATATAAATTAATAATTTTGCCCATTTGTTTTGTTCGAAAGCAGGGCTGCGCTTATAGCTAAGGTTCGTATTCTTGCGAAGAAGACGATAAAGTTGAAATTTGTTCATAAGATGATTATCTGAGATCTATGATTTCTGCTTTTGGGAAGTCTTTTGAATTAAAACGGAACTGACTATCAGCGATTTTCTCCTTCTTGATGCTTGTGATGTCGAAAGTGGTCCACTTCTTGCCTTGCAGCATCTTGACCTGCATAGGCTCGTAGCTCTTCTTGTTGACAGTAATGAACAGCTCCTTAATCTTACGGTCGGCACTATTTGATGTGAGATGAATAACATAGTTTGTGCCAGCTGTATTCATTGTATAGGTGTATCCATTCTTATAGAGGTTGATGAAGTTGTAGGGGTTGATGGCCTGCAACTGTGCCTCTGTTGGATTACTTACATTTACTTCGTCGTTATTCTTAAGATAGGTCCACTGAGTCTTACCGTCGAACCATATCTTTGCTTGTGGGGTTGTGGCGTAGAACTTCTTGCCCTTTATGGCTATGGTACCGCTTGTGTTACCAGTTGTGGTTGTCATTCTGAAGTTTGCCTTAACACCTGATGCAACTGTTACTGAAGCTGCAGCCTTATCGAGCACACTCTTTGCTGATTGGGCATTTGCTGTGAATAATGAACTCTGAAAAGTAAACAGCGCAATGGCTGCTATCCTGATTATACTTACTTTCATAATTATCTTAGATTACTTAAAAGATTATTCAAACTATTTTCGTCCTGAATCAATACTTCGCGTGGTTTAGAACCCATAGCAGCGCCTACAACACCAGCCTTTTCGAGCTGATCCATAAGTCGGCCAGCACGGTTGTAACCTATGGCGAACTTACGCTGTATGAGTGATGTAGAACCGCTTTGGTTCATAACAATCAGTCGGGCTGCATCGTCGAACAGTGGGTCGAGGTGTGCCATATCTACATCTCTATCACCACCGTCACCCATATCTGCCTCAGGCATATCGGGCTCTGGGAGTTCGAATGGAGCACCATAGCTCTGCTGGTCGCTGATATACTCATTGATGCGCTCAACCTCAGGAGTATCAACAAAGGCACACTGAACACGCTCTGGCTCAGAACCGCCAACAAGTGCCAACATATCGCCTCGACCAATAAGCTGCTGAGCACCTGTGCGGTCGAGAATTGTCTTAGAGTCGATACCAGCTGAAACCTTGAATGCAATACGGCTTGGGAAGTTGGCCTTAATAGTACCAGTGATGATATTGGTTGTTGGTCGCTGTGTTGCGATGATCATGTGGATACCTACGGCACGAGCCAATTGTGCGATACGAGCGATTGGAAGCTCAACCTCCTTACCTGCTGTCATAATCAAATCTCCGAACTCGTCGATTACCACCACGATGTATGGCAGGAAACGATGGCCGTTGTTAGGATTAAGCTGGCGTGCGATGAACTTCTGGTTGTACTCCTTGATATTATGTGCACGAGCTATCTTAAGCAGGTCGTAACGGGTATCCATCTCCTTACAGAGTGAGTTAAGAGTGCGAACCACCTTAGTTACATCGGTGATAATTGGATCGGCCTCCTCATCGGGAACCTTAGCCAGGAAGTGATTTGCTATTGGCTCATAGAAACTGAACTCAACTTTCTTTGGGTCAACAAGTACTATCTTGAGCTCTGCAGGATGCTTCTTATATAACAAAGAGGTGATGATGGCGTTAAGACCAACAGACTTACCCTGACCAGTAGCACCAGCAACAAGAAGGTGTGGGGCTTTGGCCAGATCGAACATGAACACCTCGTTGGTAATGGTCTTACCGATGGCGCAAGGCAACTCCATCTTAGACTCCTGGAACTTCTTAGAGTTAAGGATAGACTCCATAGATACTGTAGAAGGCTTGGCATTTGGAACCTCGATACCTACAGTTCCTTTACCTGGCATTGGAGCAATGATGCGTATGCCAAGGGCTGCAAGCGAAAGAGCAATATCATCCTCAAGGTTCTTAACCTTCTGGATACGTACTCCCTGAGCCAGAGTTATCTCGTAGAGAGTGATGGTTGGACCAACTGTTGCCTTGATACTGCTGATTTCAACACCAAAGGTGCGCAGAACATCAACAATACGGTTTTTGTTAGCTGTCTGCTCAGCCATATCGATATAAGGCTTACCGTCATTATCGTACTTCTTAAGAAGGTCGAGAGTAGGATAGTGGTAGTTCTCAAGATCACGCTTTGGATCGTAAGGCTCCATATTCTCAATATCCTCTACCAATGTATTCTTATCGGCAGTCTCGGTATCACCCTTAGCCACCTCTATTGCCATATCGATATCGCTATCGGCAGCCTTCTCGGTCTCCTCTGGCTTAACCTCGGGCTCCTTCTTCTTTCTGATACTGCTCAGGAATCCAGGCTTTACGTTGTTGTCTTCGTTCTGATAACCCTCGTCGATTACTACTGCTTCGCCGTTGTCTTTGAATTCAACAGTCTGAGTGGCTGGGTCGTCGAACACCAATGGCTCTTCCTCTTCTTCGGGCTCGTAGTTCTCGGGCTCTGCTTCGCCTGGTCTGTTAACGGTAAACTTAACCTTATTAATATACAAGGTTGGGTTGAGCATCTTACGAATGAAAATGACTGTTGCAGCACTGAAGTATGTAAGGAATGCTACAGCAATAAGTGCAAGAATGGCCGTAAGACCAGGGGCTCCAACAAGATTGCCAATGAAATTACTGATGAACATGCCATGATCGCCGCCAGGGCTGAAACTTGCGTCAGCAAACAATGGCTGAAGGAAGGTTGCAAGTGCTACCGATGCCCAAATCATAAGCAGAGCAACTGAAAGTGTCCACTTGAGTAGATTTACACGGTAGGCCTTCATAAGGTGAATGGCTACTACAAAAAGTAGTAATGGAATAAGGAATGCTGGTAATCCAAAACAACGCTTGATAAAGAACCATGCTGCATAGGCTCCAAGACTTCCGCAGGTATTTTCAAACTCATGATGCTCATTGAGCACTTCGCTATCGCGAGGTTCCTCAATAAGAGTCTGGTCGGCCGCACCCGTTGAGAAATATGATACGAATGCAAAACACAGATAAATAGAAATACCGAAAAGTATGGCACCGAAGATAAAACTCAGGCGCTCAATATTGTCGTTGTTTGTAGTCTTTTTCTTTACTTTCTTCATATAGTTTTATGATATTTTGTGCAAAAGTAGCTGAAAAAAATAAGATTTCATCATAAATCGGGATTTTTTTTATATTTTTGCACGCAGAAATGAAAAAGTTGATACAAAACAAGGTAGATAAGAAGACAATTGCCGACTTTCCTAGGGTAAGTTTCCCTGGCAAGATAATTGTTGTGCTGTCGGAACCAGAAGCCGAACGTGCAGTAGATTATCTGTTGGCTCAGCCTGTGCTGGGGTTTGATACAGAGACACGCCCAAGTTTTAAGAAGGGAGTTCGCCATAAGTGTTCGTTGCTTCAGGTTTCTACTGCTGATTGCTGTTTCCTGTTCCGCCTGAATTACATTGGTTTATGTCCAGCTGTAAGGCGATTACTTGAGGATACTACTGTTACTAAGGTAGGTTTGGCGTGGAGCAACGATGCCCATGGACTGCGCGAACTTGGTGAATTCAATATGGGAACATTTGTTGACTTGCAGGATATGGCCCGAAAGATAGGAATAGAAGACCAGAGTCTGATGAAGCTTTATGCCAACGTGTTTGGTGAGAGAATAAGCAAGCGCGAGCAGCTGACAAACTGGGAACGCGACGTGCTTGAAGAGTCGCAGAAACGATATGCTGCTATCGATGCATGGGCTTGTGTAAGATTGTATTGTGAATTTAAAAGAATGTTGGAACGTAATGATTATGAGTTAGTTATCGTTCCTGAAGAAATAAATAAGAAGAATGAAGAAGATATATCTTAAACGTGGTAAGGAAGAGAGTCTTTTGCGATTCCATCCTTGGGTTTTCTCTGGTGCTATTCAGCAGGCTGATGAGGATTTGAAGGATGGCGATTTGGTGCGTGTGCTTACAAATCATGGCGATTTCATCGCTATGGGACACTTCCAAATGGGCTCGATTGCTGTCAGAGTACTCTCGTTCCGTGATGTCGCAATTGATGCTGATTTCTGGGCATCGCGCCTTACTTCTGCATTAAAAGTACGCCAATCTATCGGTATTGCTGATAATCCTCAGAATAATACCTATCGACTTGTTCACGGCGAGGGCGATAATCTGCCAGGACTTATTATAGACGTTTATGACCGTACAGCTGTTATGCAGGCTCATAGCATAGGTATGCATCTATGTCGTAAGGAAATAGCTGAGCAGTTGGTTAAAGTAATGGGCCAGCGAATAGATAATGTTTACTATAAGAGTGAAACCACATTGCCATTTATGGATGATATGGAGAATGGCTTTATCTATGGCGGTTCTGATGATAATGTGGCTCTTGAGAACGGACTGAAATTCTATGTGGACTGGTTGCGTGGACAGAAAACAGGTTTCTTTGTTGACCAGCGTGATAACCGTTCGCTGCTTGAGAAGTATTCTGCAGGTAAGAGCGTATTGAATATGTTCTGTTATACAGGTGGATTCTCTGTATACGCAATGCGTGGTGGAGCTAAGTTGGTTCACTCTGTTGATAGCAGCGCAAAGGCTATCGAACTTACAAACCGTAATATTGCATTGAATTTTGAGGGCGATAAGCGTCATGAGGCCTTCTGTGAGGATGCGTTTAAGTATCTTGAGCAGGCAGGTAATAATTATGATCTTATTATTCTTGATCCTCCTGCTTTTGCAAAACATCGTGGTGCTTTGCATAATGCACTGAAGGGTTATACTCGCCTGAATAACAAGGCGTTCCAGAAGATTCAACCAGGCGGAATACTCTTTACGTTCAGTTGCTCGCAGGTGGTTACAAAAGATCACTTCCGCAATGCTGTATTTACAGCTGCAGCACAGGCAGGTCGTAAGGTTCGTATCCTGCATCAATTGCATCAGCCTGCCGATCATCCTATTAACATCTATCATCCTGAGGGTGAGTATCTTAAAGGTCTTGTCCTGTTTGTAGAATAACTATGTTACGCAGAGTTCAGCAATTCATCGAGAAGAACTGTCTTTTAGATAGCCGTAAGCTTTATCTTGTGGGGCTTAGCGGTGGAGCTGACTCTGTGGCATTGATGTTGATTCTGCGAGACCTTGGTTATAATATTGAGGCTGCTCATTGTAATTTTAGATTACGTGGTGACGAAAGTGATAGGGATGAGAATTTTGTGCGCGAATTGTGTAAGAAGCATATTGTCCCGTTGCACGTAATCCATTTTGATACAAAGGAATACGCAGGACTTCATAAAGTAAGCATTGAAATGGCTGCTCGCGATTTGAGATACGGGTATTTCCGTCAGCTGTGTAAGGATATCGGAGCAGAGGGAATATGTATCGCTCATCATCGTGATGATGCTGTTGAGACGCTTTTGATGAATCTTCTTCGTGGTGCGGGAATACATGGATTAACAGGTATCCGCCCGAAGAACGATTATGTAATTCGTCCGCTGCTTTGCCTAAGTAGGAAAGAGATTATAGAATATCTCGATTCCATCGACCAGAACTACGTTACTGATTCGAGCAATCTTGTAGATGATGTCCTTCGCAACAAGATTCGTTTGCGCGTATTACCTCTTCTCGAAGAAATCGCACCTGGTGCTACAGCCAATATCGATAAAACCGCGAATTATCTTCGTGAGGCAGAGAAAGTTTTCGATAAAGAAATCTCATGCGAGAAAAAAGCTCTGAATACGGATACAGGCGAGGTGCTGATTGCCAATCTGCTGAAACTACCATCGCCATCAGTGTTCCTACACGAGTGGCTTTCGCCGCTGGGATTCAATTCTACACAGACAGAACAAATACTTTGTGCTGTTAATGGCGAACCAGGTCGTGAGTTTACATCGTTAACACATACTTTGGTTATTGATAGAACAAAGCTTATTGTTGAGCCAATCAGTAAGCCGATGAAATCTATTAAGATTCCTGAAACAGGTACTTATCGATACGATGAAACCACTACTTGTAAAATTGAGATTACAGAAGACTTAAGCATCTCCAAATCGGCTGATATTGCAACTGTTGATGCTGACAAGGTGAAGTTCCCGCTAACTATACGCCCAATAGAGAATGGAGATTGGTTTATTCCATTCGGTATGACAGGGCGTAAATTGGTGAGCGATTATCTTACTGATATAAAATTATCTATTTTACAGAAACGTCGCCAATTGGTGCTCGTTGATGCATCTGGTTCTATTGTATGGGTTATGGGGTGCCGTACAGATAACCGTTTTAAGGTCTCTGCTGAAACAACAAAAATGTTACGTATATCATATAAACTTGACTAAGCAATGAAGAAGTTTCTTATTTTTCTGGGTATTATCGCTGTTGTTGCTGTAGCACTGATGGCTACAACTCCTGACAGACAACAGCATGTAGACACCATCAAATCGGTAATGACGGGAGCTGTTAACGCCGAATTACGCGAAAACAATATTGATGGTCAGTTGGGATCTATAGCATCAGCAGCTGCTACAATGGCTGTAGATAAGTATCTTAGTACAAATTTCCTTGTGCGCGACCATAGATTCTATAGTCTCGGCTTTATTGATTATAATAACGAATTCCAAATGGTATCTGTGGGCGTGTTTAATCATGTATATACCCTCGACGAGGAGCAAGCTCGTGAGATGATTAAGAAGAAACTGAATCCTTTAGATATCTTACAAGATAAGTCAAAATAGAAAAGCATAGGTTTTGAGTCACCAAAGCTATGGTTTTGAACCTCTAAAGCTATGCTTTTGAGTTATAAAAGCTATGCTTTACTATTTTATTCTTCTAATAGTGCTTTGCAACCTCTCAGAACATCCTGCCATGTTGCTTCAAAATCACCTGTGTACCAAGGATCTGCTACGTCCTTGTTGGAGAGTAATGGGCGTATTTTTCCTTCTGGGTCGCCTCCAAAGAATCGCTCCATGTTACGCAGGTTCCACTGATCCATACCGATAAGTAAGTCGAAACGTGAATAATCTGCTCTGGTAATCTGGCGTGCAGAATGACCATCGCAACGTATTCCGTGTTCAGCAAGTTTGCGTCGGGCTGGGGGATATACAGGATTTCCAATTTCCTCAGTAGAAGTAGCGGCTGACTCGATCAGGAAGTGATCGGTCAGCCCCTCTTTCTCTACTAAGTATTTCATTACGAACTCTGCCATCGGACTACGGCAGATGTTGCCATGACATACAAATAATATTTTCTTCATTATCCGTTCATTGACATAAGGAACTCCTCGTTGCTGCGTGTAGTAACAAGTCGGTCGCGTATGGTGCTCATGGCCTCAATTGGGTTCATATCGGCAATGAACTTGCGGATAATCCACATGCGGTTCAGTGTTGTTTCGTCAAGCAGCAGATCGTCGCGACGAGTTGAAGACAGAACCAAGTCGATTGCTGGGAATATGCGCTTGTTTGAAAGCTGGCGGTTAAGCTGGATTTCGCTGTTACCTGTACCCTTGAATTCCTCGAAAATAACCTCATCCATCTTAGAACCGGTATCAACCAGAGCTGTAGCAATAATGGTAAGTGAGCCACCGCCTTCAATATTACGTGCAGCACCGAAGAAACGCTTTGGCTTCTGTAGGGCGTTACTGTCGACACCACCAGTAAGAATCTTACCAGATGTAGGAGCAACAGTGTTGTAAGCACGAGCCAGACGTGTGATAGAATCAAGGAAGATAACTACATCATGACCACACTCAACCATACGCTTTGCTTTCTCAAGAACGATACCTGCAATCTTTACGTGGCGATCAGCAGGCTCATCAAATGTAGATGCAATTACCTCAGCGTTAACAGTACGAGCCATATCAGTAACCTCCTCAGGGCGCTCGTCGATGAGCAGCATCATGATATATGCCTCAGGATGATTAGCTGCAATGGCATTAGCAATATCCTTCATCAGAACGGTCTTACCAGTCTTTGGCTGTGCTACGATAAGTGCACGCTGACCTTTACCGATAGGTGAGAAGAGATCTACAATTCGTACGCTTGGATTGATGGTAGACTTGTCGCCACAAAGTGTGAACTTCTCCTCTGGGAACAGAGGTGTAAGGTGCTCGAAAGCAACACGATTACGTACCTCGCCTGGATCACGACCGTTGATAGTATTAACATCAGTCATTGCGAAGAACTTCTCACCCTCATGAGGTGGACGTACCTTACAATCTACAACGTCACCAGTCTTGAGACCATATTTTTTGATCTGCTGTGGCGATACGTATACATCATCAGGTGATGAGAGATAGTTGTAGTCGCTTGAGCGAAGGAAACCATAACCATCGCTAAGCATCTCGAGTACTCCGTTTGCATCAATCAAGTCGGCAAAGTCATATCGTGGCTGAGCATTTGCTGCTGCACGATTGGCAACTGATGCGTCGTTTACCTGAGGAGCCATCGGACGATCGAAAATGTCGAGTGTTGGTATTGCTGCCTGATCCTCAATGGGGATGTCTACAATAGTAATAAAGTCTGTACCATCTCCTGGATCACCCATCCAAACACCATTCTCATCAACATCATCTGTCAGAGGATCCATCTGATCCTCATTGTTATCTGAGAAATCTTCTGAAGGTTCTGATTCTGGTACAAGAGCTTTGTTAGCTGCCATTTTTTCACGCAATTGTTCTATAGCGTTAGGAGTAGCTTCTTCTTCGTCGCTTGCTCCAACGGCAAACTCTGCAGCCTCAGGCACAACAAAATCTTCAGCATTAACATTATTATCCTCATTTGCAACGGGTTCGGCTGTAGCAGCCTCTGCTGCTGCACGAGCAGCTGCTTCCTCAGCTTCTTTTTCTGCCTTAGTCTTGCGACCGCGCTTTTTGGGCTTTTCTTCGGCAACTGGAGCCGCAGGTTCTACTGCAGGTGTCTCTGCAGGCATGTCGGTAAAGAGCGATGGTGTTTCTGCCTTTTTACGTGTGCGGTTTGATTTCGTATCAAGGTTCTCGCCATCTTCGCCGTTTACTGTATATACCCGGCTAGTATCTTTTTTAGCAATACGTGTTCGCTTGCGTTTTGGTGCATCGTCAGCAGTTGCACTGTTTTCTGCCGCCTTGTCGAGTATGGCATAAACAACAGTTTCCAGTTGGTCATCAGGCGAAACCTTGATGCCAAGCTGATCGGCAATACCCACAAGCTGGGGTATGTCCATAGATTCTAACTCTTCTTTTGTATACATACAATATGTACTTAAATTACATTAATTGATTTCGAAAAAAAATAGTGGAAATGCTTCGCGATAGGAAGCACTGTTTCGGAAAAACGATGCAAAGGTACACATATTTTTGCGAACCACCAAACTTTTTCGGAATTTTTTAGTATCTTTGCACCCAAAATATGACATATAATGGAAATTAAGAAAGCAGAATTTACGCTTAGTGCTCCTATGGAGTCTATGTGTCCTAAGGATACTAAACCCGAGTATGCGTTTATTGGTAGATCGAACGTAGGTAAGTCGAGTCTGATAAATATGCTTACAGGCAAGAAAAATCTGGCAAAGACAAGTGCTACACCAGGTAAGACATTGCTGATAAACCATTTTATTATAAATAATGAATGGTATCTGGTTGACCTTCCTGGCTATGGCTTTGCTAAACGCTCGAAGAAGGAAATTCAGAAACTCGATCAGATGATTAACGGATATATCTTACAGAGAGAGCAGTTGGTTAATGTCTTTCTACTTATAGATATTCGTTTGGAGGCACAGAAGATTGATTTGGAGTTTATCGAGTGGCTTGGCACAAGCAGTGTCCCCTTTGCCATTATATTTACTAAGGCCGACAAGCTAAGTGCATCAAAAGCCGCACAAAATGTTGCAGCATATAAGAAGGTCCTAAGTGAAACTTGGGAAGAACTTCCGCCGATATTCGTCACTTCTTCTGAGAAGAAACAGGGCCGAGATGAAGTGCTGGATTATATCGAAGGCATAAATAAGGAGTTGCAGAATGGCTAAGGAAAATCCTTATTTAGACGTTCAACACTTAACGAAGTCATTTGGCTCGTTGGTGTTGTTTCATGACATTAGCTTTTCGGTATCCGAAGGTCAAAAGGTAGGGCTGATAGCCAAAAACGGAACCGGTAAGAGTACGCTGCTATCCATCCTTTCTGGTAAAGAGGGATATGATAGCGGTGAGATAATCTTTCGTAGGGATTTGCGTGTGGGTATGCTTGAACAGGCGCCTGATTTTGACCCTGCAGAGAGTGTTCTTGACGCTTGTTTCAATCATAAGGGAGATCCAGAGAAGGTGCTGAAAGCTAAGCAGATTCTTACTCAGCTTAAGATTCGTGATCTTGAACAACCCATGGGGCAGCTTAGTGGCGGTCAGCAGAAACGTGTAGCATTGGCAAATGTACTTATTACTGATCCCGATTTGTTAATTCTCGATGAGCCAACCAACCACTTGGATCTAGAGATGATTGAATGGCTCGAAGGATTCCTTAATCGCGGAAACAAAACTCTGTTGATGGTAACCCACGATCGTTTCTTCCTTGATCGTGTTTGTTCTGTAATTCTGGAACTTGACGATCGGACCATTTATACCTATCGTGGCAACTATAGTTATTATCTGGAAAAACGCCAAGAGCGTATCGATAACCGTCGTGCCGAGATAGCAAGAGCCAACAACTTGTATCGTACAGAGTTGGAGTGGATGCGCCGTATGCCTCAGGCACGAGGACATAAAGCCCGTTATCGCGAAGAGGCTTTCTATGAACTTGAGAAGGTTGCCAAGCAGAGAATAGAGGAACGCCAGATACGCTTAAAATCTCGAAATGTATATATTGGTTCTAAGATTTTCGAGTGCCAATATGTATCGAAGGCCTTTGAAGAGAAAGTTATACTCAAAGATTTCTATTATAACTTCTCGAGATTCGAGAAGATGGGAATTGTTGGTAACAACGGTACAGGTAAGTCTACATTTATAAAAATGTTGTTGGGACAGGTCGCTCCTGATAGTGGTAAATTTGATATTGGCGATACTGTGCGTTTCGGATATTTCTCGCAGGAGGGATTGCAGTTCGACGACCAGATGAAGGTGATTGATGTCGTAAAGGACATTGCCGAATACATAGATATGGGTGGAGGTAAGCATTTCTCTGCCTCGCAGTTCCTGCAGTATTTTCTCTTTACTCCAGAGCAACAGCATAATTACGTATATAAACTAAGTGGTGGTGAACGTCGCAAATTGTATCTTTGTACGGTTCTGATGAAGAATCCTAATTTCCTTGTACTCGACGAGCCTACAAACGATCTTGATATTGTGACACTACAGATCCTTGAGGAATATCTTCAGGATTTTCCTGGGTGTGTTATCGTGGTTAGT
This sequence comes from uncultured Prevotella sp., assembly GCA_902800365.1. Classification (GTDB taxonomy): domain Bacteria; phylum Bacteroidota; class Bacteroidia; order Bacteroidales; family Bacteroidaceae; genus Prevotella. Next base: position 45,388 of record CADCEF010000002.1, on the reverse strand, counting down.
CACGACCGCTACTTTATGGATAAGGTAGTAGATCATCTTCTTGTATTCAAAGGTGAGGGAGAGATAAAGGATTTCCCAGGTAACTATACCCAGTATCGTCAATGGAGTCAACTTCAGCCTAATGAGCCCAAAGAGTCAAAGGAAGTAAAAGTTGAGAAAGAGACAAAGACCACATCAGATATAAATAATCAGCAAAAACGCAAGCTCACTTATAAAGAGAAACGCGAGTTTGAGCAATTGGAAAAAGAAATTGCCGATCTTGAGGCTGAGCAGCAAGCTTTGGAAGAGGCTCTGTGCAGCGGAACACTATCTGTTGAAGAACTTACAGAGAAGAGTAAGCGTCTGCCGTTGCTTAAAGACGAGCTAGATGAGAAATCAATGCGTTGGTTAGAACTTTCGGAGATATGATACAACAACAATACCCATCACAGTTACTAGAAAAAGCCGTTCAGGAGTTTTCTAAGCTTCCTGGAATAGGACGCAAGACTGCTTTGCGACTTGTTCTGTGGATGCTTCGTCAGGACGATGCCGATGTTGCAAGTTTTGCCGAAGCTGTTAGCAAGTTAAAGGCTGAAGTGAAATATTGTAAGGTGTGCCATAATGTAAGCGATAGTGACGTCTGTCCTATTTGTGCTGATCATCGTCGTGACCAGACAACTGTGTGTGTAGTTGAGAATATACAGGATGTTATGGCTATCGAGAACACTCAGCAGTTTCATGGATTATATCATGTTCTTGGTGGGGTAATATCGCCTATGGATGGCATGGGACCTGCTGATATCGAGATTGACTCGTTGATAAAACGGGTAGGTGAGGGTGAAGTTCAGGAGGTTATTCTGGCACTTAGTCCTACTATGGAAGGTGATACAACAAACTTCTATATATACCGCAAACTTGCACCTACAGGTGTTAAGGTTAGCGTAATAGCCCGTGGTATAGCTGTTGGTAACGAGTTGGAGTATGCCGATGAGGTGACACTGGGCCGCTCTATTACAAATCGTACATTGTTCGAAGAAAAATAAAAACTATATTGATATGAAAGAAACAAGAAATCAGCTGATGGCGTTTTTTGTCTTTGCAATAGTCTTTGCATTGGCAGCAGTAGTTGCTTATGAGACCGGATTCTTGGAGTCTGGTTTGTTTACGGAAAGAAACACTTCCGAGTTTATTTTTGTCTCGCTTATGGAGTTGCTCACCTTGGGTGGAGTTTTCCTTGCGCTTCGCTTGTTTAAGTTTGATAAGGTGCATGATGATCTCGTAGCAAAGAAAGAGCATGCTCTTTTTAAGTGGGGACTTCTGCGTTTAGCTTTGATTCTTATCCCTATGGTAGGTAATACCTATTTATATTATATGTTCATGAATACCACATTCGGTTATCTGGCAATTATCCAGCTGCTCAGTCTACCGTTTGTATATCCAAGCATGAGTCGTTGTAAATCAGAGGTTGAAGCTGAATGATGAAACTCTCTGTTGTTATCGTCAACTATAATGTTAGGCAATACCTCACAGCTTGTCTAGATAGTGTTGCTATAGCTCTTGATGGTATTGAGGGCGAGGTTTTTGTTGTTGATAACAACAGCTCTGACGATAGCGTTGATTTCGTCTCACGTCATTATCCCTGGGTACACCTTATTAATAATAATGAGAATCTTGGTTTCTCAAAGGCCAATAATGTTGCCATACGTCAATCTGTTGGTGAATATGTATTGCTTCTAAACCCCGATACATTAGTTGATAAAGAAACCTTTAAAGGCGTGCTTCAATTTATGGATTTGCATCCTGATGCAGGTGGAGCGGGTGTTAAGATGTATAATGGCGATGGAACTATTGCTCCTGAGAGTCGACGTGCTATTCCTACACCTTTTGTTGCTGCACGAAAGATGTTAGGTTTTACAAAGAGTTATTATATGAGTCACCTCTCTTGGGATGAGGCTGCTCAGATACAAGTTGTAAGTGGTGCGTTCTTTATGATTCGTCGTAAAGCCCTTGAACAGGTTGGATTACTTGACGAGGATTTCTTTATGTATGGCGAGGATATAGATCTTTCATATCGTTTGCTGAAGGGTGGATGGCAGAATTGGTATATACCTTATTCTATTTTACATTATAAGGGACAGTCTACAAAGAAGTCTGATTTCCGTTACGTGCATGTGTTCTATCAGGCCATGCTCATATTCTTCCGTAAACACTATAGTCATCTTTGTTTATTTTTTACCTTGCCTGTAAAGTGTGCCATATATTTCCGCGCATCTTTGGCATTGGTTGATATAATACGCAAAAAACTCCATTTAGGATGAAACAGATAAAACTCAGAGCTATTGAGCCCGAAGATCTTGATCTTCTTTATCGTATAGAGAATGATGTAGAACTATGGAATGTTGGTACATCCAATGTTCCTTATTCGCGTTATTTGCTTCACGATTATGTTGCAAATGCTAAAAATGATATCTATACCGACCGCCAAGTACGTATGATGGTCGAAAATTCTTATGGTAAGATAGTGGGAGTTGTAGATCTTGTTAGTTTCGATCCTGCTAATTGTCGTGCTGAAGTTGGGCTGATAATACTTAATTCTTATCGGCGTCAAGGATACGGAACTGCTGTTCTTGCTCAGATTTCTGATTATGCATTGCGAATTTTGCACCTTCATCAGCTCTATGCTTATATCGATATTGATAATGTTTCGTCGCTTAAGCTGTTCCAGAAGGCAGGATTTGTTGTGGCGTCAGAAATCAAAGAATGGCTGTATGATGGGGTGAATTTTCGCGATTCTTTGCTCGTTCAGTACGTTTTTTAGAAAAAATGCGATTTAATCGCAAAAAAAATGCCGAAAAGTTTTGGTAGTTCCAAAAATATCACTACCTTTGCACCCGCAAATAAGGAAAAGCGTTCTTTGGTGCGTTAGTTCAGTAGGTTAGAATGCCTGCCTGTCACGCAGGAGGTCACGAGTTCGAATCTCGTACGCACCGCAAGTTTTTTTTCATTCGTTCCATAGTAATGGTGCGTTAGTTCAGTAGGTTAGAATGCCTGCCTGTCACGCAGGAGGTCACGAGTTCGAATCTCGTACGCACCGCAGAGGGTCCACCCAGATGTGAATCTTGGTGGACTTTTTGTTTTGTGTAAGATAAACAAAATATTTTTTTAGCAAAATGTTTGTAGTTTCGGATTTTTGTTGTAATTTTGCAGCCGAAAATACAACTTATACGACAAAACGACAAAACAGTTTATGTGTGGAATCGTAGGATACATCGGGAATAAAGAAGCTTTCCCAATACTTATCAAAGGCTTGCGCCGACTGGAATATCGCGGATACGATAGCGCCGGTGTAGCTCTCATCAATGATAATGGCGACTTGAACGTTTACAAGTCGAAAGGTAAGGTTGACAATCTTTGTGAATATTGTAGTGATAAGAATATTAGTGGTACCATTGGTATTGCTCATACTCGTTGGGCTACTCATGGCGAGCCTTCTTCTCGTAATGCTCACCCACATTATTCCGAGAGCAAGAATCTTGCTATTATTCATAATGGTATAATCGAGAACTATGCTGAGCTAAAGGAGAAACTCCAGGCAAAAGGCGTTCACTTCGTATCTGATACTGATACTGAGGTGTTGGTTCAGCTTATAGAATATATTAAGGAACATAAGAATATTGATTTGCTTACCGCAGTACAGGTAGCCCTTTATCAGGTAATTGGCGCATATGCAATCGCCGTTCTTGATAAGCGCGATAATAATCAGATTATATGTGCTCGTAAGCAGAGTCCTCTTGTGGTAGGTATTGGTAAGGATGAATTCTTCCTTGGTTCTGATGCCAGCCCAATTGTTGAGTATACCGATAAAGTGGTGTACCTTGAGGATGGTAATATCGCTGTTATCCGTCGTGGTGAAGATCTTCATGTAGTTAATATCCATGGTGAGGATCAGGAGCTGGCTGTTAAGACGGTTGATATTGATCTTGGACAGATTGAGAAGGGTGGCTATCCTCACTTTATGCTTAAGGAGATTTTTGAGCAGCCCGAGTGCCTTACTAACTGTATGCGTGGTCGCGTTAACGTTGAGGCTGATCATGTAACCCTTTCTGCGCTTATCGATTATCGTCGCCAGTTGGTTAATGCTAAGCGTGTGGTAATTGTTGCATGTGGAACATCATGGCATGCTGGTCTTATCGGAAAGCAGATTATCGAAACTCTATGTCGTATTCCTGTTGAAGTAGAATATGCTTCTGAGTTCAGATATCGTAATCCTGTAGTAACCAAAGATGATGTTGTTATAGCAATTAGTCAGAGTGGTGAGACTGCTGATACTCTTGCAGCAGTTCAATTGGCTAAGGAGAAGGGAGCCTTTATTTATGGAATATGTAATGCTATTGGCTCAAGTATTCCTCGCGCCACTGATACCGGAACATATATTCACGTAGGTCCTGAGATTGGTGTTGCTTCAACCAAAGCATTCACTGGTCAGGTAACCGTGCTCACAATGTTTGCCCTCGCGCTTTCTGAAGCTAAGGGTACTGTAAAACGTAATGAGTATCTTGAGATTGTTAAGGGCTTGAGTGAGATACCTATGAAGATTCGCGAGGTATTGCAGACCAATGAAAAGGTTGCCGATTTGGCTCGCACCTTCACCTATGCACATAATTTCTTGTATCTTGGTCGTGGATTCTCTTATCCTGTAGCCTTGGAGGGAGCACTTAAGCTAAAAGAGATATCGTATATTCATGCTGAAGGCTATCCTGCTGCAGAGATGAAACATGGACCTATTGCCCTCATTGATTCGGATATGCCAGTCGTAGTTATCGCAACACATAATGCGATGTACGAAAAAGTCCTATCAAATATACAGGAGATTAAGGCTCGCCAGGGTAGAGTAATTGCCTTGGTGTCTAAGGGTGATGATACTATAGCGAAGATTGCTGATGAGGTTATCGAACTTCCTGATGTTCAGGAATGTCTCGAACCATTGGTTGCTACGATTCCTCTTCAGTTGTTGGCTTATCACGTTGCCGTTTGTAAAGGTAAGAACGTTGATCAGCCGAGAAACTTAGCTAAATCAGTTACTGTTGAATAAAGTTAGGGCGATTCGTTTTTATAAACGTTTCGCCTTTTTTCTAAATAGAATTAAGATATTATAAAGAAAGAATATGAGAGATGTAACACTTGTCCTTTCGGACGGAACAAAATTTCACGGCAAGAGCTTTGGTAGTGAGAAACCCGTAGCAGGCGAGGTTGTGTTCAATACAGCGATGATGGGTTATCCAGAATCGCTTACCGACCCAAGTTATGCCGGACAGTTGATGACACTTACTTATCCCTTGGTTGGTAACTATGGTGTGCCTCCTTTCACAGTAGAGAAGAATGGTCTGGCCACATTTATGGAGAGCGACAAAATTTATGCTTCTGCAATAATCGTAAGTGATTATAGCGAGGCTTATTCACATTGGAATGCAAATGAGGGTCTTGCTGATTGGCTTAAGCGTGAAGGCGTTCCTGGAATCACAGGCATTGATACACGTCAGCTGACAAAGGTGCTTCGTGAGCACGGAGTGATGATGGGTAAGATCTTATTCGACGATGAACCAGAGAATATTCCAACTGCCGAGTATGAGGGCGTTAACTGGGTAGATAAAGTATCATGCAAAGATATAATCCGCTATAATGAAGGAGCTGGCCGTAAGGTTGTTCTTGTAGATTGTGGTGTAAAGAATAATATCATCCGTTGTCTTATCAATCGGGGTGTTGAGGTTATCCGTGTACCTTGGAATTACGATTATACTGATATGGACTTTGATGGACTGTTCCTTGCAAACGGACCTGGAGATCCTGATATGTGTGTTGATGCAGTAGAGATTCTGAAGAAGCAGATGTCTGCATCGCGTAAACCTATCTGTGGTATCTGTATGGGTAACCAGTTGCTTGCTAAGGCAGGAGGTGCTACAATCTATAAACTCAAGTATGGTCACCGTTCACACAACCAGCCTGTTCGTGAGATAGGTACAAACCGTTGCTATGTTACATCTCAGAATCACGGTTATGCTGTTGATGCCAGCACTCTTGGTAATGACTGGCGTGAGCTTTTTGTTAATATGAACGATGGTTCAAACGAGGGAATCCGCCATCTCTCACATCCTTGGTTCTCATCTCAGTTCCATCCTGAGGCATGCTCTGGTCCTGTAGATACCGAATTTATGTTCGACCGTTTTATCGAAACCCTCTAATATAGTTGGTAATTATGAAAGATAATAGTATAAAGAAAGTCCTGTTACTTGGTTCAGGCGCATTGAAGATTGGTGAAGCTGGTGAGTTTGACTATAGTGGTTCTCAGGCTCTTAAAGCACTTCGCGAAGAGGGTATCAAAACTGTTTTGATTAACCCTAATATCGCTACTGTCCAGACTTCTGAGGGTGTAGCTGATGAGATTTATTTTCTCCCTGTTCAGCCTTATTTCGTAGAGAAGGTTATCGCTAAGGAACGCCCTGATGGAATCCTTTTGGCCTTTGGCGGTCAGACTGCACTTAACTGTGGTGTAGAACTCTATCAGAGTGGTGTTCTCGAAAAGTATAATGTCAAGGTTCTGGGCACACCTGTTCAGGCTATTATGGATACTGAAGACCGCGAGCTTTTCGTAAAGAAACTCGACGAGATAGGTGTAAAGACTATTAAGAGTCAGGCATGTGATAATATCGAAGATGCCCGTAAGGCAGCAGCCTCTCTGGGCTATCCCGTCATCCTTCGTGCTGCTTACGCACTTGGTGGCCTTGGTTCAGGATTCTGCGATAATGAGGACGAACTGAATAAGCTTGCCGAGAAAGCCTTCGCATTCTCGCCACAGGTTCTTGTAGAGAAATCACTTAAGGGTTGGAAAGAGATTGAGTATGAGGTTGTTCGCGACCGCTACGATAACTGTATCACAGTATGTAATATGGAGAACTTCGATCCTCTGGGCATTCATACAGGTGAGTCTATCGTTATCGCTCCATCACAGACTCTTACTAATTCAGAGTATCATAAGCTCCGTGCTCTTGCCATTAAGATTATCCGTCACATCGGTATCGTAGGTGAGTGTAATGTTCAGTACGCTTTCGATCCTCAGTCTGAGGACTACCGAGTTATTGAGGTTAACGCCCGTTTGAGTCGTTCATCAGCTCTGGCTTCTAAGGCTACTGGTTATCCCTTGGCTTTCGTTGCTGCTAAGCTTGGTATGGGTTATGGACTCTTTGAACTTAAGAACTCTGTTACAAAAACAACCTCAGCATTCTTCGAGCCAGCACTCGACTATGTGGTTTGTAAGATACCACGTTGGGACCTTTCTAAGTTCCATGGAGTAGATAAGGAACTTGGCTCTTCAATGAAGTCTGTTGGCGAGGTTATGGCTATCGGTCGTAACTTTGAGGAAGCTATCCAGAAGGGACTTCGTATGATAGGTCAGGGCATGCATGGATATGTTGAGAACAAAGAACTGAAGATAACTGATATTGATGCAGCTTTGCGCGAGCCTACAGATAAACGTATTTTTGTTATCTCAAAGGCTATGCACGATCCTCAATACGATATCGATCGCATCCATGAACTCACAAAGATTGATAAGTGGTTCCTGCAGAAGCTCAAGCACATTATCGACATTGATGAGCAGCTTAAGAAGCAGAATATCAATACACTTGATAATGAAATTCTGCGTCAGGCTAAGGTTTATGGATTTACCGATTTCCAGATTGCACGTGCTCTTGGTCTTGAGGGCGAGAGTCGCAATATGCATGAAGCTTTGCTGTTGGTTCGTAATCGCCGTAAGCAGTTTGGTATCCTGCCTGTAGTAAAGCAGATTGATACTCTTGCTGCTGAATATCCCGCACAGACTAACTATCTTTATGTTACTTATAGTGGTGTGGAAAGTGATATCAAGTTTGAGGCTGATAAGAAATCAATCATCGTTCTTGGTTCTGGTGCTTACCGCATTGGTTCGTCAGTTGAGTTCGACTGGTGTGGCGTTCAGGCACTCAACACCATCCGTAAGGAAGGCTGGCGTTCGGTAATGATTAACTATAACCCAGAGACAGTATCTACCGATTACGATATGTGTGATCGCCTTTATTTCGACGAGCTCACATTCGAGCGTGTTCTCGATATCATAGATATGGAACAGCCCTACGGTGTGATTGTTTCTACTGGTGGTCAGATTCCTAACAATCTTGCTGTATATCTTGACGAGCAGCACGTAAACATCCTTGGAACTCAGGCTGTCGATATTGACGGAGCAGAGGATCGTGCTAAGTTCTCACAGATGCTTAACGAGATTGGCGTGAACCAGCCAGAATGGAGCGCACTTACTTCAATGGAGGATATCGATAATTTTGTAGACCGAGTAGGATTCCCAGTTCTGGTTCGTCCTTCATACGTGCTCTCTGGTGCAGCAATGAACGTTTGCTCTAATAAGGAAGAGCTTGAGAAGTTTCTCCAGCTTGCCGCCAACGTATCTGAGGATCATCCAGTTGTTGTTTCTAAGTTCATTGAGAATGCAAAGGAAATTGAAATGGATGCTGTGGCAAAGGATGGCGAGATTATGGCTTATGCCATCAGTGAGCACATCGAGTTTGCCGGTGTTCACTCTGGTGATGCTACTATTCAGTTCCCTCCACAGAAACTGTATGTAGAAACAGTGCGCCGCATCAAGCGTATCTCTCGTCAGATAGCCAAGGCTCTGCATATCAACGGACCGTTCAATATTCAGTTCATGGCTCGCGAGAACGATATACTTGTAATCGAGTGTAACCTCCGTGCTTCACGTTCTTTCCCATTCGTAAGTAAGGTACTTAAGCTTAACCTCATCGATTTGGCTACAAAGGTAATGCTTGGCCTGCCTGTAGAAAAGCCCGAAAAGAACCTGTTCGACCTAGATTATGTAGGTATAAAGGCTTCTCAGTTCTCATTTAATCGTCTGCAGAAGGCCGATCCTGTTCTTGGAGTTGACATGGCATCTACAGGTGAGGTAGGATGTATCGGCGATAACACAGATACAGCTCTGCTCAAGTCAATGCTTAGTGTTGGTCACCGCATTCCAAAGAAGACAGTTCTTCTGTCAACTGGTTCTGCCAAGCAGAAGGCTGAAATGATTGATGCTGCTCGCCAGTTGGTTGAGAATGGCTATGAACTTTATGCTACAGGTGGTACATCTAAGTATCTTACCGACAATGGTATCGCAAACACTTTGGTACATTGGCCATCAGAAGATGCACAGCCTCAGGCCCTCGATCTGCTTCATGATCACAAGATTGATATGGTTGTTAATATTCCAAAGAATCTTACTACCCATGAGCTTACAAACGGATATAAGATTCGTCGTGCAGCCATCGATCTTAATGTTCCTCTGATTACCAACAGCCGTTTGGCCAGTGCGTTCATCCATGCGTTCTGTACTGTTGGTATCGATGGAATTGGCATTAAATCATGGTCTGAATATCGTTAAATATAGGCTTTAGAGCCTCAAAATGCAAAAAAATGGTGTAATAATTTGGATAATTCAAATTATTGCACTATTTTTGCAACGATATAAAACGTTTTATTATAGCAATTACTAGCTAAAGTTATGGATGTAGCAGACACTCTCGAGTCTAAAATAAATCGCAGTGAGTATAAAATACTTATTGTTGACGATGTTGTGAGCAATGTCTTACTTCTTAAGATTTTGCTTACTAACGAGAAGTTCCAAGTTATTACAGCCAACAATGGTACCACATGTATTGAGCAGACAAAGAAGGAACATCCAGATCTTATTCTGCTTGATGTCATGATGCCTGATATCAGTGGTTTTGATACTGCAGTTGTTCTTAAGAAGGATGAAGATACAAAGGATATTCCTATTATATTCCTTACAGCATTGAATACTCCACAAGATCTGGTACATGGCTTCCAGGTTGGTGCTAGTGATTTCTTGACCAAGCCATTTAATAAGGAGGAACTTGTAATGCGTGTTATGCAGCAGATATCACTTGTAGCTGCAAAGCGCATAATCGAGAAACAGAATGCAGAGCTTCGTGCTACACTTAGCAATCGTGATAAGATGTATTCTGTTATTGCGCACGACCTTCGTTCACCAATGGCAAGCATCCGTATGGTTCTCAACCTTGTAGTTGCTTCAGCAACTCCTGATACCGTAGGTGCTGAGCTTTATGAATTGCTTGATAAGGCTAACCGTGAATCAGAGGAAGTACACGATCTGCTCGATAATCTGCTTAAGTGGACTAAGAGTCAGACTGGTCGCCTCTCAGTTGTAATTCAGGATCTTGATCTTAATGATATTGTTCCTGGTGTGGTTGATATCTTTGAGATGATAGCTCAAACAAAGCATATCAAACTCGATTTGCAGCCATCTGCTCAAGGTCTTGTTGTAACCGCTGATAACGATATGCTTAAAACTGTTCTGCGTAATTTCCTTTCTAACGCTATTAAGTTCTCGCCAGAGAATTCTAGCATAGAAATCAGAATGAGTGCAGAAGGCGACTTTGCAAAAATCAGTGTTACCGATCATGGTGTTGGTATTTCTGCTGATAGAATTGGCTCTATCTTTAAGAAGGGCGATACCACCTACGGCACGGGTGGTGAAGAGGGATCTGGTCTTGGACTTCAACTTTGTCAGGACTTTGCCCGCAAGAATGGAGGAGATTGTTATGTAGAATCTGTCGAAGGGCAGGGTAGTACCTTTAGCTTTACTGTACCACTGAAGAAATAAATGAATACACCTATTTATATTATAGAAGAAACAAAGCTTCGCCGTAACCTCGCTCTGATCAGTGATGTTGCGGCGAAAGCCGATATAGAGATTATCCTTGCTTTCAAGGCATTTGCACTTTGGAAGACTTTTTCAATTTTTCGCGAGTATATAAACAGTACCACAGCCAGCTCTCTTGGCGAGGCACGTCTGGCATTCGAAGAGTTTGGAGCTCCGGCCCATACTTATTCGCCCGCTTATACTCCCGAGGAGTTTCCTGAGATAGTAAAGTGTTCGTCTCATCTCACGTTTAATTCGCTTTCTCAGTATGAACGTTTCCACAATCAAGCCAAAGGCGTTTCTTTGGGCTTGCGTGTAAATCCCGAATATTCAGAGGTTGGTACCTTATTATATAATCCTTGTGCACCAGGAACTAGATTTGGTATCACTTGCGACAAATTGCCTGATCAGCTTCCTTCTGATATAGAAGGCTTCCATTGTCATTGTCATTGCGAGAGTGGTTCTGACGTTTTTCAGCGCACGTTGGTTCATATCGAGGAAAAGTTCTCAAAGTGGTTTCCACAATTAAAATGGATTAATTTTGGTGGCGGACACCTTATGACTCGTAAAGATTACGATGTAGAACTTCTCATACGTTTGATGCAGGATTTCCATAAGCGTTATCCTTGGCTAAAGGTAATTCTTGAACCAGGTAGTGCTTTTGCTTGGCAAACCGGTCCGCTTGTATCGCATGTTGTCGACATTGTTGAAGATAAAGGAATACGTACAGCTATTCTTGATGTCAGTTTTACATGTCACATGCCCGACTGCCTTGAAATGCCATATATGCCAGAAGTAAGAGGAGCTGTTATTGTTGAAGTCGACGAAAATAATCTCGTTTCAGATGAAATTCGTAAAATTCCCAATCTATATAGATTAGGTGGAAACAGTTGCTTGAGTGGAGATTTTATGAGTTCTTGGCGTTTTGATCATGAATTAGAAATAGGCGAGGAGGTTATCTTCGAGGATATGATTCACTATACAACAGTCAAAACTTGTACTTTTAACGGAATTTCACATCCTTCTATTGGCATGCTTCATAGTGATGGTTATCTAGAGGTTTTACGTCGTTTTGGGTACGAAGATTACCGAAATCGCATGGATTAATGCTTGTTTTGTCAAGAAACCCGATAAAATCGCACTTTTTTGCAAAAAAAACGCCCGAAAAGTTTGTCAGTTTCAAAAAAAAGCATTACCTTTGCATCCGCAATCGAGAGAGGTTGCTAATTTAGAATGAAAATCGCGGAAATAGCTCAGTTGGTAGAGCACAACCTTGCCAAGGTTGGGGTCGCGGGTCCGAGTCCCGTTTTCCGCTCACTTGTTGAACAAAAAAGAGGCATTTAGGAATGGCCTAAATGAATTTAAATGCCCAGGTGGCGGAAATGCCCAGGTGGCGGAATTGGTAGACGCGCACGTTTCAGGTGCGTGTGCCGCGAGGCGTGCAGGTTCGAGTCCTGTTCTGGGCACTCTTTTTTATTCGACGTATGTTGGAGAGGTGGCGGAATTGGTAGACGCGCTACTTTGAGGGGGTAGTGTCAATTGCGACGTGGGAGTTCGAGTCTCCTCCTCTTCACCATTTTTTTTTGATATTTTGCGGAAATAGCTCAGTTGGTAGAGCACAACCTTGCCAAGGTTGGGGTCGCGGGTCCGAGTCCCGTTTTCCGCTCTTTTGTATTAAGGAAACCACATCTTTCTCAGAAAACATAAACAATGAATTTATACTTAAGATATTTTGATAAAGAGATATTAGTGTCTTCTGTTGAGGAGGCAATTGAATTTTTGTGTACTATTGACGATATAGAAATGACTCCAATGCTCGAAGCAGATATTCGTGAGTATGCTTCTAGCGATATATTTTATCCCAAGCGTTATAAGGTACATCCACATGTTTACTTTATAATTATCAAAACAGAAGCTAAAACACTTCAGGATTTCAAGGATAAAAAAGCTGTTCATGATAATCAGGAGGCTGCTCCTGTAAAAACATCACCAGCTCTTCTTCGTCTCAACGAGATTAAAGATGGTTGGTATGAGGGTATAGTTGATTTTAAGCGAGTACTTCTCATTCCTGGAACAGGTAAATTCCAATATCGTGATACACAGTTTGTAGCCCGTCTTAAGGCTATCTCTGGATTGGAGTGTTATGAACGTATGATTGATTATCTTCGTGAACGTGTTGACGATCGTAGTCAGTTCCCTTCACCAAAGGGTAAGAACTTTAAGTTCCGCTACCTTGGTAAGTGTAAATAGTAGTTTAATTCTTTAATTATCTGCAACAATTATGAATAAAGTAATGCTTATTGGAAATGTGGGTCAGGATCCTGAAGTTAAATATGTAGATCAGGGTGTTGCTGTAGCTCGTATTCGTTTGGCCACTACTGAGCGTGGTTATACTTTACAGAACGGAACCCAGGTACCTGATCACACCGATTGGCATAATGTTATTCTGTGGCGTAGATTAGCCGAGATTGTTGAGAAATACGTGCATAAGGGCGATAAGCTCTACATCGAAGGTCGTATACGTTATACCACTTACGATGACAAGCAGGGCCAGCGCAGATATGCTACTGAAATCTGGGCAGATAATATGGAAATGCTTTCACCAAAATCAGAAAATGGATTATCTTCAACCACTACTGAGTGACGTTATAATCATGGTGCCTGATTTAGGCGCCTTGATTGCTATTATAATAGCAGGTATTCTGCTTGTTTTCTCGGGTTTTGCATCAGGTTCTGAGATTGCTTTCTTTTCGCTTTCTCCAACAGACATAAGTGAACTTGATGAGAACAAGAATGATTCGGATAGTAAGATACAGCAGCTTCGAGAAGATTCTGAGCGCACACTTGCTACCATACTCATTACAAATAATCTGGTAAATGTTACTATTATTATGTTGTGCAACTATTTCTTTGCACATGTAATTGATTTTGGTGGCGCTTATTGGCTTCAGTTCCTCGTAATTACCGTTTTACTTACGTTTTTGTTGCTTCTCTTTGGCGAGATAATGCCAAAGGTTTATGCTGGTCAGCATGCCCTTTCATTTTGTCGCCGTGTGGTAGGTAGTATAATGGTGTTGCGCCGCATTTTCTGGCCTTTATCTTCTGTTCTTATACGTTCTGGCATTATTGCTGAGAAGGTTGTACAGAAGGAGAATCGTGCCCTTTCTGTCGACGATTTAGAGCAGGCATTGGAACTTACCGATGAGGATGATCTCAAGGACGAGAAGAACATGCTGGAAGGTATAGTCCGTTTTGGCGATGAGACAGCTAAAGAGGTTATGACATCACGTCAAGATGTTGTCGACCTTGATTTCTCTTTGCCATTTCCTGAGGTACTAAAGTGTATAGTAGAGAATAACTATTCGCGTATACCTGTTTATCAGAATACAATCGACAACATTCGCGGCATCCTTTATATTAAGGATTTGCTCCCCCATATTTCCAAGCCAGCCACTTTCCGTTGGCAGTCACTTATCCGCCCACCATATTTTGTGCCAGAAACAAAGAAGATTGATGATTTACTTCGTGAGTTCCAGGCCAACAAAGTTCATATTGCTATTGTTGTAGATGAGTTTGGTGGTACAAGTGGTATTGTTACCCTTGAGGATATCCTGGAGGAAATTGTTGGTGAGATTAACGATGAGTACGACGAAGAGGAGAAGACTTATACTCGTATAAATGCAAACACTTATGTGTTTGAGGGTAAGACGTTGTTAAGTGATTTCTATAAGATTCTTGATATTGATGATGAGACATTTGAAGATGTAGAGGGCGATGCAGACTCTCTTGCAGGTTTGTTGCTTGAGATTAAGGGCGACTTCCCAGAGCTTCACGAACGTCTTGATTACAAGAACTTTACCTTTGAAGTTACAGAGTTAGACGGTCATCGTATTTCAAAGATAAAGGTTATTATTCATCAATAATCAACTTACCATCCATACGATGCCCAATCTACAGCGTTGTACCATTGTAGCTTGCTAATTCGCGCATTATAGTCAAAGTAGCAACTACTGTAGTAAGCCTGTGGGAAGAACATGCTTACTGAGCCCCATAAGTCTGTATCTTGCGGGAATACATAGAAATCATTTTCTATAGTACTAAATATCGTCATCCATTTTTGCGAATAAGCCTGATATGGAACAGCGGTATTAAACACCTTCAGCCACTTATTATAGTCAGCCTCAGGTACATACTTCTTGAATACGGTTTTCATGTCGTAAAGCACTCTGCGATCATTATAGAAGTAGTATGGCAGGTTTGTCAAATCAAGCTGTTCCGGATACTTGGGCATGAATGTCTGCATCAGTTGCTTGGTGGCTTCTGCAAGATTCTCCATCTGGTCTAGGCGGAATGTACTCAATGGCACGCTGTAGCCCCCAAGGTTCCAGTCGCTATATACTGGTTGTGTATAGGCATCTAAAAAGTAATCGTAGTAGCAATTACAGATATCATTATATAATGTGGGTGAGGTAGAGAAAAGCTTTTCTATAAATAAATGATATGGCGCTCCTTCGCCAGGAATCTCAGCAGGCGAGCCCATAAGATATTCTGCACAGTTTCGCAGTTCGTAGCCAACCTCAACACACATAAAATTGCAGCAGTCAGCAAATATGAACTTCAGTTTTGGCATGGTTTCTAATGCTTGGGCCATCTGTGTGATATTCAGCCATTTGCTGCTACCGTTGTTATCCCATCCTTCGTCTTTCCCATATCCTCGTGTAACCTCGCGAGCCTTTAATGTGCTTGGTACGGTGTCGTTATGGATAATCCAACCGCTGGCATGCCCCCACAATACCAAACCATATTCCTTGGCCGGATAGTTATCGATGGTGTACTGCAGAACCTCGCGGAATTTTGCTGGGTCGCTTGAATAGAAATCATTATCGTAACGATACACCTCTTTTGCCTTACCATTAACCATTTCAACAATGTGAGGCTTGTTGTCTTTTCCAACGCTATCGATAAAGCAAATAAGATGCTGATTACTGTTTAGTTTATACGATCCCTCAAGAATTTCCTCAAGGTCATATTCCAAGAATGACACGCCTGGGTCTTGATAATTTTGAGTGAGGTTGTTTTCTCCCGACATGTATATCAGCACCGTGCGCTCAGCTTTGGCAGGTTCTGGTGCAGGCGATGGATCTTCGTTCTTATCACATGCAGTAATAAGCAGAAGTGATATCAAAAATATTATGATTCTATTCATTATTGTCAATTTTCTGCGCAAATATAGTTATTTTTGGGCATGAATTACACGTTTTACACAAAAAAGTTATAATTTTGTAGCCTAAAAGTTCGAATTTCATGAAAAGACTATATATATTGCTGGCTATTCTGATGATATTTGCTGGCGCCACAGATGTTAATGCACAACGTAGGAAATATAACCGGAATCACTCAAAGCATCGCACCACGCGTGTGTCTAAGAAAAAGGGTAGAAAGGCTAAGAAGAAGGTTAGTACCTACAAGCCTACAATACACGATTTCCAAGGTAAGCTTGCCGACCCTCGTTTCCTTAATGACCCGAACTATAATCCCTTTCTGCAATGCGAAGATACGTGCGAACATGTACATGGTATCGACTTAAGTCACTATCAGGGTGAGGTGTTCTGGGAGATTGTTGGCGAAAATTCAAAAATGTCTTATGTATATCTTAAGGCTACCGAGGGTGGCGACCGTATCGATGCTCAATACGAACGTAACATCGATATGGCACATCGCCACGGACTAATGGTTGGTAGTTATCACTATTTCCGCCCTAAAACTCCGGTTGTAACACAGATTGATAATTTCATGATGCAATGCCGCCCAGGCGAGCAGGACCTGATACCGATGATTGATGTAGAGACTACAGGCGGATTGGATAATGAAGAGTTTTGCGACTCGCTATTCTCTTTTCTCGACCTTGTTGAGCAGGCATTTCACCAGCAACCGCTTATCTATACTTTCCGCAATTTCTATAACCGACATCTGTTGGGAAGGATAGATAACTATAAACTTATGATTGCGATGTATACCGACGAAGAGCCTGAATTAGCCGATGGTCGCGATATAACCATGTGGCAGTACACCAGTCATGGTCGCATAACGGGTGTGCGCGGCAATGTCGACAAGAGTCGTTTTATGGGCAATCACGAATTGAAGGAAATACGGTTCAATCACGTGCGCCGATTGGAGAAGCAAGTGTCATTCTTCGATGTGCGTAAGCGAATGGGCAAATGAAGCAAAGAAATTAGTAAATGCCTCACTTGGAATGAAACGCATGTAGCGTGCCGATCGACGTATGTGGCTGATTAGCGCGTTGCCTCCGCTTGCGTGTACAAATATGCTATCGGGCGATTGCGAGAAATAAAAGTTCTGATGATTGCTTGTATATTCTGCTAACTCGCGAGCCACTATGTTAGCTTTCTTACTATCCACATCGCCCCCGGCAAATGGGATGTCGTCAGCAGTAAATCCGAACAACTCAATAAGCAACGCACTCTCTAATTGTGCCATCTGTGTGAATCTCAATCGGGTTATCCACTCGTTTAGCACTTCATAGTCAACTTTCTCGGTATTGTCACGCAGGTTTACGCCAAGATCTATCAGTAATCTTAGTGGCAGCCCCCAGTTAAGTATATGGCGAGCTATGCGGATAATCTGAATAAGCATCCTACGTGTATTTATGTCGCTCTGCTCGTCATCAAGTATATTCTGCAACTGTCTGTTAATAATCGGATTCGTGAGCTTATAAGGGCGCAATAGTTCTTCATCATCGGCATCCTGCATCTGTTGGAAGTGTGCAAGCTCCCATTGCTGCCATTGTTTTGGTAGAAGTTTGAGGTTAAACTGATCCTTGCATTTCAGCAAACCTTGATAAATAAACGGGTTCACGTTGTGCAGATGGCCCATTTGGTACAGCTTGTTCCATTTGTGTTTACTCATGGGTTCAAGTGTCTCAGCAGTGCCATAGACGCCGCATTTAATCAATCTGAAAAAGTTGCGCTGTATAATGTTCATCATGAGTAACGTTTAGGATATCGGAATAAAATTGATAGCAAAGCCGCCATGCCAAGAGCATATGCGTAATAAAGGTAAGGCAGCATTGATACAGGATTTATTGCAGCTAAGCCCGCAGCAATAAGCAACTGAGCTCCATACGGAATCAAACCTTGCGTAAAGCAAGAGAAGGTGTCGAGGATAGAGGCACACTTCTTATTGTCAACGCCATATCTGTCGCCTATCTGCTTTGCTATATCGCCCACAGTAAGTATTGCCACAGTGTTGTTTGCAGTACACAAGTCTACAAGTGATACAAGCGAACCTATGCTAAGCTCGGCTCCACGCTTGCTGTTTACACGACGTGTTAGTTGGCGGATGATGAAATCGATGCCACCATGTTGTTTCACAAGTTCTAGCATTCCGCCGGCCATCATGGTAACGATTATTAGTTCGCCCATCGATAGTATTCCTTCGCCCATAGCGCCGAACCATGCATAAATATCGGCAAACCCTCCAGTACAAAGTCCGATGATGCCGCATAGTATGATGCCAAGAGTAAGTACGGCCATAACATTCATTCCGCATATGGCAGTAATCAGAACGGTGAGGTAGGGTATTACCTTTACCCACTGAACGGCCTCTACCTGTTGTGGGGCATGTGTATTTCTGCCAAGGAAGAAGTAAACCACCAGAATTACGATAGCTGCAGGGAAGACGAGAAATGAATTTACGCGGAACTTATCATTCAGTCGGCATCCTTGTGTCTGGGTGGCCATAATTGTTGTGTCAGAAATGAACGACAGGTTATCGCCGAAGAACGAGCCTCCAACGATTATGGCTGTCATCATTGAAAGGTCGGTTCCCGTTTCTTGTGCTAATCCCACTGCAATAGGTGTAAGTGCAGCAATGGTGCCCACACTGGTACCGATGCTAAGCGAGATGAAGCATGCGGCAAGAAACATGCCCGCAAATATCATTGATGGTGGCAGAAAACTCAGTGCCAGGTTTACTGTGGCATCTATGCTTCCCATCGACTTTGCCGAATGGGCAAAAGCCCCTGCAAGCACAAATATCCATATCATCAGCATCATCTGTTCGGTAGCTGCTCCACGACTAAAGCTGTTTATTCGTTGCATCAATGGACGGTCGCGGAACAGTATTATGGCATAGATACTAGATACCATAAATGCCACCGTTATGGGGATTTTGTAAAAGTCACCAGCTATGATGCTAGTGACTAAGTAGAACAGTACGAATACTATTATAGGTGATAATGCTATGATTCCTTTCTTCATTATAATGTTACGCCATTCTTGAATATCGATATCTCACGATAGTCGTTAATCTCGTTCTTAGCTGGTTCGCCGCTGGCCACAGCCAGAACTTTGTCAATAAACTCGGGCACAATTTCCTGCATTGTCCGGCCTTCGATAAGCTGTCCTGCCGAGAAATCAATCCAGTTTTGTTTTCGACTGGCCAAATCAGGATTAGTGGCAATCTTCATCGTTGGCACAAAGGTGCCGAAGGGTGTGCCTCTACCTGTAGTAAACAGTACAAGATGACATCCGCACGAAGCAAGTGCCGTCGAAGCTACCAGGTCATTGCCTGGAGCCGAAAGCAAATTCAACCCGCTGTTCTCCAAGCGGTCGCCATATTCCATCACACCGTTAACAGGCGCCTTACCGCACTTCTGTGTGCAGCCCAAGGCTTTGTCCTCAAGGGTGGAAATACCGCCCGCCTTGTTGCCTGGACTTGGATTCTCGCCCACAGGCTCGCCGTGACTAAGAAAGTAGTTCTTGAAGTTGTTTACCATCGAAACGGTTTTATCAAACAACTCTCTGCTGGTGCAACGATTCATCAGAATAGTCTCGGTACCAAACATCTCCGGAACCTCGGTAAGTACAGATGTGCCGCCCTGAGCTACCAACCAGTCGCTAAACTCGCCCACAAGCGGATTGGCAGTAATACCGCTGAATCCATCGCTGCCACCACACTTAAGTCCTACGCGCAACTTGCTTACGGGCACCTCGGTGCGCTTGTCGTTCGATGCTATGTCGTATAGCTGGCGCAGAATCTGCATTCCTGCCTCAATCTCGTCATCCACTCGTTGTGTAACCAGCAGTTTTATACGGTCTTTATCGTAATCGCCAAGCATAGCCATAAAGTCCTCAGGCTGGTTGTTCTCACAACCAAGACTAAGCACCAGAACAGCTCCGGCATTAGGGTGCAGACAGATGTCGCGAAGCACTTTGCGGGTGTTTTCGTGATCTTCCGACAACTGCGAACATCCATAGTTATGATGCCATGCGTAAATATTGTCTACGCCTCCAGATACCTCTTGTTTCAGCTTTGCCACAAGCTTTTCGGCAATGCCGTTCACACATCCCACAGTGGGCACAATCCATATCTCGTTGCGTATGCCCACATCGCCGTTTTTGCGAACATATCCATTAAAGGTACGGTTTTGATGTGTGTATGTAAGTTGCTCTGTAATAGGGGTATATGTGTACTCGAGAGTACCTGACAGGTTTGTCTTCAGATTTTTCTCGTTAACCCAGTCGCCAGCCTTCAGAGCCGTCATGGCGTGACCTATCGGATAGCCGTATTTAATGATGTCTTCTCCCTCGGCAACATCCTTAATCAGCACTTTATGACCAGCTGGAGTGTCTTGGTTAATTGTTATCTGCTGACCGTTAACAGAAATAAGGTCGCCCTTCTTTTTAGGCGATAAACACACCACAACACTATCTGCTGGGTTAATCTTCAAATAAGTAGTCTGCATATCAGTTAGATTGCTGTTCTGCGGTAGAAATCTACATTCTCCTTTGTCAGTATTTCTATAGGCATGTAGTTAACCGGATTAACGGCACGTTTCATCACGATAGCGTTAAACAGTGCATCAACACTAGCATAGCCCTGCTGGTATGCATGCTGTGCAATCAGGAACGATATGCTGCCATTACGTATACAAGCCTCGTTCTTTGCCACCATATCGTAGCCCATAATCTGCACGTTGCGGCGATTGCTACGGAACAGGAAGTCGCCTACGATGTGGGCTTTAGAATTAAACGTGATGCAGTGATGTACATTAGGATGGGTAGAGAAGAATTTTTCCAAAATACCATCATAATCCTTGTGATCCTCGTCCAGTGGCAAGTCAAGCTCAGTAATCTTTATCTGTGGGAAGTGGTCAACCATGTAATGGCGGAATCCCGTCTCACGGTTAGCCTGCTGCTTTGATCCTACGATACCATCGCGTGTCTGCTTCATCAAGCCTATTTCCTTCTCTTTGTTGGCAATAAGCATCAGCATCTTAGCAGCAAAATATCCGCTGGCAAAAGAGTCCTGACCAAAGAACGACAATGGTTTCAGGTCGGGCATATACGAGTCGAGCAGTACGTATGGAATATTACGCTCAAGGAGCTTCTCGGTGAATCGTTGTGTCTGTTCGAGGGTAGAAGGTACAAGTATCACACCGTCGATTTTTGCCGTGAAAAGTTCGCGAACCATTTTAGTGAATGCTGGTGGATTGAAACGCTCGTAGTAGATGAACTTCAGTGTGATTCCGAAGTCTCTACGGAACTCTCTACAAGCCATCGCTCCCTCTTCAATCTCGTCCCAGTAGGCCTCCTGCTCGTGCTTAGGCAGTACGCAATAGAATGTATATTCCTTATTATAAGCAAGCGCACTTGCGTACATGTTTGGACGATAATCCATTTCTTCAAGTGCCTTGTTCACCTTCTCAAGTGCTGCTTTCGACACATTGGGGCGATTGTGCAGCACACGGTCCACAGTTCCTGTCGACACTCCCGCACGTGCGGCAATATCTTTGATAGTAATATTCTCTTTTGCCATAAATCCAACAAATTTTTGGCAAAGGTACACTTTTTTTTTTATACCACAAAAAGAATAGAGAAAATTGCGTAAAAATTTGTATGACTCAAAAAAACTGCGTATCTTTGCCACACAAATGAAATCGATAAAACAGAAATAATTCAAAAAAATCAAACAAAGCAATGGCAAAAATTGTAACTTTGGGCGAGATTATGCTCCGCCTGTCGCCTCAGGGCAACGATCGTTTCATTCAGAGTGAATCATTCCGCATCATCCCTGGTGGTGGTGAGGCAAATGTTGCTATCAGTCTGGCTAACTACGGCCACGAAGCTTACTATGTATCAAAACTGCCAAAGCACGAAATCGGACAGATTGCTGTTAATGCTCTGCGCCGTTATGGTGTTAACACAGAGTTTGTAGCTCGCGGTGGCGATCGCGTTGGTTTGTACTATGCAGAGACAGGTGCTTCTATGCGCCCTTCAAAGGTTATATACGACCGTGCTCACTCATCTATAGCCGAGGCAACTCCCGATGACTTTGATTTCGACAAGGTGATGGAGGGTGCTCAGTGGTTCCACTGGAGTGGCATCACACCAGCCATCAGCGATAAGGCTGCCGAGCTCACAAAGTTGGCTTGTGAGGCTGCCAAGCGTCACGGAGTTACTGTGTCTGTCGACCTTAACTTCCGCAAGAAGCTGTGGACCAGCGAGAAGGCCATCAGTATCATGCGCCCACTTATGAAATATGTAGACGTTTGTATCGGAAACGAGGAGGATGCAGAACTCTGTCTCGGATTCAAGCCCGATGCTGATGTTGAGGGTGGACAGACTGATGCAGCCGGATATGAGGGCATCTTCAAGCAGATGATGCAGGAGTTCGGATTCAAGTATGTCGTTTCAACTCTTCGCGAGAGCTACAGCGCTACTTATAATGGCTGGAAGGCTCTTATCTACGATGGTAAGGAGTTCTATCAGAGCAAGCGATATGAGATTAACCCAATTATCGACCGTGTTGGTGGTGGCGACTCATTCTCTGGCGGACTCATCCACGGTCTGCTCACTAAGAAGACTCAGGGCGAGGCTCTCGAGTTTGCTGTTGCAGCATCGGCTCTTAAGCACACCATTAATGGCGACTTCAACCTTGTATCTGTAGAGGAAGTTGAGGCTCTCGCAGGTGGTAACGCAAATGGCCGCGTTCAGCGCTAAATAGCAAAATCGTAAATTGTCAAATAGTAAAATAATAGCCGTGGCAAAATTTGATAAAATAGCAGTAATGCAGAAGATTGCTGAAGCACCAATGGTGCCCGTCTTCTACAATAAGGATCTTGAGGTATGTAAGAATGTGGTAAAGGCCTGCTACGATGGTGGCGTGCGCGCATTCGAGTTTACTAATCGTGGCGACTTTGCTCACGAGGTGTTTGGCGAACTGGTTAAGTGGGCCGATAAGGAGTGCCCTGAGTTGGCAGTAGGTGTAGGTTCGGTTGTCGATGCTCCTACAGCTGGTTTGTATCTGCAGCTTGGCGCCTGCTTCGTGGTTGGTCCGCTGTTCAACCCCGATGTTGCTCCTGTATGTAACCGCCGTTTGGTGCCTTACTGCCCAGGTTGTATGACAGTAAGCGAGATTGGTAAGGCTCAGGAGCTGGGTTGCGATCTCACCAAGATTTTCCCAGGCGATGTTGTCGGACCAAACATGGTTAAGGGTCTTAAGGCCCCAATGCCTTGGTCAAAGATTATGGTAACAGGTGGAGTATCGCCCGATGAGGAGAACCTTACTAAGTGGTTCAAGGCGGGCGTATTCTGCGTTGGTATGGGCTCAAAGCTCTTCCCTGGCGATAAGGTGAAGGCTTGCGATTGGCAGTATATTACCGACAAGTGCCGCGAGGCTCTCGGTTACATTGCAAAGGCTCGTGCATAATTAAAATAGCCTCCCTCGTAATATGGCGAGGGTGGCTACTTTTTTTTACTAACTAACACATGAGAATCTGGCTATTCATACTATCAACCATACTCTTGTCAGCGTGTTCTCGCTCTGATAGGCAAGCAGTGGATAAGCTCAACGGCAAGTCCTATGCCTATCACTATCGTGACATCGACTCTACCGAAACTTTGGCTCTTAAGGCTTATGAACTTGCAGCGGATTACGATGCAGGCCGTGCCGAGGCGCTTAACAATATGGCCTTTGTTAATATAGTTAGAATGCGCTATGATGATGCTGAAAAACAATTGAACCAAGCCGTAGAAACCACTGATAATCAGATACAACAGCTTATTAGCTACGTGCAGCAGATGCGCCTCTGTCAGCGTCGTTCAAGGAATCGTGAGTTCCACGAATATCGCGAGATGGCAAACCGCACATTGAGTAGAATAAAAGAAGAGCGTGAGCAGTTAAACGAGCGCGACCTTAAGCAACTGCTTTATGCTGAAACAGAATATGCCATTGTCAACTCCACCTATTATTACTATGTAGGTTTGGAGCAGCAATCCATAAAGGCGTTATCGGCAATCGATGAGAACGAGGTGCAGAAAGATAGTGCACAATATCTCAACTATCTTTACAATATTGGCGCTGGAGGAATCATCACCAAAGGCACCCAGGAGGAGATAAACCAGCTTGAGTTCGATAAGCTTATGCGCTGTTTCCTTACAGCACGTAAGGGTGGATACTCCTTCTTTGCAGGTCAGGCATTAGAGGCCTTAAGCGAGCATCTTATGGACCCTGAGTCGCGCCAGCAGTTGATGATGGATAATCTTCCTGCTATGAAGTTCATAAACCCAGTGGGTGTAGATGAAGAGATTCTTCCTGGATTCCTTGCCGAGAACGCGCTTGAGATTTTCGAGCGCTACGGCGATGTCTATCAGATTTCAGGAGCCTATCGTACATTAGCATCTTGCTTCCGCCAGATAGGCGACTATGAGTCGGCACTCTTCAATCTCGAACAGGCCCTCAACGATAGCATCATCAACCAGGCTCCCGATCTGGTTGCTTCTATACGCGAACAGCTTAGTGTGGCCTATGCAGCTATCGATAATAAGCAGCTGAGCGACGAGAACCGCAATATGTATCTCGACCTGCAAGAGACAACTCGACAGGACCGCCAGCTTGAGGCACGTGCCTATCAGTACGAGAAGCAGCAGGAAAAGCTTAACATGATGCTTATAGCTGTTATTCTGGCCATTGTGCTGTTGCTATTCTCGCTGTGGCTGTTCAATCACCTAAACAAAAAACAGTCGAAGACCCAGGAGCCCGATAACCTTTACGAGCAGAAGAGCGAGCAACTGGCCGCAAAGTTATTGCAGGTTGAGAAGAACGAGCGAAAGAATCTCGAGCAGCGTGCCAAGGTGTCGCTTATATGCAATATCACTCCTTTCATCGATCGCATGATTCATGAGGTTTCTCGCCTCGACGACGGCAATCGCGAGGATCGCATACAATACATAAGCGAGCTGCTCAACAAGATAAACGAGTATAACGAGGTGCTTACCTATTGGATACAGCTTCAGCAGGGCGAGCTTAGCCTGCATATAGAGAGCTTCCAGCTGCAGCCCCTGTTCGATGTGTTGTCCAAGGGTAGGAAGTCGTTCCAGATGAAAGGTGTTGAGCTTAATGTAGAGCCTACCGACTCTGTTGTAAAGGCCGACAAAGTGCTTACTCTGTTTATGCTGAACACTCTTGCCGACAATGCTCGTAAGTTTACCGATAACGGTGGACGTGTAGATGTGAAGGCGAGGGTAGAAGCCGACTACGTTGAGATTGAAGTAGAGGATACCGGCAAGGGAATGACCAACGAGCAGCTTGAACATCTGTTCGACCATAAGATTGAGGGCGGACACGGATTCGGACTCCTTAACTGCAAGGGCATCATCGAGAAATATCGCAAGATAAGTCAGATATTCAGCGTCTGCCACATCGGCGCGTCCAGCACTTTAGGCAAGGGTTCGAAACTCTTCTTTCGCTTGCCCAAGGGCATCGCCCGCACCATCGTTCTGCTGCTCACCCTCTGCAGCTCGTTCTCTGCCGTTCAGGCACAGCCTGATAAAATCGATGCCCTTGGCATGGCCAGCATCTACTCCGATAGCGCCTACTTCTGCAATATCAATGGCGAGTACGAGAAGACGCTCGAGTTTGCCGACCTGTGTCGCTACTATCTCAACAAGCACTATCTTGAGCTGGAACCCAACGGAAAATACCTGATGCGACAGTTGGGAAACCTCTCGCTCATGCCACCTGAGATTAAATGGTTCCACGATAGCCTGCAAACTAACTATCACATTATTCTCGATATTCGTAACGAGAGTGCTGTGGCCGCTTTGGCGCTCCACAAGTGGCAGCTCTATAGCTACAACAACAAGATCTACACGCAGCTGTTTAAGGAGATGTCGGCCGACGACACGTTGGGCGAATATTGTGCCAACATGCAGCAGTCGCAAACCAACCAGACCATCGCTATTATCCTTCTTGTTCTGCTGCTCATAGCCATTGTGCCCGCATATTATCTGCTGTACTATCGACATCGTCTCTACGAGCGGTTCATGCAGGAGCAGCAGCGCCGCACCGATCTGGAACTGCTCGACGATGATCTGCGCCGTGCCGAGCTCGACGATAGTAACCTGCACGTATCCAATTCTGTGCTCGACAACTGCCTTTCTGCACTTAAGCACGAGACCATGTATTACCCCTCGCGCATTCAGCAGTTGCTCGATGGCGGCGATATGGAGTCGTTAGGCGAGGTTGCCACATACTATCGCGAACTCTACGGAGTGCTTAGCGAACAGGCCCTGAAGCAAACAGAGCGCACCCGCCTGCACCTGAAACATCTGCACCACGACATTCTTGGCGATGAGACCCTTGTGCGCTATCTCTTCGATATTCTGCGCAAGATAGCAGGCGAGAAACTCAAGCCCGAATACACCAAGCGCGATGACGGATATGTAGAGGTACGCGTGCCCATGCCCGCACTTAAGATATCCGACAAGGAGGCAGCTGAGCTGTTCACTCCCTCCAAGGATCATCTGCCTTATCTGCTATGCCGCCAGATAGTTCGCGACCTTGGTGAGGCCACCAACCGCCGTGGCTGCGGTATTTATGCCACCATTCAAGACGAAACAACATTTATGATTATAACACTACCAAGCGTATGGAAAATTTCAAAGTAATAATAGTAGAGGATGTGCCCCTGGAGCTTAAAGGCACATTGGGAATAGTAAAGAACGATATACCCGAGGCCGAGGTTATAGGCACTGCCGAGAACGAGCAGGCCTATTGGAAACTGCTCAAGCAGCAGATTCCCGATCTCGTGCTGCTCGACCTTGGACTGGGCGGTTCTACCACCGTGGGCGTAGAAATCTGCCGTCACACCAAGGAGCTCCACCCCGAGGTTAAGGTTCTGATATTCACAGGCGAGATACTTAACGAGAAACTCTGGGTAGATGTGCTCGATGCAGGTGCCGACGGTATCATTCTTAAGACCGGCGAACTGCTCACCCGCCGCGATGTTATGGCCGTTATGGACGGCAAGCAGCTGGTTTTCAACGAGCCCATCCTCGCCAAGATTGTAGAGCGCTTCAAGCGCGCCGTCAGTGGCGAGCTTGTAAAGCAGGAGGCCATTGTAAACTATGAGATCGACGAGTACGACGAGCGTTTCCTTCGCCACCTGGCTTTGGGCTATACCAAAGAGCAGATTACCGGTCTGCGCGGAATGCCTTTCGGCGTAAAGAGCCTTGAGAAGCGCCAGAACGAGCTTATCCAGAAGCTCTTCCCCGAGGGTACCAGCGGTGTCAATGCCACCCGCCTGGTAGTCCGTGCCTTAGAGTTGCGCGTGTTAGATATTGATAATCTTGAAGCCGATGAAGAGTAGCCGTTTGTGCTTGGGACTATTGGTGGCCGAGAGCGTTCTGGTCATAGTGTCGTGGCTTATGTCGGCCATGAAGTTAGAAGGTGTTCGCTCTATGCTTTCTTCCGAGGGAATCCGCTGGTTTGTAGGTGGCTTCTCCGATA
Organism: uncultured Prevotella sp.; assembly: GCA_902800365.1. Lineage (GTDB taxonomy): Bacteria > Bacteroidota > Bacteroidia > Bacteroidales > Bacteroidaceae > Prevotella. Next base: position 17,814 of record CADCEF010000002.1, on the reverse strand, counting down.
TTATTGCCAGTCCCTTGTTAGCATGGCTATTACTTCTTCTCATAGCTGTAGGTAGCGTGGTGCAGAGTGGGGTAGTGTCGTTATTCCGCAACAAGGGCCCGATGTCGTTCCGCGACAAGTTAGCCTTGCGTGTGGCTTGCGTGTTCCTTGCCCTTTATGCTCTCGTCATCTGCTTACTCACACTCATGCCTCATGCCATCCTGCTGTCGGCCAAGGGCAGTCTGTTCCCTTCGGCCTTCAGCCGCAGCATTCTTCCCATTGTATGTTTCGGCGTCACCCTGTTCTCCGTTGTCTACGGAATGATGTCGGGTCATAAAAAAACAGGCGAGGATGTTATCGACATCCTCACCTATGGCATCCGCCAAAGCTCTTCACTTATTATTGTCTACATTCTGGCCATCCAGCTCTACGCCTCGCTGCGTTTCGTTTTCATGTTCTAAGCATTTAGCTTAATATTAAACTGCCGATTTGGAATACCGCCATACTTGCCACCCAGGCTACGGCGGTGGTGTAGATGGCGGCAAAGCTTGCCCAGCGCCATGAGCCGGTCTCGTTTTTGACGGCGGCTATGGTGGCAATACAGGGGAAGTAGAGCAGAATGAATATGAGATAGGCGTAGGCGGCAAGAGGGGTGATGCCATCCTGAATCATCATCTGGCGCAGGTGGGTGTACTTCTCGTTGTCGTCGCTGAACTCATCGTCGTCGCCAAAAGAGTCGTCGCCGCTATACAGCACGCCGATTGACGAGGCTACTATCTCCTTGGCACCAACGCCGCAGATGAGCGACACATCGAGCTTCCAGTTGAACCCCTGTGGCGCAAACACGGGCTCGATAGTCTTACCCATACGACCGATGTAGCTCTGCTCTTGCTGCTGCTCGCGTGGTAGGGCATCGTTATGGGGGAAGTAGCCCAATGCCCAGACAATGATGCTAGCCACCAGGATGATGCCTCCCATCTTCTTAAGATACTCTTTTCCCTTCTCCCAGGTGTGGCGCCAGATGGCTTTTGGTGTGGGCCAGCGATAGGGGGGAAGCTCCATCACAAATGGGGTGTCTTCGCCTTTGATGACGAACACAGAGAATATCTTGCTGACAACAACCGACATGAGAATGCCGAAGGCATAGAGTGACAGCAGTACCCAAGAGCGATACTGCAGCGAGAAGAAGGTGCCGGCTATCATGATGTAGATAGGCAGGCGGGCAGAACAGCTCATGAACGGCAGTATCATCATGGTGATGATGCGCGAACGGCGGCTCTCGATGGTGCGAGTGGCCATGATGGCTGGAACATTGCATCCGAAGCCCATGATGAGGGGAATGAACGACTTGCCGTGAAGGCCCATCTTGTGCATGAGCTTATCCATGATGAAGGCTGCTCGGGCCATATAGCCTGAATCTTCCATCAGCGAGATGAAGAAATAGAGTATCAATATCTGTGGCAGGAACACGATGACGCTGCCTACACCACCTATGACTCCATCAACGAGCATGGCTTTGAGCGGACCGTCGGTCATGCCTTCGCTTATCTTGTCGCCAAGCCAGGCCACGCCTTCATCTATCCAGTCCATGGGGTATTGACCGAGCGAGAAGGTGGTTTGGAACATGACGTAGAGTATCAGAAAGAATATGGGGAACCCGAAGTAGCGGTGCGACAGGATATTGTCGATGGTATGGGTTACCTGATAGGTATCTTTTTTATGACCGGTCTTGAATTGGGCCTCTTTCAGAGCACCATTGATAAAACCGTATTTGGCGTCCATGATGGCCGTCTCTGAATCGCTGCCCGTTTCTTCCTTTACGCGCGCCGAGGCTTTATCGCGCTCGGTGGCAAGGTTGTGGAAGTCGTGCAGGCGGTCTTCGCCAGCCATGTGCTTACCCAGGTAGTCGAGCACCTGACTATCGTGCTCAAGCAACTTTAGCGCGAGGTATCGGGTAGAGTAGTGCTGGGTGATATGCTCGTCGGCCTTCAGGTATTTCTGAATGTGCGAGATACCGGCCTCAATCTCATGTCCGTAGTTGATGTGGAGGTGGCGCGAGAACTTGCTGGTGCCCTCGTAAACCTGAATCACCGCACGGAACAGTTCTTTTACGCCCATGCCGTTTTTGAACGAGGTGGGTATCATAGGAGTACCAAACAGGGTGCTGAGTGTGTCGATGTTTACATGATCGCCTCGGCGCTCAAATTCGTCGTACATGTTTAAGGCGCACACCATGCGTATATTCATGTCGACCAGCTGAGTGGTGAGATAAAGGTTGCGCTCGATATTTGATGCATCGACAACGTTGATGACCACATCGGGCATCTTCTCTGTAAGATGTTCGCGCACGTATAGCTCCTCGGGCGAGTAGCAAGAGAGAGAGTAAGTGCCAGGAAGGTCGGTGATGTTGAACTCGTAGCCGAACATAGAGGCATGTGCCTCGGTGGCATCGACAGTAACACCAGAGTAGTTGCCGACGTGACCATGAGCGCCTGATGCGAAATTGAACAGCGATGTTTTTCCGCAGTTAGGATTACCCACGAGGGCCACATTAATGGTGCGGCGCTCCTTCATGGCGGCGTGATGCAGATAGTCGTCTTCATGGCGGTTGGTATCGGTAGCGAGGTTAAAGCTGGTAGCCTCAAGCGGTGTATCGGCCGATACCACCTCTATATTATCAGCTTCCTGATGGCGAAGCGACACTTCATAGCCCATCAGCTTGTATTTAACGGGGTCTTGGAGCGGAGCGTTGAGCAGAACCTCTACCTCCTGTCCGCGAATAAAGCCCATCTCGATGATGCGCTTGCGGAATCCGCCGTGGCCCAATACCTTTACTATAATACCTTTTTCGCCTGTCTTTAACTCTGATAGTTTCATCACTCAATTTATTTTGAGTGCAAAGATACATAAAAAAACTTGCAACCCGATTGCAAAGGCCGCAAGTTTTTATAAAATACCTAAAAATGATGATAGGTTATTCTGTTTCGAAGTAATTTTCGAGTTCTGCTTTGGCGCTTCCGCCCTCGTTAGCCAAGTCGCGAACGATGTGACCTTTCTCCAGCAGTGCGATGCGGTTAGAGATGTCGATAGTGTGGGCGAGGTTGTGGCTTGAAACCAGAATAGTAGCACCTGTTTCCTTATTATAATCGGTAAGCACGTGCTTGAGTGTGTTCTGGCTCGAAGGGTCGAGGAAGTTGAAAGGTTCGTCGAGAATCACCAATTTAGGACGATTGAACAAGGCTGAGATGATACCCACCTTCTGCTTGTTACCAGCAGAGAGGTTGCGAATCAGCTTTTTCTGACCAAAGATCTCGCCAGCGGCAAGACGCTCAAAATCCTTCAGGCGTTCGTCAACCTGAGCCTGAGTCATATTGGTAATCTTGCCGATGAAGGCAAAATACTCCTCAGGTGTGAGGAAATCGATGAGGAACCCCTCGTCGATGTATGAGCCGGTAGATGCTTTCCACTCCTCGCTGGCAGCGGGGGTGATGCCATCGAGCGCTACCTCGCCCTCATCGGGTTTCAGCAGGTCGAGAAGCATGCGGAAGAGCGTAGTCTTACCAGCACCGTTATTACCCACAAGACCTAACATATCGCCATCGTTAACTGTGAAGTTCTCGATGTCGCAGGCAACGGTCTTGCCAAACGCCTTTTTCAAATTGGTTATGGTTATCATGAGTGTAAGTTATTAAACGATTCCTTTTCCGTGACAGTTCTTAAACTTCTTGCCAGAGCCACAGGGACATGGATCATTACGTCCGGGTAGCTTATCCTTAACGATAGGCTGGTGGTTCTGCTGAGCGCGCGTGTCGTGCTGAGCGGCTGCCTGTTGATTGCGGTCTACAAGCTGCTCTACCTCCTGCTTGCTCTCTACATACTGCTGGCGCTGAGTGGGCTGCTCGGGAGCGGCCTCCTGAACCTGCTGCTGCATCTCGGGGATACCGCTGCGGGTGAGGATTGAGCAGATACGGTTGTACATCTCGTTGATCATCTCGTCCCAAACCTTGGCACTCTCGAGCTTGAAAATCAGCAGAGGATCCTTCTGCTCGTAAGAGGCATTCTGTACAGAGTGCTTCAACTCGTCGAGCTGGCGCAGATTCTCCTTCCAGCTGTCGTCGATGATGTGGAGCAGGATGCTCTTCTCAAACTCCTTGACGATACTCTTGCAGTCGCTCTCGTAAGCCTCCTTCAGGTTGCATGGAATCTGGTACATCTTGCGACCATCGGTGATGGGCACCATGATGCGCTCGTAGATAGAACCCTGAGCCTCGTAAACCTGCTTGATGATAGGCTGTGCTACAGTCTGTATGCGCTCAGTCTTGCGGTTGAAGTTGCCGATGGCTGCCTGGAAGGCATTCTCGTGCAGCACCTCGCGAGGCTGATTGATATACTCCTCGCTGGTGAATGGAACCTCCATTGAGAGCACATGCAGGAACTCCTCCTTGCAACCCTGATAGTCGCCAGAGTTCTCTATGATGTTAACAACGCGATCCCAGATGATGTTGGCAATATCCATGCCGATACGCTCACCCATCAGGGCGTGGCGGCGCTTCTCGTAGATAACGGTACGCTGCTTGTTCATCACATCATCGTACTCAATCAGACGCTTACGGATACCGAAGTTGTTCTCCTCAACCTTCTTCTGGGCGCGCTCAATGCTCTTCGAAATCATTGGGCTCTCAATCATCTCGCCATCCTTGAATCCAAGGCGGTCCATAACCGATGCAATGCGCTCAGAAGCGAACAGACGCATCAGCTTGTCCTCGAGTGATACATAGAAGACAGAAGAACCTGGGTCACCCTGACGTCCGGCACGACCACGAAGCTGACGGTCGACACGACGACTCTCGTGGCGCTCGGTACCGATGATGGCCAAACCACCAGCGGCCTTCACCTCGGGCGACAGCTTGATATCGGTACCACGACCAGCCATGTTGGTGGCGATGGTTACGGCACCCTTACCGTTGGTGCTCTGTCCGGCCAGTGCTACGATGTCGGCTTCCTTCTGGTGCAGCTTAGCATTCAGCACCTGGTGGGGGATACCCTCGCGCTTACCAGTTTCAGGATTAACATACATATCGAGCATGCGGCTCAGCAACTCTGAAATCTCTACCGATGTGGTACCAATCAGGGTTGGGCGGCCTGCATTACGCATCTTTACAACCTCGTCGATAACAGCCTTATACTTCTCGCGAGCTGTCTTATATACGCGGTCGTCCTGGTCGTTACGGATGACAGGACGGTTTGTTGGTATCTCAACTACATCGAGCTTGTAGATATCCCAGAACTCACCAGCCTCGGTAGAAGCTGTACCGGTCATACCCGAGAGTTTGTGATACATACGGAAGTAGTTCTGCAGGGTGATGGTGGCAAAGGTCTGGGTAGCTGCCTCAACCTTTACGTGCTCTTTGGCCTCAACAGCCTGGTGCAGACCATCGCTCCAACGGCGACCTTCCATGATACGGCCGGTCTGCTCGTCAACAATCTTCACCTCGCCGTCAATCACTACATACTCATCGTCCTTGTTGAACATGCAGTAGGCCTTGAGCAGCTGCTGCAGGGTGTGAACACGCTCGCTCTGAACGGCGTAGTGACTCATCAGCTCGTCTTTCTTGTCAAGACGCTCCTGATCGGTCAGACCTGTCTCGGCCTCAAGTGCAGAAAGCTCGGTGGTGATATCGGGCAATACAAAGAGTTCGTTATCGTTTACCTGATTAGCAAGCCATGCTGTACCCTTATCGGTAAGGTCGCAAGAGTTCATCTTCTCATCAACCACGAAATACAGAGGCTCCACGCACTCAGGCATACGGCGGTTGTTGTTCTCCATGTAGATGTTCTCAGTGTTCTGCATACCGCTCTTGATGCCTTCCTCAGAGAGGAACTTGATGAGTGGCTTGTTCTTTGGCATAGCCTTGTGCGAACGGTAGAGCGACAGGAAACCTGCATCCAGCTTCTCCTGACCATCCTTCTTGTTGCCAGCCTCCATCAGCTTGTTACCTTCGGCAATCAGGGTCTTGGCATCAGCCAGATACTGGGTGGCCAACTGGCGCTGAACGCCTACCAGCTTCTCAACCAGTGGCTGATACTCCTCGAACATCTGGTCGTCGCCCTTGGGGATAGGACCAGAGATGATAAGAGGTGTACGGGCATCGTCGATCAACACAGAGTCGACCTCATCGACGATGGCGTAGTTATGTGCGCGCTGTACCAGGTCGGCTGGCGAAATGGCCATGTTGTCGCGCAGATAGTCGAAACCGAACTCGTTGTTGGTACCAAAGGTGATATCGGCCTGATAAGCCTTGCGGCGCTCCTCTGAGTTTGGCTGATGCTTGTCGATACAGTCTACACTCAGACCATGGAACATATAGAGAGGACCCATCCACTCTGAGTCACGCTTGGCCAGATAGTCGTTCACTGTTACTACGTGAACACCGTTACCAGTAAGGGCATTCAGGAATACAGGCAGGGTAGCCACAAGTGTCTTACCCTCACCAGTTGCCATCTCGGCAATCTTCCCCTGATGCAGAACCACACCACCAAACAGCTGAACATCGTAGTGTACCATTTCCCACTTCAGGTCGTTTCCTCCTGCTGTCCAGTGGTTGTGGTAGATAGCCTTATCGCCATCGATAGTGATGAAGTCTTTCTTGGGATCACCAGCCAACTCACGGTCGAAATCGTTTGCTGTAACGATAGTCTCCTCGTTCTCAGCAAATCGGCGTGCTGTCTCTTTAACGATGGCGAACACCTCGGGCATGACCTCGTTGAGGGCACCTTCGTAGATTTCCAGTACTTCCTTCTCGATTTTATCGATCTGGGCAAAGATATCGGCACGCTCGTCGATAGGTGTATTCTCGATGGTTGCCTTTAACTCCTCGATACGCTTTTTCTGCTCGTTGGCAGAGTTCTGTACCTGTTGTTGTAATGTTTTGGTGCGTGCACGCAGTGCATCGTTATCCAGCTTCTGCACCTCGGGATAAACAGCCTTTACCTGCTCTACGAGTGGCTGGATGAGTTTCATGTCGCGTGAGGACTTATCACCAAACAGCGACTTCAAGATTTTGTTGAAATTCATATTTTAATGTTACTTTTTTACTAATGTTTGTGTATGACTAATGTTAAAACGGCGGCAAAATTACAAAAAATAATTGTAACAACCAAGCCTTTTTATTAAAAAAGAGGTGTAGTCATACATGCATTAGGTGCGCGGATGCGAATTGTCTTGGCAATTGTAGGTGCAATTCGCTCAATGCTTACTGGTGTCTTTACCTTTTCTGCAGGTACGTTGGCACCATAGAATATAATGGGGAAATATGCAAGTTGTTTCTTTACTTGTATCTGCTCGTGAGTGTCGTCGTTCTGCATCTTCCAGCCTGGGGCGAGTTCAACCACAAGGTCGCCTATATTCTGCTCGTACAGATGGGTGTCTACACGCTTTACGCCCGACATCTGCAGCAGGAACTCCTTCGACTTGTTAATGGCGTCGGTAAGGGCTATGCGCTTTCCCTCGAGCAGCTGATGATTAAGGTAAAGCTGATTGCGGTATGATCCCTCTACGTACTTGCCCTGACCCCAGAGTGCTCCGAGGTACATGTTCAGCAGATTGGCAGTGCGGTTGGTGTAATACACGCCTGTGGGGATGTTGTATTTGGCATATTCCGAGAAGTTCTCTTCGGTATAACCTGTTGACGTTACAACGAACAGTGCGTTCTCTTTACCAATAAGATTCTCTATCTCGCGAACAAGCTTTACGAGAGCGTTGTCGAGTGTAGTATCGTCAGATTTATTCTGGTCTTTTGTATCGTACGATAACAGAAGCAGATCGGGGATGGAGTCTTGTCCAAGCTCTTCTTCAGCAAGAAGTTGCAACGCCTTGTCGGTCAAGTTGATAGCGTTCCACTTTTTCTTCTTATTATCGTTCCAGATAATGCGGTCAACGTTGTGTCCTGACGCAAGCGCTGCTGTCTCTTTTTTTACAGCTACCGCACACACCTTTCCTTCGCCCTTGGTGGCCACCTTCAGCTCGTCGCTAAGGGTTGATACGGCGATGTTTTCGGGAGTAGCGGTTACGGTCTGCAGCGAATTGCGGTTAAGCCATTTGTCGCCAGTGATGTTGTGATAGAAAGGCGATGTGCCAGTGATGACTGACGAAATGGCAGACGACAAGTCTACATCGTTATAGGGATAGAAACCTTGTTCATAGATTAATCCATCGTCGAACAGAGTGGGGTAGTCATTCCTCAACTGATCGATAGTGATATTCACTACCAATCGTGGGCTTACTCCCTTCTGTGCCTGAGCTTGCGTGCTGAGAGCCAGCATCGTAAGCAGGGTGACGTATAGATATCTATTCTTCATTTCTTACAACGTATCAGCAAACATAGTGCCACAATCCACATTCCTTCGGCATAGCTCTGGAAAATGCCGCCAATGGCAAACAATAGGAGCATGGTTAGTTGCAGCTTGCGCCAAGTGTTGCGCTTGCCTTTGATGATGGCTGGAATGAACAGCAGCGGCAGTGGGTTGAACAGTAGCAGGTTCAGATTCAGCGATGTGGTAGGATGCTGAGAGAATAACATCACTGTGAGTATCACGCCAACCAGTGCTTGTATGGTCATCAGCAGTACGTCCCACCAGCGGGCTATCTTCTTGCGGCGCCATTCGTAAACGGCTATCGCTAACGATATTGCAAGCAGTATTAATGCAACCTCTGTTGGAGTAAGGATAAAGTCGGGCTCTATTCTCTGCACTCCTGGTGATACAAGCTCTCTGGTCTCTTTTACCAGCGGGCGGTATTGGCCATCCTTATATATCTGCGCATTGAGGAAGTCAACCATCAGATTCAATGGCAGAAACTCCTGTTCGGCGCGGTTTGTCTTCAGGTCGGCCTTTAGTCCTAACAGCATGTCGTTGCCGAACTTCGCCCACAGATGATTCCTGTTGCACTCGCGCACCATTTCTCTGAACGTGGGCTCGAAACCCTCACGCTCGTTGTATACCACCTTGCCCTCGATGCTTTGTTCTATAACATCGCGTGGCTTGGTAGAGCAGTTGTTGTAGAAGAAGTTATAACGATATACCTTGTTCTCAGGCTTGAGATTCTCAATCAAAGCCATCTGGAGCTTGCGTTTCTCGTCGTTGGTAAGGTTCAGAACCTGTTCGGTAATGCTGCTGCCCCATTTCTGGTAGTAGGGCCAAAAGGTGTCGTAGGGATAGGCTGCCAACTCATAGTCGGTTAGTCCGAACACGAATCGCAACACAAAGTAGGGTTTGTTGAAACTGAACATGCCCCAGTTGAACACAATATCCTGTTCGCCGCTATGCCATCGCAGTGCCGAATGACCATACAAACTATAGATCTCTTCGTGGGGCGAACAAGTCAATAAACTCACTTCAACCGAGTCCATCGGGTCGAATTTGTGTTCGATGGAGTCGGAACCGTAATAAACCTGTTTTGCATCATTTTGTGCAAATATGGGGCTTATGTTGCTGACTGTCAGTAAGATAGCAACAGTCAAGAACCTCTTAATTTTCTTTTCTAAATGTTTCACGATGCAAAAATAACTTATATTTTCGAAGAAAAAGCCATTACTTCGGTTTTTTTTTGATAATTTTGCACGCTGAAATGTTTTTCAATAGAATTAAAGTATAAAATATGAATAAGATTCTCGCCAGTTTCGTTTTGGCAACCTTAACGACATCGGCTTTTGCTCAGAGCAACACTAACTCTCCCTACAGCCAGTTTGGCTTAGGCGATCTTACCGACCAGAGTGTAAGTTTCAATAAGGGTATGAACGGCGTAGGCCTCGCCATGCGTCGTGGTAATGAGGTTAACCCCATGAACCCTGCTTCGTATTCTTCGATTGATTCGCTTACATTCCTTTTCGATGCCGGTATGTCGGGTCAGATAACCAATTATAACGAGAATGGCAAAAAGTTTAATGGTAAGAGTGGCGGTTTCGACTATGTAACAGCGCTATTCCGTGCTTTTAAGAATGTAGGTATCTCTTTCGGAGTTCTGCCTTATTCTAATATTGGCTACGATTATTTGGTGTCAGGTGTTCTTTCTGACAAAGAAAAAACAAATGTTGCATCTGAATATACGGGTGATGGTGGATTGCACCAGCTTTACATCGGTACAGGTTTCCGTCCCATCAAGCCTTTGTCATTGGGTGTAAACATCTCATATCTGTGGGGCGATTACAACCGCGCCATGGGTACTGTAGAGTCGTCTAATCTGAGTATTCTTACTAAGGAATACAGAGCCAGCATAAGCAACTATAAGCTCGACTTCGGTGCTCAGTTTGAGTTGCCACTCAGCAAGAACGATAATCTTACACTTGCTGCCACATGGTCGCCTGGTCATTCACTCAAGTCTGATCCTGAGTGCATTATCACCAATGTAAAGACAACTATCGGTAAGGCCGATACCACCCTCTATAAGATTGCCGACGGTTTGAGCATTCCTACCACATTCGGTTTCGGTATCGCATATAATCATGCACGCAATCTCCGTGTGGGTGCCGATCTTCATATCCAGAAGTGGGGTAGTGTCGACTTTCCTTCTTACACCAGTGGTGTCTACGCCCTCAAGTCGGGTCTGCTAAAGGATAGCTATCGCTTAAATGTTGGTGGTGAGTGGACTCCAAACCCAATGGCACGTAGCATCTTTAAGCGCATACAGTATCGCGCAGGTGTAGGTATGGCAACACCTTATTATTATATAAACGGTAAGGAAGGTCCTAAGGAGCTCTCTGCCAGCCTTGGTTTCGGAATCCCCATCATGAATGGCTATAACAACCGTTCAGTTCTTCATATCAGCGGTCAGTATGTTCATCGTTCGGCCGATAACATGATTAAGGAGAACATGTTCCGTTTGAATATCGGATTTACATTCAACGAGAGATGGTTTGCAAAGTGGAAGGTAGAATAATAGCCATCGCTGCGTTTGCGGCGATGATATTATCCGGTTGTAATGACGTACAAGAGCATACGGCTCCTGCCATCCGCGACCGCGATTCAGCTTCGGTAATGACGTCGTATGGTGTCAACACGCTTATCAGCGACAGTGGTGTTATCAAATATAAAATCATCACCGAGCGCTGGGATGTGAACACCGTTAAGAACCCTTCGCGCTGGACATTCGAGAAGGGCGTATTCTTCGAACAGTTCGACGAGAAATTCCATGTTCAGGCTTATATCCAGGCCGATACAGCATGGTATTACGACCAGAAGAAACTTTGGCATCTTCGTGGCCGCGTCAAGATACGTAACATCAACGGACTTCTTTACGAGAGCGAAGAACTTTACTGGGATGGCATACGTCATGAGCTTTATTCGAATGTGTTCTCAAAAGTTACCACGCCTGAGCGTAATATGGAAGGAACCTATTTCCTTTCTGACGAGCGTATGACACACTACACCGTGTCGAACTCTAAGGGATCGTTTACCCGCGAGGATATGACTGGCGAGAGCAAAGACGAAGAAAAGGATAAGAAGGATGCCAAGCAGGACACTGTTCAGGCACCTCAGCCCATGCGTCAGCAATTACAGAAGCACAGGAGGACCGGACAATGACATCACTGATTATATGGCTATTGGTTTCGATGCTCTTCTCTGCCTTCTTCTCTGGCATGGAGATAGCTTTTGTATCGTCAAACCGCCTGCGTGCTGAGATGGATCGCGAGAAGAACCGCTTCTCTCAGCGAATAATCAAGACCTTCTATCAGCATCCCAATAACTTTGTTTCTACCATGCTGGTAGGAAACAATATCTCGCTGGTAATATATGGTATCCTGTTTGCCAAACTCTTCGATTCCACTCTGTTTGAACCGCTTAGCGATGGCGTAAGGGTAACATGCGACACACTGCTGTCTACACTCGTTGTGCTGTTTACAGGCGAGTTCCTTCCAAAATCTATATTCAAGAACAATCCTAACACGCTGCTCACGGTGTTTGCCGTTCCTGCGTGGATATGCTACGTGGTTCTTTATCCCATTTCGCGTTTCGCCACACTGCTTTCTAAAGGCTTGTTGCGCCTTGTGGGCATACGCATGAAGAGCGCTGGCGAAGAGAAGGAGTTTACTAAGGTCGACCTCGACTATCTGGTGCAGGATAGTATTGATAATGCCGATAACGAAGACGAGATTGAAGAGGAAGTAAAGATATTCCAGAACGCGCTTGATTTCTCAGATACCAAGATACGCGACTGTATGGTTCCTCGTACCGAGATTGATGCCGTAGAGGATACTTCTACCATCGAGCAGCTCAAGCAGGTGTTCATCGAGAGCGGCCACTCTAAGATTCTTGTTTTTCACGAGGATATCGACCATGTAATCGGCTATGTTCACTCGTCCGACTTGTTCCACAATCCAAGTGATCTGGCGGGTATCATCCGCGAGATTTCGTTTGTGCCCGAGACTATGCTTGCATCAAAACTGATGACTCAGTTGATGCAGCAGAAACGCTCGCTGGCAGTGGTTGTAGACGAGTTTGGAGGTACCAGCGGACTTGTTTCGCTCGAGGATATCATGGAGGAGATTACAGGCGAGATTGAAGACGAGCACGACAATACTAACCATGTGGCCAAGAAGCTTAACGACCACGAGTATATGTTGTCGGCCCGACTTGAGATTACGAAGATAAACGAGATGTTCAACCTCGACCTTCCTGAGAGCGACGAATATATGACTCTTGGTGGACTTATTCTGCACGAATACCAGTCGTTCCCTAAACTCAACGAGGTAGTGAAGATAGACCGCTACGAGTTCAAAATAGTAAAGAATACAGCAACAAAAATCGAGTTGGTGCGATTAAACATAACCGAATAGCCAAAATTTATACGAAAAAATTAGGTCGTTTCGAACAAATTTATTAATTTTGCACCCGTTTTATGAATAATAATTAAAAATTTAAATACATTATGGCAGCATTAGGAAAAATCCGTAAAAGAGGCGTAGCCCTCGTTTGCATTATTGGCCTCGGCCTTTTCGCCTTCATTGCTGAAGAAGCTTTCCGTTCTTGCGAAGCAACCAAGAACCAGCAGCGTCAGCAGATTGGCGAAGTGTTAGGAAACAAAATCAATGTTCAGGAGTTCCAGGCTCTTGTTGATGAGTATCAGGACGTTCTGAAGATCACCCAGAACCGTGAGAACTTCTCAGAGGAAGAGCTCAACCAGATTAAGGATCAGGTATGGAGTCAGTACGTTAACGAGCAGATCATCAAGAATGAGGCTGAGAAGCTCGGTCTTACTGTTACCGACGAGGAGCTCCAGAACATCATGAAGGAGGGCACCAACCCTATGTTGATGCAGTCTCCATTCGTTAACCAGCAGACTGGTCGTTTCGATGTGACCATGCTCACCAAGTTCCTTGATGACTATAAGAAGGCTGGTAACAACCCACAGCTCGCTGAGTCATATCAGGCCATCTATAAGTACTGGCAGTTTATCGAGAAGCAGCTGCGTACTCAGACTCTGGCACAGAAGTATCAGTCACTTCTCAGCAACTGTCTTATCTCAAACCCAATCTCAGCTAAGATGGCTTTCGATGGTCAGAACACCGAGAGCGACATCCAGCTTGCTTCTATCGCTTACTCTTCAATCAACGACAACGATGTAAAGGTTGACGATAAGGATCTGAAGGCTAAGTACGAGGAGCACAAGGAGATGTTTAAGCAGGACGTAGAGAGCCGCGATATCAAGTATGTTGACTTCCAGGTTGTAGCTTCAGCTGCCGACCGCAAGGCTCTGATGACCACCATGAACGATGCAGCTCAGAAGCTCCAGAGCGGTGCTAACCCTGCTGAGGTTGTTCGTAAGGCTCAGTCACAGTTCGCTTACACTGGTCTTGCAGCTACCAAGCGTGCTTATCCATCTGACATCGCTGCTAAGCTCGATTCAATGGTTGTTGGTCAGACTTCAGCTGTATTTGAGACAGCTTTCGATAACACTCTGAACATTGTTAAGCTCATCTCTAAGACTCAGATGCCTGACTCTATCGAGTATCGTCAGATTCAGGTTGGTGGTGCTACTGTAGAGGCAGCTAAGAAGACTGCTGATAGCATCTACACAGCTCTTAAGGGTGGTGCCGATTTCGAGACTATCGCTCAGAAGTACGGTCAGCCTGGTACAAAGCAGTGGCTCACATCTGCAATGTACGAGAACAGCAGCGCTATGGACGAGGAGTCAAAGAACTACCTCAACGCCATCAACACTCTGGCTGTAAACGATGTTAAGAACCTCGAGTTCGCTCAGGGCAACATCATCCTTCAGGTAACAGCTCGCAAGGCTATGGTTGATAAGTATGATGTAGCTGTTGTTAAGCACACCATCGACTTCTCTAAGGCTACTTATTCTGAGGCATACAATAAGTTCAGCCAGTTTGTAAGCGAGAACAAGACTATCGAGGATATGGAGAAGAATGCCGGCAAGTTCGGTTTCAAGGTTACTCCACGTCAGGATCTGTTCAACTACGAGCACAACGTAGCTGGTTTGCGTTCTACTCGTGAAACTATGAAGTGGATCTTCGATGCTAAGGCTGGCGAGGTTAGTCCTCTGTACGAGTGCGGTAACAACGACCACCTGTTGGTTGTAGCCCTCACCAAGATCAATCCTGTTGGCTATCGCGACATCAACAGTGTTAAGGATATGCTGAAGGCAGAGGTTCTGCGCGACAAGAAGTTCGAGCAGATCAAGGCTAAGCTGGCTGGCGTAAATGATATTGCTGCAGCTAAGGCTAAGGGCGCTCGCATCGATTCTGTAAACCAGATTACATTCACTGCTCCTGTATTCGTTCAGGCTACTGGTGCTTCAGAGCCCGCTCTTGCTGGTGCTGTAGCAGCAGCTAAGGCTGGTGAGTTCAGCAAGGCAGTTGTTAAGGGTAACGGTGGTGCTTACCTCTTCAAGGTGCTCAAGAAGAGCAACCGCGAGGGTGCTAAGTTCGATGCCGCTCAGACCGAGCAGCAGCTCCAGATGCAGGCCACTCAGGCTGCTCGCATGTTCATGCAGGAGCTCTATCAGAAGGCAGGCGTAGTTGATAACCGCTACCTCTTCTTCTAAATAAGAGTATTGTAATAATTGGTAATCCCTGTGGCTATTATGCTGCAGGGATTATTGTTTTATAATTTTTGTTAAAACGCAATATGTTGCTTTGATATTATCGTGAAAATTCTTATTTTTGCACAAATATTATAACTATTAAAATATCAAAGTCATCATGAAGAGGCAATCATGGTATATACTTGCGTCATTAAGTATAGTAATTCTGTTAGTGACGAGCCTGTCATATATGGCATTCAGCGCAGCCATGCGTGTTGAGACCCAAGGACGTTATTCGGGCGTTCAGAATTCTGTTTCTGCCCAGCTTGGCGGTACCTTAGGTCGTATCGAGATGAGTGCTAATAATGTGTTCAACGAAGTTGAGAAACGTCTTTCTACTCCTGAAGCAGCCATCAATGCGCTTGAGAGTGAGTCCGACCTTAACCCCGATGTTCGCGGTTACTTTGCAGCCTTCGTTCCAAACTTCTTCCCCGAGAAGGGAACATGGTTCGAGCCTTACGTACACCATAACGATACCACAGGCTATACTGTTTCTCAGGTGGGTTCTGCCCGCCACGATTACACCAAGTCGCCTTGGTTCATCCGTGCCCGCAATATAAAGATGGCATTCTGGAGCGATCCATATTTCTATTACGATGGCACAAACATCAGTGGTCACTATTGTACTTACGTAAAACCACTTTATACACTCGATGGCAGTCTGGCCTGCGTGTGTGGAGCCGATATCACATTCGAGTGGCTCAACACCGAGCTAGAGCGTATTGTTACCCGTTGCCGCTATACACCACAGTTCAGCCGTTTCAAGTTTATGCGCGATTTCGAGTTCTATGCAGTAGTGTTCTATAAAGACGGAACCTGCTTGTTGCATCCTTCTGATAAGAACATCACCATTAAGGACGAGAAGGTGCTGAAGGATATCGAAGAGGGCCGAACCGGAATCATTGATATGGACATCGACGGTGTTCCTTCAAGGGTATTCTATGGTGGCATAGAGAACCTCGAATGGTCGTTGGCCATCATAGCACCAATAAGCGATTTGAACAAACCGTTCCTTTATATCGGTATAGGTCTTGCATTGCTTGCGCTTATCGGTATCATCATTGTGTATTTCATTTGTAGACGTATAAATAATGCGTAGAAGATTCAGACTAAATGTACAGTTAGCTGTCGAGACGTTGGTGCTGCTTCTGCTCACTCTTGGCGTGCTGACTTACTACTCGCATAAGGTATTAAGTGAGGAGGCTCATCGCGATGCCAACCTCATGCTCGATGCCACCGTACAGGGTATCGACAACATTCTGCTTAGTGTTGAGCAGGCCACAGGTAACGTTTATTACGATGTGCTTGAACATCTCGACGACAAGCAGCGCATGTTCACCTATAGCCGTGCTCTTGTAGAGAACAATCCTAACATCATAGGTTGCGCCATAGCATTCAAACCAGGCTATTTCCCCGATACCGATTTGTTTATGGCCTATGTTCACCGTCGCGCGTTCCAAAACGACCTAACGACCGACCTTGTAACTTCTGAGACATTCACTAAGCGCCCTTATACCGAGCAGAGATGGTATACCGAACCGATGGAAAATGGCTGGATTGGCTGGACCGACCCTCTTACAGGCGATGACACAGAGAACGAACCTTTGGTAGACTTCTGCTTGCCGCTAACCGATAAGAATGGCGAGCGAGTAGGCGTTATGGCAGTCGACGTGTCAGTATCTCAGCTCTCTAAGATTATTCTTGCAGCCAAGCCTTCTGAGAATGGCTATACAGTTCTTATAGCCCGCAACGGTCAGTATATTGTTCACCCCGATATCGCCAAACTTGAAAACTATACCGTTTATAGTCATGCCGAAGAGGGTAACGATTATGGCGCTGTTGAAGCTGCCGAAGCTATGCTTGCCGGTAAGGTAGGCGAGAAGGAGTTCAAGATGTACGGCAAGGAGTGGACCGTGTTCTTCAAGCCCTTTGTACGCAGTGAGTTGAAAGGCCGTTACAATGGCGAAGGTACATTGGGATGGTGCGTAGGAGTGGTTTATCGCAATGACGACATCTTCGGTATGCACAACATTCTTGTATATTTTGTTATCGGTATCATAATAATAAGTCTCGGTGTTTTCTTCCTGCTTTGCACCTGGATCATGCGCAGCAAGCTCAAGCCCTTGCGTATGCTTAATGAAATGGCGCAGAGTGTGGCAGCAGGCAATCTCGACCAGCCTGTGGCTGTTACCAGTCGCGACGACGAGATAGGCCAGCTGCAGAACCGTTTCGGCAAGATGCAGCAATCTCTTAAAAAGCAGATTGACGCCATCGAACGCGAGACCGATTTGCTTAGTCAGCGTAGTGAGTTGTTGAAGACCACTTACAGCAAGACCGAGGAGGCCGACAGAATCCAGTCGTCGTTCCTGCGCTACATGATCAAGCAGCTCGAAGTGCCTACCATGAGCATCGACTCTAGCGTTACCACACTTTGTAACAACTATAGCAAGTCAACCAAAGAAGAGGTTGAAAAACAAGTGAACAACATACATATTAAGAACGAGGTGGTAATCGACCTGCTGGACAATATTACTCACTTCAGCGAGACTAACGACAGAAAGGAGGCCGCCAATGATTAGTTTCTTTAATCACGAGCCAAGCCTTAAGCGCGAACTCAGCATGGGTATCATACTTCTGGCTGTTCCCATCTTCATCCTGTCAATAGGCACACTGTTCTATCAGTCGCACAACTTGATTCATGGCGAGGTAATGAGCAGTAATTCCAACATGCTCGACAA
>CADCEF010000001.1 GCA_902800365.1 uncultured Prevotella sp. | reverse complement strand
ATGCCTGAGGACGCTTATCCAAACAATGTTTGGGGCGGCGGAGGCGGCGAAGGCTCCGACCTGATGGGCGACGACCCTTGGCATACATTTGCCTACGACATCACTCACCCACTATGGAATAACCTGAAAACCTATCCAGGTGCTCCAGACAATGCTATCTACACACTCGATAAGGATTACACCATCTGTAACACCACATCGCAGTATGGATTCTGGGATACCTATCAGGACGGCAAGGATGCAGTGGAGGCTAAAACTGGTGGTCGCGCACTGACTGGCGACAACAGCGTGAACGCGTGGGAGTTGAAGGCCGCTAACGGCGAGTTTGGTAAGGGTGGTATCATCTGTCTGGGCTCAGGTCTATACGATTGGAATTCTCCAACTCCTTACGAGTCGAACTATCACGACAACATGGGCACTATCCTGCTCAACGCATTCGATTATCTAACCAAATAAAAACAGTAAGTTATGAAGACAATGATATATTCAGTATTCGCACTCATGCTGTCAGCCTCTGTGCTGACGGCGTGCAGCGACGAGGAGTTCAGTGGCGATCCCGCAAAGGACTGGAACGGCACAACTACATTCTTTGCTCCTACCGATGCACAGGGATTCGACACATACTATACGCCAGCTGTTGGCCGTGTAGGTGACCCCATGCCATTCTACGATCAGAAAAGCGGCGAATTCAAGGTTCTCTACCTGCAGGAGTTCATCAATAATATGACCTATCGTTTCCACCCCATCTGGGCTGTATCTACCAAGGATGGTGCTAACTACGAGTCGATGGGCGAGCTGATTCCATTCGGAGCCAACGACTACCAGCAAGATGCTGCCTTAGGAACAGGTTGCGCCTATGAGAAGGACGGCACATATTACATCTATTATACTGGTCATAACGGCAACTGCAAGAATCGCGAAGTTGTGATGCGTGCAACATCTACCGACTTCAAGACCTGGACTAAGGATGAGCTTTGGGCACTGAATGGTCCTGACTTCGGTTACTCAAGCAATGACTTCCGCGACCCACAGATTTTCGTAGCCGACGACAACCTCTACCACATGGTTATCTCTACCTATCCCAATGGTGGTGGCGACCCCTGTTTTGCAGAGTTCAAGTCGAGCGACCTGAAGAACTGGGAGCATGTAGGACGTATCCGTATGATCTGGGACCGTATGCTGGAGTGTCCCGACATCTTCAAGATGGGCAACTACTGGTACATCGTGTTCAGCGAGAGCTATCGCGCCAGCTGGAGCCGTAAGGTGAAGTATATGGTAGCCTCTACCTACGAGGACCTGAAGAGCTGTCTGAATGATGGACCGAAGTGGGCTCCTGATGGACACGAGGGCATTCTCGACAGTCGTTCGCTCTATGCAGCCAAGACTGCCTCTAACGGCACCGACCGTTACATCTGGGGGTGGTGTCCATTCCGTTCTGGTAGCGATATCCACGAGAAGAATACCAACGTAGGTGCTGGCGACGGCAATGAACCTAACTGGAGTGGAGCACTGGTATGTCACAAGATTATCCAGCACAGCGATGGCACTCTTACGCTTGGTGCTGTACCAGCAATGGCAACCAAGTATAATCAGACCGTTGACTTGAAGGTTATGGAGTCTAATGGATATAACAATGGTACGCTTAGCGGCGATGGAGCATACGTGCTCTACAACCGTCTGGGCACTGCCAATCACATCTCATTTACTGTAAAGACTTCGAACAACTGGGATAAGTTCGGTGTATCATTTGTACGCGGCACTGATTCAAAGAAGTACTATACAATGGTAGTTAACCCTGAGTGGGAAGATGGACGCAAGGTTAACTTCGAGCAGGAAGGTGCTGAAGGCAAAGGCTTCATCGAGGCTGCCGATGGTTATAATTTCGCACGCCCCAGCGACAATGTCTACAATATAGATATTTACACCGACAATAGCGTGATTGTCATGTATATCAACGACACAGTATGCTATACCCAGCGCATCTATGGTATCCAAAAGAATTGCTGGAGTATCAACAACTACGGCGGGTCAATCACCGTCAGTGATGTAAAGGTTACACAGCAATAATCAATAGTATCCTAAAAAAAGCTGTTATCTTTTTCATCTTTCACAAAAAAAGTGCTATATTTGCAGCATTAAATGTGTAGAAGATGAAAAAGATAACGGCTTTTTTGATGCTCATGGTTTTGCTGACAGCATGCTCTAAGCCAGACCATATCTACAAAATAGGTGTATCGCAATGTTCAATAGGCTTGTGGCGCTCAAAGGTGAACAATGAGATGCTGGCTGCACAGCACCTCTTCGACCAGGACGTGAAAGTGGAAATCGTAGACTGCTACGACCAGTCGGACGACCAGATACGACAGATAGATAGTCTGGTGGCCAGCGGTATCGACCTGCTGGTAGTAGCCCCCAACGACTATAAGATAGCCCCAGCCCTGAAGCGTGCTAAGGACAAGGGCATCCCCATAGTGCTCTTCGATCGCATGGTGGAGAGCAACGACTACACAGCCTTTATTGGCGGCAGCAATGTGGCCATAGGCGAGATGGCAGCGAACTATGCTGTACAGCTGGCGGCTGAATCGGAGGGACACAACGTACTGGAGATTGCCGCCCTGCAAAACACATCGCCAGCACGCGAGCGCCACCAAGGTTTTGAGCGTGTAATGAAGCAGCACCAAGACGCGAACTATCACTACATCATAGGCAACTGGGACGACAACAACACTCATGACATTCTGAAGAAAGAAATAGAAGCAGGCCGTATACCCGATGTAGTATTCTGCCACAGCGATTTCATGGCTCTGGGTGCCCACCGCGCTACCGTTGAGGCACGACTTGAAAACAAGATTAAGGTGATAGGCGTTGACGGACTGCCCATCGAAGGCATAAAATATGTGCAGAAAGGCTGGCTGGCCGGCACCTGCGTCTACCCCACCCACGGTGAAGAAATCGTGCGGCTAGCTCTCGACATCCTGAACAGGAAACCTTACGAACGCATCAACTACCTGAACAGTCTGATAATCACGCCCCAAAATGTGGACATGATATCCCGCTATGCCACAGAGTTGATGCGCCAGAACGAAGACCTGGTGGTGATACAAGAGAAACTAGACAACTACTTCGGACTCTACCATGTGCAGAGCAAGATTATCTGGGCCAGCGTGTTTGCCATCGTGCTGCTGGTGGTGGCCATCGCGATTACATGGCTTGCAGTAAAGCAGATACGTAAGGCACATCGCAAACAGAAAGCGCTCAACAAGGAACAGACACAATTCTATACCAATGCCAGCCACCAGCTGAAGACACCATTGACGCTCATCACAGGGCCACTGAAGCAGTTGTTGAAGCGAAACACGCTCAAAGACAGAGATAAAGAACTGCTGGAGATAGTTGACCGCAATGTTTCGCAACTGGAGTCGCTGGTGTCGGATGTACTAAACTTCCGACGTGAAGTTCAAAACACCGTCAGCGATAATAGTGTGCCCGACGAAAAGAGCCTGGCGGCATCGAAAGACATTGTCCACGAATCGCATCTCAACATGCTGAATCAGACAGATGCCGAAGAACTGTCCAATATACTGATTGTGGAGGACAACGATGACATGCGCCGCTATCTGCGCACGCTGCTAGCCGACAGATTCTACGTGTTGGAGGCCAGCGACGGACAGAGCGGACTCAAACTGGCCCGTGAGAGCGTGCCCGACCTAATAGTAAGCGACGTGATGATGCCAGTGATGGACGGTCTGCAACTCTGTAAACAGCTGAAAGAAGATTTAATCACCAGCCACATACCAGTAATCCTGCTGACGGCCCGCAGCGAAGAGCACCAACAGATGGAAGGCTATGAGAGTGGTGCTGATGCCTACCTCACCAAGCCCTTCAGCGCCGAGTTGCTGGTGAGCCGCATCTACAATCTGCTGTCATCGAGAAGAAAACTGCGCAACCTGTTTGACGACAAACTAGAGAAAGCACCAGCAGATGTAAAGCTGACAACACAGGACAAACTGTTTATGGACCAACTGAAGGAAGCCATCAACCAGAGCATGTCCAATCCCAACCTAAAGATGGACGAGCTGGGCGAGCAGTTGGGCATCAGTCGTGTGCAGCTGTACCGCAAGGTGAAGACACTGACAGACCTCTCACCAGTAGAACTGCTACGACAGATGCGACTACAGAAAAGCAAGATACTACTGAACACCACAACCAAGACAGTAGCTGAAATAGCATACGAGGTAGGTTTCAGTTCGTCGAGCTACTTCTCGAATTGTTTCAAGAAGCAGTTCGGCAAATTGCCGATGGAATTAAGAGAATAGCCTATAATACATTTGAAAACGCAACGATAACAAATATTATAAAAAGTGTCGCAATATTGATACATGCAACATTTTTTATGGCGGTTTGAAATCAAATTCACAATGAGTACTAACCAATTTAAACATTCAACAATGGAAAAACTAAGAAAACTGATTCTGAGTTTCTTTGCTCTCCTTGCTAGTACTGTAATGTACGCGCAAACGGAGATCAGTGGTACCGTGGTCGACGCCTCTGGCGAGTCCGTAATTGGAGCCACAGTAATGGAGAAAGGAACATCGAACGGTACAATTACCGATTTCGATGGTAACTTTAAACTAAAGGTAGAAGCTGGTAAAACGCTTGTCTTCTCGTACATTGGATTCAAAACCCAGGAGCTGCCTGCTAAAAATGGCATGCAAGTAACCTTGAAAGACAATGCTAAGGAGCTGGCAGAAATCGTAGTAACTGGATATCAGGCTCAGCGTAAGGCCGACCTGACAGGTTCTGTTTCTGTAGTAGAGACGAAAGACCTGAAGACATCGGCAGACACCGACCCAATGCGTGCTCTGCAGGGAAAAGTGCCAGGCATGACTATTACCAGTAATGGCTCGCCTGTAGGTGCTGGTACCGTTCGCATTCGTGGTATTGGATCGTTCAACTCTTCACAGGATCCATTGTTCGTTATCGACGGTGTGCCCACCACTACCAATCTGAACACACTGAACATGAACGACATTGAGTCGATGCAGGTTCTGAAGGACGCTGCTTCGGCTTCTATCTATGGTAGCCGTGCTGCCAATGGTGTGATTATCATCACCACCCGTAGCGGTAAGAAGGGCGACAAGGTAAAGATTGACTTCTCTGCAAATCTTACTGCACAGTTCTACAACAAGCAGAGCATGATGGATTTGTCGAACACAGCTGAGTATGCTACAGCTATGGCTCAGGCTGCTATGAACGACGGACTTGATCCTGAAGCTTATGCCAACAACTACGGTTTGACTCTGCATGCAGGTAGCGGCACACCAATCTCTGCCTATAACCCTGCTACAGGACAGATGGAGAACTTTACCGTAAATGGTCTGTACGACGGCTACATGAACTCGAAGAGAACCATGCGCTTTAGCAATACCGACTGGTTGAAGGCCATTTCTCGCACAGGTTTCTCACAGAACTACGACCTTTCTATTTCAAACGCAACCGATAAGTCGTCAGCTCTGTTCTCATTCGGTTATAAGAAGAACAAGGGTATCCTGAAGTACACCGATTTCGAGAGCTTCTCTGGTCGTATCAACACCAGTTTCAAGATTAACAAGCTGGTAACTATCGGTGAGAATGCTACAATTACATATTCAAATCAGGTTGACTGCCAGCCTCTGGAGAATGCCTTGAAGATGTCGCCAACACTCCCTGTATACGAGGAAGACGGTGTAACATTCTCAGGTCCTGTAGGTGGTATGAGCGACCGTCAGAACCCACTGCGTGAGTTGTATCACAACCGCGACAATCGCCTGAAGATGTGGCGCGTATTTGGTAACGCATTTGTTAACATTGAGCCTATCAAGGGATTGCTTCTCCGTTCAAACTTCGGTCTCGACCTCTGGTCGGAGAATATCCACAGTGTAACATATACCTGGCACTCTGATGTTGTAAACAACTCTACTCCATCGGCTAATATGGGCGCCAAGACATCGGTTAAGTGGACATGGTCAAACACCGCTAACTATAACTTCACCCTTGGTACCGATCATTCATTTATCGTACTGGGTGGTATGGAGCTTCACAGAGATATCAACGAGTGGTCGAATGCATACGCACAGATGTTTGCTATCGAGAACTACGACTATATGTATCCCGATGCTGCTACTGGCACACAGCGTGCAACCGGTATTCAGGAGGGCTACAACCTGGTATCGTTCTTCGGTAAGCTCGACTATAACTTCAAGGATTTGTTGCTGGCTTCGTTCACTATCCGTCACGACGGTTCTAGCCGCTTTGGTGAGAACAACCGCTACGGTACATTCCCAGCTGCTACACTCGGTTATCGTATTTCTCAGCACCTGAAGCAGAGCTGGATCGACGATCTGAAGATTCGTGCTTCTTGGGGTCAGACTGGTAACCAGGCTATCTCAAACTATGCTCGCTATGGTCTTTATGCAGCTACATACGGTGGCGGCCGCAACGAGTCAACAGCCTACGACCTGAATCTGGCTGGTAGCGGTATCTTCCCTTCTGGTTTCCGTGCCACACAGGCTCAGAACAACAATCTGAAGTGGGAAACAACCGAGCAGTGGAACGTTGGTCTTGATTTCCGTTTCTTCGGCAGCTCACTCTATGGTACAGTCGACGCCTATATTAAAAAGGTAAAGGATATGCTTATCAACCCTGCTTACCTGGGTTCGATGGGTGAAGGTGGTGCAAGCTGGCTTAACGGTCCAAGCCTCAAGAACTGGGGTATGGAATTTGCCCTTGGCTATCGTCATACAACCGAATACGGCCTGTCTTACAATGTAAATGGTAATCTGGACTTCTATCGCAGTAAGGTTACTTATCTGCCCGAAACAACTACAGGTTCGTATGTTCACACAGCAAAGGAGAATCTTGTAGAGTCTGGTCATCCTTATGGTTCTATCGTAGGTTATGTAGTTGACGGACTGTTCCAGAATCGCGATGAAGTTCTGGCAAGTGGTCAGGATAACGCTCGCGTAGGTGGTCTGAAGTATGCCGACCTTGATGGTAATGGTATCATCAACGAGCAGGATCAGACTTGGATTTTCAATCCAGTGCCCAACTTCTCATGGGGTCTTAATGTTGACCTGAGCTATAAGAACTTCGATTTCAATATGTTCTGGCAGGGTGTTGCTGGACAGGACGTTTACAACGACCAGAAGTTCCAGACCGACTTCTATAGCATTACCGATGCTGGTTCTAACAAGGGTAACCGTATGCTTGGCGCATGGACCACTGCTAACACCGGTAGCAAGATTCCTGCTTTGACCACCAACAATACTGGCAACGAAAACCGTGCCTCTACCTACTTTGTTGAGAATGGCTCATACGCAAAGCTCCGTCAGGTACAGCTTGGTTACAACATCCCAAAGAGTCTGCTCAGCAAGTTGAACATGACCAGTGCTCGTGTATACGTTTCTGGCCATAACTTACTCACCATTAAGAGTAGCTCACTTACTTGCTCGGATCCAGAGAACCCACGTTGGATGTATCCTAATAGCACCAGCATTTCATTTGGTATCCAGACTTCGTTTTAATTAAGAGTTAAGAATTTAGAATTAAGATTATAGAGTTATGAAAACAATATATAAATCAATATGCGCAGGTCTGATCGTTTGCGGTTCACTCACTTCGTGCAACGATTTCATAGACGTGACACCCAAGGGCGTTATTAACGAAGATCTGGCAATGAGTCAGCCCGAGGAGATGGTTACAGCAGCTTACGCAAAACTCGGTGATGACTGGTATACCTATCCGTTTAATCTCTGGCCTTATGCCGATGTATCGACTGACGACGCTATGAAAGGCGGCTCAGGTACCACCGATACAAACTATCATCCAGTAGAGGTATGGTCTACTTTGACAGCTTCTACTCCCGACCACATGGATGAGCTGTGGTATCACTTCTACTGTTCAATAAGCCGTTGTAACCGTGCATTGGTTTCTTTGGCCAACAGCGAGACTATGGATGCCCAGACAAAGGCTATTCGTGAGGGTGAGGTTCGTTTCCTCCGTGCTCACTTCTATTTCAAGCTGGTTCAGCTTTGGAATCAGGTGCCCTGGGTTGATGAAGAGGTTTATAAGAACCACACCGAGGAGCAGACTCCTAATAATGAGTTTACTCACGATGAGCTGATGCAGAAGATTGTGGCCGACTTTAAGGCTGCCTACGATGTACTGCCAGTACAGCAGGCTCAGGGCGGACGTGCCAATAAGATTGCTGCAGCTGCCTATCTGGCAAAGTGCTACCTCACAATGGCTTGGGGCGACGGATATGAGGCAAATACCGGCGTAAGCCACATCAACAGCCAGTATATGCAGGAAGTACTGAAGTACACACAGGAGGTGGCTAACTCGCAGTATGGCTATCTTGAGGACTTTGGCGACATTTTCCTGCCTGAGTATAAGAACTCTAAGGAGAGCATCTTTGCAGTACAGCACTCTGACTATCAGGACGATAATACACTGTATGGTCGTGCAAACTGGAGTAACATGCTGAATGGTTGCTGGGGCATCTGGTCATGCGGATGGGACTTCCACAAGCCTACACAGAACCTGGTAAATGCATTTAAGACAAAGGATGGTCTGCCAATGTTCGACGACTTTAACAAGGAGATTGCTTATCCTACCAATGGTGTTCCAACAGCACAGAAGTGGGATCCACGTTTGTTCCACACAGTAGGTATGCCTACATTCCCATACAAATACGAGGCTCAGTACACCATGACTACCGACAACTCTCGTACACCTAACACCTATGGCTACTATGCCTCTCTGAAGGAAGTTCCACAGCGTTCTAAGGGCGAGACCTTCGACAACCCATGGCAGGCATTCGCTATGAACGACTATGTACTGCGCTATACCGACGTGATGCTCATGCGTGCAGAGGCTCTGATTGAGACAAATGCATTGGAAGAGGCACGTACCATCATTAACGATATCCGCCAGCGCGCTAAGAATTCTGTTGCAAAGCACATTGCATACGCTGCCGACCAGTGTGACATCGCTCTCTATCCTGCATCTTACTTCCAGGATAAGGAAACAGCACGTAAGTGCCTGCAGTGGGAGCGCCGCCTTGAGTTGGCTATGGAGAGCAACCGCTTCTTCGACCTTCGTCGCTGGGGTATCGCTTCTCAGACACTGAATGCATTCTTTGAGACCGAGAAGGACGTAACCTATGGCAAGCAGACATATGCACAGTACTACAAGGATGCCCACTTCACACCGGGTAAGAACGAGTACTTCCCTCTGCCATATATCCAGCTCTACTATGTGCCTGGTCTCTACACCCAGAACAAGGGATATAATTAAGTAGTTAAGGAGTTAAGAAGTTAAGTAGTTAAGAAGATAATTAATACAGTTATGAAAAAAATATCATTCATTATATTGGCGATGGTAGCCTTAGTCCTGACAGCATGTCAGGACAAGGACATCGACCGCGAGGCAATGAAGCTCAGCGCTCCCGATGCATCACAGATAACAGGTTCGCTTTCTGGCGACGATTATATTTGGACATGGTCATCACCCAATGCGCAGGTAACGCAGATGCTGGTGTCGGTCTATCGTAATGGCACACTCTCTTCAAGCGAGATGGTTAGCGGCAGTAGCTATACCCATAAAAATGTACCAACCAATGTACCTTTTGAGTATGTGTTCAAACTTACTGATGGTACAAACTTCTCAACAGGTGTTATCAAGAACTATCTTCGCGAGGGCGCCACAAGCATTACTGGCGTACAGATGAGTCAGGTTGATAAAGAAGGTGGTTACGATGCACTCGTAGAATGGGACAAGGCTGTAGATGCAACTTCTATCTTACTGACAGCAACCAATGGCGTGCGCACCATCAATGAGACTCTTAGCGGTTCTGCAACCAGCTATACCATCAGCGATGTAGAAACAGGCGACACATGGGATGTAACACTGGTTGCTCAGAACGAGAAGGGTACCTCTCTGTCAACCAAGTCTTCACTCCGCATTGGTAAGACCGCTATCGGTTTCCTGAGCGTTTATGCAACACCTGAGGAGTTGGTAGAGAATGGTGACGACGATGAGGCTTCGGCTTGGTTGTGGCTGCACGAGACCTATCCAACCGCTAAGTACGTTTACTTCGGCGATATAAAGAGCACCGACGATATCGATCCATACCGTGTTCTGTTCTGGCTGCGCGACCTCGAAGGTGTTGGCGAAGGTGAAGTATTTGCTATGCCAGAGATTGTAGAGGCTGCTACACCATTTATCAAGGAGTGGTATAAGGAAGGTGGAAGCCTGCTGCTGTGGAGCCATGCTACTGTTTATGCAGGACATCTCGGCCGTATCAGTCTTGATGAGATGAAGAGTAACGACCGCGCTATCGGAACAGGCTTTGGTGGCATCAACAACGATGTATGGAAGATGGCTGTAGAGCTGTATCCTGACCACAAGTTCAAGAAGGATCACTCATCACATCCTATCTATAAGGGTCTTGAGGTTGAGACTAATGCCGATACCAAGCTTATCGCCTTCAAGGGTCCAGGTTGGACTGAAGACCACAACTGCCTGTTCTTCAATCTTCCTTCACTCTGGACAGGTATTGGTAATACCGAGGAAGCCTGCTACACTCAGTGCACACAGACCTACGGCGTATATCCACTCGGCACATGGGACAGCCAGATATGGTGGGTTAGCCAGATGAACGTTTGGGAGGCTCAGCAGGGCAATACCGAGTTTAAGGGCACACTGCTTTGCATCGGTAACGGTGGTTGCGAGTTCTCTATGAAGAATGCCGACGGTACTCCCGACAAGAGCGCTCATCCAAAGAACAATATCTATCAGGACAATGTCCTTACTCTCGCCAAGAATTCTCTTGAATATCTGAAGACAAGATAACAGATAGCATTAGTTTTTCGAGTTATATGAAGAAATTCTGGAATTTCTTTTCTTCAATGATGGTAACCGCTACAATGGCGGTTACCATTCTTGGTTGTACAAGTGATGATCCCAAGAAGGAACAACCAGCTCCCGAGCCACCCACGCCAGTGGAGCCTGTTGATCCTCCTGCACCTACGCCAACACCAGGTAGCTACACCGAATTGTATCGCCCGCAGATACACTTCACGCCGGCTAAGAACTGGATGAATGATCCCAACGGTATGGTGTACGTTGATGGCGTTTATCATCTGTTCTACCAATATAATCCCCAAGGCAACAGCTGGGGTAATATGTCGTGGGGCCACGCCACCAGCACCGATCTGATTCATTGGACAGAGCAGGCCGTAGCCCTGACACGCGATGAATTGGGCGATATCTTCTCTGGTTCGGCTGTCATCGATCATAACAATACTGCAGGTTTCGGTGCAGGCGCCATGGTGGCATTCTATACCTCGGCTGGCGATGCCGGACAGCAGCAAAGCATGGCTTATTCTACAGATGGCGGTAAGAACTTTACACGCTACACCGCCAACCCCATTATTAAGAATAATGACGACCGCCAGCGCGACCCCAAGGTGTTCTGGCATGCCGACTCCCAGCAGTGGATTATGTCGCTGGCCAAGGGCTGGAGCAAGGGCATTGAGTTCTTCGGCTCTACCGATATGAAGACCTGGACCAAGCTGAGCACGTTTGTAGTCGACCTGCCTGGTCGTCCCGACTTGCAGTGGGAGTGCCCCGATTTGCTGCAGTTTGGCGATAAGTGGGTGCTGATAGTAAGTGTTAACCCAGGCGGCCCCGTATTGGGCTCAGGCACCATGTACTTTGTTGGTCAGTTCGATGGCAAGGAATTCAAGGCCGATGCACTCGACTATCCGCTGTGGCTCGACTATGGTATGGACAACTATGCCGGCGTTACCTGGAGCAATACCGGCGATAGAAAGGTGCTGATTGGTTGGATGAACAACTGGAGCTATGCTGGCGATGTGCCTTGTTCGCCTTGGCGTTCGGCCATGACTCTGCCTCGCGAGTTGAAACTTATCAACTACAACGGCACGCCTTTGTTGACAAACACTGTGGTTAGCGAAATCGATAAGATAGCCGGTAGTTGGCAGTCGGCAGGCGCAACTCTTGATGTAAAAGATGCCTACCAGCTCAGAATCAAGCTCAATCTTGATAAGAACTCTACCATCACGCTGGGAAATTCGTTCGATGAGAAATACGTCATCGATATTAATGCTTCGTCCAGCATGCTTACCGTTCGTCGCACCTCGGCTACAGGTAAGACCAATTTCAACGGTACATTCTCGGTTCCTTCAATGCGAGCCCCTCTGAATGCATCAGGTACTACTGTAACGCTCGACATCTACGTTGATCAGTCGTCAGTAGAGCTCTTTACTGACAATGGCACCATGTCGATGACCAACCTCATCTTCCCCCAGAGCATTTATAACACTCTGACAGTGTCTGGTGCTGATTACGAGGCTCAAGTCCGTCAGCTCAGCAGAATCTGGTAATATTATCAGTCACAATAAAAAATCGTTCATTGCATGTATTATTGTTACAATGAACGATTTTTTTTATTTTTTGAATCATTTTTTATCGTCTTCCTATTGAAACTATCGTACCTTTGCCTCAGAAAATTTGGGATACGTTAGTTATATTGTTTTTAGTTAGAGTAAAAGATTTAGGTTTTAATTTTGAAGTATTGGTTTTAGGTTTATTAGTTGGTAAAGTAAAAGAAAAGGCGCCGCTCGTGATGAGTGGCGCTGTTTTTTTACATTGTTGGTAGCGGTGCTGTTGGTTGCCTTACGCCTGTATCAGTCTAACCTTGCGGCGATTATGGGATGGCCGCACGGCGAAATGCAGCCAGATGGCGCCGTAGCGATTTTTCTCTATCAGCAGTTCATCAAAGTCTTGGTGCGTTTCGTTGCTGATGTCGAGCAGGATAGCCGCATAGCGGATAAGTTGTTCCATATTCTCCACACGGATATCCACCGCACACCCCGTCAAATGATTGCTATTGCTCACCCCACCAATCGCCCTATTCAACTGTGGACTACGATACCCTGAGTTGAGCCTGATAGGCTCTTCAGAGATCTCTCCACGCGCTTCGCTTGGTCGAGATGACAAGGAAGGGGAAGAAGCACTTGGTAGAGATGACAAGGAGGATGATGTCATGTCGAGCGTACCACCCCCACCTGTCATTCCGAGCGCCTTACTCCCACCTGTCATTCCGAGCGAAGCCGAGGAATCTCCTTTAACAACGACATACTTGTCGTTGTACCGCTTCCGCAGCTCCTCTAGCCACACGCATAATCGCTTCATGTTCTCAATCGCCTCATGACTGGGGATGTTATACACTTCGGGATGACTACTGCTTCGGGTGAACTCCCCGAGCGTAAAATGCTCGGAGAGTTTTGCATTACTATTCAACTGAATTATCTGTTCCATTTAATGTTTAATCTTTAATGTTTAATGTTTAATCTTTAATCTTTCGCTCGGCTTTGCCGCTTGGCTACGCCAAGAATCTTTAATGTTTAATGTTTAATGTTTAATGTTTTTCCTAAAACTGATATCTGATATTTGATACACAAAATGGCGACTTTTCCAATTTCGTATCATTGTGAGGGTATGCTCTGCGTCCATGCCTTGTTGCAGGCGTACGCACCTTGCATCCTCCACTGTAAACTCGGCAGGCAACAGAGCCAACAAGCTCTGAGGACCACGCTTTGATGTAGGAATGTCGTCGTCAGCATGACGAATCAGGTCGCCAAATATCGTCATCTTAATATAGAGGTCGTAATAGAGGCTCCAGCGGCAAAACGTCTCAATAGACTTTTCCCACTTCATGCCGTTGGCTGCATATAGCATACATGCTTTGCGGAATGCTATCACTAAGGCACGATGCGACAGGTTGTCGAACACTCTGTCTTGAGATAAACGTGCAAAATCTGCACATTCATCCTTCAGCTTTCTTGCCAACTTCTTAGCCTCCTTGCAGTCAATCACGCCTGTGGCAGCTTTCAGGTTCTCGATATAGGGCTTAAGCGCAGCATCGTACTTCTCTCCGTACGTACCAAACACCGAAATCTCTGCACCCACCTCTTCCTCTGGGATTGTAGCCAGACACAGGCGCGAGATAGGACCGTCGGTCAGCACATAGCGGAAATACTTTATGGCCTTGGCCGTTGTGGTGTTGGCATTCCAGTTCAGATGCAGACTGCCCGAGCCCGTAACACTCTGAGTACCAGCGCGGTCGGTTCCGTAGTCGTTGCCCTCGTCGTCGCAGAGTTTCAGCGTGGTAAACTGGTTGCCACGGCCCGATGCACCTTCAATCTTATCCCACTGCTCCAGCTCGTTTATGCGCACATAGAGCGGCGCGCCTTGTGCCTCGTCCATTCGCTGCACAAGGGCCGCCTTGGTTATATCGCTCTTGATGGTCTGGATAATCAAGTCGGCAGGGCGCTGCGGTTTCTGCTTGTTGGCCGCCTTCGAGTTATACTCGTCGTTAAACTCCTTCAGTCGCCTGCGGTTCTCCTCGTCGCGAGCCTTCATATCTGCAATGAGATGAGCCAGCGGTTGTTTGGTACAAGAGTCTTTACCCGAGCCTGTTCCAGCCACTATCAGGCAGTTGGCACGCAGTTCGCGCACCTGATTGTCGATATACACGAAACTAAGGTTCTTGGGATACGCCATCAGTCCGGGGAACATAGCCTGAGCCACAGTAGCCTTATACTTCTGCGGCGTGTTGCACAACACCGCGTCTACCAGTTTGGGGCGCTTATCAGGAATCGCGGGCGGCGTTTTGCTGGCGAAGAGCCTTGACAAGTCCGAGCTTGGCTCGCCCTCCCCATTTGTCATGTCGAGCATCCCCTCACCATTTGTCATTCCGAGCACACCACCCCCACCTGTCATTCCGAGCGCGCTCGACCTCTGGTCGCTTGCTACTGAAAGGACGCAAGAAGTCGAGGAATCTCTTTCAGAGATCCATGAGATCTCTCCACGCGCTTCGCTTGGTCGAGATGACAAGGAAGGGGAAGAAGTACTTGGTCGAGATGACAGGGCTGGCATTCTACCTTCCAGCGCATCCAACACTGTTTTCAAGCGTCCAGGCATACCTTCGTAGCTTGACTTCAGAGCATTGGCTATTTTCTGACGTTTCTCCTCTATCGGGAACCCGTCATAACAAGGTATCACCTGATCCAGCCACTCCGCGCTGCGCCCGCAGATGTGCCTCAAGTCGCTCGCCAACTGGAATGTCAACGTATCTCTATCGCCCACGTTAGGCTCAAACCCGCCATTATTCAACTCCCAATACTTCTTGAGAATGGCAGTAAACGGTATGCCGTGATAGTTGTCGGGGTATTCTTTTTGCAACGGACTGCAGGACTTAAGGACTTTTTCTTTTTGAGAGGGGGCAGCAGAATCAGTCCTGTCAGTCCTGTAGTCCGTTGCTAAATTCTCCTCCTCCCACGGGCGGTAGTGCTTATTCGCCTTCTTGGCGCCAGGAGGCAATTGTTCTTCACCATTGCGTTCGCGCTCTTTCAACCGCACATACTCCGCCTCACACTCTTCGGTAGTCATCGGCTCATCAAACAGATTGTTGTCAAGATAAATCAAGTCTTCAGGCGACCCACTTGTTCCAAACACCACCCTCTGCAAATCGCGAGCGTTATTGTCCATATCGCCCACTTTAAGCGCACACGCTACACGTACCTGGTTCTCCAAGATGGTAGTGCCGGGCACTCGCTTGCACACCAAATGCCATCCGCCGCTGGCACTGCGCTCCAGCATCATTAAGCCAATCTCGTCTTTCTTCGAGAGTATCTGCTGACAGATAGACTCACTCTGCGACATATCGTAGCAGTCGATGTCGTGAAAAAAAAAGCTACCTATGCTCTTGCATCCAGCTATCAGTCCGTCAACATGGCCAAGGTTATATGCAAACTGCACAAGGTTACGCTTTGCCGCCTCATCACCCTGTCGGGCTTTAGCCAAATTGTCAAGGTTTTCACTACTATCGCGCAGTGCCAGAAACTCTTTGCGACTCTTTACCGCTGTCGCATATTTTCGTCCATTAATTACGGTTATACGGTAGATCATCTACGACCGCCTTCCTTTACCAGTTCGTTTGCGATTACGTCCATAAACACCTGTCCGTTGTACTCGCGAGTCTGGAATCTCAGATTGGCTACAACCAGTTCGCCCTCGGCCCACTCGATGGTGGCCAGATTGCCAAGTGCTGTAACCACATAGCTGTCTTCGTACTTACCTCCAAGTTCTTGTAACACTAACGTGCGCTTGTTCAGCACACCGTTTTCACTTTTCTCACTCTGCACGGTAGTCATCGCCCCGCACTTCTTTACTCTCAAAATCATTGTATTCATAATTGTCAATTTTTACATTATTAAATTTTTAAACTCTTACATTTTCCACCCCCACCATTGTCATCCCGAGCGCCACCCCCTCCATTGTCATCCCGAGCGCCACCCCCTCCACCTGTCATTCCGAGCGTAGTCGAGGAATCTCTGCGGCTTGCCGCTTGGCGCAAAGCGCCAACTGATGAGATCTCTCCACGCGCTACGCTTGGTCGAGATGACAAGGAGGAGGAATGTAATAAATGCTTCCGAATTTGCTTTCAAATTCGGCGCGAATTTCTTCGATGCTCTTGTGCACCACCTGGTATCCCGCGTCCTTCATCCGGAACTCTCGGTCGCGAGTCTCAGCCAGATACTGCAGATACTCTTTTCGTTTTATTCCTGCCATCGCTCGCTAAAAATTTGGGTAACCAAGTTTTGAGTTCAGGAATCGCAAGCCTTCCAGCGTCCACGTCATGTAGTGGTGTATCTTCTTCTCACCTTTCAGCGAGTAGCTCACGTGGGTACGTTCGGCAGTGTAGCCTCGGCCTTGCAGATCGTCGCTCAGGTTCCAACGACCGTTGCGACGATATTGTATGCCCATGTCGCGCAGCACAGCATTGAAGTCGAGTGTTGTCATGTTGAACGTCTTGGCCACCTGTGTAGCGGTCAGCGTGTCCTCGGCCGCCTCGTTCAGTATTCGCAACCCCTCACCAACTATATTGTCGGCCATCGCCAGAATCTTCTGCGGACTTGGCAGCGCCAACTGCTGTCTGTCGCCAAGTCTCTCTCGCTCCAGCTCCTCCCATCGCAGCACCAGCTTGGCTCGCATGTCATCTTTAAACTTGGTAGCGATGTAGAGAGTCTCGGTTTTGGTGAGTTTGTAACAGGGGTATTCACGAACTCCTCCATTCGGCTGGATTATCTTTCGGGATGATAATCGAAATTTCGATGACGATACTTTCTGCCATGCAGGCTCCATCTTTCTGATGGCCTCCATCACATGGAAATGTTGTTTCCCGCAGAGCTCAGCAATGTCGAGCGAAGACATTCGCAACTCCTCCTGCTCACTGCGCTTTGCAGCCTTACGGGTTGATAAACGTGTAGTTGTTTCTGAAATAACTGTTGTTGTAATCATAATAAATAAGTATTTTAGAAAGTTAATAATTAAGTTAATAATGTACGCGCGCCTAAGCACGCATGCGTATACATGCACATATACGCAGTAATATCCCCTCCCGCCGTTCGGGAGGTGATTTTGGTAGCAGCATGTCAAAGAACGATTTTCGAGGCGCAGCCTCAAGAACGCACTGCAAAATTATGACTAAAAACACACGTATTGAAGGAAAAAATCGGCTTATCCTGAGCCCACACGAAGCACACGAAGAATAAGCCACACTTCGCACGAAGCGCACGAAATAAAGGGATAAAAAAAGACTGAAGATTATGATTTCTTCAGTCTTTGATAGATTTCTATTACCAGTTTTTGTATCCGTTTCCGTCTGTCATCATCTAAAGGATACGGATATTTCGCTGATGTCCATTCCTGCATTGGCGGTAGACATTCATTAAGTATAAACCAGCACTTGCACTCAAGCCTCAGCGTGTCGGTATACGCCTTGTAGCGTTTGTCGGCTCCAGTCTCAGCAGTATTCACACGCTTTAGTACCCCAGGCAGCAAGCGGTCGATATCAGCAAAGAAATCGGCATGACACTTCATTATCAGTTCGCGTTCCATATAATAATGGTACGCGATGTAGACAGCCACCCAATCACGCCCCGACTCGGTATCCATTCTCGGCAGCATACCATTGACAGCCGATCGTAGCACCTGTTGACGCTCCATAGTGTCGAACTTGTCAGCCTTGAAGAACTTAAAGTCTATCAGCTGGGCAGTCGGTTTCTCATCAGTCTCTGTTTCGGGCTTGCCACCATAGTAATTATGCTGATGCTCCACATGCGCATTATAGTTCCAGATGTATGCATACTGGTTTACGCCAGCATGCTGTTGGGGTTTGTTTTTATCTTCGTTATTCATCTGCTAATAATGCGTTTGATGGTGCCATTGGCGGTAGCTCCGGGAAATTATTATTCTGGTCATCAACATGAGCATTGTAGTTTGCCGCGTTGATGGTTGTTGAAGGTTTATTGGCCACCTCTTTAATAGCGTCGGCCAACTCTCTGTTCACGTCACCTTGCAGACTGGTTATCTCGTCTACCTTAGCCATCATCATAGGCGGAGTGCCGTCGGTGAGTGTGTGATGCAGAAAATGACCGGCAAAGCAGCGTTCGTTATTGCCGAGCGCACTAATATAGCTGATGGTCTTGTTAATCGAAAGCACGAAAAACTGATTAACCACCATCGTTGGTTGCTGACTATTCTGCTGCTGAACCATAGCTTCAAGTTCGGCGATACGGCGGTTTTTAGCCGCAATTTCTTCGTCTTTTGCAGCCATCATCACCTGCATTTCCATCACATGAACTTTCATCTCGTTCAGTTCGGTTTGCAACTTGGTTAAGTCGGCAGACAAGGCTTCGTTCTGGGCCTTCATCATACCTCCGTTGTGGGCCAAATCGGCCACAAATTTTAGTTCTTCTATTGTTGGGTCCATTATCTATAATCTTTTTACGCTTAGATTAGTGCAAAGGTACTAAAAATCCCCCACACTCCAGCACATTTAAGCATGAAATTGAACAAAATACTTCTTACTCTTTGTCTTCCTTATTATCCAATAGCGCCTTGACAGCCTTATCGAAATCACTTTCCAATAATCGCATTTCGCGTTCACGGTAGATTTTAAATTCGCGCTCGGCCTTCTCTATTGCCTCCTGATGCGACACAGTGCCACTTCCTTCGAGAATATTCTTACGCAGACGAAGTATTTGATCATCGAGCGCTGCCACCCAGTCGTTCATCGTCATAGGATTCTGCTCAAGAGCCTGAAACTCAGCATAGTCCAAAAACTGCGAGGTGAGCAAGTTTAGTCGTTGCAATTCAATTTCCGTAAGATAGTTTTTGGCTATCTTTACATCGTCGCGTGTAACATAGTTGCCCTTAAAGCTGGTCATGCCAACAAATGGTTTCTCATTATCTACACGCTCATAAATCAGCTCGGCAGCAGTATGTTCATGCACTGCATAGTGCATCTTGTTCTGTACGGTAGAAAAGAAGAGTTTGGTAGTCTTAGAACGAGGATCATAGTCTGTTGATGTAGCATATATATCAGTAACCTGCTGATAGAAATTGCGCTCACTACTACGGATGTCGCGAATGCGCTGCAGCAATTCTTTAAAGTAGCGATTACCGCCTTGTTTAAGTCGCTCGTCGTCCATTGTGAAGCCCTTCTGAATATACTCATGCAGCAACCTGGTGGCCCAACGACGGAAACGTACAGCTATAGGCGACTGGACACGATAACCAAGGGCAATGATGACATCGAGATTGTAGTGTTCTATTTCACGTTTTACTTGTCGTTTACCTTCTTGTCGAACTAACAAGAATTTCTTGTGAGTTGACTCATCATCCAACTCCTTGTCTTCATAGATTCCCTGTAGATGTAAACTAACATTCTGTTGAGTAGTCTGGTAAATTTCAGCCAATTGCGCCTGCGTCAACCATACATCTTCATCAGCAAACAGAGTATTTACACTCAGTTTCCCCTCATCATCCTTGTAGAGTACCAGTTTGTTTTCTTTCTTATTAGGCATATCATTGATTTTTCTGCTTGCAAAGGTACTAAAAATATATGGAAACAAAGCGAAACTTTGCAAGAAAAATCATCACCTGACATCAAAAAAAGGGATGTGCAGTGATGCACATCCCATTATTTAATTACCTGTACGGAGGAACTGCACTTCGATGGTTTTGTCGGCATTGAGAGATGCCAGAGGACCGACATTCACAACGAATGCCGGTCCTCTCGCTTCTAACTCATAATAACATATTTGGTAAACACCAGTATCAGCATCATGAAGGAAAAGGCGAAAGCCCAATATTTACTGGCGCACTTTAGCAATGCGGTCGAAAAATGCATCTGCTCGTTGGATGTGGCATACTGAATTAAGACAACTGCCATAGTGAACAACAATGCTACATAGAATGCGCTGCCTACCATATAGCCCCACCCCATAAACTGGAGGTTACTAAGCATATTGAGGAATGGCACACTAAGGAATACGCATGCAATAATAATCGATTGTTTATCCGTTGCTTTCATCATTTTATATCTCTTATTTATTGATTGACGGTGCAAAGATAACTACTTTCGATGGCAAAAAGGGTTAACCGAACGTTATTTTTTTGTTAAATACAAAAAAAGTCCCAACCTTGCGATTGGTTGCACTCTGCCATATTAATCTGTCCCCTGGCATGTCCGGCGATTTTAAAATTTTCCGATTTGATTTTGTATCTTTGTACTGTCTCATATATAAGATAGCACATAACCTCTCGCTCGGCTTTGCCGCTCGGCTCGTCCGAGAACCCCTAACCCCTAAAAAAAATAAATTTCCCAAGGCAAAATAGCATTGCTTTGGGATTTTTTGTATATATTTGCAGCAGAATTAGCAATTTGACAATTTTTGGAACTATAAATGCAATGAGAAAAAACCTATTAATACTGGCATTATCTATTACCCTGATACCGATTTTGAATGGATGCAGTAAAGACGACGCCGACTTTAAGAAACGATGCGAAGAGGCAGAGCGAGTGGTTTACGAAGCCTATCTCGACAAGGATTACAAACGGATTCT
The DNA here is from genome assembly GCA_902800365.1 of uncultured Prevotella sp. Taxonomy (GTDB): domain Bacteria; phylum Bacteroidota; class Bacteroidia; order Bacteroidales; family Bacteroidaceae; genus Prevotella. The sequence continues at coordinate 207,668 of CADCEF010000001.1, read as the reverse complement.
GACGTTGACCGACAGCGTGAGAAAAGACGGTCTGTTCTCTGAGGGAAAGGCCTGCTACTGGATGGGGTATGCCTACGACCGACTGATGCGGAAACGCATGGCCGAACTGTATTGGAAGACGGGTATTGCGGCAGTTGAGAACTCGACCGATGACGAAGACGTGCGCGTGTATGCCGGCATCACCAACCGACTGACGGGACTCCTCACTACATGGACCGAATATGAGGCCGCCCTGAAAGTGGCCATACCCGCTACCGAACGACTCAAGAGTCTGGGCCGCGACACTACCAGCGAGTATACCAATATGCTCATTTATATCGGTTGCTGCAGGAGCCGACTGGGATTGAGCGACAAGAACACCTTCAACAGTCTGGAGGAGGCCTATCGTGCCCACCTTAACAACATCAAGCATCACCCTAATGCCATCAGCTACCGCGATGCTATCGTAGGCGTCATCAACATCAGTTACAACTATCTGGAAATAGCCGACTATGAGAACGCGCGAGTATGGATTGAGCGCATGAAGCAACTGATTGACGGCTATGAGAAGCAAGCCGACATGCGCCCCGACTATGCCGAAAAGCAGCAGGCGCGCTACGATATTTATATGGCCAGAGCCTTAGAGGGACTGGGGCGTAAGGACGAAGCCGCCGAGGCCTACAGGAAGTTCTGCGAGACCGATTTCTTTAAAACGGCAGAAGGCAACATACTGGCCAGCGACTATCTGCGATTGGCTGGCCGATGGCAGGATGCTGCCGACAACTTCGGAAGCATGAACGAAATGATGAAGGCCTACGGTACCAGCTACTCGCTGGAGAACATACAGAAAATGCTGCTCAAGAAATACGAAGTGAATATGAAGGCCGGACGATTGGACACAGCCCGCGCCGTGAGCATCAGCATCACCGAGCAACTCGACTCGGCCATCACGCTTTCGCGCAGCGCCGAAGCTCGCGAAGAGGCCGCTGTACACCAGAAGGAACTGGAGATGACCGCTGAGAACGAGCGATACATGCGCCAACAGCACATCACCCGACTCGCAATTATGGCGGCTGTCATCCTCTTGCTCTTCGTTTACATCGTGGTGCGCCATCGTGTGCAAGCCCGCCTGGCTAAAGCGCTGGAGCATGCCAAGGAGTCGGACCGCATGAAGACGGCATTTGTGCAGCACATCAGTCACGAGATACGCACACCACTGAACATCATTACGGGTTTTGCACAGGTGGTGAGCAATCCCGACTACGAGCTGAGCAAAGAAGACCGCAACCGCATCATGGCCGACATCAGTCATAACACCACGGAGATTACGAACTTTGTGAACGAGTTGCTGGAGCTGTCGGAGAGCGAGAGCCAAAGCGTATATCAGTTGGACGAAGACGTAGATGTGGCGGCCATCTGTCAGGAGGCCATAGAGGCCAGCGAGGCCGCGAACCAAGGAAGGCTGGCGCTGAGTGTGAACAGCGAACTGCCCGAAGGCTACCGGCTGAAGAGTAACGCGGCAGCCATCCGCAAGATTCTGGACCGACTGATGAGCAACGCCCTGAAGTTTACCGTGAACGGCAGCGTTACCATCAGATTAAAATCGGAAAAGGGACAACTGAAAATAGAAGTTGAAGATACGGGTAAAGGCATACCGCACGACCAGCAGGAGCGCGTGTTCGAGCGATTCTACAAGATTGACTCCTTTGTACAAGGCATGGGACTGGGACTGACTGTTGCCCGTCGTTCGGCTCAGCTGCTGGGCGGCACGCTCACCATCGACCCAACCTACACCACAGGCTGCCGATTTGTGATAACACTGCCCGAGAACAAACAGATAGGTTTAAAAAAAGTTATTTCTTAGTTGTATCATGCCGGTCTGAACTTCTTCATGCTTACTCCTGGCAATGTACATGATACTCAGGCTATGGACAGCTTGCCTGTAGAAGCTGGGGCTTACTATCTGATGGATAAAGGCTATTACCATTGCGGAAAATTTTTTTTGTATCAGATATCAGATATCAGTTTTTATTTTGAGGGGGGGGATGGTGACGAGGGATTAGATACGAAATTTTATATAGATTTATATATTATTATAATAATATATAAATCTAAACTTCAAGAAGCTCTAAAAGAGGGGGTAGCTAGAATAAAACTGATATCTGATATTTGATACAAACTTGATTCGAAAATACGCAAAAAGTATCTTTCACACGTGGGCGAAAAATATTCCAAGTGTGGGCGTAAAAATAGCGATCTGCGGTTAACAATTCGTTAACACTCGATACTTGCATATCTCGCTTAAAATTTGTACCTTTGTAACGTCAAAATCAAGTAACAACCAACACAAAAACTAAACATTAAACATTATGGCACTGAAAGTTAAAGCACAAGAGAAGTTGTGAGTTGTACACCTCGCTCAGTCAGGACAAGGTGATTAAGGAGGCTGCTCTGCGTAGCGGCGTTAGTAAGGGAATCATGCAGGCATGCTGGGATGCTGCAGGCGAGGTTATCAAGGCGTGGGCCACAGAGGGTCACTCGGTAGCGCTGCCTGGTCTGGGCACCATGCGATTCGGACTGCGCGCCAAGTCGGTCGAGAAGGTCGACGAGGTGAAGGCAGGACTGATTACCAGTCGCCGTATCATCTTTACCCCAGCAGTAGAGCTGAAGGACGAGTTGGCAGGCACTGCCATCCAGATTACCTGCTACGACCGCGATGGCAAGGAGGTGAAGCGTGTTACCAGCACCGACAGCGGTGACATCGAGGACCCCGAGAATACCCAGCCAAGCAATGGCGGCGGTCAGGGCGGTGGCGGCTACAATAGCAGCGATGACCCAGGCGAGGGCGATTAAGCGATTGGGGCGTTAGCCCCTTCGCTTCCCCTTTCCCTTCACCCCCTCCTTGTCATTCCGACCAAGCGTTCCTTCATCCCCTCCCTGTCATGTCGACCAAGCGTTAGCGCGTGGAGACATCTCATGAATGCGCCCAAAGGCGCAAGCGGCTAAAGCCGCAGAGATTTCTCGACTACGCTCGAAATGACAGGGAGGGAGAGACGCTCGGAATGACAAAGGGAGTATTAACCACTTAAAATTTACCACACTATGACAAAGAGAGAAACAGCAAAGTTTATCGTGCAGCTGATTGCATCGATCGCATCGGCGATACTGACGGCACTGGGGGCTACCTCGTGCATGGGCATGTAAAAGAAAGAGATGAGGTTCGCAATGTGATGCGGACCTCTCTTTTTTTACTTAATTCATAGATTGGTGTTCGAAAAGTAATCGAAGTCAGCATGGCTGATGTTTTTTGTGAGAGTATGTGCAAAAATGCCGATATGCACCCCACAGAACCCACCGATGGTCTCTGTGCTTAGATAACGGTAATCCATGCGTGCAAGATGCGTGTACTCCTTGTTATCTGTAGAATAATGTAAGTGATAGAATTGGTTGTCGGCAGTGATACGTAAGTATACAATGTTCTGATTAAGTGGGATCTCTTTTTCGATATGCTCTATCTCACCGATACGGATCTTGGCTTGCAGGTAGCGCTTGCCATTGCGCATTGCCACCTGAACGTCGTAGTGATTATGATGAGCAGCATAAGCCGTGATACCTGCCACGCCACCATTCTGCAGTCCTGAAACATCAACCTTTGTTGTTGCACAGAATTCGGCTTCCGACTGGCGATGACCTATAAACGTGGGATTTCCCACCTCGTCGAGGGTGATAGTAGAGGTTTTAAGTCTGAGCCATCCCTTGTGGTCTGTCAGCGAATACTTCTCTTTTTGGGGCATGTTCAGATAACTCCAGTAAAGAGACAGTTTATCAGCATCAAATTCGTCTTTTGACGGCTCCAATGGCATAGGCACCTGTGGCAGTGTTTCGCATTGCATATCCAATTGTAAGGTTCCGTCACCATTTACTATTGGCCATTCGTTCTCTTCCCACTTAACGGGAGCCAGAAAGGTCTCACGCCCCATCACGTGCTGCAGATAACCGTGAGTGCGATAGCCGAGACAGATCATCCACCATGAGCCGTTGTTTGCTTGTACCAAGTCTGCGTGGCCCAGACCCTGTATCGGACTGTTCTGCATCTTCATGTTGAAATGTGAGAGGATTGGGTTGGCAGGATTAGGTTCGTATGGGCCAAACAAGTTCTTGCTGCGCAGAATGTTCACGTGGTGTCCATGCTCAGTTCCTCCCTCTGCCAGCAACAGATAGTAATAACCGTCTTTCTTGTAAATATGCGGTCCTTCGGGATATCTGCCGCCAAGGCCTGTTCCCAAGTGATGTATCTCTCCGATTTGTTTTCCTGTTGTTATGTCGATTTCGCAGATTTTGATATCGCCCTCCTTCCAAAGGAAATAGCTGCGTCCATCTTCGAAATACAAGGTTGGGTCGCAACTGCCCACGCAAAAGTCGATGTAGATAGGGTCGCTCCATTCTCCATGGGGATTGTCGGTATAAACATAGAAATGTTTGCGCGAGGGGAATATCGTCGTTACCATGTAGAAACGACCTTCGTTGTAACGTATAGTTGGGGCATAGATGCCTGTTTGTTCATCCATTCCCTCGATTCTTACCTGCGATTCGCGTGTAAGACAGGCGCCCACCTGCTCCCAGTGAATCAGGTCTTTACTGTGGAAAACCGGCACGCCTGGATAATACTGGAATGTACTGTTTACCAGATAGAAGTCGTCGCCAGCCCGACACACGGAAGGGTCGGCATGAAAACCTGGGAGCACAGGATTGCGGTATCCCTGAGAATAGCCGGTCATAGCCAACATCATGACTATTACGATTATAACATACTTCTTCATGTAATAATTATTATTTTTGCTGCAAATATACAAATAATCTGTGAAAGAACACCTTGTCATCACGACAAAGTGCTCTTAAACAATCAACTATATCCAAATCTACTTGATAATTTTCTCAGGTGGCCCGAAATAGCTGTAACAATGATCATCGGGATTTACGACAATACGTTCTACAACTATTTCCGGGTCGATCATTATCAAACTTAAAGTATGAGTTCCTTTCGTCTTAATATCGAACGTCACGTCCAGCCATCGGATATTATCGAATACCTCGTTGCGTCTCATCTTTTTATAGCCATTGAGTGACATTTTACCTGGTTCGGGAAGTGGCTTGAGCTTTTTTGAGCGCAACAGATTTTGTGGCTTATATTCATCGAATGTATCTACTAGTCCTCTTCGTGCATCAATGATTCTTACATCACCATCATCTATCTTTACGCCCAGTCTTAGTCCACGTTCAGGTTGTATGTCCTGAGTAGGAAGTATGGCGATGGCAATCTTGTTCAGTCCCTCCTGATTGATGGCAATCTGATACTCCAGTCTTGGGCCGTTACCTGTTTCGTCTGATTCAGCCGTTACCTGATTGATTCCCATACATCCTTCTCCACGTCCCAAATCGGGTAGCAGTGTCCACGACACTCCATTTGCCGGTATACATCTGCTATAGTGAATGGCCTCTATGCCATACTCGTTGGTGTCGGCTGCCATCAGAGGTTGGGGTGTGGGTGCGCCCTGTTGGTAAACATATCTCAACTCTGGCAACTTGTTTTTCTGAGGCATAAACCATTGATGGTAGCCGATGTGTTTGTCTTGCATCATGCCATTCCATTTCCCGCCAGCCATCTGACGATTATAATAGTCGGTAAGCAGAGAGTCTTTTGTAAACAGCTCTTTGGCTCGATCGGCAAAGGCATTTGCCCTTATGTCGCCAAGGTTGGCATAATAATGATTTTGTGTAACAGCGTTGTATATTTCTGCCACACAGGCAGAGGCTACAGCTGGGTAATAAACCAATTGATAGTAGGCATCTTGTGCCTCAGCTGGAATGCGTAGTTTTATAGCTTCTGCTTGTTCAGCCAAATTACGCCACATCATAGTAACGCGGTTACACTCGTTATAGTTCTCGACACTGAAGATGCCAGGAACTTGTACTTCGGGCTTTCGCCAGAGATTATACTTGGGATATTTCACAAGAATATCGGTCACCTCATCGGCCACCTCGTTGCCGAAAATATCTGCAGCCCATTGTCTGACGTAGCCCCTTTCATCGCCAGCCTTGATAGCATCAGGATTCCAGGCGTATTTCATGATGAAATCTATCGGCAGCTCTTTGGGTTTCAGATCGCCTACGTTTATAATCCATATTCTGTCGATACCCGACTGATAAGCCAGATTTAGTTGTTCGCGCAACTTAGGGATAGGCGATGTGTTTACCCAGCGATCGTTCCACGGACCACCATTCATGTCGATATGATAATAGAGTCCGATACCACCTTTACGCTGTCTTTCGTTGGTTGGGGCTGTACGTCGGATGTATCCCCAGTTATTGTCGCATAGCAAGAGTGTAACGTCGTCTGGAACTTTAAATCCTGCATCGTAGTATCGTTGTACTTCTGTGAAAATGGCCCACAGTTGTGGCACTGCGTCAGGGCGGCCATAAATATCGGTGATAATCTTACGCTGGCTTTCTATCACCTTCGAGAGCGTCTTCATATTCTCTTCATCGTTACCCTTACCCATGGCCACATCGCCATCGCCACGCATACCTATCGTAACCAGATTCTCATAGTTCTTGTTTCGCTCCATGCCGTCGCGGAAGAATTTGTCAAGTCTGTCCTTATTAATAGAGTAGTCCCATGGTCCAATCTCGTTTCTTCGGCTTGTGTATTCTTTATGGGCTCGCATCATCGGTTCATGATGTGAGGTGCCCATTACAATGCCGTATTCGTCGGCCAATATGGGGTTCAACGGATCGTCTTCATTAAATTTTGAGTCCCACATTGCCGGCCATAGATAGTTGGCCTTCAACCTGAGCAGCAACTCAAATAAACGTGTGTAGACTTTGGAGTTCTGTCCGCCAAACTTCTCTTTGGTCCAGCCTCCAAACGATGGCCATTCGTCGTTGATAAAGATACCGCGATATTTTACCTTAGGCGATGGCTGCACGATGGTGCCTGCTGTGTAGTAGAGGTTATCCTGATGATATACAGGAACGTCGGCCCACCAATACCATGGTGAAACACCAATTTGTTTACTGATTTCATAAATGCCGTAGATGGTGCCACGTTTATCGCTGCCAGCAATGACGAGATGACCGTCAATCTGATCTATGAGATATGACTCCCACTGACCGCGCACCTTACTCACATCTATTTTATGCTTTGCTATCAGCTCGTCAATCACTCTGCTTCTGCCTATCGTACCTACAATGATTGCCCCTTTCTTTATTTTTTTGCCTATGGCTACTTCGGCTTTTGTGCCAGTCACCTTGCGTATGTCGTCTGCCAGGTCATAGGCGGCACGCGTCACGCCTTTCCAGTCGTGACTGTCAACAATAATAGGTGATACCTTACCATTATTTGCTATCGGGAAAGCATGTTCTTGAGCTATGACATGAAGTTCCAGTAAACAAAGACAGATGATTATACAGATTTTCTTCATACTTAAATAAGATAAAAAAAAGAGTACATCCTATCTCCCGACAGAATGTACCCTGCCATTTTTTTTCCTTTTAAAAATTAACTAATTAACTAACTAACTATCTTTCTTGAATATAATCACTAATTTCTGTAAGCCGGATTCTGGTATGCCTGTTTTTCGGCAGTTTCCATTTCCATACCATCAAGCTGCCCCTGTGGGATAGGACGGAGATAGTAACCAGCAGGAATGTCACGCTTAAACGTTTCCAAATCCTTATCAGTGTAACCACTTCCGGCAATACGATAGGTGCTGGCACGCTCGGCCCACTTCTGAGTACGAACGAGGTCGAACCAACGATATCCCTCACCCCAGAACTCACGGCTACGCTCATCGAGGATGAAGTCGATTGTGATAGTCTCAGGAGTAGCAGCAACCATCTCTGCGCTCTTGTCAACAGATACAGCCACATTATCGTTCTGACTGAAGGTCTGCTTACCAGCACGAGCACGAAGAACGTTTACAAGCTCCTTAGCTTCGCTGTTCTTTCCGAGTTTAACTGCAGCCTCAGCAGCAATCAGGTAGAACTCTGAGAACTTAGCTACGTTCCAAGGGCGTGGGCTACCACCATTAACCTTTGAACCAAGACCACCATTGTTGTCGGTACGATAGATACCTATCTTCCAGTTGATGGGGTACTTCTTGCGGCTGATGTGGTTAACTGCTACTACGAAGTCAGGGCGACCTGCCATCTCACCGAAGCCAAGCTTACCATCGGCACCTGTATAGTTGATGTTAGCATCCTCGCTCTCAGGAACCCAGCTGAAGTAAACCTCGTTAGGACCTACCTGCATGCCGTTGGCACCGAATATGTAAGGCTCTGGGTTGCCAGCCTTCTGCCAGTTGGTGTGATAACGCAGTGTGAAGGTTGCATCGTAGCGAGAGTCGATAGCCTTAACAGCATCTTCCCAAACACCACCCTCAATGAAGGCATCAGCTACAGGAGCCATACGAGTCCAAGGACGACCAAGAGCCTGAACAGCCTCACGCTGAATGGGGTTGATAACAGCACCCGAAGCAGCCTTGGCAGTCATCTCTGTATAGTTCCAGGTCTCCATCCAGTAAGCGAAGTTCTCAGGAGAGCCACCGCTACCCCAACCGTAACCAGAACCACCGTTACCAAACTTCTCGTCCTCATCGTGATCGGCATAGAGCATGATCTCTGAGTTACGGTCGTTGGTAGCTACGTTAACATCGTAGAATGTGGGCTGCAGTGCATAAGGGCCAGGATTGCTGATGGCCTGCTTTGCAGTGTCATAAGCCTTCTGGAAATAGCTCTGAGCCTCGCCGCTGTTACGTGTGCACTCAGGATAAGTTGGGATATTGTTTGGATTCTCCAACCACCAAGCATAGGTCAAGTATGCTTTAGAGAGGTACAAACGAGCCAGATTCTTGGTAGCAGTACCTGTGAGACGTGGATTCTCAGGAAGGTCGTTTACGGCTTTCTCCAGATCAGCAAAGATTGCTGCATAAACCTCAGGAACAGTGTTACGTACGGAAGTACGAACAGTTGATGTATTGAACTTCAACTCGCCAGCACCCAGATCGAGGGGCACACCACCATAGGTCTGCACCAGGATAAAATAGTCGAATGCACGGAAGAAGTAAGCTTCGGCTAATAGCGCATCGTCAATGCCAGCAGCAGCGCCATTCTCAATAATACCACTACAAGTGTTGATGTTGGCGAAGGCAGTACCCCAGCATCCGCCTGCTATACTGTTGTTTGGAGTCATCGAACCAACACCAGAGAGGTCGGCATCCTTAAAGTTACCATCGGCACTCTGAGCATAAGTGTATTCATCGGTGCCAGTTTCCAGACTATTAAGATAATAGCCGTTACCATAAATATAGCGCAGGTGAGCGTAGAGTGATGTCAGACCGCCCTCAATACCCGCCTTCGTATTGAAGAATGTAGGGTCGAACTGGCTGCGTGGTTGCTCATCGAGCACATCACCGCATGAACTGAACGTTGAGGCAAGACCACAGCAAACTATGCCTGCAGCGAGAATGTATTTTAAATTATTTGTTTTCATAAGTTTACCTTTTTACTATTTTACCTTTTTCTTTAGAAAGTTACATTTAAACCAAAGATGAAGTTGCGGGTTGAAGGCGTGTTGTAGCCAATGATAGGCATTTTGTGTTTGCCTGTGTAACCATCTACAGCTACAGCCGTATTCTGGGTCGCATATGAGTTGGTTTCTGGGTCAAGTCCGCATTCATTGTTGAATGGCGAGAAGAATACAAACGGATTCTGTACTGTTGCGTAGAGGCGCAGACGGCTGATGCCGAGGTCCTTCACTGCCTTCAGCTTGTCGAAGTTGTAACCCAGTGTGATGGCGCGAATCTTCAGATAGCCAGCGTCGAAGTAGCCCAGTGTTGAGCCGTACTTGGGGTTATCACCGTTCTGGATACCACCTGGCTTTGGATACTTAGCGCCTGTGTTCTGTTCGGTCCAATAGTCAACATCCATATTGTTCACACGGCTTGTGAGCTGATTGAGGTAACCGCTTGAAGAGTGCAGGGCTGATATGAGTTTTCCACCAACTTGGAATGCACCAATTACAGTCAGGTCGAAACCCTTGTAGCCTACGGTGGTATTGAAACCTCCCATCAGTTTTGGTTCCATGCTTATCTTCTGACGATCTTCGGGACCAATTTGGCGTGTAGGCAGACCGTTGGCGTCATAATCGCCTGTATATTTTACTTTAATCATACCCACGTTGCCGCCTGGCTCCAGAATGTTCATGGCAGCTTCTTCGCCTTCTTGCCACAAGCCTACATACTCATAGTCGTAAATCATATCGATTGGATAGCCCACAAACCAGCGGTTGGCTTCATCTTCACTGCGGCCTGATTCCAGGGCAACCAGTTTGTTATGGTTAGCATAGAGGTTGATGCCGGCATCCCAGTTCCAACCATTCTTGTTGTCGATGATAATGCCATTCAGTGTGAACTCCCAACCCTTATTCTCTGTTTTACCAATATTGCCAGTAAAGCTGCTTACACCCGAGGTTGAAGGTAGAGAAACATCGAGCAGAATGTCGCTGGTTTTCTGTATATAGTATTCGAACGAACCTGACAGACGACCGTTGAACAGCGAGAAGTCGAGACCGAAGTTCCAAGTCTTAGAGTATTCCCATCCTAAGTCGGGGTTAGGCAGCGAGTTAACATAGTAGCCAGCCTTGTAGGTTGTTCCGAAGTTATAGTTGCGTACAGCCAAGCCGCCAAGGGTAGAGTAGGGGTTGATACTCTGGTTAGAAGTCTCACCATAACCTACGCGCAGCTTCAAGTTGTCAATCCAAGTCAGATTCTCCATAAAGTTTTCACGGGCAATGTTCCAACCAGCACTTACTGCAGGATAAGTGTGCCACTGGTGACCCTTAGCCAAACGTGAAGAAGCATCTGAACGGAGGGCTGCTGAAACCATATACTTATTATCATAAGAGTACATAATACGTCCCATCCAAGAGATAAGACCGCTCTGCCAGTAGTTGTAGCCGCTGAGGTTAGCTTGGCCAACAGCCTTGTCGAGTGCATAGTACTGGAAGTAGTCGGCAGGAATATCCTGTGCATTAGCGCCAGTTGATTCATAAGTGGTCTGCTCGGCTGAGTACATAGCAACTGCATTGATATTATGCTTGCCGAAAGTGCGATCGTAAGTCAGCAGGTTCTCAACAGCCCAGTTGCGGGTCTGATTTTCAGAAATCCAACCACTGTTAACAGCCTTAGGATCCTTGTTCTTAATACCTGTGCCAGTAAAGCCGCCGCCTTTTGAACTGCGGAAGTTCAGACCTACGTTGATACGGTAGCTCAGACCCTCAATCCAAGGGCATTTAACCTCGGCAAACAATGTATTGTAAGAACCAATACCTTTGTTCTCACTCAGCCAGGCATCCTTATCACGCTCAGCCATATCCTTAGTAACAACAGGTTTGTCGTCGGCAGGCATAGCGATGTAACGTTTCAGCTCTCCATTCTCATCATATGGACTGGCCAGTGGACTCATGATAAGAACAGTGCCAATATCGCTAACGCCTTGGGTTTTACGATAGCTATTGTTTGTGCTCAAACCAAAACGGAAGAACTTTCCAACAGTCTGGTCGAAGTTACCACGAACAGAGATACGGTCGTAACCCTCAGTAGGAACCACCGACTCATCGTGGTAGTAGCCTGCGCCGAAACTGTAGCTACCGCCATTAGTACCACCGGCAACGCTCAAGTCGTGGTTGTGGCTCACGCCTGTCTGGTAATAGAGGTCCTGCCAGTCGGTATTGGTGTTGTCGCTCTCGTCGAGTGAGTTCTGATACTTACCTACATACTGGCGGAACTTGCTAAACGTAGGACCGTCCATCATAGGATATTTCTTGAAAATCTTCTTGAAACTTACATATCCGTTGTAGGTAACCTTGGCAGGAGTGCCCTGAGCGCCCTTAACGGTGGTGATGATGATAACACCGTTAGCACCACGAGAACCGTAGATGGCGGTAGCAGAAGCATCCTTCAGGATATCCATCGACTTGATGTCGGTAGGATTGATATCCGACAACTGACCCATGAATGGAATACCATCGAGCACGATCAGTGGGTCGTTACTTGCACTCAGCGAGCGCTGACCACGAATACGAATCTGCATCTCATCGCCTGGTTTGGTCGAAGTCTGGGTCATCAGCACACCAGCAACACGGCCCTGCAGAGCCTGAGCAGCATTGGTTGCGGCAATCTGGTTGAGTTTCTCACCACCAATATTGGCAACAGAACCAGTAACGGCCTCACGACGCTGGGTACCATAACCGATAACCACAACCTCATTAACTACATGACCGTCTTCTTTAAGGTTTACGCGTACGTTATCACCGGCCTTGATTTCCTGTGAAACGTAACCTACATAAGATACAACAAGTGTTGCACCTGGCTTAACATTAAGAGAGAAGTTACCGTTAAAATCGGTAACAGTACCGTTGTTGGTACCTTTCTCCATGACCGTAGCTCCAATCAGCGGACCCTGTGAGTCGCTTACCTGACCAGTAGCCTGCTTCGTTTGCTGAACGGAAGCTACTGCTGTGGTAGCTGCCGAAGCCTGCTGTGCGGGAGTCATGCCAAACAGGCACATTCCGATGCACATGGTTGTTTTTGAAATAACACTTTTCATTTTTTTACTTCCTAATTTATGATTGTTAGTAAATAATATTTCGGCTGCAAAGTTAGGGTTGCAGCTTGAAAAGGCTTTTCAAAAATAACCCATTTGCTTTTCTTTTTGATTTACATAAAAAAAAAGCGCGGATTTTTATGTTCCACGCTCTATTTTAGCAATATATTCTGTTGGTGTCATCCCAAAATGCTTTTTAAACACGGTTGAGAAATGAGCCAGATTACTGAATCCCACCGAATAGGCCACCTGCGAGACGTTAATCTTTTGCTCCATTAGCAGTCTGGCTGCCTGCTCAAGGCGTATGTTGCGTATAAACTCCGCTACGTTCAGTCCTGTAATATCCTTCATCTTGCGTTGCAGATGGGTTCGGCTTAGTCCTACCTCCTTCGCAAGTTCCTCTACTCCGAAATCATTGTTATCAATATTCTTGCTGATGGCTTTCATCACGTTGTCCATCAGTACCTCATCATTACCCTTCGTTTTCTTTGTTTCCAACCGTCCGTTTTGTTGCTGCGTGCCAGAGAATTTGCCTTTCAACCTGAGAACATTGCTTATAAGACTATTTATCATGACGTGCAATTCCTGCACATTAAACGGCTTGGCCATAAAGGCATCGGCTCCTTGCTCAAGTCCTTCCATACGGTTGGCTATGTCGGCTTTCGACGTCAGCAATATAACTGGAATATGATTCAGTTCCGGGTTCTTTTTTATTAGGCGCAACAAACTGAATCCATCCATTTCAGGCATCATTACATCCGATATAACCAGGTGATATTCTGTATTCATCAGACTCCTGATAGCCTCACGACCGTTGTAACAGCAGTCAATATGGAAGTAATGGCTCAGTTCCTTTTTTATGAAGGTGCAAAGTTCTGCATCGTCGTCAACAAGCAGCAGCTTGTAAGGCGTATTGGGCCTATCGGCTGCAATTGCCGGTTTCTTTTCCATAAACAGCTCTTCTGGGTGCAAATGCTCTTTCCCCATTGGAATGCGCACAACAAACTTGCTGCCTCTGCCGTCTTCTCCCGGTTCTGCCTCTATCTGTCCGTGATGCAGTTCTACTATCATTTTGCATAGGTTAAGACCAATTCCTGTACCCGTGATATGTGAAGAATCGGGCTGGTTGCTCTGATAGAATCGTTCAAATATCCGTTTCCGGTCTTCTTCCTTAATCCCCATTCCGTCATCGGTCACACATAGTTGTATTTGTTTGTCGGCTGTCGTATCCAGGGTAACCTCAATATGCCCGCCATCAAAGGTGTATTTGAATGCGTTTGATATCAGGTTGCTTATAACCTTATCAAACTGTGTATGGTCTATCCATGCTGTAATCGGTGTCTCGGGGCAATTAAATACATAAGTGATGTTTCGTTCTGCGGCATTATAGCAATACATTTTGAATACGCCATTAATATATTCCGTTAGGTTTGTTCTCTGGAAAGACAGCCGCATTTGTTGCTTGTCCAGTTTCCTAACGTCCAATATCTGGTTTACCAGTCCCAGTATTCTTTGGGTGTTATGCTCAATAAGTCCCAGCTCCTCCTTGTCCTCAGGCGAGTTGTGACGTTGTTTCAGTTTTGCCAGTGGCGACATGATGAGTGTTAGTGGCGATCGTATGTCGTGTGTGGCATTGATAAGGAACTTCATCTTGTCTTCGTCAAGCTGTCTGCGTTTGTCTCGCAGATATATATAAATAAGGAATATAGTAATTCCTAGTAACATGATGATATATAACGTATATGCCCAAGCTGTTTTGAACCATGGAGTAGTAACAACAAAGGTATAATTACAAGTAGGAGAGTAGATGCCGTTAACGGCTGCTCTTATCTCTAAATGATAGTTGCCCGATGCAAGATGATTAAAGCTTAATGTGTTCTCGCCTGTATTCAAAACGTTCCAATCGCTATATTCATTCAATCGATATTCAAAAGTTGTGTTTTCGGATTCGGCATAATTCAGCAGCGAGAATTCCAACGCAAAGGAGTTTGTTTGATATGGTATCGTGAAAGTCTTGATGTTCCTGACAGGGGTGCTTTTCCCTGCAATCACAATCGAAGTCAGGTGTATATTGCCCACTTGTTTGTTGTGTGTTCTTGCTTGTTGCGGGTTGAAGACGGTAATGCCATCGGCAGTACCAAAGTAAATCATGTTGTTGGGTGTGCGTAGACCGGCCCCCACTATATATTCACGGTTAGTCAAACCATTTCCTTTTATATGGCCTACCCATTTTCTCGTTTTCTTGTTGTATTGCCATATTCCCATTGAAGTGCTGCACCATATATCTTCCTCTTTATCAGTTACAATAAAGCCAATCGCTTTGTTTCTCAATAGTTCTGAATGAGGATACTCTACAGCCTTACCTGTATTCCGATTATATACATACAGTCCCTGATCAGTTCCTATCAGAATGTCACCATCAGCCTGTTCGCATAGCGAATAGCATATTTTCCCATCTAACAGTTTCTTCCAACCCAAAGCGTTGAAACTTTCATCTTTCGGGTCATAGCATGATACACCTGTTGCTGTGGCAATCCATAACATCCCGTTGTGGTCGGTCAACAAGGTGTGAATCCAGTTATTGCATAATTCACCCTTTGCTGCGTCAGTCATGGTAGAACTGTAGTTTTTCCATTGCTTAGTTTGGGTGTTATATCTGCAGAAACCTCGTGCAAATGTCGAGATATAAATATTACCTTGTCCATCGTCGGTCAGGTTGTTGAATTTGTCGCATTCAAATTCTGATACCAGCTGGTATTGCCCAGTCAGCGGGTTGTATTGATATAATCCGTCATCGGTTCCCACCCAGTAGGTCCCTGTTCTATCTCTATAGATAAACTCAACGGCTGCTGGCGATGCTGGGTGGGCAACAATCTTGCCATTGCTATCGAAACCAAATATTCCGTTGCCTTGGACTGAACACCAGATGATGCCATTATCTCCTTGGCATATGGCTGTTACGGGGGTACCAAGACTTACGCCTTGAGCAGAAAAACTCCAGTTACTAAAGTCGGACGGGGCGCCTTGCAGCATAAGAAGACCTTTCTGCTGGCAACCTATCCATAAGTTTGATTGGCTATCATCAAATATACTCCAGACTTTTGTACTGTTCAGATTTATTTCCGCATTGGTATATTCCAATCTTCTTGCCTGGTTTGTGTTTTCCGGTAAAACAAAAAGTCCATGTCCACGAGTACCTATATAAATATTACCCTTTTTATCCTTTTGCATGGTACGGAACACGATGTCATGCCTGTTTTGCTCTTCTATAAAAAGCGGATAGGGCTTTAATTCGCCATTGTGGAATATGAGCATACCATGCAGACACAATATCAGTACATCGCCATTCCTTTCAGTAAAGGCCATTGGTGTGCCTATTAACGATTTTAGTTTCCGGGGCTTGCCGCCTGAAAGTCGGTTTACCGTAATGCCGTTAAGGGCATCGCATTTCCAAAGGTTTCCATGACTGTCTTCAAATAGTGAAGAATAGAATTCATCATCTTCTGCTGTCGTGTATCCTTGTACTCTAACCAGTTCTTTTTTCTTTTCGTCAACTTCATATAGTCCATAGCCTGCTGTTCCAACCAACAGACGCTGGTTTCGCAATCTGATGATTTTTGATACACGAGGCTTTAATCCATTGGGAAATCTGAAATGAACAAAAGAGTTCGTTTCAGGTTCGTATAGATCAAGTCCTTTTGCTGTTCCCACCCATATCTGCCCAGAGTCTTCGCATAGTAGTGAAGAAACGAGGTTATATCCAAGACTTGCGGGGGTGTTTACGTCATTCAGGAAATATGTAAAGTGATAGCCGTCGTATCTATTAAGTCCATATTCTGTTCCAACCCAAATCATACCTTCTGAGTCTTGTGCAATACATGCAGAAGAAATCATACTGTTAGAGAGTTGTTCTGAAGAAAAGAACCTTCCTATCTGACTATATGCTCCCAATGAGTAGATCAGGCATATCAGTATCGAAATGATGTTATTAAAATACTTCATTATCATATTTTTGTTGCAAATATACAACAAAAAGTTGATAATGACTTTTCTTTTTGACCCATTTATTTTGTTTTTTCGTTCACATTTTTATTTAAAAGCATCACTTTTTGCCCCCACGACAACCTTTTTGCCGTTGTGGATGTATAGGCCGCGATTGGTGGGGCGGGGGATGGACTGGCCGGTGAGGGTGTACCATCTGTCGGTGCTATGTGATGATGACTCTATAGAACGGATAGCAGACGGCTGGTTGACATCCTGTTCGGGATAGGTGCCTGATACATAGACTCGATAGCCCTTGGATTCGAGACTGAAAGTGTGGGGGGCGCTGAGTGATACCTGCTTGCGACTGGTGCCCTGGGCTATCGTCTCGCTATCGAGCCACAAACTCCAATCGCCTGCTGTGATGCCCTCGATAGTGGCGGTGGCTGCCGAGGTGCCCATGTTGAGTACTACCAACACCTGACTATCGCCTAAAGTGCGTGTATAGGCTAATACGCCGTTGCTGCCTGATACGTTGAGTAGGGTGGTGGATGGGTTGAGGGCCGACTGGCGTGCATCGCTGATAGCCGGCACGGCGTGCTTCAGGGCAAAGAGCGTGCGCAGGGTGTTCAGCATCTTTTCGTCGTTGGTGTTCCAGTTAATCTTGGTGTCGTTAAAGTAGTCGAGTGCCTGGTTGCCGCCTGTTTCCTGTCCGTTATATATCAGTGGCATGCCGTAGACGGTATAGGCCAGAACGGTGAGCGGATAGCGGTTGTCGCCATACTTCTGCGTGAGCGTTTTCTTTGATTCGTTGAAGTTCTGATCGTGATTGGTGATGTAGAGCATCCTGCCAAACGATAGCGAGGCTGACTTCTCGAGCAGTGTGTTGATGAAAGCCTTGAGACGGGCCGAGGTGTTGCTGGTGCCATAGTTGGCCAGCGACGACTGGAACTGCCAGGCGTAGTCGTAGTCGAACCCTGCATCCTTCAGTCGGGTGGCATCTGATGCGATATCGGCCTCGCCAAGAAATGTGACGGCTTTATGCGATTTTATCAGCGGGATAGCGGCTTGCCAATAACTGACGGGAATCTTGGGACTGCTGATGTAGTCGCAGCGATAGCCGTCGATGTCGGCCTCGTCAATCCAGAACTTCAGGCATGCGTTCATGGCATCAACCAGGTCGGGATTGTAATAGTCGAGCTGCCATACATCGCTATAGTTGTTGGGGTGAATCTTTTTTCCGCCGCTGGTGGCGTAGTATTCGGGGTGGGTAGTCACCCAGTCGGCATTGGTTGCCGTGTGGTTGGGAACCCAGTCGAGCCACACCTCCATCTGCAGTTCGTGGGCACGGCTTACAAACGATTTCAGCTGGGCAATGGTGCCATACTTAGGATTGGTTTCTTGGAAGTTGGTGGCGGCATAGGGGCTGTTGATGCCTCCGCCACGCGGATAGATAGGCATGAGCCATACGATGTCGATGCCCAGTGCCTTGAGCTCTTCAAGTCGCTCCTGAGCAGCAGCAAAGGTTCCTTCGGTAGTAAACGAACCCACGTTCATCTCGTAGATAACCCGCTGCCCCTCGGCACGTTTCCCCGCTGCGAGGTTAATATCATCTACATAATCGGCCGCATAGCAGTTTGAAGCAAAACATGCTGCCACTATCAATATACTTTTCAATACCTTAGTAATCATAACTGTAAACTGTAAATTAAAAAACGGGGCAGCCATTCTTCGCAGAGCAGCAAGCCCCTATGAGTACTCAAATGTCAGTAGATCCTTTAATGATGAAGCAGGTCTCTACTGTTTAACGTAAACTGCATAGCCCTTAGACTCGAATGACAGGGTGGGCGATGCAGAGAGAGAATGCGTGGAAACCTCGGGGCCGCTGTAGATGGTCTGGCTGTTGAGCCACTGCTGGTAGGTGCCAGCTTCGATGCCATCTATCGTTACCTCGGTGTCGTAATCGGCAAAGTTTACTACTACAACCACATTTTCGCGGCGCCATGCCAGCACATCGCTGCAGCTGGTTTTAAGAAACTCTACTGGAGCACTCTCGGCCAGCGCTGGCTGCTGATGATGCAGGGCTATCAGCGTGCGCACGGTGTTAAGCATCTTGTGGTCGACACGCTGCCATTTTACTTTTGCATCGGTAAAATAGTTCAGTGTGTCGGGGTCGCCAATCTCCTGACCGTTATAGATGAGCGGCATACCGAAGAAGGTGAATTCTAATACGGTGAGGCCATAGCGGTTCTCGCCATAGAACTTGCGAAGCGTGTTGCCGCCATCGTTGTAGTTCTGGTCGTGATTGGTGAGATATACCATTCGGCGGTTCTTGACCTTCGATGACTTGTCGAGGAATCGCTGACAGATGCTTTTCAGCGTGTCGGCATTGAAACCACGGCGGCACAGGCGTGCCATTGAGCCTTGGAAACTCCAGGCATAGTCGTAATCGAATCCGCATGAGTCAATGCGCTGGTTGTGGCGATCGGTGATGTCGGTCTCGCTCATCATCTCAATCTTCTTGCCGGGAACCAGCGTCTTAAGCTGGGCAATGATGTCCTGCCAGTAGGCAACAGGGATGGTTGGGCTCGACACGTAGTCGCAGCGGTAGCCGTCGATGTCGCATGTCTCAATCCAGAACTTCAGGGCAGAGTTAACCTCCTTTACCAGTTCCGGGTTCTGGTAGTTCAGTTCCAGCACATCGCCCCAACCGTGAGGATGAATCATGTTCCCCTTGTCGTCGCGGGTAAAGTAGTCAGGATGAGTCTGTACCCATGGATTCTCCTGAGCCACATGGTTGGGCACCCAGTCGAGCCACACTTTGATACCCAGCTGGTGAGCACGTGCCACGAAGGCCTTCACATCGCTGATGGCACCATATCGTGGGTTAACCGCCTTGTAGTCCATGGCAGCATAGGGGCTGTTCATGGTAGCCCCGCGCGGGTAGATGGGCATGAGCCAGATGATGTCTACTCCCAGCGTGTCAAGGCGATCCAGTTGCCTGGTGGCTGCCTGGAATGTGCCCTCGGGGGTAAACGCACCCACATTCATCTGATAGATAACGCGGTTGCCGTCGCTCACAGGTTCGGTGTTATCGACAGACAGATTAGCAGAAATCCTGCCGCAGGCTGCCAGTAGCAGCACTGCGGTTAGACTCCATATAGATAATATTTTGTGTTTCATACCACAGTTTTATTTCGCTGTGAACGAATAACTCTGATTAGCAATGACGCTATCGATATTCTGCTGAACACCGTCGCCTTCGCCGTTGAGAATGAGGTTGTAGGTACCGCCATCATTGGGAAGCGGGAACACCAGTGTGCCATTCTCGTTGCTGCTAGGCTTGATGCCGCGCCAGCTACCGTAGATTTCGCCATCGCCCCATGCATAGAGACGGGGATCGTTATAGCCTGCCTCGTTCTTGATGGTTACGGTGTTAGGCGACTCTGTCCACTCTGTATTTACATCGTAGAAGTGGCTACCGCTGGTAAACACCTCAGGACCGTCGACCTGAGGACTGCCGTTGTCATTGAGAATCAGGTTGTAAGTGCCGTTTGCTGGCAGTTCGAACAGGCACCAGCCATTATCCGTTACCTTGGCAGGAGTAGCACCTGGCCATCCGCCACAGGCTTCGCTGTCGCCCCATACGTAGAGATGAGGGTCGGCATAGCCTGCACTGTTCTTTACTGCGATAATCACGGTTTCGCCTGTAGGCTGAGGCTCTGGCTCTGGTGTGACACCACCAGGCTGGAAGGTGGCAGGATCAATCTCTGTGACACCGGTGCTGGTAAGGTGCAGATAGACATCGTGATCGATGGTATAGGCAAAGTCTGGCAACTGGTTTGAACCTGCATTGCTGAAGATGAGGTTCTCGCCCAGACCGGTATGTCCTTCACCCATATCAAAATACTTGTAAACAACACCATTGATGGTCTGCTCGCCTGTTACCTCCATGCCTGGCCAGTCGCCATTCAGGTTGTTCTCGTCGCCCCACATATAGAGATTTAGGGCTTCCCAACCTGTCTCGTCGTAAACGAAGACAGCATAGCCATCGTGCTTGACTTGGGGCTCTAAACCTATCTCCTCAACACCATCAGGTGTGATGCGCAGATAGATGTTGCGATCGATGGTGAAGTTGAAATCAGCCAGCTGCTGACCGCCGCCGCCGTTGTTGAAGATAAGGTTCTCGATGAGTCCGGTATTAGCCTCGCCCATGTCGAAGTATTTCCAGGTGATGCCATCGTGGTTCCAGGTGCCAGTAACCTGCATACCAGGCCAATCGCCATTCAGGTTATTGACATCGCCCCACATATAGAGTGTGAGTGCATCCCAGCCAGTCTGGTCGTCAACATATACGCAGAAACCATCGTGAGTGGGTTCGGGCTGCTCGCCACCACTCCAGTAGTAGCTCTCCCAGCGCTGGCCCCAGATGTTAGTAAAGGTGCCAAGACCAGGGTTGTCTGTATGGGTAGCCTCTTCACCGGCTGTAGTGAATTCCTTGCCCTGATTCTTTGAATAGAAGCGGAAACCATCGGCCAGCGATTTGCCGCTGACGAAAGTGCTGGGATCGAGATAGATACCCCACTTTACATTGCTGTTAGGAGCCTTGGTCAATAGGTATTGTGCATCGCCGATAGCCTCGTCGTCGCCATTGAAGGCACCGGTAATGTATATCTCCTCGTCGGCAGTGGTGCCGAAAGGTGCGATGAACTCCAGCAGAATACGGTCGGCTCGTGTCTCAAACTGCTGACGCTCGTGGTCAAACACCAGCTCATCGCTGCTCGAACAACTGCTCATCAAGCCGGTAAAGGCCAGCAGTGTCAGCATCAGACTATATATTTTCTTGTTCATAATCTTCTATTGTTTAATGTTTAATCTTACTGATAACTTGGGTTCTGAATCAGTCCTGGGTTTACAGAGATAGCAGTCTGTGGCAATGGATACCACTCGTACTTGCGGTCGCGCTGAGCAGGCAGACTGATGCCATCCTCGGTAGCACGGCCCCAGAACCACCACTGACCCTGTGTGAACTTGTCGAAACGGCGCAGGTCGGTACGGCGGCGGTTGCCCTCGCCCAGATATTCCTTACCCCACTCAGACAGCATCCAGTCCATATCAAACTGTGTGAAACCAGGACCTGGCACGTTGAGTGCAGCGGTGCGGTCGGACGACTTGA
Source organism: uncultured Prevotella sp. (assembly GCA_902800365.1). GTDB lineage: Bacteria > Bacteroidota > Bacteroidia > Bacteroidales > Bacteroidaceae > Prevotella. The sequence continues at coordinate 185,869 of CADCEF010000001.1, read as the reverse complement.
AGTAGCGCTGACGTACAGCATCTACATATTTCTTGGCCTCCTCGCTGTTGCCTTTGCGCATCTCGCACTCAGCTACGTTATAATAAGCCTCGGCCAGACGGAACTGAACATCGTCGATGCTCTTGAAACCACCCTCCTCATCGTTAGGATAGAGGGGATATTTTACCAGGCGGACACCTGAGTTGGTCTCGCCCCAGCGTGGACTCATGACTGTTTCAAGGTCGCGACCCTGATTCAGGAAGGTTCCTAACTGATCCACAAATACCAAGTCCTGACCATCGCGGTCGGCATCGGCCTTCAGCACATCGCCCTTACCAAAGTCGGCGCGCACCAGGCCCTTCAGGAACATACCTGGTCCGTGGGTCTTGGTAACAGCATCGTATGTGTAGTTCTGCTTACGGATGTCGCGATCGTCGAAACGCTCGTAGGGCGCTCCAAGCTTGTCGCCATAATCCAAGAAGCACTTAGCACCGATAGAACCGCCTGTGGGCTGAACAGTACCAGAGTTGTCGAACGAAGGAACCAGACATACGCAGTTCCAAGCGCCGATGCCGTCGTAGCTCTGTCCGAAGTAGTCGGCATAACCATACCACATGCCTACCATGGTGCGAACGTTTGAGATGGCGTTGGCTGCACCCTGTCCGTCTTCGGCAGCAAGTGCAAAGATAACCTCAGGGCTCTTCACGTTGTCCATAGAGTAAAGGTTGCGATAGTTGTCGTCGATGGCGTAGTTACCATAGGCTCCATTGATAATCTCCTTTGAAAGGGCCTCGCACTCATCGTAGTGCTTCTCGCCGATAAACACCTCGGCATTGAGCAGCAGACGGGCCTTGAGCAGGCGGTTCATAGCCTGATTGGCACGGTTCACCATCGAGTGGTTTGCATCGTCCTTGGCCAGTGCCGAAGCTGTCTCGTCGAGTTCGGTGGCAATGAAGTCGTAAATCTTCTTGCACGAAGTATTCCAGTCAGGATCGGCAGTGCCGGGAACCTCGCTGCTGGCAGAGGTGTTGAGTGGCAGGGCGCCGCCCCAAAGCTCGAAGATACAGTAATAGTTCCATGCACGAATAGTGCGTACCTCGGCTACATACTGAGCTAACTGAGCATCGGTCATGCCCAGACTTGAGGCACTCAGACCCTGAAGGTCGCTTAACAGCAGGTTTGACAGGCCGATAGCTGTCCATGCACCGTTCCATGCGTTGTTGATGATGGTTGACTCTGAAGTCCAGTTGTGCCAAGAGAGCACCGTCTTCATAGCTTCATCCCATCCCCAGAGTCCACCATTCCACACGCGCCATGTTATCTGGTCGGAAGGATATTCTGAGAGGTGAAAGAAATTCTCACCAGCCAGCGTCTGCGATGTCTGTCCATAGATGGCAGCCACAGCGCCCTTCACACTGGCTTCATTCTGATAATAGACACCGGCGTCGATGCGGTCGTACACCTTTTCATCCAGGTCGGTACAAGCGGTGAGTCCAGCCATGAGGCAGACAGCACCAAATATTTTATGCTTAATAGTTATCATAATTTTCAATCTTCAATTTTCAATTCTCAATCTTCAATTAATGAAAGCGCAGTGTTACGCCCAGACTAAACTGAGTGGCCTGTGGATAGGCGCTGTTTGAGTCGATACCTGGGGTGATGCCAGTAGAGGTTACGATAGAAGGATCGTTACCTTTGTAGCCGGTGAGTGTAAACACATTCTTAGCTGTGAGGTACACACGCAGGCTCTCAATCAGCTGGCGGTTCTTGGGCGAGTAAGTATAGCCCAGAGTTACGTTATCCAGCTTCACGTAGTCGCCCTTCTCCAGGAAGTAGCTTGAGATAATACCGCCGCTCGACTCTACATCAGCATAGTCGGTATAAGCTGCACGCAGCACATTATCGGTACCAGAACCCTTCAAGCCCATGCCGTATTTGCGCATGTTGAAGATTTCGAAACCAAGGGCACTGCGGAAGAGCATGCTCAGATCCCAGTTCTTATAGGTGAATGTGTTGTTCCACGACAGGAAGTGCTTAGGCGCACCATTACCGATATTGCGCTTATAAGTTGGATCGGCCTGGGCTGCAGGAATGGCATTGCCGTTGTTATCATAGATGAGCAGTAATCCGTTCTCATCTACGCCAGCATGCTCGTAGCCATAGAACTGACCGATTTTTCCGCCCTCTTCCACACGGAAGAAATACTCGCTACTGCCAGGACCTGGCTTCTGATACAAATCCAGATAAGCCATCTGGTAAGCATCGCTTGAAAGTTTGGTAAGTTTGGTGTCGCCCATACTCCAGTTGATACCTGTGGTCCACTTCAAACCCTTCTTGGCTATCACATCGTAGTCGAGTGCCACCTCAATACCTGTATTCTTGGTTGTACCTACATTTACCAGAATGGTGTTGTAGATGAATGGTGGTTGTGGGGCAGTGTAGTTATAGAGCAGATCCTGCGAACGGCGGTCGAAATATTCTACGCTACCACGCAGACGGCTGTTGAGCGCTACAAAGTCGATACCAACGTTGAAGGCTGTTGACTTCTCCCAAGCCAGATCGGGGTTGGCGTTCAGTGATGGTGCATAACCGTTAGTCCACTGGTTGTCGATGAGGTAGGCACCACGGGTGCTATAAGTGGCAATACTCTGATAAGCATTGAAATCGGAACGACCGGTAACACCATAGCTTACACGTGGCTTCAAGCTCTGGAAAGTCTGTGCCAGTCCCTGAGCGAATGGGGTGTTAACGATTTCCCATGCCAGTGAAGCTGAGGGGAAGTTACCCCACTTCTTATTGGCACCGAATTTGGTGCTACCCTCACGGCGCATTGAAGCCGAAGCGTAGATGATGTCGTTGAAGTTATAATTCAGACGGCCAAAGAAACCAATCAGTGTCGACTCAGAAGAACCTGCCCATAGGTTGGCCTTGCCATCGCGCAGGTAGCTACCGCTGCCTATGCCGTGATAAGAGAGGGCATCGTAAACAAAGCCCATGTTCTCGTTGCCGCTCTGCTCCCACTTGCTACGCTCCCATGAGTAGCCAAGCACTGCCTTCAGCTGGTGCTGGTTAAGCGTCATGGTGTAGTTGATGAGATACTCCAAGCGGTTGGTCCACCACTTCTGGTAGTTGATGCGGGCACGACCGGCATAGCCGTTCCAGAACGATTCGCTCGATGTAGATGGTGTATAGAAGTTATCCTTCAGATCGTTATACTGCAGTGCATAACTTAGCGATGTGCTCAGGTTGTGCTGCTCGGTCTGCAGGATATTCAGTTTAACGTCGGCATTACCCAGAATGTAGGTACGGTCGCCCTGACTTACGTTCTCCTTCAAGTCGTTAACGGGATTGTGGATATCTGTAGGTGAGTTGGGCTGATAATAGCTGCCGTCGGGATTCTTAACAGGTATGGTTGGGTTCATAGTGAGCGCTGTATCAAACAGACCGTTGTTGCCCCACTTCTCGTGTACTTTACGAGCAGAGAGCGATGAGTTGAACTGCAAACGGTTGTTGAGTACACGCTGCTCGCCAACGAAACGTGCTCCGTATTCTTCGCGACCCGACACGATGTCGAGACCATTACCTTTCTTATAATTGAGTGACAGTCCGAAATAACCGTTCTTATTCGAAGAGTCGATAGAAATGTACTGGTTCAGGCTGTAGCTGACGGGGCGTGTAATCTCGCTCCACCAGTCGGTGTCGGCACCATAATCCTGTCCGCGACGTGAACGGCGGAACTCATCGGTAGATAGAATTTTGATACGGGGCTTCTGAACATTCAGGGCAATATAGCTATCGTAAGTTACATTGGTTACTCCTGCTGTGCCTGAGCCCTTCTTGGTGGTAACCAGGATAACACCATTGGCACCACGAGTACCATAGATGGCTGCAGAGCCGGCATCCTTCAGTACGGTGATTGACTCAACGTCCTGAGTGGCAATGTTACGCAAATCGCCACCGGCAATACCATCGATAACTACCAACGGACCATTGCTGGCTGTGAGCGAACCTGCACCACGTACCTGAATGTCGGTCATGGCATTGGGGTTGGCATCGGCTGTAGCTGCCACATTCAGACCTGCCACCTTACCGGCAATCAGGGCCATGGGGTCGCTGGCTGCACCTTGGTTAAACTGATCCTTGTTAATCTGGACCACTGAGCTCGAAATCTCTTTCTTAGCCATCGAGCCGTAACCTACTACTACGACTTCGTTCAGCTGGGCTACATCCTCTTTCAGTGTTACCTCCATGCCATTCTTGGCAGGCAACTCCTGGGGGTTGAAGCCGATGTAGGTGAATACCAACGTGGCTCCAGGCTTACATTTAAGACTGAAGTTTCCGTCGAAGTCTGTTACTGTGCCGTTAGATGTTCCTTTTTCAACGACCGAGGCTCCGATAACGCCCTCGCCCGTTTCATCTTTCACCTGACCATTAATAGTGGCCTGTGCTGAAACATCCAAGGCAAAAAACATGACCGCCAGCATCATTAGCAGGCGATAACAAAGATTTTTTGTTCTTTTCATCTTCATTGGTTTTGTTAAAATTAGAGTTATAGAAATATAGTTTAAAATATTAGATGCTTTAATTTTTACATTTTTACATTTTTACATTTTCTCAACCCTCACCGCTGCACCACCGCTACGTGCCAGATGCAGATGCAGTGTGTCGCCCTTGGCTACTTTTATCTGGCGGATGGTCATCTCATAAGGGTTGCTCTCGTAGTCGGCATGAGGCCCATCCTCATAGATGATGGCGTTATAAACGGCATCGTCGTCAAGGAAATCAAGGGCGATATCCAAATCTCGTGCCTCCTCATTGGTAATGCTTCCGATAAACCAACGATCGCCATGACGCTCTTTTCTGGCGGTGGTTATATACTTGCCAATCTCACCGTTTGGTACCAGTGTGCGGCTCCAGGTGGTGGGACAACTCTCTATGAAAGTAAGTGCCGGCTGGCCTTCGTAGTTCTCAATGGCGTCGGCAGCCATCTGTAACGGACTATATATCACCACGAACTCACCTAACTGCTTAGCGAGGGTAGAGTGGGGATGGGTGCCTTTTACAATCTCAGAGAAATTGAAGATGGCGGGTGTAAAGTCTGTTGGGCCAGCCAATCCACGGGTAAATGGCAATGTTACCGTGTGTGATGGAGGATTTCCACCGCGTCGGTCCCATGCGTTGTATTCCTGCCCACGAACTCCCTCTTGTGTCATCAAGTTGGGCAATGTGCGCTGCAATCCAGTAGGCATGGCTGGCTCGTGGTTGTCGATCATGATGTGGTGCTTGGCAGCGCATTCTATCACACGGCGGTAGTGGCGGATGCCATATTGTGACTTGGCTAACTCCTTGCCATCGAAATAATGTCCTACATAACCGGTTTTAACAGCACGTATGCCCAGCTTCTCAAACCAACTGAAAGCTTGCTCCATCTGACTCTCCAATAGCGAGGCATTGCCCCATGTCTCGGTGTGACCGATAAAACGTACACCTTTCGACAGACCGTAACGGCATACTTCCTCCATATCAAAGTCGGGATATGATTCCAGGTAGCTGATCTTTTCGCCCTGTCCCCAACCGGGATTCCATCCCTCAGCCAGTACACCGCTAAAGCCATGGCGTGCGGCAAAGTCCATATATCTCTTCACATTCTGGGTGGTTGCTCCGTGTGTGGGCCCCATCTCCCAAGTGTTCTGTTTCTTGTGTATGCTCCACCAGATGCCGATGTAGCGCCCTGGCTCAATCCATGAGGTATCCTCTATCCGGGATGGCTCATTCAGATTAAGCATCAGGTTTGATGTGAGCAGGCCGCCAGCAGTCTGACTGATAATCATAGTGCGCCACGGACTCTTCATCTCTCCCTTGGCATATACCTTTACGCCATTGCGCCATGGGGTAAGAGCGGTGAGCAGTCTTACTGTGCCATCGTCACTCTTCCGGGGGGTAAGATTGATACTGGCATAATCCTCAAGGGCTGCCTCGTGAAGGGCCAGATACAGATCTTTTTCGTATTCTATGGTGAGCGGCGTGCAAACGGTATCTTTCTTGCTCAGTAAATCAGCCGTATATATTCCTTCAAAGTATTCAGTGTGGTTGGATGGAATCGACCAGGCCTTGGCATCGTGAGCCAAGGTCATCTCGGTCAATTCCTCCTGAATCTGATACTCTTTACCTTTATTATAATCCGGCAGTATATATCTGAATCCCAATCCGTCGTTAAACACACGAAATACGACCTGCATGGTCTTACCGGTATTTTCCTTGAAATTGACGATCAGCTGATGATAGTGATTGCGGGTTGAGTCGTTTTCGCCCCAAGGTTGTACCCAAGTCTCATCAACATAAGAACGACTAACCTTGCCCATCTGGGTATTTGCACCAAGTTTGCCATAGTTCATCTCATAACCCAGGCGTGATGGCGCAACAAGTGTGCGCCCCTGGTAACTGACAGTGTAATAAGGACAATGGTTCTTCACACCGACGGATACCATCACGGTGCCGTCGGGTGAAGATACCTTAACGCTTTTGGCATTTGCCATAACGCTGGTAACAACCAAACCAACTAATACTACAATCCTAACAATTAACATTTGCATGACTTTTTTTTGATTTCGCTGGCAAAGATAGATACATAAATAACCAGTTCCAAGTACGACAAACAAAAATCTAAACGATTGAAAATGTAATACGTTGATTATGAGGTGATTGTGTTTGTGACGTTGCTGAAAAATCAAAAGATATTCAACCCGGATTTTATGTAAAAAAGGCTATTTTGATTTGGTAGTATCAGAAAGAAATTGTATCTTTGCCCCATCATTTAAATTAAAAACGATACTAGCTTATGATTCGATTCCTGTTAGTTCCTGTTTTGCTGTTTTTAGCTACAACCTGCTCTGCCAGTCAGCAGAGTAATCAGGCACTTTATCATACTCTCGACAGTTTGATTGCAAACTACAACCAACTGACTGCCGAGAAAGAACGCCGTGTGACAAATATCAAGGATGGTGTTCGTGGCATAAAGCTTTCAGCCGAGCAGCAGTACGACCTGAATCAACGTCTGTATGACGAGTATGTAGCCTATAAGTTTGATTCGGCTTTTTATTATATAGAAAAGAACGTGAATGCGCTTAGTGCTTCGGCCGATCACGACCGCTTTGCTGCCAGCGCTGTACGTATGGCTCATATATTGGCTGTAACAGGATTGTTTGATCGTGCACGCCGGTTGCTTGATAAGGTAAACCCTGATTCGATTAGTGATCAGCAGAAGATAGCGTATTATACGCAACAAAGCGAGTTGAACCTTTACCGTTCGGAAATGGCTCAATCCACCATTTATTTCTATGATTACATCAAGCGTGCGCAATATTATCGCCAGTTGGTGATGCAGATAGCACCAAAGGATAGCTACGATTATGTATTTAATCGGGCTACGTATATCTGCGAGGCTGGTGATACAGAAGAGGCGATACGCATTTTAGAGGCATATCTGAATAAAACTGAGCAAGGAACTCGTATCTATAGCATCATTACAAGTACATTGGCATTCTTCTATCAAAACAAAGGGGTTTCAGAAAAACAGGAGTACTATTTGTTGCTAAGTGCCATTAGCGATGAGCGAAGTGCCATACGCGAGAATAACTCTTTGCGTTCGCTTTCAGAGCTCCTGACGGATCGTGGTAATTATGATGATGCCTACCGCTATCTGTTACAGGCTATCAGCGAAGCAAAATTCTATGGTAGTCGTATCAGACTGATGCAGGTGGGACGTATGGCTCCGCAGATATTACAGCTCTACGATGCCGAACGCACCCGGACTCATCAGCGAACCAGTTTTCTGTTGATGGTCATCTCTATTATTTCGATTATTCTTGCAGGCATCATCGTATATACACTGATTCTGTATCGCAAGAAACATGCGGCAGGATTGAAGATTATTGAGATGAACAAGATGTTGGCCAGTCATTCTGAGGAGATAGAGAATGTGAACACTCAGATGAAGGAGGCTAACCGTATAAAAGAGGAATATATAGGAAGATTCCTGGAACTGAGCAGTCAGCTGATATCTGACAGCGAACAGCGACTGAAACAACTGAACCGTCTGGCACGCGAACGTAGGCTTGAGGAACTGTATGCCGAACTGAAAACGATGGAACCTGTGAATAAAGGTATTCGCAAGTTCCATAGTCATTTCGATACTGCGTTTCTGAATATCTATCCAAACTTTATCAGCGAGGTAAACAACCTGTTAAACCCGGAGTGCAGGTTTGATGTCGAGCAAGATGGTACGCCTGTCAAGCATTTGTCAACCGAGTTACGTGTCTTGGCGCTGATTCGTCTTGACATCACCGATAATCAGGAGATAGCAGATATCCTGCGTTCAAGTATTACTACCATCTACACCTATCGCTCTAAGATTAAAGCCAGAGCCATCAACAAAGAAAGCTTTGAGGATGATGTCAGGAAGATAGCTACCTATCGTTAGATATGATTTAATACCTCTTCGCGCATCCAGTCGGTGACGTTCTTGTGCATGCGCTGCCTGAAGGCGGCGCTGAAGGTGCTGTAGCTGTGGTAGCCGCTCTCCTGGGCCAGCTTCTGGGCGACAATGGGTTTCCCTGCAGCGGCAAGCTCGCGATGAGTGGCGCCATTTCTTTTGGATCTACCTACGGGCTTGTGGCCTGTTTCGTAACTGAAGCGGAGAAAAAGTAAAATGCATCCTAAGAGGCTCTCGCACTTGGAAAAAATATTTTTAATATAGTCTGAATATCCGTTCCATCGGCTGCCATTTCTCATCGCTGCGGGCATCGGGGCTGCAGCCCTGGAACTTAGAGACAAAGGCTTCCCACTCAGCCTGTCGTGGCAGAGTGGCCAGACGCGCCATTGCTTCCTGCCACTGAAAATCAGCTGGCGCATCTACTATCATCACAAGTCGGTTTCCTATAAGGTATATTTCCATTTCTAGGATGCCTACCTCTCTGATTCCGTCGCGTATCTCCTTCCAGCTGTACTCCTGAGAGTGCCACTTGCGATACTGTACTATCAGTTCTGGATCGTCGCTGATTTCCAGAAACTGCACATAGCGTTTAATTTTCCCGTCTGATAAAGTCTGAATGTATCCTTCCATATTTGGTTGTCAATTTTGTTTCTGTCTGAATTCTGTGGGGGTTACACCGTATTCGGCTTTGAAGTTCATGGTGAAACTCTTCACGGTGGTGAAGCCTACGGCGTAGGCTATCTCTGTGATTTGCATCTGCGAGGTTTCCAGCAGGGCTTTGCCACGTTTTACGCGGATGGTGCGGATAAACTCGGCAGGGCCCAGACCTGTGATCGCCATCAGCTTCTTGTAGAGTGTAGAGCGTGACATACCCACCTCGCTGGCCATCGCCTCGACTGAGAATTCAGAATCGCTGATGTTCTTCTCTACCAGCGCGATTGCTTTCTGGATGAACTGCTCGTCGAGTGGGGTGATGGTTATCTCGCTGGGTTCGATATTCATCTTTTGGCGGAATAGCTGGTGGTTGTTCTGCTCCCAGTCAATGAACTTATTCACACGCAGGCGTAGCACCTCTACGTTGAAGGGCTTGGTCAAATAGTCGTCGGCACCCAGTTGCAGACCCTCGATACGGCTCACATCGGTGGTGCGGGCGGTTAGCAGAATGATGGGGATGTGCGATAGCGTGATGTCGCTCTTCACCCGTCTGCACAGCTCGAATCCGTCGATACCAGGCATCATCACATCACTAATTATTAGGTTCACCTGTTCGCGCTGCAGAATTTCGAGTGCAGCGGCGCCATCCGATGCGGTAAACACATTGAAGCTCTCCTTCATGCAGGAGCTTACAAACGAGAGCATATCCTGATTATCGTCGACCACGAGGATGGTCTTGAGCACATCAGCAGGAGTTTCGTTGCTCGTTTTTGTCAGTGCCTCCTCGTCTGCTGCCGAACCGTTTGGCATATTGGCACGCTCAACAGGCAGCGTTACAGTAAAAATGCTGCCCACAGGCTGGTTGTCGCTCACGCTGATGGTGCCGTGGTGCAGTTGAACGTAGTCGCTAGCTATGTGCAGACCTATGCCGCTGCCAGTCTGCGAACTGTCGTTGCTTCCCGACTGATAGAATCGCTTAAAGATGTTGGGCTTGTCGCTATCGGGTATGCCCTTACCTGTATCGGCCACAGAGATGATAGCGTTATCGCCATCGATATGCAGCGCCAGTGTTACACTACCGCCCGATGGTGTAAACTTCAGAGCGTTAGAGAAAAGGTTATATACTACCTTATTCATCTTCTCACGGTCGTAATCCATCACGTAGCTGTCCATATCGTGCTCAAAGCTGAGATGGATTCCGCGCTCCTCTGCATAATCACCGAATGATACCAATATGCTGTTAAGATGGTCTACAATGTCGCCGCTCTGCAGGTTGAGCGTCTCGCCTCCAGCGTCCAGTCGGCGGAAGTCGAGCAGTGTGCTCACCTCCTTCAGCAGCAGTTGCGCGTTCTTATACACGTTCTTCAGCTGTGCCATCATGTTCTCAGGCGTACTGCCTTCCTCCAGCTTCTTCATGATGTGTTCCAGCGGCGATATGATGAGTGTGAGCGGTGTGCGCAGGTCGTGACTGATGTTGGTAAAGAACTGCAGCTTCATCTCCGTTATCTGTTCTATCTTCTGTCGCTCCATCAGTTGGCGCTGCTTCTCTGTGCGCTCCTGTTGGCGCTTGCGCATGTTGCGCCACTGCAGGAATAGTAACGTGATGGCTATCAACGCATAGACGATGTACATCAGTGTGGTGCGATAGAATGGTGGTGCAACACTAATATGCAGTTCACACGGCGTGCTCATGCTTCCGTCCTCGCGGCATACGCATAGTTGCAGGGTATAGTCGCCAGGGGGCAGAGCGTGGAACGACACGTAGTTCTGGTCGGTCATCACCCAGTCGTTCATATGCCCCACAAGCTTGTAGGCATATCGTATTCTGCGTACATTCTCAAGACTGCCTGTGAAAAATTTTACAGATAGATATGCATCATCGTAGTTCAGTTTTACTATGCTGGTATGTTCGTTCAGCAAGCTGTCGCCCACTGCTATCTCGCTTATTATCAATCCGTATTCTTCTGTTTTGGTGGCCATAAGTTGGCGTGGCTTTATACTCATATATCCCTCAGTGCCACCCATCAGTATCTCGCCCTTTGCTGAGTATGTCATCGCATCGCCGTTGAAGTAGAATTGCGGTATACCAACATTTGGTTGGAAACTGCGGCGTATCAGTTCCAGTCCGCCCGCATGGCGCTGAGTACGTATGCCCACCACCGTACCGCTGCTGGTACAAATCCAGTAGGTGCCGTCGTTATCGCGCGCCATTCCTTTAATGATATCGTTTGTGCGGCGAATGTAGCTTAACGTGTCGCGTTTCATGTCATACACCGTTATGCCATCGGGGTGTAGCAGCATCATCACTCCCTTCTGCCAGTCGGTCTTCACGTCGTCTATCCTTTGGTTCAACCATTTCTGTGTCTCACGCCTGTTGCCGAAAGCCACACTACAGGTGCTGTTTTTCAGATTGTAGGTCCACAGACCATATACCGATCCCAGATGCATAGTGCTTTCGCCATTGTAGCGTACTGCGTTGGCTCGGATGTCGTCGCCGCTGTCGGTGGTTAACACGCGTGCTGTTTCATCCTTCGGATCAAAGATTACCGTCTTGCCAATAGGCGAAGAAGACCATACACGCCCCTGATTGTCGGCAGCCAGCGTCCACACATATTCTGTAGGGAATGTCCCAAGTTCAATGGCATATCGCTTCCAGTGTTTCGCATCGGTAAGATGGTATAACCCCTGATTATAAGTGCCAGCCCACATGCCGCCCCTGCCGTCGCTTATTATACTCATCACTGTGATGTTGGGCAAGTCAGTCTTCACTATGCTGCCATCTGTGCGTTCTATGTACACGCCATCGCCGTCGGTACCCATCCATAGGTTACCTTTTGTGTCGTAGGCCATCGTCAGTACGTCGCCTGCGCTCTGTGCGTGGGGCTGCATCATATTGTTAGCATCGCTGGTGTATGATAGTCCCGTTTTCAGGTGGCCCACCCAGATGGTCCCCTCGCGGTCGATGGTCATACACGTCACGTTGTCAGATGCAAGCGACATCTGTCGAGTGCGCTGGTGTCGCAGGGATGTGATGGTTCCCGTATTCTTGTTGTACACAAACAGCCCTTTGTGGTCGGTAGCAATCCAGATGTTGCCTCGCTGATCGTCCATCATGTCGCGGATAGCATTGTTTTCTGAGGCGCCCGAAGCGTGCGGCAGACTTACCATCTCGCATACTCGTCGGCCACCCACTATGTATCGGCAGATGCTCTCCTCGCGCGTACTATATATCCATAGTGTACCATCTGCATCGGCCAGCAGACTGGTCTCGCCTGTTGATTTCTGCATCACCTCGGGCAGTGCTTCGCGCTTCAGTTCACCTGTGCTGCTAATAAAGTGCCACACAGCGTGACCTGCGCTGAAGTACAACCCATCCGACATCTCTGCCACTACGCCTGCCGTCTTGCCTGGCAGTTGCAGTCTCCTCTCCCACGTCTTCAGTTCTTTAGTGTGATAGTCGTAATGATATATTCCGCTCTCAGTCAGCACCCATAGTGCTCCTTTCTGTCCCACCTTTACCTTATACTTACCCTTGAGGTGTATGCCCAGAGCACGCAAGTATGTTTCGGGCGAGGCCTGAAATCGCGCCGTTTGCGTGTCGTAGATGCAGTATGCTCCGCTTTCACACTCTATCCAAATTCGTCCCCCAGCATCCTCTTCCAGAGCAGTGGTCGTTTCGGCAAACACCTCGTGTCGCTCTGCTCTGCCGCTTCGCCCGTCGTAGAACGTCGGGTCGCCACTCTCTGGGAATCTGGTTTTTACCTGATGCCCGTCGTATCGGTTTATCCCTTGATACGTACCTATCCATAGGTAGCCACGACTATCCGCCAGCACACTCGTCACCGAGTTGCTGCGTAGTCCGTCGGCTATCCCCAAGGTTTTGAATGCCGTGTCGACAGCGGGTTGTGCTGATACCATCTGGACGATGAAGAGCGACATAAGAAGGAAAAAGCGTCTCATATTACAAAAATGATGTCTTGATGTTTGCAAAGATACAAATTTTTTTCTGAATAGTGTATGCTGTATCAGCTTTTTTATATCCTTGAGGCGTCGCCATGTTTCCAAAAGAGGAATCCATGTTTCGCGGCTATTCAGAAAAGCACATAAAACACATATCTTCCTCTATCCGAGACATCGTTTCCCCTCGGTTCGGAATAAAGATACTACTTTTGCCGCCAGTAATATTATTACTTTCGAAACCAATAATTAATTAACAAAATTGTTCTATGCAAAAAATCAGTCTTAAACAATTGATGCTTATCGTGACATTGTTCATGATGCAAGCTGTGTTTGGCACTATTTCTGCAAAACCAATCTCGGGTAAGGTCACATCGGCTACCGATGGCGAACCCCTGATTGGTGCTACCGTACAGGTGAAGGGCCAGAATTCGGGTATCGTTACCGATATGGATGGCAACTACACCATCAATGCAGAACAGGGCCAGACTTTGGTGTTCTCTTATGTGGGCTATCTCACTAAGAGTGTGAAGGTTGGTGGTGCAAGCACCATCAATGTAGTTCTAGAGGAAGATCGCCAATCGCTCGAAGAGGTGGTGGTGATAGGTTATGGTGTTCAGAAGAAAAAGCTGTTGACAGGTGCAACCACCCAGGTGAAGGGTGAGGACATTGCCAAGCTCAACACCACCAACCCGCTGCAGGCCATGCAGGGTCAGACGCCTGGTGTTAGCATCCAGTCGACCTCTGGTCAGCCTGGTTCGGGCATGAAGGTGAACATCCGCGGTCTGGGTACCGTGGGCAGTTCAGGTCCCTTATACCTTATAGATGGTATAGGTGGTGACATTTCGACCCTGAACCCTGCCGACATCGAAAGTATCGACGTGCTGAAGGATGCTGCCTCGGCTGCCATCTATGGTGCTCAAGCTGCCAATGGTGTGGTACTGGTGACCACCAAGAACGGACGTGCCGGCAAGGCAGAGATAAGCTTTGACACATACTACGGCTGGCAGAACGTGGCCCGCAAGGCTCCGATGCTTAACTCGCAGGAGTATATGACCATCATGAATGAGCAGCAGATAAACTCGGGCAATCAGCCATACGACTTCAGTAGTATGAAGAGCATCTACGATCCAAATGGTAATCTGTATGATACCAACTGGATTGACCAGATGTTTAAGAGCAACGCCAAGGTGGAGAGCTACAACCTGGGTATAACCGGTGGTAACAAGGTATCGACCTATGCGCTGTCGATGGGATATATGAGTCAGGAAGGTATCGTGGGTGGTAAGGATGTTTCGAACTACGAGCGTTACAACTTCCGTATCAACTCAGAGCACAACGTGATTGACAAACTGCTGAAGGTGGGCGAACAGATTAGCTTTGTGTACACGAAGACCGTTGGTATCGGTGTGGGCAATCAGTACAACAACACCCTGCGTGGTGCCTTCGGTACATCGCCATTGGCCCCCGTTTATGCCACTAACATCTTTGACGGCAGTCAGGCTGAGGCTGGTGCAGATGCCAGCAGCTACAACGGTTTCTATGGCAGTCCTTATAATGCTACCGACTATAGCGACTGGTATCAGTATGATGGCAACCCCTACGGTAACATGATGACCAACACCAATAATCAGAATAAGAATGCCACATTCAGCGGTAATGTATATGCCGAGCTGACCCCGCTGAAGGGACTGAGACTGCGCAGCGTTTTCGGTGCTGTGTATGGCACTAGCGAGTATCGCGGTTTCTCTACATTCTATCATTTCAGTCCATACAGCTATAACGACACCCGCACATCGGCCAGTCAGGCGATGAACCACGGACTGACAATGACCTGGACCAATACCGCTCAGTATGACTGGACGGTGAACGAGGAGCACGCCTTCAGCGCATTGGTTGGTATGGAGGCCAGTCGTTACGAGGGTACATCGGTTAGCGCTGCCAATGGCTATCTGAAAGAAGGATTCGACGATTGGGGACACGCATACGTAAATAATGGTACTGCTACATCTACCGACGACGGTCTGAGTGCAGGAGGCAGTCCTCATGGCGACTCTCGTACCATATCTTACTTCGGACGTCTGGGCTGGAACTGGAAGGATACCTATATGGTGAACGCCACCCTGCGCGCCGACGGTTCGAGCAAGTTTGCCAGAGGCCATCGCTTCGGCTATTTCCCATCAGTCTCTGCAGGTTGGACTATCTCTAACGAGAAGTTTATGCAGCCTATATCTAAGATTATCGACTTCCTGAAGCTACGCGCCAGCTGGGGACAGGTGGGTAACCAGAATATATCAGACTATCAGTATCTGGCTCCTGTTAAAAATACCAATACCCACTATCTGTTTGGAACATCAGGTTATGATGATACAGAGTCTGTTTCGGTACTGGGCAACAACTGGGGCGCATACCCAAGCCGTGTGGCTAACCCTGACGTGACATGGGAGACATCTGAACAGTTCAACGTGGGTATTGATGCTCGCATGATTGGTGGACACTTGAATGTGAACCTCGACTATTATATTAAGACTACCAAGGATTGGTTGGTGACAGCTCCCGTACTGGCCACTGTAGGTACAGGTGCACCAACCATCAATGGTGGCGATGTGAAGAACAAGGGATTTGAGTTTAATCTGGCCTGGAACGATATGATAGGCAAGGACTTCCGTTACAACATCGGTGTGAACGGAGCCTATAACAAGAACGAGGTGGGCAGCATTCCTACCGATGATGGTATCATACATGGTGCCACCAACCAGCTCTACGACAACGCTCCTGAGTTCTATCGTGCACAGAATGGTCATGCAATCGGTTACTTCTGGGGCTACAAGACAGCAGGTATCTTCCAGAACCAGAAGGAGATAGAAGAATGGATTTCGAATGGTAACGGTGTGCTTCAGGCCGACGTTAAGCCTGGCGATGTAAAGTACTACGACATCAATCATGACGGACAGATTAATGACGACGATAAAGTTGACCTGGGTAATGGTATGCCTGACTTTACTTACGGATTTACGCTTGGATTCGACTATAAGGGACTCGACTTCTCGGTTCAGGCAAATGGTGCTGCAGGACAGAAAATTGTTCAGACCTATCGTAACCACGCAAACGCACAGGCAAACTACACCACCGAAATACTGCAGCGCTGGACTGGCGAAGGTACCAGCAATCGCATTCCACGCGTAACTACAACCAACATCAACTGGCAGTTCTCTGACCTGTATGTTCACGATGCCGACTATCTGCGCATTTCGACCGTGACACTGGGTTATGACCTGGCTCGCATCTGGAAAAATAAGTACTGTAAGCAGTTGCGACTGTATGTACAGGCACAGAATCTTATTACTTTCACAAAATACAAGGGGATGGATCCTGAAATCGGATACGGAACCGACGGATGGGTGAGCGGCGTTGACGTAGGTTACTATCCACGCCCACGTACTATCCTTATTGGTGCTAATGTTAAATTCTAAATGGGAGGAAAGAAATATGAAAATATCAACAATAACTAAGACGCTGCTGGCCCTGATGTCGTTCGGCGTGGTTTCATGTACAGAGAGCTATCTCGATGTGGAGTCGAAGACAGAGTCGAATACCAGCAATTTCTATAAAACTCAGAATGATGCCTATCGCGCACTGATAGGCTGCTACGACGGTTGGCGCCAGACCAGCAGTGCTCCAGGCTTCTCGTTCTATGTAGCCTCTGAGGTGATGGGAGCAGAGTGCTTTGGAGCTACAGGTAATACCGATGGACGAGGATATCAGGTGGTAGACCGTTTTGATATTGCACAGTCATCGTCGGACATCAACCTATACGAAACCGACTGGGCACGTTATTACGAGGGTATCTACCGCTGTAATGAGCTCATCAAGTATGAACCACAGATAGAATGGAAGAACGAGACACTGAAAGGCACCTATATGGGCGAGTGTCACGCTCTGCGCGCCATATTGTATTTTGACCTGGTTCGTATGTTCGGCAATGTGCCCCTGCTTACTGTAGCTACCGAGGAGAACGTGCCACAGGCTACACCTGCCGAGGTGTATCAGGTGATTTTCGACGACCTGCAGTACGCCATCGACAACATCCCTGCCGATGCTTATCCTAAGGCTGATGCTGCCAACAACGACGGTCATATCACCAAGTATGCTGCCGAGGCTCTTTACGCACGTGCATACCTATTCTATACAGGCTATTATGGCAGCAACATCGACGGTGTGACCAAGGAGAAGGCTCTGGCTTACTGCGAGGACGTGATTAACAGCGGCGAGTATGATCTGGTATCAGAGTATAAGAACCTGTGGCCTGCTGCATCGGCAGGTATTGCCGAGGTAGGCGATGCTGTAACACTGTTGGGCACCTATGCCGGCGATGGTAACAGCGAAACCGTATTAGCCATGAAGTTTACCAATACTCAGGACTATAACGGTAACAACGACTCGAACCGCTGGCAGGTGATGCTGGGTATGCGCAATCTGCCTGTAGCACCTTACGGTCGCGGTTGGGGAGCTCTCACCGTTAATCCTCTGTTTGTAAATCAGTATGAGGTTGGCGATACCCGTAAGAAAGCTTCGGTTATCGACATTGTAAACGAAGGCATTGTGAATGCCGATGCTTTTGATGCCAGCTATAAGGACCAGCGCGAATATACAGGATATGTTATCAAGAAGTACTCACCACTCTGCTTTGCCGATGGAACCAGTGCTACCAAAATTGACGGTAGTGGCGGATTCCAGGAGCAGAACCATCAGGACTGGGTTATCATGCGCTATGCCGACGTGCTGCTGATGGCTGCCGAACTGGGTAGCAGCAACGCCCAGAGCTATTTGGACAAGGTTCGTGCACGTGCCGGACTGCAGCCAGTAGCCGTTTCGCAGGCATCTATCCTCAAAGAACGTAAGTTTGAGTTTGCTTTCGAAGCTATCAACTACTGGGACCTGCTGCGCCAGGGCATAGACTATGCAGCACAGCAGATAGCTACCAGCGGCATCGATGTGATGTCGGGCGGCAATGCCGACAAGGTGGTTATCTCTGCCGAGAATATCAAGGCTAAGAAAGGCCTCTGCCAGATTCCTCAGAATCAGATTATCCTCTCTAATGGAGTGCTTAAGCAGAATGCCGGATGGTGATTACATTAAAGATTAAACATTAAACATTAGAATGATGAAAACAAAGAATCTATTATATAGTGTGTTGGCGAGCATCGTAATGTTGCTTGCTGCATGTACGCCTGATTCTGATAGCATGGGCAATATCGATCTGACCGCAGCCCAACTGGCCGAGAACACAGGTTTCTCTGTGAATGTAGACCAGAGCACTAATCAGGTTACGTTTACAAGTTTGCTGCCCAGCAGCTACTCTGTGTACTGGGAGTACGGACCTGCTCCTACATCTGACGATGTGAGCATATCGGGTACCAGCACCAACAGCACCTATCAGGTGGGTGTGGCATTCGATGGCGACTATTATGTCCGCATGGGTGTTCAGACTCGTGGTGGTATCGTATTCAGCGAACGTGCTACGTTCCATATCGACAAGATGAATCCTAACCTCATATCTGATGCAGCATGGACCATGCTTACAGGCGGTGTAGGCCATTCAAAGACATGGGTTCTCGACCTCGATG
Organism: uncultured Prevotella sp.; assembly: GCA_902800365.1. Classification (GTDB taxonomy): domain Bacteria; phylum Bacteroidota; class Bacteroidia; order Bacteroidales; family Bacteroidaceae; genus Prevotella. The sequence goes on along the minus strand of CADCEF010000001.1, from coordinate 167,161 downwards.
CTAATGGAACCTGCTTGAAGTTTGGTGGTCCTAAGTGGTTCTATACCTCAGGTCAGTCGTGGGACAGCTTCCACAACATTGCTGGTGAGAACTATCTCGACTCTGAGCAGTGGGATGCCTCTACTGCCATCGATCCTACATACGCCAGCGAGTGGTACTGGGCTGCCGACTTTGCAGGTAACAGTTGGATTTGCGGTGCTGCCGACTATGGCACAATGACTTTCGACCTGATTAATGGTGCCAATGTGGACGTGAACGGTCAGAAGGGCTCGTTCAATATGGATGTAGCCTCTCACACCATCTCATTTACAGGTGTTATCCCCTTGAGTCCTGGTCAGGATGATGCTATCCTGGGCCAGCGTCCTGATGGTAACTACAAGATTATCTATCTTACAGACAATGCTATGCAGATTATGTTCGACGGTGGTTCGAACGATAACACTCCGTTCACATTCAACTATATCTCTAAAGAATATAAAGACAACTATGTGGCACCTGTTATCACCACCATCACACTGCCTGAGGGTTGGATGAACTTCCTGCAGCCATTCAATCAGAACACCACTACCTATAAGTTTGATGAGGATACACCTTTCGGTTGGTTTACACTGGCTGGCGAGGAAATCTCTCGCTCTGGTTTTGCAGGCGATCCGGATATTACAGATGCTGAGTTTGAACTTAATTCCAAGACAAAGACATTTAAGGTAACAGATATTAAGGGTAACATCACCGAAGGCACATATGACATTAGCGACGAAGGTGTCATCACCTTCTCGCAGTTGCCTTCGTTTGGCATCTCAACCAACAAGAACATCAAGTTTGCCTCAAGCAACAATCAACTGCAGGTTATCGCCTACGAGATTAGCGATCGTACTGGCGACTTGACAGACCTGTGGCTGGGTTCTAAACAGTACGACGATCAGGGTAATGCTTACGAGTATCTGGCCTACCACTTTAAAAAGCAGACTGGTGGTGCTCAGGTAGAGAGCTTTACAGGTGTACTCAGCTTCTCTGATACTGGTTGGGCATTCCTCAACAGTCCTGAGGTTTACATCACTGGCGAGGGCGACTACGTATTCACCATCACCAACGATGGCTCATCAAACACTCAGGACCCATACCTGATGTTCCTTGACGTGGCCAAGATTCTGAAGAAGCATCCTAACACTGACCTGATTATCAAAAGTATCAAGGTGGATGGCACAGAAGTACTTGGATCAGAGGAAGGTATGGACGATGAGACCATCTCTCGTCAAGTTGGCGATGATCCTACTACAGGTCGCCGCTACATTCTGAATCCTTGGAGTGACGAGTCTGCATCTCACACCCATCTCTTCAAGTTCAGTAACACTATCGTGGTTACCATCGGTGTGAAGTACGATGTAGGCGATGTAGTTTTGAAGTAATTTACAATTGAAAATTGACAATTATGAAGAATAAGATTATATCAGGTTTTATGCTGCTTATGGCTGTTGTGTTTTCAACAGCCTGCAGCAACGACGAGGATTATAGCATTAGTACAAGTGCTGTAATAAGCTCAATAACCACCGACGATGCTGCCGTTACAGCCATTTCGGCTACTACCTACGGTACTATCCAGGATCTCTCAGGCTTGGCATCAAGTTCTTATCAGGTAGGTTCGGTTTATAGCACCAACTCTGATCCCACACAGGGTGGAACACGTCAGATAGGTTCAATAGACGAGAACGGTAGGGTGTCAGCATCGCTTTCTGGACTTACAGAGGGCACAACCTATTACTATGCCACATTTGTAACCCTGCAAGGCAAGGTGACCAAGTATGGCGAGGTGAAGAGTTTTGTGGCTACCGATGCTGATGTGGCTACCCAGGCAGCCAGCAACATCACTGCTTGCAGTGCCACTCTCAATGGTCAGGCACAGGGCATCAGCGATATTCTTGCAGCAACATCAGTTGGCTTCAAATACGCCCTCACGGCCGATGAAGTGCCTACTGGTGTAGATGTTGCACTGGATGAAGCAGCTGGCTCGTTCACGGTTAATGCCAAGTCGCTGCTACCAGGTACTACCTATTATTATGCAGCCTACACCAAGGTGGGCGATGGGTTTATACTGGGTAACATCCAGAGTTTTACCACAGCCAGCCAGTCGATGGAGTATGTAGATATGGGTTTGAGCGTGCTATGGGCTAAGTGCAACATTGGTGCCGAGAAGGAGTCTGAGGTTGGTATTCAGATGGGCTATGGCGATCAGTCGTTCTACAATACCTCTATCAACAACGACGACTATACCCCTTGGGATATCGCAGGAACAGAAGACGATACTATCTACGGCCTGAGCATCGACGGCGATGCAAAGTCGAAGAGTAAGATGCCAACTATCGACCAGATTGAGGAACTGATAGCTAAGACCACTCAGGAACAGACAACTGTTGATGGAGTAGAGGGTGTGCGATTCACTGCTAAGAACGGAAACAGTATCTTCCTGCCGCTGGGCAGCTACTGGAGCGGTACTATCAATGAGATTAACGATGCATATAGCAAGACTTTGAAGGTGGCCGTTGAGGGTGCATCGGCAGGTCTGATGCAGCGTGCTAGCAAGTTGGCTATCCGCTCAGTTCGCGATGAGGAGCCTGTAGAAGAAGGTATCACCATCCGCAACTACAATGCTGTTCAAGGCGATATCGAGGGCAATGGCAACTATCGCTTCGATATCTACAATGAATGGGATGGTTCAGGCACAGGCACTGATGACACATCTGTGCTTATCCGCAGCGAGGTTAGCTTCCAGGAATCTATCTCTGTAACCTTCACTATCACAGGCATTGGCTCTACAGAGTGCCAGGCAGCCATGATATTTGCCGATGGCACATGGGGCTGCCAGAACTGGAACTACAACGACAATGGTGAAGGTTCTGTAATGGTGAAGGGCGACGGCACTTACACGATGACGCTGCATGGTGCCGGCTCGGGCATTGCTATCTTCGCAATCGACTTCATCGGACTCTCTAATGCCGTAGGCGCTGAGAACGTGAATGTCAAACTGAATACCTGCGTGATGGACGACTGGGGCACCAAACTGGCATTTGACAATACTAAGTTGGTAACTGGCGACCTTGAGGGTAACGGAAACTTCCGTGCCGACATCTACAACGAGTGGGACGGCTCGGGCACAGGTAGCGATGCTACATGTGGTGTAGACCGTAGTGCCGTAAACTTCTCAAATCGTATTGGTGTGACATTCGAGGTTACTGGTATAGGCAATACTGAGTGCGATGCATGCATGATATTTGCTGACGGCACATGGGGCTGCCAAAACTGGAACTACAATGCAGATGGCAATGGCTCGGTTCATATCAATGGCGATGGTATCTATACAATGTCGCTCGCTGGTGCAGGCTCTGGCATATCAATCTTTGCTATCGACCTGCTTGGGCTGTCGGAAGCCGTTGGAGCCGAAAACGTTAAGGTAAGAATTTCTTGTTTAAGAATTGATTAATTTATTAGTTAGTTGTTTTTCATTCATACTTAAAGTATTATGAATAGTATTAGAAAAACTCTCTTGATTCTGACGGTGCTGGGAAGCACCGTCAGTTTCTCCCAATCTCAGCTTCCAAATGCGATTGAGATTGCCCCAAAGATGTATCCTGGTTGGAATCTGGGCAATACACTTGAGGGCGGAGGTACTGATAATGTATACACCAACAATGGTGGACTTGGCGCAGAGAAAGCTTGGCAGGGTACAACAACCACACAGGCTATTATCGACTATGTGGCAGCTCAGGGCTTTAAGTCGGTCCGCATCCCTGCATCGTGGGTGATGGGACATATCATTGATGCCGATGAGTTGACAATCGATCCTGTTTGGATGAATCGTGTGAAGGAGATAGTGGACTATTGTATAAATGATGGACTCTATGTGGTGTTGAACGACCATTGGGACGGTGGTTGGATTCAGGGAACGTTTAAGAAAGACATCAGTGAACCCACCGTTGCTGCCAACTGCGAGAAGATGAAGAAATTGTGGACTCAGATAGCAGAGGCTTTCAAGGACTACGATGAGCACTTGCTCTTTGCTGGACTTAACGAACCTGAAGCAGAGAAAGAAGATCAGATAAAGGTGCTGATGACCTACGAACAGGCATTTATCGATGCTGTACGTGCCACTGGTGGTAACAACGCCTCGCGCACACTCGTAGTTCAGGGCCCGAATACCAGCATCGAATTGTCGAGCCAGTATGTAGATATGAGCAAATTTGAGGATACTACCAGCAAGGCACTGATGATAGAGGTGCATTACTACAGTCCACCGCAGTTCACAGGTGTATGGGAAGGTCCTAATGGCGATGAGCCTTACTACTTCTGGGGCGCAGCCAATCATGTTCCCTCGGGTACCTACAAGAAATACAACTGTACTTGGGGTGAAGAGGCCTATGTACGTGAGCAGTTTCAGATGATGAAAGAGGCCTTTGTAGATAAAGGCTACCCTGTAATCCTAGGTGAGTATGGTGCCAACTGGCGTGAGTTTACCAACAATTCCATTCAGAAAAAGCACGATGCCAGTCTGTGGTTGTTCCATAAGACCATCAACGAGGAAGCTATCAAACGAGGCATTATTCCATACGTATGGGATATTAACAACCCCAATCGCTATGGCACAGGCGGCATTATGTGCATCATCGACCGTAGCAAGCCTTCTGTCTTTGACACAAACAGTCTGGATGGTATCATGGCTGGTGTAGAGGCTGCCCAATGGGGTGGCCCTACATCTGGAATAAAAAAAGTGTTAACTGATCAAAGTAAGCAACAAGCCACCTATAACTTAATGGGGCGACGAGTACCCTCTAACACTAAAGGATTAGTTATTGTTGGAGGGAAGAAAGTAATCAAATAAAAGGAGAGCGTTGCTCTCTTTTTTTCATCAAATGAGAAAAAATACTGAAGAAACTTGGAAGTTATTATTTTTTTTATTTACTTTGCACTGAATTTACCAATATGATAATCATTAAAACAAAAATAACAATCGTGATGCTGATGGCAATGCTGGCCATACAGGTATATGGTCAAGCTCATAGTTCATCACCCTGCGGACCTGTTCCTTCTGCCAACCAGTTGCGCTGGCAGAATATGGAGATGTATGCTTTTATTCACTACTCGCTTAATACATATACCGACCAGGAATGGGGCTTTGGCAATGAGGATCCAAAGCTTTTCAACCCTTCGCAACTTGACTGTAGGCAGTGGGCGCGTGTTTGCAAACAGGCTGGCATGCGTGGCATCATTTTTACAGCTAAGCATCACTGCGGTTTCTGCATGTGGCCATCTAAGTATACAGAGTATAGCGTGAAGAACTCGCCATGGAAGGATGGCAAGGGCGATGTGGTGCGCGAACTTGCCGATGCTTGTCGTGAAGAAGGGCTGGAGTTTGCAGTGTATCTATCGCCCTGGGATCGCAATCATCCAGAATACGGACGGCCTGCTTACGTAGAGTATTTTCGTAACCAACTGCGCGAGTTGCTCACAAACTATGGCGATATCTTCGAGGTGTGGTTTGATGGTGCCAATGGTGGCGACGGATGGTATGGCGGTGCCAACGAGACTCGCAAGATTGACCGTACCACCTATTATGAGTGGCCTGAGACGTATAAGATGATTCGCCAGTTGCAACCCAAATGCCTTATCTGGAACGATGGTAGCGACCGTGGCGACCTGCGCTGGGTGGGTACCGAGGCAGGTAATGTGGGCGAAACCAACTGGAGTCTGCTATACCGCGATGGCGACGTACCTTATCAGATGTTGCACTATGGTGTGGAGGATGGTAATGTGTGGTGCCCAGGCGAGACAAATACCAGTATCCGTCCGGGTTGGTTCTATCATGATGCAGAGAATGAGCATGTAAAGAGTCTGTCGAAACTTATGGACACCTATTATAAGTCGGTAGGTCGCAACTCTACGTTGCTACTCAATTTCCCCATAGCGCCAAATGGTCGCATACATCCTAACGACAGCCTGCGTGGCATTGCCTTCAAGCAGATGATTGACGAGGTGTTCAAAGATAACCTTGCTGACAAGGCAAAGATCACACATAAGGGCGATGTCTTTACTATCGATTTTAAACGTCCTACAGCTTTCAACCGCTTTCTTGTTGAAGAAGATATCGCCAAGGGGCAGCGTGTGCGCAAGTTCTCACTTGAGGCTCTGGTTGATGGCAAATGGCAGCCGCTAAAAGATGAACTGGTTGAGGATGGCGACGGACTTACCACCATCGGTCACCGTCGTATCATATGTTTCCCTACGGTAAAAGCCACAAAACTGCGTTTTACCATCAATAGCTATAAACAGGAACCAATAATAAAAAAGATAGGCGTTTACCTCGCCCCCGAACTTACTGCCGACATCCCTAATAGCGGAGAGAAGAAATCGTCGGCCCTGCATATATTCTTTGGTTCATCAATGCAGATGTTCATCGACTGGGATGCAGAGCAGACCATATCAACTTTCCGTTACCTGCCACCGCAGGAAGGAAAGGATGGCATTATCACCCATTACACATTATGGGGATCGACAGATTGGAATAAATGGGAAAAGCTTGCCACAGGCGAGTTCTCAAACATAGTAAACAACCCCATTTGGCAAACCATCAAGTTTCCTGAAGCCAAAGTGCGTGTTCTTCGCTTCGAAGCCGACCGCCTGGCAGAAGGAAAACGTATGGGATACAGCGACTTAGAAATTCATTAACAACATTATTCTCCAATATGAAACGTCTCTATTTATGCACCATGATGCTGGCGGCCTTCATAAGCGCCTCGGCTCAAACCAAACAGTTATTTGACAACGGATGGAAGTTTACCCACGAAGGTAAGACCGTAAGTGTAGATCTGCCTCACGATTGGGCCATATCGTATGCTTCTGATCCAACAGCCGAAGCGACCAATGGTACCGATGGCGGTTGGTATCCTGGTGGTAAAGGTGAGTATCGCAAGATGTTTGCCACACCCAAGGGCGAGATTGTAAAACTGCACTTTGAGGGTGTGTATCAGAAGGCCGAGGTGTTTATCAACGGACAGAAAGCAGGACAACATGCCTATGGCTACACGCCGTTCACAGTCGACGTTACACCATACTTGTATAAAGACAAGCGCCTGAATGAGGTGCTGGTAAAGGTAGATAACTCCGAACTGCCCAACTGCCGCTGGTATACCGGCTCGGGTATCTATCGCCACGTTTGGCTTGAGACTATGCCCGCCCTGCACATTGCCGAGAACGGTGTGGTTGTAACGACCCCTGAGGTTTCGGCAGACAAGGCTGTGGTGAAGGTTGAAACAACCATCATCAACGAGTCTGATAGCGAAAGAAATGCAGTTGTGGCCATTGGCGCGGGGCAGATGATGGTGAGTGTACCTGCCCATCAGCAGAAGATGGTTTCTACTTCGTTTATCATCAATCATCCGCATCTGTGGTCGCCTGATGATCCTTTCCGTTACGAAGTGAAAGCAGAACTTAAAGAGGCTGGAAATGTTATCCACAAGCAGACAGTCAGCTATGGTGTCCGCTGGTTTACCTACGATGCTGAAAACGGTTTTGTGCTGAATGGCAAACCTCTGCTCCTTAATGGTGCTTGTGTGCATCACGACGATGGGGTACTGGGCGCTATGGCCTTTGACGCTGCCGAAATACGTAAGGTGCGCCAGATGAAGGATGCGGGGTTCAATCTCATCCGCACATCGCACAATCCCACCACACGGGCTTTCCTCGATGCTTGCGACTCGATAGGCATGCTGGTCATTGGGGAGGCCTTCGACGGATGGCGCTCTGCTAAGAAGCCATACGACTATTCTACGCTTATAGACTCATGCTATCGGGAGGATATCCGTGCGATGGTAGAGCGCGACCGCAACCACCCCAGCATCATCTGTTGGAGCATCGGCAACGAGGTGATTGAGCGTAAGGATATCCGCGTGGTACACACCGCAAAGATGTTGAAGCAGGCTGTTCTGGATTACGACGCCACACGCCCCGTAACCGAGGCTCTTTGTGCCTGGGATAGAGACTGGGAAATATACGATCCGCACTTTGACGTGCTCGATATCGGCGGATATAACTATATGATATTCAAACACGCCAGCGATCATAAGCGCAATCCAAAACGCGTGATGTGGCAGACCGAGAGCTATCCGCGCGATGCTTTCAGAAACTGGAAGGTTGTAAGTGATTATCCATACGTTATTGGCGACATGGTATGGACAGGTCTCGACTACCTTGGCGAGTCTGGTATCGGCCGAAACTATTACGACGGTGAGACACCTGGCGAAAGCTGGCGCGAAGGCGGTGTGCCCGAGTGGCATGGTGCCTATTGCGGCGATGTAGACATTACTGGCTGGCGCAAGCCCATCAGTCATTATCGAGAGATGTTATGGAAGGATTCTAAGGATTTGTACATGGCTGTGAAGGAGCCCGATGGCTATCGTGGCAAGATTAACACAACATCATGGAGTGTATGGCCCACTTGGGAGAGCTGGAACTGGCAGGGATGGGAAGGCAAGCCCGTAGAGGTAGAGGTTTACACCAAGGCGCCCGAGGTGATACTGTATCTGAACGACAAACAAATAGGTAAAAAGAGTGTTGACATCAGCACAGAGTTCAAGGCTGTGTTCAGTGTGCCCTACGAGGCAGGAACACTGCGTGCTGAGGCAGGAGGCAAGAGCGTTACACTAAGTACTGCCGGAGAGCCTGCCAAACTGCGTCTCACTGCCGACAAACCAGCAGTCACAGCCGATGGTCAGGACCTTGCTTACATCACCGTAGAGGTAGTTGATGCCCAGGGGCGTGTATGTCCAGATGCAGCAATCCCCTGCGAGGCTGCCGTTCAAGGACAAGGCCGACTGATGTCGTTTGCCACTGCCGATCTGCAAGACCGCGAGCCTAAGACCTCACCCCGTGTTACTACATGGAAGGGGCGCGCCTTGCTGGTGGTACGCAGTTCGCAAAAGAAGGGCAAGGTAACAGTAAGCGTCAAAGGCAGTCTGCCCACAGCTAACCTAATCATCAATTCGAAATAATAATGAAAAGTTGTCTCATCATCATTACATCATTGCTAACCTTGCAAGGCCTGGCGCAGCCAATACACGATTGGGAGAACCCTGCAGTACTTGGTATTAACAAGCTGCCATATCATGCCACTCTTCAACTGCCTTCAAAACAAAAGGAGTGCAAGGAGATTATTTCACTAGATGGACAGTGGCTTTTCCATTGGAGTAGAAATCCAGAGGAACGCCCAGTTGATTTCTATCGCGAGAACTACGATGTGAGTAACTGGAATAAGATTACAGTGCCTGGCAACTGGCAGACGCAAGGCTACGGTACCCCCATCTATACCAATATAGAATACCCCTTTGTGCGCAATCGACCCAGTGTGACCACAGAGCCGCCAAGCGACTGGACTGCTTATGAGAACCGCAACCCTGTGGGCTCGTACGTCACATTTATCGATGTTTCAGAAGAAATGCTCAAGCAAAACCTGATTCTGCACTTCGGAGGTGTGCATTCGGCATTCTATGTATGGATAAACGGACAGAAAGTAGGCTACAGTCAGAACTCGATGACACCTGCTGAGTTTGATGTAACAAAGTACATGCGGGCGGGGAAGAACAGACTAGCCGTTGAGGTGTATCGCTGGAGTGACGGCAGCTATCTGGAGGACCAGGACATGTGGCGACTTTCGGGCATCTATCGCCCCGTGCAACTATGGGTGAGACCATTGGTACACATCAGCGACTATCACGTGACGGCTGAACCGAATGCAGACTACTCGCAAGCAGAAATAAAGGCTGTTGTTTCCATCTGTAACACCAGCAAAAAGGCAGCTACCGTTCGCCCTGTAATGACCATAGAAGGAATAGCGGCCGATATGGGGAAACTACAAATCAACGCCAGCGACACTGCAGACTTCACCTTCCATTATACACTGGAGAATCCACGGCTATGGTCGGCCGAAAAGCCTAACCTCTACCCCTTCAGCATCGAGTTGGAAGATACTAAAGGCAATACCATCGAGCATTTCGACTACCATTTTGGCGTGAAGAAGGTGGAGGTCATCGGCGAGGTCTTCAAGATTAACGGCAAAAACGTGAAGCTGCGTGGTGTGAACCGTCACGACCATCACCCCAAGACGGGCAGATACGTTGACGATGCAACCTACGAGGAGGACATCCGGCTGATGAAACAGGCCAATATCAACTTCCTGCGCACTTCGCACTATCCCGACCGCGAATACCTGTATGAGCTTTGCGACCGTTGGGGCATCTACGTGATGGACGAGGCCAACCACGAGACGCATGGCTATGGCTATGCCAATCATGAGATGGGTGAGGACCGGGCTTGGCAGCAGGCGCATGTGGATCGTGCAGAATCGCTGGTGAAGCGCGATTTCAATCATCCCAGCATCATCCTTTGGAGTCTGGGCAACGAAGGTGGGGTTGGCCCCAACATCGAGGCAATGTATAACAAGGTGAAAGCGCTCGACAGCACCCGACCGCCATTCTACGACAGCGACCGTCGTTACAGTTGTATCTGGGACGACAGCTATCTCTACCCCGATGACCTGAAGAAGAATGCTCAGGAAGTGACCGACAAGCCCTTCATGATGCGCGAGTATGCCCACGCCATGGGTAACTCATGTGGCAATCTGCAGGAATACTGGGATGTGATTTATGCCGACTCAAGCATTGTTGGTGCTGCCATCTGGGATTGGGTGGATCAGGGACTTCTTAAAGATGGTTATTATGCCTATGGTGGTGATTTCGGCGATAAGCCCAACCTAGATGCTTTTTGTATCAATGGCCTAATTGCCCCTGACCGCAAGCCCCATCCGCATTATTATGAAGTACAGTATGTTTATCAACCTCTGAAATTTGAGTGGCACGACGATACCTATAGCGTCATCAACCGTGACTACTTCACTAATCCCGATGAGTATGATATCAGTTGTAGTGATGCTGTGTACGGCACTGAAACATTGAGGAATATTGAGGCACGGCTTCGTGAAGACAAGCCCTGGGCTGACAAAGGATTTGTGGTGGCTCGCGAACAGTTTGTGCTTCAACAATGGAAATTCCCCACAGCAATAGAAGGCAAACCTGCAATGATACAGAAAACGCCTCAAGGGTTGAAGATCTATTTCAATCGTGGAATTGTAACCATTAATGGAACAGGTGCATTAAGCAGTTGGATAGTAAACGGGCAAGAGATGCTGAAAGCACCACTGGAGCCTTACTTCTGGAAGCCAGAGAACGACAACCAGCATGCTGCCCACTTTGCAGAGCAGGTAGCTGTTTGGCGAGATGCAGCCCAGAAGCGCAAAATAAAATCGCTACGAACTGATGCAGAAGAGACATGCGTGAAAGTGATTGCCGAGATGCGACTACCAATAGGAGCCGACCTCACACTCACCTACTCTTTCAACGACGATGGTAAAATAATGGTTGACATGGATTACAAACCCATAGCCAATAACATACCACTTATACCAAAGTTTGGCATGAGGATGCGTGTGCCAGCCGATTTCAATAACATCACCTACTATGGTCGCGGCCCATGGGAGAATTATCCTGATCGTAAGCGCTCAGCGTTTATCGGCTATTACAAGATGCCATTAAGTGAATTCGAGACAGACTACATCCATCCACAGGATAATGGTAACCGTTGCGATGTACGTTTCTTTAATATCGCTAATAAGCAGAATACCATCAAGATAGAAGGATGCCAGCCACTCTGCATCCGTGCATGGGACTATGGTGAGGAAGACTTGGACGGCGTGCGCCATCCAAACGAAATAAGCCGTGGACGATTTGTAAATCTTAACATCGACGGAAACATCCACGGTGTTGGCGGTGCTGACACATGGGGCAAGCGCACGCTACCACAATATACCATTGATGGCAACCAGCCGCACCACTATAGCTTTATCATGTCTATCGATAATGTTAAAAACTAAGCAGGTAAATATGAAGAAACTTATAGCTTTTCTTATCGCATGGCTACTGTTGGTAGGCGTTGCGAATGGTCAGAATAAACGTATTGACCTTAGTGGCACATGGAAGTTTGCCTTTGACCGCCAACATACGGTGAAGCCTGACGATGTGCTGACAGAGACGATAGAACTGCCAGGAACAACGGATACAAACAAGAAAGGTGATATAGCCGACAAGTGTGATGAGACCACGCATCTTACACGTCGTTACTCATACAAGGGACGTGCCTGGTATCAGCACGAGGTGGAGATACCTGCTGCATGGAAAGGGCAGAATGTCTATCTGTTTATGGAGCGTAGCAAACCATCGGAGGTGTATGTGGATGGCAAGCTCATAGGCAGTAGTAACGATATCTCAACGCCACAGGTGTTTAAGATTGGAACAAAACTGCGCCCTGGCCGACATGTGCTGTCGGTCATGGTTGATAATGGCAGTGGCGTGCCAGAACAGCTGTATGCCAGCAGTCATGCCTATACCGAGGATACGCAGACCAACTGGAATGGTATAATAGGCGAGATATATCTCACCACCCAACAGCCGCTGACGGCTGTAGCGCCAAAAACGGTTCATCCTAACTTCCGCAATTTCCACATCAAGGGCCAGCATTTCTTTGCCAATGGGCATGTGATTTTTCTGCGAGGCAAACACGATGCCTGTGTGTGGCCCCTTACAGGCCATGTGGCTATGGATGTGAAGTCGTGGAAGGATTACTTAGGCCGATGTGCCGACTATGGCATCAACCACGTGCGATTCCATTCGTGGTGCCCGCCTGAGGCCGCCTTCGTAGCTGCTGACGAATTAGGCATCATACTGCAGCCGGAACTACCTTTCTGGGGTAGCTTCGACGATAAAGACTCGCTGCTAATGACATTTCTGCATAAAGAGGGCGAGAACATTATCCGTTGGTATGGTCACCATCCTTCGTTCCGCATGTTTGCTTTGGGTAATGAGCTGTGGGGCAGCATTGATAAGATGGCTGAGTTTATAGCCTATTTCCGTAAGTTGGCACCTGACAAGGTTTACACCTTTGGCAGTAACTATTATCTGGGATATCAGGGCGTAAAGCCTGGAATGGACTATTTCACCACTTGTCGCGTTGGTGGCGAGGGGTGGGGTAGCTACAATACCCACACTCGTGGCTCGTTCTCATTTGCCGATGCTGCCGACGGTGGAATGATAAACCACTACTATCCCAACACGCAGATGAACTTTGCTGAGGGGTGCGGTATGACGAATGTGCCTATCATATCGCACGAGACGGGGCAGTTCCAGATTTATCCCGACTACAATGAAATAAGTAAATACACAGGCGTGCTATATCCTTATAACTTAGAGGTGTTCCGTTCGCGTCTTGAAAAGGTTGGCATGCTGGATCAGGCTAGTGATTTCCATAAAGCCAGTGGTCTCTGGGCGCTACAGCTATACAAACAGGATATGGAAATGGACCTGCGCACACATAATATGGCTGGTTTCCAGCTGCTTGACCTGCAGGATTATCCTGGTCAGGGTTCTGCCTATGTAGGCATACTCGATGCCTTTATGCAGAGCAAGGGACTATGCACAGAGCGTGAGTGGCGTGGATGGTGCAGTGAGGTGGTGCCACTGCTCATTGCTCCAAAGTTCTGCTTCACCAATAAAGAGGGCCTGCATGCCATTATACAGGTGGCTAACTACAGCGGAACATCGCTGAAAGGAAAGACGCTGTCGTGGAATCTCGATGGTAAGCAGGGCATAATAACGCTTCCTCAGGGTGAAGGGCTGATAAACGTTGGTGCGCTTGATGTTGACCTCAGCGATTATAATAAGGCAACACAGCTGAAACTGGTGCTACAGGTAGAAGGTACCGACTACCGCAATAGCTACAACCTGTGGGTGTATCCCTTTGGCCTAGATCTTAGCAAGTTAGAACAGAAGGTGATTGTTACCAACGAGCTGACCGACAGGATTGCCCAGCAACTTGAGAATGGTAAGAGCGTGCTGCTGATGCCCGACTCATCGAAACTTACCGTTGGTGGACTGTTCCAGACTGACTACTGGAACTATCGAATGTTTAAAACCATATCGGAGAATAATAAGAAGATGGTATCGCCTGGAACACTTGGAATCCTGACTGATCCAAGGCATCCTATATTCAATAGTTTCCCCACCGAGATGCACACCAACTGGCAATGGTTCCCAATAATCAAAGCCAGTCACCCGTTTATTCTCGACAATACAGGTAAGGACTATCGCCCTATTGTGCAGGTAATAGATAACATAGAGCGTAACCACAAGTTGGGATTGGTGTTTGAGTTTGCTGTTGGCAAAGGAAAACTTCTGGTATGTATGGCCGATCTGGATACAGCCTCGGCTTATCCTGAGGGCCGCCAGTTCTATCGTAGTGTGTTGGAGTATATGACCTCAAACGATTTTTCCCCCACAACAAGCATCAGTCTGGAAGATTTCCGAAAACTGATGACTACAGATGTTGTGGAAGGCAAAATTGGAGAGCTGAACAATATCAGCCCTTACTGATAGTTTTATTATGCCAGCATAGCTTCAATGTCCTTTTCAAAGTCTTTTGGCTCGGTGGTGGGGGCGTAGCGCTTGATAGTGTCGCCATCCTTTGAGATAAGAAACTTGGTGAAGTTCCACTTTATGTCGCTGTCCTTCTCTACGCTCTTGCTGATAGCTTTGAACAGGGTTTTGGCAGCCTTGGCTTTAAGTCCGTTATACTCCTCAGTAGGTGCCTGAGCCTTAAGATACTCGAAGATAGGCTCTGCTGCAGCGCCGTTAACGTCGGTCTTGCGCATTATCTGGAATGTAACGCCGTAGTTAAGCTGGCAGAACTCCTCAATCTGACTGTCGTTACCTGGATCCTGCTCCTTGAACTGATTGCAAGGGAAACCAATGATAACCAGACCCTTATCCTTGTACTTCTGGTTAAGCTCCTCCAGTCCTGCAAACTGGGGGGTGAATCCGCACTTGCTGGCTGTGTTTACAATCAGCAATACCTTACCCTTGAACTCTGAGAAATCTAACTCTTTTCCTCTGCTTGTGAAAGCCTTGAAATCATAAATCTTTTCCATATTTTTTTTATTTTAATTAATCCCTGCATTATAGCCGTCCCTTCTTGCGTCCCTCCGGTAGCAAGCGTCCAAAGGCCGAGCGATCAAGGGACTCTAAATATATCGTTTGCGATGCAAAGGTAAGGATAATAATTTATATCGCAAGCGATTTATACTAAATATTAAGTTAGTTTAACAATACATCGCGTACGACATACTAGTTATAAAGTCCAGTCCTTAAATGTCTTACATACGTCAAGAATATAGTCTCGGCGGGCAGTTATACGCTGGTCGAAGAGTTCCTGACACTGCTTTATCACACTCTCTGGGAACGAGTCGCTAAGTGCAAGCCAGCTAAAGTTTCGGATGCGGGCTACAACATCAATCTGTGCTTTGCGTTGTTCTATCACATCGGCAGGTAGTCCTTCGAAGTAATAATTGATGGCGAGATCCCATACCTTGTTGCCCAGTTCGCGAGGGATACCAATAGTCTTGTCGTAATCACCTATTAACAATACCATGGCTGAATAGGCGTGACCAAGGTCGAGCACTGGGTGTCCATAGCCCATTTCGCCCATGTCGATAAGCATAAGCTCGTCGCCCTGCATCATAGTGTTCTTAACCTGTAGGTCGAGATGCAACAGACGGTTACTTGTAGGTATGGCATCAAGAATCTGAAGCAGTAGGTCGATGCTCTCTTGTGGAAAATATCGGCGTATATGCAGAATCTGCTGGCGTTCGTGTTCGATGGCATCAGACACATTGCTGTCGGCAGGCACCTCGATGGAATGCAGTTGGCGGAAGAGGTTGGCATACTGTCGAGCAAACTCTTCGATACGCTCTGGAGCGCGCTTGATGCAGGAACTAAGTGTCTCGGCATTCAGCAACTCGTATACTAATCCGTACTGCGAGCCTACCTTTACTATATCGAACGATATAGCTGTTGGCGTGCCCATAACAAAGGCCTCCTTCGACATGGTGATTTCTTTACGGACCTCATCAATTGTCGTACCTTCTCTGAACACTTTTATGATAGTATCGCCATCAAGCCTGTAGACTGTGCCCACACCGCCTACACCTATCTGCTCACATCCGTCGATGCTAAGCTGTCGCAGGGCGCGCTCTACCTTAATGATCTTGCTAAATCCTGTCATGTTGAGCACGTCATAAACATCGGGATTAACATTTATAACTTTGAAGTTCTTATAACTCTTTGCCAAAACAAGCAGAATTCTCAGACCAGAACTTGAGATATACTCCAATCCCTCGGCATCCATTGTAAGACTGTTGATGTTTCCTGCGGTTGCCAGATTCTTATCTATTTCAGATTTTATCTCGGTTGATACCGATGTGTCTAGTCTTCCACATAAAGTAATCGTGGCATCTCCGTTGTTGTTAGTAAATTGGATTGTCATAAGCTATAGTTTTTGTTGCAAATATACGATTATTTTTGAATAGTGTTGTACAAATGTGGATTTTTTTATATCTTTGCCACTAAAATAGGATGATGATGGCTGATATTACTATTAATATAAGTACGCGCGAGCTTCTGAAACAGTATGCAGAGAAGTACGAGACTGCTGATTTCATTAACGGCGATCCCTCGTGGTTTATGCATCAGGTTAGTGGTGCCAAAAATCAGGAGGCAATGGCTTTTATAGCGGCCAGTCTGAGCTATGGCAGTCGCCAGCAGTTCATGAAGAAGATACAGTTGATGCTTGATTGGGCTCAGGGTGATGTAGATGGCTGGGTTAGAGAGGGTAGATATGCCGACCACCTGCATCAGGGTGACAAGAGCTGCTTTTATCGCTTGTACACGTGTGACACTATGTATCGTTTCCTGTCTACCTATCAGCAACTGCTTAATGAATATGACACGCTGGGCGACTATGTGCGTAGCAAGGCTAACGATACATTAGGTGCCGTTGATGCCATTTGCCGATATTTTGGGAGTCGCGGCATTAGTGTGATTATTCCCAAAGACACTACATCGGCTTGTAAGCGAGTATGTATGTTCCTGCGTTGGATGGTGCGAACCAACTCACCTGTAGACCTCGGCTTGTGGGCTGACTTTATCGATCGCCGCTCACTGATAATTCCGCTTGATACACACGTGCTGCAGCAGTCAGAGCGATTGGGCCTGATAACCAGCAAGACCGCGTCGATGACGGCTGCACGCAAACTGTCGGCTGTCCTTGCAACCATATTCCCTGATGACCCACTTAAAGGTGATTTCGCTTTGTTCGGTCATGGAGTGAATAGTTAAACAAGCATAATTTTTCGTATAAATCGCTTGCGATATAAAATATTCTTATTACCTTTGCATCGCAAACGATATAAACGATACGATTATGCACGAAGAATTGCGATTAGACAATCAGATATGCTTCCGTTTGTACACGGCAGCGCGACTCATTCAGCAGGCTTACACACCATTGCTGAACCAGTTGGGTATAACCTATCCTCAGTATCTGGTGCTTATGGTGCTGTGGGAGCAGGATGCACAGCCGGTGAACGATATTGCCCACCGACTGGTGCTGGAAACAAACACGGTGACACCGCTTCTGCAACGAATGGAGAAGCAGGGTATAGTGGTACGCAAGCGCGGCAAGGAAGACAAGCGTCAGCAGATAGTATCGCTTACAGAAAAGGGTAAGGCGATGGAGGAAGAGGCTTATTCAATAATACCTGCAGGCATGGGTAAGGAGCTAAGTTCCTGTCCGTTCAAACTTGATGACTATGTTAAGTTTGCAGGCGAGTTAGATACGATAATCAACACATTAATAAAAAAATAATAATTATGCAAATGACACAAAAACGATTTCATAGGCACTTTGCAACCAAGGGCTTGCCCCTTTACTGGATCATCATTGCCTATATCATTGTTGGTTGGTTCTATCCTATTATAGGATTGCTGGCATTGATATGTATGATTGGTCCGGTGGTTACAAGTATCAAAAAGGGACGCTGGTGGTGCGGGAATGTATGTCCGCGTGGCAATATGTACGACAGACTGCTGTCGAAGTATTCGCCCCACCGTCCAATCCCTGAGTTTGTACGTACATTCGGATTCCGCCTGTTCATGGTGCTGTTCATATTCAGCATGTTTGGCATTCAGTTGGCTTTCGTTGATAGCTGGTCTGATGTAGGTAGGGTATTCTGGCGTATTATTGTAATGACTACTGTGGTTGGTGTAGTGCTGAGTTTTATCTATGCACCGCGCACATGGTGTTCGTTCTGCCCCATGGGAACAATAAGTCGCTGGGTGGCACCTAAGACTGCCCCAGTGCCAAGTGGCTTTACTAACATTCATGTGTCGAGTGCATGCCAGATGAAGTGTAAGAGCTGCGCACGCGTATGTCCTATGCAGCTTACGCCGTACGACAGTCGAGGACAAGAAGCAGGCTACATGCATCCGGATTGCATAAAATGCGGAAAATGCACGTTAGCATGTCCTACGAAGATAATGACCTTGAGAAAACCTTAAGGTCATTTTTTTTGCGTTGTTTTTAAACCAATTGGCAGTTCGTGTGTCTAAATAATGATATTATTTACCTAACCAATTGTACAATTGTTATTAAACAACTTATGAAAAAACTATTATTACCTCTTCTGCTGTTGGTAGCAGTGTCTGCAAATGCTGCAGAAAACCCAGTGTTGACAATCGAGGGTGGAAAGGTTCAAGGTGTATTGGCCGACGATCATCCCGAAGTGTTTGTTTATCGTGGAATTCCTTACGCTGCACCTCCCATTAAGGAGAACCGTTGGAAGGAGCCACAGCCCATTGTTCCTTGGAAGGGCGTAAAGATATGCGACACCTTCGGTCGCCCAAGTTATCAGGCTATCCAGTATCCTGGTGGATACTATACCGAGTGGGGTTATGGCAAAGAGGCCGCTTTCAGTGAAGATTGTTTGTATCTCAATGTATATACTAAGGCTCCTGGACAGGTAAACAAGAAACTTCCTGTAGCACTTTGGATTCATGGTGGTGGCTATCGCGAGGGTTTCGGTTCAGAGCCTGAATTCGATGGTCAGGAGTGGGGCGCTAAGGATGTTGTGCTCGTAAGCATTAACTATCGTCTTGGTGTTTTTGGATTCCTTGTTCATCCTGCACTTTCTGCCGAGAGCCCACACCACGTATCAGGAAACTATGGTATACTCGACCAGATAGAGGCATTGAAGTGGATAAAGAAGAATATCGCTCAGTTTGGTGGTGACCCCAATAACGTAACTATCTTCGGTCAGAGTGCCGGTGGTGGTAGCGTTCGCACACTCTGCGAGAGCCCATTGGCTCGTGGTCTGTTCCACAAAGCTGTTATCATGAGTGCTCAGGGACTTACCATCCCCGATGCAAAAGGCAATCCTATGGGTGGTCGTTATAGTGGTGGCTCTTTTGCCGATGCTGAGGCCAATGCTAAGAAAGTGTTCGATTGGGCTGGTTTGACTGATTTGCAGAAGATGCGTGCTGCATCTACCGAAACTATATTTGCTCTTAACACCCTCTATCACCAGATTAATAACGATGGTCAGCAGGGTAGTGGTCCGATGGCTGCTATGTTCAGAGGTCTGCCATTCATGCCAATGATTGATGGCTATGTTAGTGAGAAGAGCTTCGACGATGCTACACGTGGCGGTACACTGGCCGATGTTCCTTATATGATTGGTTTTACACTGAACGATATGGGTAATATGGCTCCTAACATCGCAGAGTTCTGTAAGGTTCGCGAGCAGAAGGGCGGTAAGGCATGGGCTTATGAGTTTGCACGTCCATTGCCCGATGATGGTAGTCATCCTGAGGTTACACAGCGTTTGAAGGGTGCTTTCCACTCAAGCGACCTCTGGTTCGTATTCAAGAGCCTTAAGCATTGCTGGCGTCCTTGGACCAAGGGCGACTGGGATCTGAGTGAGAAGATGCTTACTGCTTGGACTAACTTTGTTAAGTACAGCGATCCTAACGGACCTAAGGGTGGTGCATGGAAACCTTGCACAGCAAAGGAAACAAAGTTCATGGTATTCAAGCTTAACGATAAGGATGCTGAGGCGTCGTTCTTCGGAGAGCCGGAGATTGCTCCACGTCCGCAAGGATTCCCCTTCTGAATAAATAATGGGATTGGCTGTTAAGCTAATCCCATTATTCTTATTTCACGAATCCTTTGTGTGAAAATATCGTCAAATAACTTAAAAACGGCTGCAAAATTACAAATATATTCGGAAAAAAATACTATATTTGCACCGGAATTTGTAACTAAGACAATTGTATATGATTAAAATCAAGGTTATTTTGGCTGCCTTTATGGCGGTCTTTACAGTGACATCGGCCAGTGCTGCTCGCGATGAGATGGTGGCCTATCTTTTTACTTACTTCAATAGTAATGCTCCTGAAGATGAACAGATATGCTATGCCATTAGCGATGACGGTTACAACTATACGCCGCTGAATGGTGGTGCACCTGTCATCGAGAGCGATACCATTGCTCTCACACAGTGTGTACGCGATCCACACATACTGCGCTGTGAGGATGGCAAGACTTTCTATATGGTAGCTACCGACATGCGTTCGTCGCTTGGTTGGGCCAGCAATCGTGGTATCGTGATGCTAAAGTCTACCGACCTTATTCACTGGCAGCATTCTACCGTGAACTTCCCAACTCGCTATACCAAGACATGGAAGAATGTTATCCGTGTCTGGGCGCCTGAGACTATCTACGACCGTGAGACCGGCAAGTATATGGTGTTCTACTCGTTGCGTTCAAGCGATCCCGATTCGTACGATAAGATTTACTATCAGTATGCCAACAAGGATTTTACCGATCTTGAGGGTGAACCCAAATGGCTTTTCGATGCCGGAAACGCAACTATTGATGGCGACATCGTTTGGAATAAGGCCGACAAGATGTATCACCTATTCTATAAACAGGAATCCGGTCGTGGCATATACCAGGCTGTGGCTAAGCGTCTCACCGATAAGTGGCAGATGCTTGATGGTAATGTAGAACAGACAAAGGAGGCTGTTGAGGGTGTTGGTGTTTGTAAGGCTATCGATGGCAAGAGCTGGATTATTATGTACGACTGTTATGGCGATAATCACTATCAGTTCTGTCGTTCAGAAGACCTGAAGACTTTCCAGTTTGTACAGAATACCGAGACTAAGGGTAAATTCACCCCACGTCACGGCACAATCATCCCCATTACTAAAGCAGAGAAAGAGCGCCTGCTCAAGGCTTTCGGTAAGTAATGGTGTCTTATTTGATTCTCTGATAAGCTAATCGCTCGTCGCCCGATAACAGGTAGATGATTCCACAATAGGTAAAGCCGTGTTTTAGCAGATTGTGCTGCATAATCTTGTTATCGCGATGGGTGTCGATACGGATATTGGTATCGCGAGTGAAACAGAAATCCATGATGGCACTGAAGATTCCATGTACATCCGGATAACTGGCAATGCGGTGGACAACGTGGTATGATTGCACGTCGTCCACCCATTGTCCTTTATATATCTTTGCGTATGTAGGCTCGGGCGAGGCTATAAAAGCGAAATAGCCTACTACCTTATTTGCATCCTCGATAACAAAGCCGCCTTTCTTCTCCATATCGGCAGTTATGGCATCCTCTGACGGATAGCCATCGGCCCACTGGCGCATGTTGCCTGATGCACGCATTATACCTTTCGCGGCTTCCATCACAAGCATTATATCTGCTATATCGGCAGGCTTTGCTTCTCTGATAATCATAAGTATGCTGATTATTTCTTGTCTTTTGCCTGACGTGCAAACTCAAACAGTGCTACCGGTAGATGGCAATAGCCTGTTGGGTTCTTGTCAAGATAGTCCTGATGATAATCTTCGGCTGAATAGTAATTCTGCAGAGGCAGCTTCTCAACAGCCAATGGCTGCTGGTAGTTCTGCTGCTCCTGAGCAAAAACCTTCTCTATTATTGTTAAGTCGTCATCGTTAGTATAGTAAACACCTGTGCGATAGCGTGTACCTTCGTCTTCTCCCTGCTTGTTAAGACTGGTAGGGTCGATGGCTTTGAAGAACATGTTGAGCAAGAACTCTAAGCTTACCACATCAGGATTGTATTTTACATATACGGTCTCGGCAAAGCCTGTCTGATCTGTGTAAACCTCTTTATATGTAGGGTTCTCGGTATGTCCGTTGGCAAATCCTACCTCAGTCTCAAGTACACCTTCTATCTGCTTGAAAAAGTGCTCTGTTCCCCAGAAACAACCTCCTGCAAAATAAATTTCTTTTGTCATATTTGTAACCTTTCTACTAGTTTGGTTTTATAAAACTTATTAAAAGCGTCGGCAAAGATATACAATATCCGCGATATTTAGCTATATTTGTACCGATAATTAACATAAGTTTCAATGAAAGAAGACAAAATCATGCGCGTAGGTATCGTCGGCGCTGGTTGGATAGCTGAAAAGGCTGCCATCACACTAAACGGACTTGATAACTGTGAATGTTATGCCATTGGTTCACGTTCAAAGCAGAAGGCAGAGGAATTTGCCAGGCAGTGGAACATGCCCAAGGCATACGGATCGTACCAGGAATTGATAGCTGATAAGGATGTTGACTTGGTGTATATTGCCACGCCGCACTCTCATCACTACGATGTTACTAAACAGGCATTGCTGGCCGACAAACCATGCTTGGTAGAGAAGGCGTTTATGGCAAATCTCCGCGAGGCAAAAGAGATTGTTGACCTTGCACGCCAGCGCAGAGTGTTCCTGGCTGAGGCTGTGTGGACTCGCTATCAGCCTATTGTAGCTACAGTGCGCAATCTTATTAGCAGCGGCAGGATAGGTAATCCGCGATTGGTTACTGCCACACTTGGCTATTCCATGGGCAATAAGCCTCGTATCATGCTGCCTGAGCTTTGCGGTGGTGCACTTCTCGATTTGGGCGTTTATGCACTTAACTTTGTGCGTATGTTCTTCCCTCAGCCCATTCTGAGTATCGACTGCAACTGCGTAAAGTCGGATACTGGTATGGATATCACTAACGCCATGACGCTGATTCTTGATAATGTGGCTGGTGATAAACTGCTGTGCAACCTCCAGTCGAGCGCATCATGTGTAGGCGATAATATAGGCGTTATTGCCGGTACCGAGGGAAATCTGATTATCGACAATATCAACAATCCACAGACGGTAACAGTTAACGGACCTGATCGTACTTATATCGAGACAATCAAGGTGCCCAAGCAGATAACTGGCTACGAATACGAGTTCTTAGCCTGCCGTAAGGCTCTGCTGGCAGGAAAACTTGAAGTTGACGAGATGCCTCTTGACGAGACTCTCTACATAATGGATATGATGGATGGATTGCGCCGCAAGATGGGCGTACACTATCCTATGGACTGACTTTTACTTGCCTAAGAACTTCTTGTCGAGGTATGCCTGGAAGGCTTCTTTATAAAGGTCGCCTATAGGCAGGTATGTGTCGGCATCCATTATCACACGGTTCTTGTTTACCTCTTGAATCTTATCGAGGTTTATAATGTAAGAGCGATGGATACGCATAAAATTGTCGGGCAGTCGCTCTTCCATTTTTTTCATCGACAACAGGGTGATAATAGGTTTCGCCTCGCCTTCAATCCACACCTTAAGATATTCGCTCATAGCCTCTACATATCTGATGTCAGGGATATTGACTTTGACGATACGATAGTCGGTTTTGAGGAATAATGTGTCGTCAGTCTCAGCTGGGGCTGAGGCTGGAATCGATAGTCTTTCCTGCAGTCTGTTAGCTGCACGCATAAACTCCTGCATACCGAAGGGCTTCAGCAGATAGTCTACTGCATTAACCTTGAATCCCTCAATGGCATACTCCGAATATGCTGTGGTGAAGACTACGAGTGGCGGCGCTGTAAGCGACTTGACGAAGTCCATGCCGTTCAGGTCGGGCATGTTGATGTCGCAGAATATTGCGTCAACCCTGTCGTCAGAAAGAAACTGCCGTGCTTCCAGGGCACTCTGACACTGAGCTGCCAACTCCAGAAATGGCACTTTGTTAATATATGCAGCAATCTGCTGCAGAGCCAATGGCTCATCGTCAATAGCTAAACAGCGAATCATCTTAGTGGTATCTTTAGTTCAACAATATAAATATCTGGTTCGTCTTTGATATCAAGTGTATAACTCTTGTCGTATAGCAGATCAAGGCGTTTCTTTACGTTTGTAAGTCCCACACCGCCTTTCTCTTGATTAGGCTTCTCTGCTTTTGAGTTTCGGCATGTAAACAGGAGGTTAGAGGTGGGCTGAGAGATTTCCAGTTTGATATCGATAAACGAATCGTGTTGGTAACTGATGCCGTGCTTGAATGCATTCTCAATGAACGATATCAGCATCAATGGTGGTATGGTAACATCGGGTGCCTCTTGGGGAATGTCAACCGTTATCTTTACCTTATCACTGTAGCGTAATTGCATCAGCTTGGTGTAGTTGCGTATAAACTCGAACTCCTTGGTTAATGGCACGCCGCTCTTGTCGCCTTCGTACAGCACAAAGCGCATCATCTTTGATAGCTCACGGATGGTTTCCTGCGCTTTCGATGGGTCTATGTCCACTAAGGCATGGATGTTGTTCAGTGTATTCATGAAGAAGTGCGGGTTTATCTGATATTTCAGATATTCCAACTGCTGCTCCAGATTCTGCTTCTCCAGTTCCTCCAGCTTGCGTTGGTCTCTACGCGAGCGGAAGTAATACTTGGTGCCCAGGTTAGCACCGAACATCAGTAGCAGCACTGCAATGCTCAGCACATCGTGCTCGCCAACGAACAGCGGTGGTGTATGGCGGCGCCCCATTTTTTCCCCTTCATGACGTGGGCCGCGCTGATGGAATCCATCGAACTCCTCAAACTTTGGCGGAAAATCCTCACGCTGTTCCATCTTGTGCGGACGGAATCCCTCACGTTTGCCGAAGTTAGGTCTGTTGGTACACTGGAAAACGATGAATACTGCTATCAATGCAGTCATGATTGATGCGTATAGTTTTCGCTTATTCTGATGTATCAGTAATGGTGCCAACAGGAAATTGTGGATGAGGAATAGTAACAGGAATATACTGAACCTGCCCCACACAAAGAATACCTCACCCCAGTTGAATTCCAGATAAGGATCGTTGGTAGTGCGAAGATATAGACTTAGTACTGGAGCTGCAAATAGCAGACTCCATGTTACTAAATATGCCAGGTTCTCCTGTCTCGATTGATTTTTCATCATTTTCATTGCTATTCCTAATCTAATTAACGTAGATATCGTTGAATTATTGTGTCAGTGCCAGTCGCCAGGGCCAAAACCGCCACCGCCGCCCATACCGTTGCCACCGGTGTAGCTCGATAATGATACGCTTGTTCCGTTGCTTACGCTGCCGCTCATCATGCCGATGCCGCCAAATATGCTTGTGCCGCCACTAACGGTAGTGCCCGATGAGAGGGTAGGCGTTGCTGCTGATGAAATGACCAATGCATTACCACCGCTCGATGGTGTCTTGAACGAGAAGGTGTTGCTGTCGTAGGTCATGGTGTACCAGGTGTTCTTGCTCCATGATGAGGCCTGATAGCATGCTTGCGACAAGCTGCTGCCGTTCTCAAGTCCTCCTACGGCTACCACGGTGCCTCCTGTGAGATACAGTTTCTTTCCACCTTCGGTATTGGCATCGATGGCAACTTCTGGAGAACCAGAGCAGATAGCGTATATCAGTCCGCCTTTGATGTAGATATTACCATTGGCATCCAGTCCGTCGTTGTTCTTGCCTTGGGCATAAACATATCCGCCTGTTATGGTCATATCGCCCTTCGAGTTGATGGCATCGTCGTAAGCATAAACAGCCACTTCGCCGCCACTGATGTTCATGGCGCTCTTGGTCTCTATTCCCTCGCCGTTATAGCCGTTGGTGCGTACCCAGATAGCACCGCCGCTGATGTTTATGTTGCCGTCGGCCTTGATGCCCTTAGGCGATGATGTGTCGTTGTTGCTCTTGTACTGTCCACCTTCGGTCACAATATATACGTTTCCTCCAGTGAAGTTGGCCTCAGTATCCACGTTGATGCCTTTTCCGCCGTTGCCGGTACTCTTCAGCCACAGCTCGCCTGCATTGATGGTGAATGCTGAGTCGGCCTTGATACATGCTGCACCTTTGGCCTCGTTATCTTCTGTATCGTATGTGCCTCCACCTGTGGTTATTACTGTGGTGCGGCCGCCGTTAACAATAATGTTACTCTCGCAGTTTATGCCCTTAGCAGCTTCGGCCGACACCTCAACATTAATAATACCTCCATTGATGAATATGCCGTCGTTGGCTTTGATACCGTGATTGGCGGTAGAGTTGGCATAGATATTATTCCCTTTGCGAAACACTATGTAGTCGGCCGAGTGGATGGCGTTGTTGGTGTTGCCTGTAACACTTAGTTTTCCATTGCCGTTAAAAAACAGTTTTCCTTTGCAGTACAGGGCTCCCTTCTGACTGCCGCCAGTGCCGTCGCTCAGAGTGTTGCTTGTGCCTTCAACCAGCATAATATAGGCGCGTTTACCGCTCAGCAGGTTCAGTGCTGCCGAGTCGGGATTTGTAATATTCACATTGTTAAGTTTTACCTCATATTTCTTGTCACCTACTACTGTAAACGAGCCATTTGTAGTTGTACCGCTCAGCACGTAGCAAATGTTCTTTGTTGATCCGTGGTTGGCTGTGATGTGTCCGCCGTTAACCGTTACCTCCACGCCGTTCTCAGTAAAGGCTGTTGGGTTACTCATGTCAATGGTCACCTCAGTAGTAAAACTGTTGTTCTCGAGTGCATCCTCCTCATCAGGCAGATATTCGCTGGCTGTAGTTGTAGGTTCTGCTGAGGTCTGGTCTATACTTACGGAGAAGGTAGTCAGTTCGCCTGTTGTAGTAGAACTGCTGCCAGAACCAGGGGTGGTTGTCGACCCATTGTCGCCCCAGCTATAATCCCAGTTATTGCTGCCATCGCTGAAAGGATCATCAGCCAGGCAACTTGTCATCATTACTGTAGATGCTAATAGCATCATCTTAATCATCGTTTTCATATATTGACCGTTTTAAATTTGTGCAAAGGTAAACACAAAAAGCCGGCGTGCCAAAAATATTCAGCAAACCGGCTTTTTCGTTCAATGAAAAACGCGATTAATATGTTATCTCAACAGATTTCTTTGTGATTGTTGCAGTTTGGGGCGAGCCTGTTACTGTAAGGTGATCTTCTGGCATCTCGCTGTCGGTACCATTGTCGCAAGCCCAACTCTTGTTTACATTGGCCTTGAAAGTACCACCGCTCACAATAATGCCTCCATCTCCTTTTACGGCCTTAGGCTTGCCGTTGTCGTTGCTGCCTATGGTGGTGGCTGTAAGTTCTCCTCCGCTAAACGCTACCTTGGTGCTGCAGTTTAGTCCCTTACCGCCGTCGCCGCTACTGTTCATAACCAGCTTGCCGGCAGTCATAGTGAAGTCGTAGTCGCACTTAATGCAGGCAGCGCTGCTGTAGTCCTGTTCATCGCTATCGTACACGCAGTCGCCACTGGTAGTTATTATGGTAGTTCCGCCATTTATAGTAACTGTCGAGTCGCACTTTATTCCGCGTCCGCCATCGGCTGTTACGCCAATGTTCAGTGCACCGCCGTTAATCCATATTCCGTCGTTCACCTTTATGCCGTTGCCTGTGGTGGTGTTGGCATATACGGTAGCCTGGTCCATTATAATATAGTCGTCGCAGGCAATGGCGTTCTTGCTGTTTCCTGTTACTTTCAGAGTGCCCGTGCCCAGGAAGTATATCTGTCCCTCGCTGAACAGGGTTCCCTTTTGCTGATAACTCACGCTCTCGTTGTAGCTTGTGCCGTCAGTAAGTGTGTTGGTTGTTCCGTCTGCTACATCCAGATATAATGCCTTGCTGCACTGGTTGTTGATAGCCGGACCATCGTTGTTGTTAATGCTCACACCGTTAAGTTTAATCCCGAACTGTTTTTCTCTGAAGATAAGGAGCGAACCTTCTGTTGTCGTACCACTTAGCACCAGCAGCAGCGAGTCGGTACTGTTGGTAGCGTTTACTGTTACGTCGGCACCATTGGTAGTTACATATCCTTTTGTGTCTCCGGTAACGCTTAAGCTTGTTCCGTTGTAAGCAATGCTGATGGTGGTAACGCCACTCTGTCCTCCGTTTATGTATTCACTAAAATCGGTATCATCGTTTTGGCAGGCTGTTAACAGGGCTGCTGCCAATAATGTAAATAGAAACTTTCTCATAGTCAATGCTCATTTAGAACTTAAACTTATATCCCACGCCCACATAGTGCATGTCAGTATCGTATTCCTCGGGCGATGCATTTCTTATGTCCTGGAATCGGTAGAAGGTGGTAAGCGAGTGCTGCTTGCTCAAGCGGATGTCTGTTCCCACTGTGTAGCGCACTTTCTCTATTCCCCATCCGTTATACAATTCTATATTGGCATAAGGACTCAGCAGTGCTTGCTTCTTGTCATACGATAACGTCAGTCTTGAACGCAGCACATGTTTGCCTTTGCTTTCGCGCACCTTGTCTTCCCATGCCTCATCGTCAAAGTCCCAGCGTTGTGTTGTCATCTCGGGACGATATGTGTACTGCCAGCGTTCACGCAGGGATACCTTGAAGTTGTTACCCAACTTAAGCGTTCCTGTAAGCGATGCATAAACACGGTGGCGCAGCTGCCAGTAGCTTGGGCGCCAGGTGTCGTAGGCACCAGTTGTCTTGTAGTTTATCTTCTCGCGGTTGTTCTGGTCTATCAGCATGTAACCTGCTTCAGCCTTAAGCCACTTGTTTAACTTATACTCAGCTCCCAGGTCAAGGCTCCAGCGGTCCATCGTCTTGAAGTTGTTACGTGAACGCGTGGCGGCCTCAAGACTTACACTTAGTTTCTTGTCTATTTTCTTTTCTGCCTCTACACTCATATACATTCCGCCCTCGCTCTGTGCAGTCATAGGCAGGGCCGATGTAAGTATAAGTGCCGCAGCAGCCAGTCGTTTAAACATGTGCATAGTCAGTATCTTTTAGTTTCAGCTTGTTATTAATATCGCTTGCGTTTTTCCCCTCATAGCTCACGCGAAGCACTGCCATGTCGCGCAGAAAGTCAACAGCGCCAACCTCTACCTTCAGCACCTTCACGCCAAGTCGCTCCTCCAGGTCGGCTTTCAGCTCTTCACTCTTCTCTGGCTTAATCAGCTCTATGCGGTCGTACTGCACCAGCTTGGTGGCGCTAACTTTCAGCATGCATTCAAACACGATTATCGCCACAACAGTTATGGCATCTATGACTATCAGTTCGAATAATGGAGTACCTGTCAGGGCTCCTTTATCGTCAACACCAAGTGACGATGACATGGCGTGAACAACCGACAGACAAACCACTACAAACAGATATGTCATCTCGCGTACAGGCATTGTGTCGGTGCGGTATCTCATGATAGAGAATATACCGAATAGACCCAGTCCTACGCCCATGGTTGCCTTTCCGCGGTCCATACCCATCATCAGGTACACCAGGAAGTAGATAGCTACCGATATAATCATAAACGTAAAGTAGAAGTCGCGACGACGGCTCTTCTTGAAATACAGGAAATTAACTATACCCCAGTTCACCACAAGGCAGAGTATAAATCTCAACAGGGTCTCGCCGAAATCGGCCGAAAACAGTTCTTGCAAATTCATATTATTCTATTATTATTGATTTACTAATTTGTTTATCTCTATCAGTTTGCATTTAAAGCGGTTTACAGGCAGATGATCCTGACCTGTGAGTGCTGATCCCATGCAGTATTTCGAAAAGCCATGAGGCTGGATCCTCAGCTGTCGCAGCATCTGCAGTACAGGCGAATATACTAGTCCGTCGCGCTTAAGTTCTATCACCACCAACTGTCCCATGTCCTTGTCGCTGCCGTTGAGCACATTATGGAAGATAAGTCCGGTATCGATGGTCAGGCGCTCTGTCATACCTTTATTCACCAGCGTTACGCGACTGAAGTGGTTGCTAAGCACAGGCTGCAGTTTTTCTACATCGTATCGCAGGTGCTTGTGCAGAAACTGGCGTTTCTCCTCGTCATTTAGGTCCATATCGCTCACCTCAATGCGTTTCTTCTTCGTGCGACCGTGGTTGTTCTTGGTCTTAACCTCCATAAACTGCAGGTGGTTAATGCAGTATGTGCGGAAACGTATCTTCTGTCGGTTCAGATGCCCGCTCTGGTGCATGTTATACATGTCGAATGCCGTGGTGTCGAAGTATGTAGTGTCGTAGTCAAGATTACGCTCTCCGTCGATCACCTGTACATAGTAGTCCTGCTGAGCCATCTTAAGCAGCTGGTACAGCTTACTGGTGTTCGTAACAAACTTGGTGTCGGTACGATTCATCAGCTTTACGCTCTTCATCTCTTCGAGCGTAATGGTCTCAAATGGTTTCAGAAGTTCGTCCATGCTACTTCAGCAGATTTTGTATGTTCTTGGCATCCTTGTCGCCCTCTTTGGCTTCCTTCTTTATCTTCTCTTTCACCTTCAGTCCGCCTTTTGGGTTCTTAACGGCTTTCTTCAGCCACAACTTGGCTTTCTCCTGGTCGGCTGTGGTGCCTTTGCCTTTCATATAGCACTTTCCTAAGGCATACTGTCCTTTGGCATAGCCTTGTGCGGCCGACTTCTGATACCACTCAAAAGCCACCTTGTTGTCTTCGGCCACTCCGTGCCCCTTGTCGTAACAACGTCCCAGTCGGTATTGTGCCTTTTTGTGTCCTTTCTCGGCTGCAACCTTCAGCTTAGGCAGTGCAGCCTTGTAGTTTTTGGCATCGTACAGAGCCTTTGCCTCGTCGTATATCTTGTCGATGTTCTGCGCACCAACAGTTATACTCATCGTCAGTGCAAGCAGTGCTATTGCTATAGTTCTTAGTCTCATTTCCTTGTTAAGATTTTAAATTTCGTCGGCAAAAGTAATACTTTTATTCTTTTCGCACAAATTATTTCTGCGAAAAGGGAATTATATTCAGCGAAGACGTTGTTTAGTAGCACTTTATGCGATACATAAAGCCTAATTCAATGCGGTTATAGTGTTGGTTTGCAAGGCCGCATGCGTCGCTGTAGTTTATTTTCTTACCTACATATGCCAGGAAAAGTCTAAGATCCTGAGTTGGGTCGGGGTAATATTCCAATGAACCAACCCAACCGTAACTTTTACGGTAGTTCTTGGCTATATCCGATTTTCTCATGCTGGCAGTCTCGTAAGTTCCCTTTAGCATCAGCTTCCACTGTGGTGCAAACTGCCATCTCATTTTGGTTATAAAGGTGTTGTAGTTCACCTTTCCGGCACGGATGTTATCGCTATACATCTCGTTGGTAGCAATACCTAATCTGTCCAGATCGTCCCATGTGCCTAAGTAGTCAACATACCATTGCAGTTTAGGCAGATTAAGTTGCTGTCCCAGTATAATCATTCGCGAGTAAGTGTCGCGAGCCTGGGTCTGCAGTCCGCACGACCAACGTGTCTGTAGCAGGTCGTTAAACAGACTTCCATTCCAGTTTAAGATGTATGTAAGTGGAGCTTTTGCTTTTTCTACGTTCTTAAAGCTTTTGCCGTCGGTCACAACAAGATTGTCGCCATATTCTTCATTCAGCTTGCCGTTATAACTATTCGATACCTCGATGGCAATCTCCTGTGTTGGAACAGGTTTGTAGCTTAATACCGCACCAGCCATATAGATATCCATATGGTTTATGAAATCTGAGTATTCATAAACGTACATAGGATTCTCGTCGTACTCATAACCTCCCCATATCTGGGTCATTTTTCCTGCCATCAGCGATAGTTTGTCGCTGAAGTTATAGCCCACCATCATAATGTCGGTAGCTTTGGCAAAGTTATCCTCGCCTTTGGCATTGTTGGCTTTGTTCAGACGATGGCGCAGGCGATAAAAGAGCTTGTCGGTAAGATTTCCTTTTATCTCAAGTCGCAGTTCCTTATTGGCGAATCCTGTCTCCCAACCATCGCCTTGCTCCAATGTACGGGCACTGGCAGAGTAGTTAAGATATACGTTGAACATGTCGCTCTTCTTCTCCAGTTTGGCAAATCGCTCTGCCAAACTCTGATAGTTTCCGTCGTTACCACCCATTCGGGTGTTATCGCCCTGCGCATTAGCGTTAGTAGCTATGCTCAGCAATAATCCAAATATAATTGCTCTACACATATCTTTGGGCAAAGATACGAATTTTATTCGTTTACCGCAACAAATAAAGCATTTTTTTTGTAATTATATACAAATGTATAAGGTTTTAGCAGTGTATCCCAGATACATTTAAGGTATCATCGGATACATATGGGATACAAATAGTTAAAAAACACTATAAGCAATATATAAACCTTTCATTTTTCTTTTGTTGTTAATAATTATTTGTACATTTGCAACTATGTCACATAAAACCAAACAAAGTATTTAAACTACAATAGAAAATGAAAAAGGTATTTATTCTTGGTGCTTTCGCAGCACTGTTGGCCGTTACAGGCTGTAATGAGAAGCAAGAAGTGTCGAAGGATGTGGTGTCGTTCGACGAAGTATTGACATCACGCCGTAGCGTTCGCAGTTACGATGCCTCGAAGAAGATTTCTGAAGCCGAGGTTCGCGAGCTCCTTACGTCAACTCAGGAGGCACCATCGTGGGCCAATCAGCAGCCCACCAAGTATTACGTAGCTATCACTCCCGAGAAAGTAGCTGCCGTTCAGGATATGGTGGGAGGCAACAAAGAGCGCATAAAAGATGCTCCCGTTCTTATCGTCTCAACCTTCGAGCGTGGCAAGTCGGGTTTCTTCCAGGGCAACCAGACTAATGAGGTTGGCGACGGATGGGGTGCCTACGACAATGGTCTGAGCAACTGCTACCTTATTCTCAAGGCTCGCGCCATGGGTTTCGACACACTCATCATGGGTATGCGCGATGCTGACGAGCTGCGTAAGTTCTTCGATATTCCAGAGAACGAGACCGTTATGGCCGTCATCTCACTCGGCTACAGAGCCGGCGAGCCCAACCGCCCCGAGCGCCGTCCACTTGACGAGATAGTTAGGTTCTACTAAAAAAATCCCCTGCAAGCTTAAAACTGCAGGGGATTTTTTTTTACCCTTTGTCATTCCGAGCAACCTTCACTCCCACTTGTCATTCCGAGCGTCCCCCCTTTTTTGTCATTCCGAGCGTAGTCGAGTACTCGGCTTGGCCGCTTCGCTTGCGAAGAATCTCTGCGGCTTTAGCCGCTTGCGCCTTTGGGCGCATTTATGAGATGTCTCCACGCGCTAACGCTTGGTCGACATGACAAGGGAGGGGTGGTGTGACTCATAGGGCGTCTTTTCGTGATTTTTTTCAAAAAAAGATGTTAGAATAATATTTTTTTGTATATTTGCAAGCACAAACATTTTAATTTATTATCCTTATGCAAAACAGATTTTTTGGAATGCTTGCCACCATCATGATGTGTGGAGCAGTAATGACAGGGCTGACAGCGTGCAGCAACGAAGACAACAACAACGGTAATGTTCAGGAGAAGCGAGTGGCCCTGCTTTTGCCCGACAATTCGCGTATTGACCGTTGGGGCACTGACCTGAAAAACTTGGAGGACGCTATGACAACGTACGGCATCAAGACCGT
The DNA here is from genome assembly GCA_902800365.1 of uncultured Prevotella sp. Classification (GTDB taxonomy): domain Bacteria; phylum Bacteroidota; class Bacteroidia; order Bacteroidales; family Bacteroidaceae; genus Prevotella. Next base: position 133,456 of record CADCEF010000001.1, on the reverse strand, counting down.
TTCCTGCGTGGCTCCCGAGACCGCCGAGGGTGCCGAACTGCAGGTTGAACAGCTGAAAAAGGCTATCAACGACGGCGTGAAATACATCGTGCTGACGACCGTCGACTACAAGAAAATCAATGAGTCAGGACTGCTGGAGCAGCACCCCGACGTCAAGGTGGTATGCCACGACCGCTTTATCTTTGACAACCCGCGCATCGCTTTCTTCTCTTCTACCAATACGAAGGAGGTAGGTCGCACGCAGGCTCAGTTCCTCATCGACCAATTCCAGGCATCGGGAAAGGAATCCATGACCCTCGAAATCCTGCAAGGTCCTGCCTTCGATGGCAATTCCAAGGACTATTATGACGGTGCCATAGAACTCCTGCAGAAATACATCGACGACGGAAAACTGGTAGTCAAGAGTGGCAAGACGGCATTCAACGACGTGATGGCCGACAGTTGGAGTATTGAAGATGAAAAGAAAGCCATGGAAGACCGTCTGAAGAGCTACGCAGAAGGCGAGTGCCCAGACATGGTGCTGGCAGCCGCCGACAATGCCGCCCAAGGTGCCATCGCAGCACTGGAGGGAGCTGGCATTACCAACATGCCAATCATTACCGGTCAGGACAACTCGCCCGCATCGCAGGCGCTTATCAAGAGTGGCAAGCAGACCATGACCATCGACAAAAACCTGAAAGACATGGCCAACAACACGGCGATGATTGTCAATGGCCTGATAAACAATACACCGATTACCGGCAGCCAGACCGTCGCTGGCATTCCTACCATCTACTCTAAGATTACCGTTATCACCAAAGACGACTTTTAGATTCTCCTAATCTGCGGATTTTACTTTCAATTAGATAGAAAATACGGGGCTTTGAATTGCAAATCGTAAGTTTGCGAGCTTTTGAAGATTCAAAGTGACGGAATTATTGTGAAGATTCCGCCACTTTGTTTTAATTTTGCGCCCGAAAGTTTTCAAATAATCAAAAAAGATAGGTATGAAGGTAAAAAAACGTTGGGTAATCCTGATGACGGCAATGACTTTGATTGCCTTTGCAGGTGTGTTTGTAGGCGAGCCTACATTCGAGTGTGACTGGTCTGTAATTTCCGCCGCCGATGTAGCCTGGCTGATTACGGCTACAATCTTTGTGTTGATGATGACACCAGGACTGTCGTTCTTCTACGGCGGTATGGTGGGAGCAAAGAACGTGATATCTACGATGCTCCAGTCGTTTATCGCCATGGGACTGATATCGGTTCTGTGGGTGGTAATCGGTTTCTCGCTATGCTTTGGCGACGACATAGGCGGTGTTATCGGTAACCCGCTGACTTTCCCAATGTTCCATAATGTAGGTGCCGAGGTCTACACCACTCCGGCAGGAAACATACTTGGTGGTGCAACAATACCGTTGGCGCTGTTTGCCCTGTTCCAGATGAAATTTGCCATTATTACGCCATCGCTAATCACAGGTTCGTTTGCCGAGCGTGTGAGATTCTCGGCCTACATGTTCTTCATGATGTTCTTCTTCTTTGTTATCTACTGTCCGCTGGCCCACATGACGTGGCATCCAGAGGGTCTGTTTATGCGATGGGGTGTGATTGACTTTGCTGGTGGTATCGTGGTTCACGCATCGAGCGGTGTGGCAGCATTGGCCGGAGCGATCTATCTGGGTAGACGCAAGGCTGAAACACGTAAGAGCGAGCCTGCCAACATACCGTTTGTGCTGCTTGGTGCTGCAATGCTGTGGCTGGGATGGTTCGGATTCAATGCCGGCTCATCACTACATGCCGACGGACAGGCTATCAAGGCGTTCCTGAACACCAACACCGCATCGGCTACGGCAATGATGACGTGGATATTCTTCGATTGTCTGCGCGGTCGTAAGCCATCGGCCATGGGTGCTGCTGTGGGTTGCGTGGTAGGTCTGGTAGCCATCACACCATCGGCAGGATATGTAACTGTTGGTCAGAGCATTTTCATTGCATTCATCATCACACTGATATGTAACATTGCCGTTTACTGGCGCTCGCACACTAGCATCGACGATGCTCTGGATGTGTTCCCAACTCACGGCACCGGTGGTATCTTCGGTACAGTGCTCACGGGTATCTTTATCCAGGAGGGACTGATTGCCGGCACATGGGATGGCTTTGTAATCTTCCTCTATCACCTGTTGGCCATTGTGATAGTATTCGTTTATACCTTTGCCATGAGTTGGCTTGGTTATAAACTTATAGATTCACTTATTCCAATGCGTGTTTCTGCTTTCAGCGAGAAGGTTGGTCTTGACTACTCGCAGCACGACGAGCACTATGGATTGGCTCGCATTGGTGAACGCGAACTGGCGGAATACGAAGAGCACATCCGCGAAAAGAATAAATAAAGCCATGCCCGAAAGGGCACGGCTTTTTTCATTAATAATGTTGCCTACGTTCAGATGTAGAATTCTGATGGGTCGATCAGACCGGCACGTATGGCATATTTAACCACCTCGTGGGCTGTGTTGATACCAAGTTTCCTGAAAATATTCTTTCTGTGAGTTGTTATGGTGTGTATGCTCGAGAATCGTTCTTCGGCTATCTCTTTTGTTGTTTTGCCTTGGGCTATAGCCTTTACTATCTCGGCCTCGGTGGCAGTCAGTATGTCGGGCTTTTCTTCCTCGTACTGCTGATGTATAATTACCTCAAGCGCTTTTTGACTGATAAAGCGCTCATGTCTGTCGATGGCGTGCAGGGCATCGCGCAGATCCTTCATCGGCCCGTCTTTAAACACAATGCTGAACTGATGTGAAGAGTATATCACGCGACGCAGAAACTGAGGCGTCAGCTCGTCGCTTATCAGCAGCCATTGCGACAGGGCAAACCTCTCGCTGACTATCAGCAACTGGTCTTCGTCGGCAAAATCGAACAGCGTGTAGTCTAATATCACTACGGCGTGCTCGTGCTCTTTCAGGTAAGCCACCAGACTGGTCTTATCCGATGCACGATACACAGTGTTTTGCTCGTCTTGCTTTATCAAGCTCTCGAGTGCATACCTTGTTATCTCCTGATTATCTGCTATAATATACTTTCCCATAACTGTATTGATTTTGGATGCAAAGGTAAAACAAATAGATATATTCTCCAAATTTTAATCAAAAAAAGGAGAATATACCTGTAAAATGGTAGCTATATATTGGTATTTTCTTCTTTCTGCTCTTTTTTTAGCTGTTTATAGAATATTATTCTTTTTCGGTCAGGTCGTGGTTAACCATTGCGGCTACGCACGAGTCGGACCATACGTTCTCGGCCGTTTCTATCATATCAATAATGGTATATATCGGCAGGATGATACCTAAAATGGCAACAGGTGCGCCAATACCTGACATCAGCGATAGTGTTAGGAAGTAGCATCCCATGGGTACGCCGGCATTGCCGATGGCCGATACTACTGATATCACTACCCACGTTGCTATAGTAGTAATTGTGAGTGGTGTGCCGCCATTCTGCATTACAAACAGCGATGCTACCAGAATGAAGGCGGCACAACCGTTCATATTGATGGTTGTACAGATGGGCAGTACAAACCGGGCTATGTTCTGGCGTATGCCTAAGCGGTTCTCGGCAGTATCCATGGTGACGGGTAGGGTAGCGGCGCTGCTCTTGGTGAACAGGGCCATAAGCACTGCAGGCATCATCTTGCCAAGCACGTGTATTGGGTTAAGTCCGCGAGCCAGCAGGAATAGCGGCAGTACCACAAAGAACTGAATAACGTTGCCGCCCAGTACCACCAATACATACTTGCCGATGGAATCGGCCACCACCCCTGCCGATACCTGTGCTGATAGTTGAGCCGAGAAGGCAACGATGCCCAATGGCAGTGTCCATATCAGCCAGCGTATCAGCAGGAATAGCAGCTCCTGCAAGCCTAGCAGTCCTTTAGTTATTATGGTTTTATTCTCTGATTCGGGTAGTTTTGATAGTCCTAAACCCACAGCAAATGCCAATATCAACAGCGATAGTACATTTCCATCAAAGAATGGCTTTACTATGTTATTAGGTATAATACTAACTATGTGGTCATAGTATGTAACATCAGGCTGTTGCGGTGCCGATGTCTGTTGAATCGTGTCAAGGCTGCCTGGTGCAATAATAACGTATAGTATCGCACCTATGGCAGCAGCTGCAATAGTTGTAAGTAAAGTATAAGTAAGGGTATGTCCGAAAATACGTCCTGAACCCTTTGATCCGAACGTGGCAAACGTAGTTATCACAGCCAGCACAATGGTTGGCACTGCCAGCAGTTGGAACAATCGTGTATAAATTGTAGCTACGAAGTCGGCCGTAGCGTTAATCCAGTCCTGTCCTAATAATCCAAGTATCGCACCCACCACGAGTGCTGCAATCCATAATAACGTCTTCTTCATCTTATCTTGTCTTTGTTTCCGGCGGCAAAGGTACGAAGTTTTTCTCTATCACGAAATACCAATGTTGCGGTATTTTGATAAAAATAGCTTGATAACTACCGATTCATTCAGAAAAAAGCAGTAACTTTGTGCCCAAATAAAATAATATGGTTGACGAGAAAGATATTTTTCAGAGGTCGGAACTCCTGTTAGGTGGTGAGGCAATGGAGCGCATTGCGCAGAAGCGTGTGATTGTTTTCGGCGTGGGCGGTGTAGGCTCATGGTGTGCCGAGGCTCTGGTGCGAAGTGGTATCAAACAACTCACCATAGTTGATTCCGATAGCGTATGTGCCAGCAATATCAATCGTCAGCTTATGGCTACCACCGAGACGGTTGGACAGGTTAAGGTAGATGTGCTGCGTCAGCGTCTGCTAACCATCAATCCAGCAGCACAGATTACTGCCATCCACGAGTTCTTTAATGCTGAGACTGCCGAGAGTTTCCACTTGGAAAACTACGATTATATTATCGATGCTATCGATTCGCTAAAGGATAAGGCTCTGCTTATTCTTTTGGCCTGCAGAACCGAGGCAAAACTCTACTCGTCGATGGGTGCCGCTTTAAAGCTTGACCCCACACGAATAAAGATTGCCGAGTTCTGGAAGGTTCAGGGTGATCCTTTGGCTCGTGTGCTCCGCAAGCGATTCAAGCGCGAAGGCCAGTACCCTGAACGCAAGTTTCAATGTGTTTATTCCGATGAGCTTGTTGAGGCTCAAGGTGAAGGCAAGGGCTCATTGGTTCACATCACTGCAATATTCGGTATGATGCTGGCCAGCTTGGTAGTGCAAGATGCCATAAAATAGAAAAACTGAATAAATACCCAGATAATATACCTCGCTCAACCCAGAGCGAGGTGTTTTTTTATGTGTTTTTAACGAAATACCATGTCTTTGGTATGCCAAATGACATGCAGAGGGGATTGTGGGAGCCGTCAAATCGCCGTACCTTTGCACCCAGAAATAATAATTAGTTGAAAGAGTTTATAAAGTAAGTATTTTAGAATTATGAAAACAATGAATCAGATGCGAATGCGAATGCAAAACCGAATGCAGATGCGAATGCGTATGCAGGAGTCTTATTGCTGTATGATGGCAATGACAATGAAGGAGGGTATATATATAATAGGTATTAACAAAGTAAAAAAGAAGAAATATGAAAAGATTAGCATTAGTAATAGTAGTATTATTGAGTATCAACATCAGCAACATTTGGGCAACTGATTATTACTTCGGGAATGACACCCAATTCGACAAGTCAATACCAACACCTGAAGAGTTCTTCGGTTTTCCTATTGGGTCAGAATTGGTTAGATATGATAGAGTTGTAGAGTATTTCCGTTTGCTTGACAAGTTGTCAAACCGTGCACAACTCAAGGTGATAGGCCATTCTCATGAAAATCGCGAGTATGTTATACTCCACATTTCCACACCTGAAAACATCCAGAACTTAGAGAGTATTCGCCAGAACCACGTAAAACTGGTTGATCCTAACTATGGCATACCTGCTTCATACGATGATCAGAAGGTAATCATCCAGTTAGGTTATAATGTGCATGGTGGCGAATTGGCAGGAACCGATGCCTCAGTGTTGGCAGCCTATTATTTTGTGGCTACCCAGAATGCAGATATCGTAAAAAGACTGGGCGATGCCGTGATTCTTATTGAACCGGCACTCAATCCCGATGGTCGTGAGCGAGCAGCACAGTATTTTAACGCATTTCACTCGATTCCACCAGTTAACGATGCTCTCGATATAGAACATACACAGAGTTTTACTCCATTGCGCGGCAATCATTTCTATGCCGACTTGAATCGCGACTGGTTTGCTTTGGTACATCCAGAAAGCCGCGCACGTGCAGCCTACTATCATCAGTGGTATCCTAATATCTATGCCGATTACCACGAGATGGGACGTAACAGCAGTTACTATTTCGAACCATCGCCAGTACGCAGCACATGGAACTACACTATTCCTGAGAGTACATATACAGAGTTGAATGTGATTCTGGCCGATTATTTCGGTTCGGCACTCGACAAGATAGGATCGCTCTATTTTACCAAGGAGAATTACGATAATATATCACCTATCTATGGTTCAACCTATCCTGACTTCCAGGGTGGTGTTGGTACCACACTCGAGGTTGGTAGTTCACAGGGTGTACAGGTAGAGTCGGAACTTGGAATACATCGCTTTTCAAAGAATATACGCGACAACCTTGTTACCAGTATTGGTGCACTGAAGGCTGGAACCGATAAGAAGAATGTTTTCTTGCGCCACCAGCAGGAGTTCTTCAAGAGTGCTGTAGCCAAAGGAGGAAAGGGTTACATAGTATTTGGCGACCAGGAGAATAAGGGCGCTACCAATCTGTTCCTCGACAATCTGCTGCGCCACAAGATCGAGGTACATAAGTTGACCAAGGACTTTGCTCAGGGCGGTAAGCAGTTTAAGGCAGGTTCTGCCTATGCCATTCCTCTGGGGCAGGCTCAGTACCGTTTGGTTAACGCAGCTTTCGAGGAGCACACTGAGTTTGTGGATAGTATCTTTATGGATATTACAGCGTGGAGCACAGCCCACGGCTATGGTTTCCCGTTTGCTCGAGTAGCTGGTGGCATCGGTGTTGGCGATGTTGTGAACGAGGTTCCTGCAGCTTCAACAAGCAAATTCCAGAAGTCACAGTTTGCCTATGTCATCGATTATGCTGATTTCTATGCACCACGCGTACTGTATCAGTTGCTCGATAAGGGCGTTTACGTAAAAGCAGCCTATAAAACCTTTACCGCACAGACTGTTGAGGCTGGCAAGCAGAACTTTGCTATAGGTAGTCTGGTTGTTCCCTTGGTATATCAAACCATTTCGGCCGATAGTGTATATAACGTAATTCAGAATGCTGTAGCCGAGACCAACGTACAGGTATATAGCGTTTCTACCAGTGCCAGCAGCGAAGGTATCGACCTTGGTAGCGACAATATTATTGAGGTAAAGAAACCTGTTGTAGCTACGTTTGTTAGTACAGGTGGTGGTTATGGCGGCATTAACTGGACTGCCATTGGAGAGACCTGGCATCTGTTGGGCAACCATCATCACATTCCGTTGACAAAGATTTCTGTAGACTATGCCGACCGTACACCCCTTGATCGTTACACAGCCATAATACTTGTGGATGGTTCGTACCAGAATTTCTCACAGCGTTTTGTAGAGCGCCTTAAGAACTGGGTTGCCAATGGTGGTGTGCTTATTACTTCGCAGCGTGCTTCACAGTGGGCTATCAAGAATGGTATTGCTACCCATTTTGATACATCCGATGGAAAACCAGTGGAGGAAAAGAAAGGCGAAAAGGCTGAGAAACAGAGCTTCAAGCGACTGGACTATGTATCACAGCGCGAACAGAATGGACCAAGTCGTATAGGCGGTGTTCTCTACGAGGCCGATCTCGATATAACCAACCCGCTGGCCTTTGGTATCCATAGCCGTCAGCTCTACACCATGAAGTCGGGCAATTATATTTTGCCACGTCCTCAGAGTCCTTACGGATCATTGCTTCAGTTGAAAGGTGACAAACAGCTGGGTGGATATCTTACAAAGCAGAACCAGAAGCTGCTGAAGGATGCTACAGTGATTGCGTTCGACAATGTTGGAGCCGGTACAGTAGTACTGTTCAGCGAGTCGCCCACCTATCGTGGCTATTGGCTCAGCACTAGTCGTATACTTACAAATGCCCTGTTCTTTGGCAATAATGTTTCAGGTGCATCACGTTATCGTCCATAATTTATTTATTGAATTGATTATTGTATGAAAAGACTTGTTCTATATATACTATGTTTGATCGCAACCGTTAGCGCTGCAGCGCAGGACGTGCTCCAGGGAAGGGTATTTGATGCCCGTACCCAGGAGCCGGTCATTGGTGCCGCCATACAGATTCGTGGCACACATAACAATACAGTAAGTGATATTGATGGTAACTTTTCGCTCAAGATTACGGGCGAAGAGCCTTATACACTTGATGTGACGTTTGTGGGTTACCTGGCACAGGAGATTGAAGTCTACGACACGAGTGAGCCTGTAGAGATTCTGCTCCGCGAAAATACCCGCTTGCTCAACGAGGTGGTTGTGGTTGGTTACGGTACAGCAAAGTTGCGCGATCTTACGGCATCAATAACCTCTATCAATAAGGAGTCTCTTAAGGGTGTTACGGGCAATAGTATCGATAATATCCTAGAAGGTCATGCAGCAGGTGTCATGGTGTCTACCTCTGGTTCGCAGGTGGGCTCGGCTCCTGTAATCAATATCCGTGGTTTGGCCTCAATTACATCAAGCGTAACCCCGCTTTATGTTGTTGATGGTGTACCTGTCAACTCCAGCAACATTGCCTCAAGTACCGACTATAACCCAATTGCAGATATAAACCCTGCCGATATAAAGTCTATCGACATTCTGAAGGATGCAGCAGCCTGTGCTATGTATGGTTCGCGTGCAGCAGCCGGTGTTGTGCTTATCACTACTAATTCGGGTTCGGCTGGTAAAACCAAGCTTACTTACGACTACAACTTGGGCTTCAATAGTGCCACTAAGTTGTTTACCCCTATGAATGCCGAGCAGTATACTGATATCAAGAACCGTGGATGGTTGAATAATGGTGGCGATCCCAATAATCTTCCCTATGCTACTATGACTGATAAGAATGGTAACATAGTAAGCACCAATTGGGTTGACCTCATCTTCCGTACAGGTCTGTCGCAAAACCACAATCTGAATCTGCAGGGTGGTAACGATAAGGCAACCTACTATCTCTCGGGTAGCTATACAACTCAGGAGGGCATTACCGTCGATGCCAAGTACGACCGCTTCTCGTTCAAGGGTAATGGTACCTATAAACTGAATAAGTTTGTGAAGATTGGCTTTAACACTGGCTATACATATAGCAAGATTCATACTGCCGACGACTCTCGTAGTGGTTCGCTCAGTGCAATGGGCGGTCTTACACGTCTGGCGTATGTCGATCTGCCTAACGTGCCTGCATATAATGAGGATGGTACTTTCTATGCTTCTACACTGGCTCCACGTAACCTTGGTAAAGGTAACAACGCTATCGAAGTGTTCTACTACAATGCTTTGGGACTAATCGATGGTGGACAGTATGGTGAGTCGCGTACCAACCGTATACTTGCAAATGGATATGCCGAGATTACTCCTATAAAGGGCCTTACCTTGAAAACGCTCTATGGTATTGACTGGACATTGGTTCAGAACGAGAGCTTCAGTACTCCTCTTCATGGTGGTGGCTATCCAGATGGTAGCAGCCGTACAGGTACTTCAAACCTAAGAACTTGGACTTGGACAAACACAGCCAACTACCAGTTTGATATCAAGAAGCATCATTTCGATATTCTCTTTGGTGTTGAGGCTTCTGCAAGCAATCAGCATGTAGTATCGCGTACAGGAACCACACTTAGTAACCCTGACCAGATGTACGTCGAGGCTTCATATCTTACCTATGGCGGTTCGGGCAGCATTCAGGAGAGTAGTCTGTTCAGTTATATCAGCCGTTTTACTTACGATTGGAAAAACCGTTATTACCTGACAGCCAACTGGCGTCGCGACGGTCTCTCTAAATTAGGCCGTAAGTGGGGTAATTTCTATGGTATCAGCGGTGCATGGCGTATCTCTGACGAGCCATTCTTCCACGATCTTCGCCGTACAATCGACGATTTGAAGATTAAGGTGAGCTATGGTGTTGTGGGTAATGCTAATGTAGGCTGGTATGCTTCAAAGAGTGTTTATTCATCGTCAACATATAATGGCAATGTGGCCTATGTGTCATCTGGTATCAATGATCCTAACTTAGGTTGGGAGCAGACAGGTACTGCCGATGTCGGCTTCAGCGCATCGCTGCTTAAAGGTCGATTCAATATCGATGTTGATTACTTCTACTCTCGATCTAAGGATCTGATTCTTGATGCCTCGCAGGCCTACTCAACAGGAATTGTGGGTGCATCGGTTTCTACCAACCTCGGTAAAACCCTTAACAAGGGTCTTGAGATTACCGTAAGCGGCGATCTTATCCGCAAGAAGAATTTTACATGGAGCAGCAGCTTCAACATATCATTCGTCAAGAACGAGGTTGTAGAACTGGCCGACGATATACTCTACTCAAGCTCTACAGGTGCTAATATCACCACAGTTGGATACTCGCTTGCTCAGCTCTATACCTATCCTACCGATGGTATTGATCCACAGACGGGTCGTCGTGTAGTTCTGATTAAGAAAGCCGATGGTTCATACGATCGTAACCTGCTTATCTACAAGTATGGTAAAGGCGGAGCCCAGCTTTATGAGCTCGATGGCGAGACCCTTTCAAAGTACACACTGAGCGACTGGAAGCCAGAAATCTCGGGTAATACTAAGCCTACCTACTATGGTGGATGGAGCAATACATTCCGTTATAAGAACTGGGACGCTAAGGTAAACTTCCACTTTTCGGGTGGAAACAAGATTCTTAACGCCATGCGCGCCACCCTGTCTGATGGACGTATGTGGAGTGGCACCAAGGAGTACTACGATAATATCTGGCAAAAACCCGGCGATCATGCAAAGTACGCCAAGGCATCATACAACGACAACTATTCGAATGGTACAGCCAACCTGATTAGCGACCTTATTGAGGATGGTGATTTCCTGCGCTTGCAGAGCCTCTCAATCGGCTATCAGTTCAATACCAAGAAGTGGTCACAGGATCTGGGTATCTCGTCTGTTCGTCTGTATGCTCAAGCTCAGAATCTCTTCTGCCTCACCGGCTACACAGGATTCGACCCAGAGATTAATTCGTACTATAGCAGCGCCAACCTCCGTTCTGGTATCGACTTGAACACTACGCCGCTTACGCGTACCATCACCTTCGGCGCCAACATTTCATTCTAAATCATAAATATCGATGTAATTATGAAAAAGATATCTCATTTACCCATTAAGATAGCCCTTTTGTCGGCTCTTACGCTTACATCGTGCGGTGAGGACTTTCTGGATAAGAATCCAAAGCTAAGTGTGACCGAGGCTGATATCTATGCCTCCGAAAGTCTTATCGATGCCACATTAGCAGGTGTTTATAGCCGTTTCAAGAGCAGCAGTTTTGCTGGTGGTAATATTGCCATCATCAACGATAATCGTGGCGACGACTATGTAAATACAGGTAACAATACCTATGCCCACTCTGATACATATAATATGACTGTGGGTCAGAACAGTATTATGAATCCTGGGTTCTTCCAGGCAGGTTATCTGGCCATAAATGCAGCCAACACGCTGAAGGAGAACCTCGAGAAGCGCGATAACCTACCTATAAGCGAGGCTAAGCGCCAGCAGTACATAGCCAGTTGTCTGTTTATTCGCGACATCAGTTGGTACTATCTGTCGCAGGTTTATTCGCAGCCTTATGCCTACGATCCTAACTCTAAGGCAATCCCCGTGCATACCGAGGCTGTGATAGGACCGGGAGCGAATGATACACGCCTGTGGACTATCTCCGAAATCTACGATCAGATTATCGCCGACCTTAGCAGCAATGTGATTGCTGCATTGCCTGCTGGCGGTGTGTCAGGGTTCGATCCCACCATCCCAACGCAACCTGCTGCCCACATGTTGTTGCAGCGTATCTATATGGCTAAGCAGCAATGGCAGAAGGCCATCGATGAGGGCGAACAGGTTACAGGTTTCACACTAAGCGGTAGTGTTCGCGAGATGTTTGATGCTCCTTATCATACAGCCGAGAATATCTACTCGCTGCCATTCACAAACACAGAACGTGGCGGAGGCAATCCTGCCAGCTACATTTCGAGCGCTGTAGGATATATAGATACTCTTAACGTACGTACAGGTATTGTAACCATTCCTGCCTACCATTTGGCTACCGATAGTCGCACATCGTTCATTAAGGTTGATCCTGCCACAGGTCGTGAGACATGGTATGAGAAATACGACGAGTACAATACGCCTTTGGAGTGGATTCACATATTCCGTTATGCCGAAACCCTGCTCAACCTTTCAGAGAGCTATTACAATCTGGGAAATTACGCCAAGGCTGCCCAGTTGCTCCATCAGGTGCGTAGCCGCTCTATCCCCACAGGTGATATTATCGATGTAACTGCGCTTACTGGCGATGAGCTTCGTGATGCCATATACAACGAGCGTCGTGCTGAGTTTATAGGCGAGGGAATACGTGGTCTCGACATCAGCCGTCGTGCCGAGAACTATATTCATCCGGCAGCCACACGTACCAATGGCAAATGGAACACTGTGGTAGTGGCAACCCCAAGCGATCGCACAACCTACTGCTGGGCGCTACCATCGTACGAGGTGTTGGTTAATAAGAGTGCAAACTAATAATAAATTAAAGTGTAGAAAAAGATGAGAAAGATTGTTGGATTATTACTGTTGGCCGGACTGGTAGTCGGCGGCAGTGCAGAAGCAAAGAAGAATGAGAAGAAGAGTTCGAAGGCAAAAGTTGCCATTGATTATCTAAATAGCAATTTCAATACCTATGACAAGTTACATAAAACCATTTGGGCTAATCCTGAATTGGGATTTCTCGAAACAAACAGTAGCGGGTTGTTGAAACAGCATCTACGTGAGAACGGTTTTACTATCGAAGAGGGTGTGGCTGGAATGCCAACAGCTTTTGTGGCTACCTATGGTAGCGGTCAACCTGTTATTGGTTTCTTGGCTGAGTTTGATGCATTGCCTGGACTGTCGCAGGACACTGTTCCTTATCGCAAACCTATCAAGGAGAATGCTCCTGGTCAGGGCTGTGGTCACAATACATTTGGTGTCGCATCTTCTGCAGCAGCAGTATCTCTTAGCAAGTGGCTTGCAGCCAACAAACAGAGTGGAACTATAAAGGTTTATGGATCTCCTGCCGAAGAAGGAGGTGCTGGTAAAGTATATCTCGTTCGCGAGGGCTTATTCAAAGGGGTAGATGTAGTACTCGATTGGCATCCCTCAAGTGTTAATGCCGTTTCAACCAATGGCGGTACGGCCATGGTGATGGTAGACTATAAATTCTATGGTAAACCAGCACATGCTGCGGGTAACCCTTGGAAGGGCCGCTCAGCTCTCGATGCTGTAGAGTCATTCGACTATATGGTCAATTTGCTGCGCGAACATGTGCCCACATCATCACGAATCCACTACGTGATTCCCGACGGAGGTTTTGCTCCCAATGTTGTACCAGAATACGCCCGTGTATCATATTATATCCGCAGCCCAAAGCGCGAAATTCTTAACACACTTACCGAGTGGATCGATTCTGCTGCTGTAGGTGCGGCTAAGGGTACTCAGACACGTGTGGAGAAGGAAATAGTAGCAGGAACTTATGAGCGATTGCATAACAAAACTCTTTCAAAAGTTATCCAGAAGAATCTGGAATCGGTAGGCGGTGTTATCTACGATGCTCGTGAGCGCAAGTTTGCTCAGGAATTAATTCGTGCCACAGGTAATCCTGACTCGATTATTAACCAAGCTGCCAAGGTTCAACCATTGGCCGCATTCCCCAAGGAGGGTAGTGGAGGCAGTAGTGATGTAGGCGATGTGTCGTGGGTTGTACCCTTGGCCAGCTTTGGTGCGGCAACCTTCGTTCCTGGCAGCCCAGGTCATAGTTGGCAGAATGTGGCTGCCGATGGCACAACCATAGGCACCAAGGGCCTTTTAAACGCAAGCCGTGTGTTTGCTCTCACCGCTGTCGACCTGTTTACCGATGCCAAACTGCTTCAAGCCGTTAAGGATGAGTTTAAACAGACTGTTGGCTCCGACTTCAAGTACGTTCCCCTACTTGGCGACCGCAAGCCAGCCCTCGACTATCGCGTAACAAACAAGTAGAAAACATGAAACACAAAAACATAACAACACTAAGCGAGGAGCCCGGTTGTGGACTCCTCGCTTTATCTTTATTTATGCGCCTACACAGCTAGTGGTGCCTAACGCCGCTACAATGGCTGTGGCAACAGATGCTATAATCTGTATTACAAACTTAATTGTCTCTCTTTTATTCATAATATTTCTTTTTTATCTTTTTTACCTTTTTACCCTTTTACCTTTAAGCGTATGGGGCCTGAGCCCCAATCGCTTTAATCGCCCTCGCCTGGGTCATCGCTCGAGATTGGGGGGTAGTTCTGGTTACCGCCCTGGTTTCCACCACTGCCACCACCCGCTGGTTCATCATCGGTCAGCGTGCCGGCGAACGACTCGGCATTTACAAACTCAGCCTTCTTGATGAACTCACGACTCGAGATGTCGGTCTCGGTGGTTGAGTCAGGCAGGAATCGGATATGCAGGCCCTTCAGGTTTCTCTGGGGCATGAAGTCCTCCTTCTTAGCTGCGCCACCCTCTACATTCTCAAGGGTTGTGAAGAAGATACCCAGTCCGTCGATCTTTACTCGACGCGAGTTGAGCAGCATCTCCAACAAGCAGCTACGAAACTTCTCCAGCACTCCAAACACCACGTCGGGTGTGTAGATAGAGCCGTGCTCTGCAATGTGGTTCGCCATTTTACGTGTGTTCAGGGTTTCAACGGTCTTCTGGCGGGCGAACCATTTGCCCTTTACCGATGATCCTTTTGCATTGTTCTGCTTAAGCAGATAGAAAATCTTTGCCATAATGTGTGTAATTTTTTTAATAATATTTGATTTAAAGTTTTGCGGCCAGCTACTCCAGGTGAACCGCTCCCGCTTGGTCTCTCATGATTGACGTTACAAAGGTACTAAAAATAATCGATACTACCAAACATTTTGACTATTATTTTCATTAAAAAAACATCATTTTTTCTAATATCACTTCAGGGCAACAGAAGCGTAACTTTTGGCTGCCAGAAACGTAACTTCTGATGTCCAGAAGTGCCGTTTCTGCAAAATATAGAAGTTTAGATGTTTAGAAGTTTAGATTTTTAAGGAATTTACCTCCAGTAAAAATAGTCAAAAACACATCTAATTTAATAATATATTATAATATATTATTAAATTAGGCTATAGTCGCTATATATAATTCACCCCATAATCTCAATTAAAATCACAGAAAAACTAAACATCTAAACATATAAACTTCGCGTTTTTTTTGTATCTTTGCAGCCGTTTTCGCTCAAAAAAGGCGGAATAAACAATAATAACTCAACACATTTATGAACAAAGATTGGAATAAGGAAACAGAAAGCGGTAGACCGCAAATTATTAACAACGTTTCGATTAATGGTCCTATTGGTACCTACATCGCACATGTAGACACACTTAATCTGAATTCTAAAGGCACCGACTCTCCACAGCACCAGATGCCCACCCAGGAACAGATGTGTCAGATTGTAGAGAAGATGATGGACGACGGACTGTGGTATGCAGGAAGAGCATGGGCAGTAGTCTTCCGTCTGTATCAGATCTGGGGATACCAGGGCAAGTACAGCGACTTTGTAAAAGAGGTGGGACAGTGGCCATTCAAGCGCCACAAGCCAACTGACTGTAACGATGATGCAGTGAGCAAACCTCTGCGATCGGGCAAGTACACCGACTCGCCATCAATGTGGCTTGCTAAAGGTGCCCCTATTGATGCCGTAAGACTGGGACTAGCTATCGAGGCCGAATTGACTAAGATTCTACCCTTGTTTTAGGAAATAGTAATCGTAAACCATTCCGAAAGTTCCGAAAACGGTTCCGCGGCTCCGACAATCCATGTCGGGGCCGTTTTTTATACTTACATTTGTATCGCGAAAGCAAATTACTATTTATTTTAATGTATCATTATAAAAAAACAAAACCATTATGAATGCAATTATTTGTAGAGTGGTAAGCCAGACAGAGAAGATGAGCATTACCACAAAGGAAGGCAACAAAATG
This sequence comes from uncultured Prevotella sp., assembly GCA_902800365.1. Taxonomy (GTDB): domain Bacteria; phylum Bacteroidota; class Bacteroidia; order Bacteroidales; family Bacteroidaceae; genus Prevotella. Next base: position 117,159 of record CADCEF010000001.1, on the reverse strand, counting down.
TCAAAGTGCAACATCCGTTTAAAAGCTATCGGCGGTCTGTATTCAGACGAGTTCTGGTGCTCAGTGTTAGGTCAGCAAGCCGACATAGAGTTCAACAGTGGCGAGCTTGTAGCTGTAGTTTTGAAACACACCATCCACGAGAACAACGGCAACATATTTAACGATGTAACCGTTACTGAGATTGTAAAAGTCTAATGCACACAATCCAATACTAAGACCATGTTTACCTATCAACAAAACACATGGGAGGAATGTAAGCCTTGCACACCCGACATCTTTAAACGTATAACCCAGGCACCATCAACCATCGACACCATTAAGAAGGTACGCAATGAGATGGCCTTGGGTCATATTAAAGAGGCCAGAAACATCAAGAGTTCCCTGCCCGGATTTCTGTATCAGGCCAAGGAGGTGTTGCCAAGCATTGGCGACAAGAAGTACAACTTTGGTAAGAAAGGCCGTTGGCGACTGCAGAACCAGTGTATACTTAACGGACTGGTGATGTGCGACTTTGACCACGTTAAGAACCCGCGCGAGCGCTTTGCTGAAATCACATCACGCGTAAACTTGAAGGAGCTTGGCATTTGTCTGATGTTCATCACCCCTGGCGGCGAAGGGCTGAAATCGGTACACAAAGCCCGTACTGACTGGGGGCCACTGATTTCCAATCAGAAGCAGATGGCAAAACTGTTGGGTTTTACGCTTAAGATAGACAAAAGCTGCCGCGACAGTTCGCGCCTCTCGTTTGCCCCTAAATGGGATGATATTCTATACATCGACGAAGAAACACTATTTAATTATGACAATCCCCAATACGACGAGGCTTACGGCCGCCAGTATCGCGAAGGCAACTCTCAGGGCACTCTTGATTTCGATAAAGCTGATGCTGGAGCGACTGATAGTGCTGCTACAATAGAAATGCCCGTTGAGCCTGCTCTATCAAAGCCCGAAGACCTTGGTCCGGTAAAACTCAGTGAGAACGATGAGGGTGCGAAGTGCTACCACGGCGTGCCTTACACCGACATTGTAGCCAAATGGGTTGAACTGAAAGGCGGACACCCCGAGATAGGCGACCGACACCAGCGAATGCTTGAACTTGCAGGCGAACTGCGCCGCATAGTAGACAACAAGCCAGCCAACGTGTTCTGGCTGATGCAGCAAACCTGTTTCTATCAGGAGATGATAGGCGAAGGCCGGTTGAAAGAGCTACTCGATCTGGCGCGCGATGTATGCAAATATCGACCGCGTGGTGCTATGACCGACGAGCTGGCGCAGACACTCGACAGCTTCGGCATCAAGTACACCCGCTCTGAACCATCTAAGACAACGCTGCCCTACGACGACTGGGCCGACCGTCTGATGGCAATGCAACTGGGCTGCTACGAACCTGCGCTGGCCCACATTGACAATCCACTGGTACGCCCGGGCGGCGTGCTGTCGGCATCGGGCATGTACTCAACCTTACTAACCCGCTGCGATTACCAGAACTGGCGTGGCGACATGCAGCGCATCAACTCGCTGGTACTTATGGTGGGCGAACCTGGATCAGGAAAATCGGTGGCCCGTGAGCAAGACGACCACATTATGCTGAACATGCGCCTTAGCGACAAGCCAGCCCGTGATGCCGAGAAAGCATACAAACGCGAGAAACATGCCCGCGAAACCAGCAGCAAAGCACAGAAAGGTGAACCCTTGCAGGAGCCGGGCGGCATTATCCGCTACAACGTGGTAAAGGTGTCAAACAACCGATTCTACCACCACGCCGAGAATAATGTTGAGACAGGTTACAACGGCGAGGAGTGGTTCCTGCATCAGTACATGTTCTCAACCGAGTTGCTGTCGCTGGTAAATGCCAAAGGCGGATTCCAAGAGAAGCGCGACATCATCCTACAGTCATTCCACAACGAGCGCAATGGTGTTGACTATGCTACCACCGACTCGGTAAACAATTCGATGCCGATGATGTTCTCGGGCGTGTTCACCTGTACGCGCACCTCGCTGCAGCAGTTCATCAACGCCCGCAACATTGGTGATGGAATGAGCACCCGTTTCACATCATGGCTGATGCCCGAAGACGACTTCCACACCGATGAGTATCGTTCAACCCGCCGCGACAGCACCGCATTGCGCCAGATGGAAGCTTGGGGAGCCCGCTTCGATGCATTGAAATGCGAGATCAGAGGACTGGAATCACTGGTGCGCCATGTGTATGACCTGTGTGCCGCACTGGCTGAAGAGGCACGCATAAACGAGGACAAGGTATTGAACTTGGAACGCAAACGACTGCAAGACAAGGTGATGGCCGTATGCATACCACAGGTAATCTCTACACAGCCATCGTGGTCGGAGTTTGTGAGCACAGGACTTGTAAAGATTGAGCAGCACCATCTTGATTTTGCCGACCTGATATGCGAGATTATCAACACTTGCGAAGACGCCCTGTTTGGCAAGCTGCTACAGGAGATGTTCGACAACGAGGCTAACCACACCGTACTACGCCGCATCTACGACAAGTCAGCAAGATTCTACACACTGCTGCCCGACGAGTTTACCACCCAGGACGTGATGCGCATATGGGGTTATACATCAAACACTACAGCATCAAACAAGTGTTCAAAACTTGAGCGCGACCATATTATCAAGAAATTAGGACGCGGAAAATTCCGCAAATTAGCAACAACAATTTAGTAACATTATGGAATTACCAATTCAGTTAAACAGCAAAGCTCAATTATCCGAGCACTTTACGCTGGGCGAGTTCATGATAAGCAGAAGCCACCCAGATATATACAACATTCCCACTCACGAGGCCATTGAAAACCTAAAGCGACTTTGCCAATGGTTAGAAGCCCTCAGGGCAAGGTATAATGAACGTTATTGCAACAATGAGCCCATTGTCATCACCAGCGGCTACCGCAGTCCACAACTCAACCGCAAGGTAGGCGGCGCCCTAACCAGCAACCACCTTACCGGTTGCGCCGCCGACATCCGAGTGTATGGCAAAGAGCAACTCATCCGCTATGCCACTATACTACTCGACTACGCCGACGAGACGCATCAGGACTTCGACGAGCTACTATTAGAGAAGAATCACCACAACAAAATCTGGCTTCACTTCGCCGTCCGCCCCAGCAACAATCGCCGCAAAACCGATTTCCTGGTGGTATAAATATTTAATCCATCAAAGGCGCTACTCAACACGAGTGGCGCCATTAATAACTGATAGCTTGGCCGTCTTTCGGAATCTGGCTAAGAATAAACTGGCGGATATCTTCATTACCCTGTTTCAAGTCTTCCTGACGTACGTAGATCATGTGTCCACAACGATATCCCTTAAAGATGAATCGATCTTGGAACTTGCCACCTCGGTCAATCTGCCAGAAGTTATACTTGGCATTGAAGTAATCACATCCACCATCGTAGTAGCCCGACTGGACAAGCACTTTAAGATCAGGATTCTGAGAGAGTGCCTTTCCAAGATCCTCGCCTGTATGATCGTTGTTGCGATTCCAAGGATGCACATTGCCAAAAAGCAGATACTCCACGTCGGTTTTATAATTCAACTCATTACGTACATACCAGTTGTAAGCAGTAGAGAATGCGCGATTCCAGGTTGAGAACTCTGCACTATAGTCAGGGTGCTCGCCTGCAGTCTGAATGTCGCGACCTGTGTAGCGAGAGTCAAGTCGACCAATATGCAGGTCTCTGTTACGCAGCAGTTCCTTCCAATAGTAACGAGTCTCTATGACGAGATTATGACGAAGGACTTCCTGCTCACTGATGCCGGAATATAATGAAATCTTTTTGGCAATCTCCTTTCTACGAGCCTCGGGCAGCGAACCACCCCAAGCCAAAGCTGGGATATACTCCTCGACAGTAAATTTCTCGACCTCAGGCAATATCTCATCAAGATCCTTATTCTGCAGAGTTGCATTCAGAGCTTTGTGATACCATGATGTAGCTGCCATATATGGCAGGGTAAGAGCCTTACGGTTAAGGCTACGTGAATCAATACCCAACTCGGTTGGCGACAACAGTATTACACCATTTACGTATATCCAATGCTTCTGCTGCAGACTATACACGAGTCCCGAGGCACGTGTTGTGCCATAACTCTCACCAATGATGAATTTGGGCGATTCCCAGCGATTCTGACGATTAATGAAGTTCTTAACCCAGTCGCTGATATAGTCAATATCCTCGTTGATACCGAAGAACGGCGAAGACTTGCCCTGTGATGCCTCCTGACGACCGCGATTAGTACCGCGGCTTGCGCCTTGCGATGCAGATTCTGCGCTCTCCTTCTTATCCTTGTTCTTGATGATCCGCGAGAAGCCTGTATTGACAGGACAGATATAAACGATGTCAGCCACATCGAGTATAGAATATGGGTTGCTATGAACGCCATAGGGCTGAACAACCTGTCCTTCTGCATCCAAATTTAGCAATACTGGACCGGTATAGCCTATCTCCATCCAAAGAGATCCTGAACCGGGACCACCATTAAACGAGATAAGAAGCGGACGGTGTGCCTTATCCTTTACACCATTCTTTTCATAATATGTATAGTTGAGTCCAGCAATGATATTGCCATCCTTATCCCATACAGGTTGGTGACCAATAGTAGCCGAATAGGAAATACTATTTCCGTTGAACGTGCCCTGATGCTGAGTTGTAACAGCATCTTCAGGATTAATCTCTTCTTGTGCATATACCTGACTAACAAATAAGGCAAGTAATAATGCTGATAATACTTTCTTACCCTTCATAATGCGTTTATTATTTGATGAATACTTTCAGCGTGCAAAGGTAGTGCGTTTTTCCAACTCCCACAATCGCCTTTACTTGGCATTTCACTTACCATACATATGGTATAATAGTCACTGTTTTTACAGAATTAGTTGATCTTCATTGGCTATTCCGAAAAAAAATATTACCTTTGCACGCAGATTCAAAACATAAATTAGATATGGCAAAGATTGTTTTTGTAACAGGTGCCAACAAAGGCATCGGATTTGGAATAGCCAAGCACCTCGGAAAGAGTGGTTGGCAGGTAGTAATCGGCGCACGCGATGAAGAGCGCGCCCAGAAAGCTATCAACGAGCTGAAGTCGGCTGGCGTTGATGTATTAGGCTGGGTGAATCTCGAGCTGCGCAACCTGGCTAGCATTGAGCAGGCCGCCAAGGAAGTCAATGAGAAATATCCCGAACTGACTCTGCTGGTAAACAACGCTGGCATTCCTGGCGACATGAGCGTTGACAGCGAGCATACAGAACTGAGTGATATCAAAGAAACACTCGACGTTAACTTCATCGGCACCTTTGCCCTGACCAAGGCATTGATTCCTCTGCTGACCAAGAACAGTGGCCGCATTGCCAATGTCACCGTTCCTTCAGAGATTAGCCCTTACTGGCACCCACTGGCATACGTAGCCAGCAAGGCAGCCCAGAATGCCATGATGGGTGTGATGGCCATCGAGTTCCAGCAGAGCAACACCCCAGTTGAGGTATTCTCTGTTCACCCAGGACCCACCACCACCGATTTGAACGGCAACATGGCTCTGCCTGGTTTCCACGACATTGAGACCGTTGGCCAGAAGTTTGCCGAACTCATCAACGATGGTAAGAACCATCAGGGCGAGTTCATCGAGCTCTATCCCATAGTAAAAGAAGACTAAAAAAATCTGCGATATGAAACAAGTTATCAGTACCCCCAAGGCACCTGCTGCCATCGGCCCTTATAGTCAGGCCATCCGCGTTGGAAACCTCATTTATACCTCTGGTCAGATTCCCATCGATCCTGCCACAGGCTCGTTTGTAGAAGGTGGCATCAAGGAACAGACACGCCAGTCGCTCACCAACGTCAAGGCTATTCTTGAGGAAGCCGGCACCAGCATGGCCAACGTTATTAAGACCACAGTGTTTATGGCTGATATGGGTGACTTTGCAGACATGAACTCTGTTTATGCAGAGTTTTTCGCTGAGCCTTTTCCTGCTCGCTCTGCTGTAGCAGTGAAGACGCTGCCAAAAGGTGCTTTGGTAGAAATTGAGGTGATAGCAGAAGTTTAAATGAGAACAAAAAAATGCATGAGGTTTTGCCCCATGCATTTTTTTTATTTAAGATATTTATCGATTGTCTCGACTAAGGAACTGAATTCGTCTTCCTTATAAAGTCGAGTTCGCTTAATAATGGTACCATCTTTGTCAATCAAGATATTACGCGTGATGCCTGACTGTCGAAGAGCAAATTTTGCATAGATGTTTGCGCCAGGGTCTAGTCCGAGTGGATAGGTAATGCCTGTTTGTTTTGCAAAGTTTACCACCTTTTCAAGTGGCTCGTCACGGTCAATACCTATGAGTATGAAGTTAGGGTTATCTTTATGACGCTGCCAGATGTCACGCTCGATGAAAGGCATCTCTTTTCGGCATACACCACACCAACTTGCTGTGAACTGGATCATAACCAGTTTGCCTCGCAAGTCGGACAGTTTTAGTTGGCGTCCGTCGGTGAGTGTAATGGTAAAATCGGGTGCCTTATCGCCATCGAACACTATGTAACCATTTGAATCGGCTTTTTCTACCAGCTCTTTCTTATTGTCTGCAGTCTGTGCACTCACCGATGTGAGTGCAGCCAGGCAGACACTTAATATCACAAACAATTTCTTCATTTTTATGCTCTATTTGTAGTTTTTACTCAGATAATTTCCATCCATTGTCAAGTGCTGTGGCCAACTCGCCAAAACGTCCCTTCTCGCCGATGTATTCCTTGCCTCCAAATGAATACAGGCTCTCTCCAATCAGCTCAAGTTGCTTTTGGGGTATTGGGTATTCTGTGGGGGTTCCGCCAATGAGTAAGTCATTGCGACGCATAAAGGTGAATGGAACTGTTACGCCTGCAGCACCATCTATTTCGATGGCATACTCATAGTGGATGGCGTTACGTACGTCGTTCTCGTTGGCAGCCACGTCGGCAAGATGTCCCTTGGCCTTACGCGAAGCATTGGGGTCATTAAGCAGTTCGGCAGCACCTGCAACATCGTTTAAGAATAACTTGGCTTCGGCCTTTAAAAGGCGTACTTCCTCGGCAAGAATATAGGGGTTAGCCGATCCCACCTCAGAGAGACTGTTATGACTGTTGCTCCAGCGTTCGCGTATATAGTTGCTGAACAGTCCGCGACCACGTGATTCCATCAGGATACCGAAGCTAGGAGTGTAGGAGAAGTATTGGTAGAATCGGTCGTCATCGGTCTCTATCGGCTCTAGAATAGTGTCGTCTGTGGGATAGAAGTTGGGATAATTGTGGGTCTTGTCGGCCAGGTATGGCACTTTTATGTCGACAGGACGGTTAGAACTGCCTTTGAAAATAAGGTTGTTAAGCAGAGCATTGTAATATCCTCCAGAAGTGGTGGTGATGACGAAGTCGGAGTCAAACCCCTTCTCGGCAAATGCAAGCACCTTCTGCCAGTAGCTGCTACCAAGAGCAATGGCCTCGGCCTTATCTCGAGCAATAGATGAGAGGATACGGGCTGCTATGGAATTAGCCAATTTGAGAAAATCGTCCTTACCGATGGTTATACCTTGAAGGAAGTCGAACTGCAGATTTGACGATGCTTCGGCAAGAGCAATGGCTTTTTCGATATGACGAACACCATTTTCGGTAAGCTCTTTGTACGAGTTGGGATAGCCTTTTTCTGTCTGATTGATGCCATCTACAATAATACCTCTATCATACAGATTGCCCAAATATCCCTGTGATACGCCCTTTGCATAGTAAGCACCAATCAAGCAGTCGTTGGTACGATCCTTACCTGCATCATCGTATGCCTTTCCTCCTTGATTTTCGATGATGTCGATTACCTTTGTGGCGTCGAGGTTTGCCTGATAGAAATTACTGTAGAGCGAATTGAGCGAAGCACTATACGAACGCTCCGAGCTACTATTAATGATACGCATGCGAGGCTCCTGGGCGTAGTACCACCAATTGGAATTACCATTGGTATTGGTGGTCTGGTCGGCCAGTAAGCTGAAGTGTACACCAGCTGTACTTGTGGTGGTATTGAAAGCCGTTTGGACACTACTGGTAACGAGCGAATAGCTAAAGCTCTTAATCTTGCTGACAGCCTCTTCGTTGGTAAGTGTACTTGGATCGTCGAAATCCGTTGACTCGCATGAGCTAAGTGTAGCAAATGCTACTATTAATATCAATATATTCTTTTTCATGATGAATGCCATTTAAAAATTAACGGTAAGTTTTGCAGAAAGTGTGCGGTACGACGGATAGTTGAAGAAATCGGATGTTCCTGCACTTCCGTCATAGTTGTCGCCATCAACGTTTACACCTGTGAACTTTGTAAGGATAAACAGGTTTCGACCTATTAACGAGAATCTGGCTTTCTTGATCCACTCTCCAAGTCCCAGGTGTTTCACTGGGATGTCATAAGATAACGACAGCTCGCGCAGTGATAGATAACCAGCATCTTCTACCCAGTAGTCTGTAGGAAGCTCAGCATTGAATACCTGTGTGGCAAAAGTAAGAGGAAGTCCTGCCTTTGCTGATTGGTCGTCGAACTCCGAACGTGATACGTAAGCGAGGTATTGAACGGTCTCGTTATATTTCTGACCGCCATGTTTCCAGTCGAACGAAGAGTAAAGAGAGAATGGACCGTAAGTAAAGGTGTTTGTTAGACCTACAGTGAAGTCCGGTTGGGCATCGCCGATAACTTTGGTGTTACCTGTGTTCTCATTGACGTAGAATACTGGTGTCTCATTTTTGGTGCCGAGTGCAGCCTTCTCTACTACGAAACCAAGTGAGTTGACAGTATAATCATTGAGAGTCTTGGTTCCATCGCCTGCATTGGTAACAAAACCAGCCTCGTTGGTTGTAAGCTGATTGAGGTTTGTAAAGATTCCATATCCCCATATTGTTGATGTGCTGAGGCCCTTGTCACGACGATAGTCGCCATCGGTAAATGCTGGAACATCGCCCATGTCGGTAATCTCACTGCGTACACGACTGAAGGTGAGTCCGGCATCCCAAGTAAACTTCTTCTTGTTGATGATGCGGCCAGATACCTCCAACTCAATAGAATTTGACTTTACCTTACCAAGATTGTCGTAGATAGTGGCTGAGCCCTGCAATGGGGTGAACGATGGAACTGAGATGAAATCGTTACGGCTATTGGCAAATGCATAGTTGAACTGCACGTTAAGCCAATTCCACAGAACAGCATCGAAACCAAACTCTGTTTCGGATGTGATGGCTCGTTTCAGATCGGTGTTTGCGTTCTGAGTGAAACTAACGCCACCTGAGTTATTTAGGGTTACACGGCTATCCTTGGCACCATAGGGAGGAAGACTACCAGCCTCACCATAGGCGGCACGAAGTTTGAGTTCTGTAACAGGACCGAGTTTAATATCCTGAGTGAGTCGATATGCCAGAGAAACACGAGGGAAGAAAGCCCAGCTAACATCCTTTCCGAATCGAGAACTCTTGTCAAGACGTCCTAATACATCAAGAAACCACTTCTCTCGCCAGCTACCTTTGAAGTTCAGGAAGTAACCGTAGTTTACCGTCTGCTGCCATGTTGACGAGATATTACGTGTTGATGCATCGGTTATATCTAATGACTTAACGGGGGCTGTGAGGTTATAGCCGTTAGCACTGAAGCCCTCGATTTTTTCGTATTCATATACACTCTTGAAAGCTGCGCCCAAATCAAAGTCGCCAATCTTCTGATTATAATTCAACTGAAACTGTGCATTACGAGTGTTGGTCTGTAAGGTTGTCTTGCCATAATAACCATTATTCTTTGTGGCATCAACCGAGAGTGTCTCGTATCCTATGGGGTAGTAGTTGTTTGTATCGTACGATGTGTTCTGAATTGAATATGCCACCTCAGCGCTAAACAACTTAGACAACTGGTATTTAGCCTTCCAACCTAATAGCAGGTTCTTGGTCTTATATTCGTATTCGCGATTTGTGAACTCATAAAGAGGATTGCTAAATTGACTGGAAAGAAGTCGTAAGCCATCAGGAGCTACAAGATAATTGCCGTTATCATCTTTCTGTGCCAGATTTACAAATGGCTCCAGTAATAATGCTGAATAAACCAGTCCGTTGGCTGCAGAGTTGCTGGCTACATACGAAGGATTATCGCTTACGCTGTACTGAGCTGTAAACTCTGTACTCAACCCCTTGATGGGCTTATATCCCAAATTGAAAAGGAAACTCTTTTTTTTGTCAGGATCGATGGCACTGGTTACACCACCTTTAGACTGGTTTTGGAACGAAGCATAAACATTATATTGCTCGCCAGAGGCTCCCAATGAAACGGTATTGGTGTAGAATGGCTGATCGCTTAGCAGATTGCCGATGTTGTCGACTGCATCTACATAAGGGTGTAAGTTTACAGAATAACCGTTCTCCTGATAGTCGATAACGCGTCCACCTTGATTCAAGGCAAAGGTACCATCGCTGTTTATCTTATAGTGATGATACTGCGATGTCTTGGGGATGTTGATAGCGTGATTGAATCCTATTTCGTTGTCGAGTGTTACTGAAATTTTACCTCCACGGCCTTTCTTTGTGATAACCTGGATAACGCCTCCTTCTCCTCTGGTTCCGTATAGGGCAGATGCAGCAGCACCTTTTACCACCTCGATTGTCTCAATATCAATAGGGTTAATGTCAGATAATGACAACGAGGTAACAAAACCATCGACAACAATCAGAGGCTCAATATTGCCATTGATTGACTTGGCACCACGGAGATATACTTTGGCACCTTGGTTTCCTTCAGATTGCTCAATACGGATACCGGCCACTTTTCCACGGAGCGTAGTTGAGGCATCAGTCTGTGGTACGGTGTTTATCAGCTCGTCGCTGACTTTTGTCAGTGCAAATGACAGACCTTTGCGAGATGTACCTTGGGCAACACCTGTAACAACGATTCCTTCGATATTGTTATAATTCTCTTTTAATGTGATTTCTACTGGTTCCTCGAAATCATATACATCTACATCTACTGGGCGATATCCTATAAACTCTACACGGAGGGTTAGGGGAGCCTCAACATTTGTCTGGAGTTTAAAGTTACCATCGATATCGGTAACTACACCTTTGCTCTTTTCACTCTTTACGATGACTGATGCACCAATCAGGGGCTCGCCTGTACGAACATCAGTGATATGACCTGTAATCAGGTTTTGTGCCGCTGCCCAAAGTGGGGCGAGTGCAAAACCAAGTGCTAATATAAGTCCCTTTTTCATAATTACTAATACCTTTAGTGTGTGCATGGCTTGGGTGGGGACGGCCTTTTTCAGACCGCCCAAGCCATTTGAACAACCATTTAAATAAAACTTTTAATAACTTATTTCTGTGCGGTAAACTCAGTCTTTACCTTATTGATTTGTGCCTGTGCAAGTTTGTTATCCAGGTTCAACAATCCAAATTCGTGGTTATATTTTGTGCCCTGAGCCAGTACCCAGCTAAGGAATTTGTTTACTGCATCGTCGGCTATGTTGTAACTAACACCAATCTTCTCGACTGCTACCTCTGAAACCTTACCATTTTCAAGGGCGAGAATGAGTTCATCGAGTGATGCTTTGTCAGAGAAACTGTCTTCGAGACTCTTCTTGACATCGATGCCGATGATGGTGAGATTTTCTTTAATATGACGGCTCTTGAGGTCGAAGATGTTTGGCAGTGCGTTGAATGATACGCCCAATGGATCTTTAGCTAAGGCGGTGTTAAGGAATAAGTCATCGCCCGAGATGCGCTTGCCGCGGAAGTTGCTGTTTTCCTCGCCAAAATTGTGGGCGAAAGATGTGGCAACTGATGAGGCATTGCTACCGCTATAGATAACGAGCTTCTCAAACTGCTTGATTTTCTTTACATCCTCATCAAAATCATCGTTAAGGAAGTAAAGCTGCTTAAGTTTCTTTGAGTTCAGGTGCTTGCCTTCCAGCACTTTCGCAGCTTCGCTACCGCTGGCTGTGATAGGCAGCACGGCGAACTCTCCGAAATAAACAACGTGGCTAAACTCTTCTCTCTCTGTATTTTGATTATCGAATACGATATTCAAAGCGATGTTGTCCTGACTCTGATTGCCTTTTGCAATCTGGAACTCTACGTCAGGTTGTGTTTTTGCATATTCGGTTATCCACTTCTCTACCAAAGGACGTGCAAAACGGGGTGCCTTGACGTAACGCACACTGCTTGCGTTGGTAGATGTCTCTTCAGCCCAAATATTGCTGATGCTGATACTGAATAATACTGCTATTGTTAATGCTATCTTTTTCATTTTGCTTCTTTTTAATTTTGTTTATACCTATTATATATATACCCTCCTTCTTCATTGTCATTGCCATCATCATGTTGCAACAACAACAGTACTCGCGCATTCGCATCTGATTCATTGTCTTCATAACTCTTATTTTTAATTATTAATTTTAACTAGGTGCAAAGGTACGGCGTTTTCTGCATACCCACAATCCCCTCAGCATGTCATATTGCATACCATAAACATGGTATTTCAACAAGAATTGTTAAAAAAAGAACCATTTATCGAATAAATTACGTATATTTGCACCATCATCAATCACAAAAATAAACCATAATTATGAAGAATCTAAGCAAAATCCTATTTGCGGTTATTGCCGTGTGGATGACAATGCCCATAGTGGTGGCTAAACAGAGAAAATTCGAGAATTTTAAAGTGTCGACCTATATCCGTGCGCAGGATGTAGCTCGGATGGACGATGAGAAGTTCCTGAAATCGACGTGGGAGGTTGTGAGTCAGCAGGTGGATCTGGATAAGATTTATCTGGAAACGCATCGTGATGCATTCACCGTGCCCGAGAAGACAATGCTGAAAGTGAAGAAATTCTTCGAAAGTAAAGGTCTTGAGGTGGGAGGTGGCATTACCTACACCCGTTCGGAGCCAACTGACTTTGAGACTTATAGCTATGCCCGTCCTGATGAGCGAAAAGTAGTTAAGGAAATCGCGGAGTACACGGCTAAACTCTTTAACGACTTTATTCTGGACGATTTTTTCTTTATTGACTTGAAGAATGATGACGAGATTGCTGCTAAGGGTAGTAAGAGCTGGACAGAGTACCGTTTGCGCTTGATGGCTGATGCTGGCAAGGAATTGGTGGTGAAACCAGCCAAGGCGGTCAATCCCAAAGTGAAGGTTATAGTGAAGTATCCTAACTGGTACGACCACTTCCATGGGTTGGGCTTTAATCTGGAGGAAGAGCCTGCTTATTTTGATGGAATCTGGACTGGTACAGAGACGCGTGACCCAGGTTCAGCGCAGCATCTGCAGAATTATCTGAGTTATAATGTGGTGCGTTATTTCGATAATATCGCTCCGGGAAAAAATGGTGGCGGTTGGGTTGATGCAGGTGGTATCCACATGAGTATGGACCGCTATGCCGAGCAGCTGCATCTGACAATGCTGTCGAAGACTCCCGAGATTATTCTGTGGAACTATATGCAGCTCTTCGATGTGAAGATTACGCCTCAGCATCGTGCTGCCTGGCAGGCTGAAGATGTTAGTTTTAACCACGATGAGATGGTGAAGCCTTTCACTAAGAATGGTAAGACTATCACGCCTAGCACAATGGCACGCTATGCTCATGTGACCTTGCTTCAGACAGATAAGTTGGTTGGACAGCTTGGTAATCCCATAGGCTTGGTTTCTTATAAACCATACCACTCTTCGGGCGAGGAATTTCTGCAAAACTATTTAGGTATGATAGGTTTGCCGATGGATATGCATCCTACTTTCCTTACCAACCGCAAGCAAATACTACTTACCGAGCAGGCTGCTAAGGATAAGCAGATTGTAGAGAAAATAAAGCAGCAGTTGAAGAAGGGTGGCGATGTGATTATTACCACGGGACTGCTGAAGGCTATCAGTAAGGAACTGGCTGATGTGTGCGAACTGTATTGTGGCGACCTGAAGGCTATAGTAAACGATTTCGGCTTTTCAGGTAAATCGCAGCGTGAGTTTATTATTCCGCAGGTTAAGTATTTTACCAACGATGCCTGGGAGGTTGTCAGTGCCGGACGTCCGCTTAATGGTGGTGTGTCGGGGTATCCTATTCTGTTGCGCGATACCTATTCTAAGGGTATGCTTTTTGTGCTGACAATTCCAGATGATTATGGCAATCTGTATGATTATCCTGCTGGGGCTCTTAATGTTATACGTCGTGCCATGAGTAAGGATATTGGGGCTTATATCGAAGGTCCGTCGAAGGTTGCACTCTTTCCTTACGATAATAAAACGTTGGTGGTTGAGAATTTTAATGATGAGGCTGTGAACGTAAAAGTGGTGGTTTGCTCTAAAGTGCCTGCTATGCGCAACCTGCTAACAGGCAAAGAACTGAAACCTGCCCAGCTACCCAAGATGCCGAAGATGTGGGGGCGCAACCTATTCTTTGGCTATCCTGATGATTCAACTGTATTCGATGTGAAACTGCCTGCCCATAGTTATATAGGATTAGGGTACTAAAAACAAGAATCCCCGCTCATGAGAGTGGGGATTCTTATTTCTTTTATTTGTTTAGTTTCCAGGTAACACCGTCCTTGGTGTCTTTCACCTCGAAACCTGCAGCTGCAAGTTCGTCGCGAATCTTATCGCTGGTAGCCCAGTCCTTATCGGCCTTGGCTTTGGCGCGCAACTCGAGAACCATATCCATTACCTTACCAAAGGCTGCCTCGCGCTCATCGTTTGTTCCGCTCTTCTCGGCCTTAAGTCCAAGGATGTCTTCTGCGAAGAGATGCATGGTCTCCTTCAGCTCCTTCAGACACTCAGCACAGATAGTTGCCTTGTGGTCGGTAAGCTTGTTTACTACGGTGCATGCCTCGAACAGGTTGCTGATAACCTGAGGTGTGGCAAGATCGTCGTTCATTGCGTCGTAGCACTTCTGGCGCAGAGACTTAACAACCTTCTCGGTTTCGGCATCGCACTTGTCTGATACCTGTACGCGCTCCAAGTCGGCAATGGCATTCATCATCTTCTCCAATCCCTTCTCGGCAGCTTCCAAAGCCTCGTTCGAGAAGTCTACGGTGCCGCGATAGTGTGCGCTGAGCACAAAGAAACGGATAGTCATTGGCGAGTAGGCTTTCTTAAGCAGTGGGTGATTGCCGGTGAAGAACTGCTCGAGAGTGATGAAGTTATTATACGACTTACCCATCTTCTGTCCGTTGATGGTAAGCATATTGTTATGCATCCAATACTTAACAGCAGGATGACCCATAGAAGCCTGTGCCTGTGCAATCTCACACTCGTGGTGTGGGAACACAAGGTCCATACCACCTCCGTGGATATCAAACTCTTCGCCAAGATACTTACGGCCCATAGCGGTACACTCACAGTGCCAACCGGGGAATCCGTCGCTCCAAGGCGATGGCCAGCGCATGATGTGCTCGGGCTGAGCCTTCTTCCACAGAGCGAAGTCGGCCTGATTATGCTTTTCGCCTACACCGTCGAGTTCACGACTGGCATCCTTCACATTCTCAAGTGAACGACCTGAGAGGATACCATACTGGAACTTCTTGTTGTAAGCCTCGATATCAAAGTAGATAGAACCGTTGCTCTCGTAAGCAAAGCCATTGTCGATAATCTGCTGAACCAGCTGCTGCTGCTCGATGATGTGACCAGTAGCATGAGGCTCGATTGATGGGCGCAATACGTTAAGCGCATCCATAGCTGCATGGTAGCGGTTGGTGTAGTATTGTGCTATCTCCATTGGCTCAAGCTGCTCCAGGCGGGCTTTCTTTGCAATCTTATCCTCACCCTCGTCGGCATCATGCTCCAAGTGGCCCACATCAGTAATGTTACGCACGTACCTTACTTTATAACCAAGGTGCTTCAGGTAACGGAACACCAGGTCGAAGGTAATGGCAGGACGGGCGTGTCCCAGATGGGGATCGCCATACACTGTTGGTCCACAAACATACATGCCCACATTGGGGGCGTGAAGCGGCTCGAAACGCTCCTTCTGTCGCGTCAACGTATTATAAATTACAAGCTTTGATTCCATATGCTATCCAATTTTTGGCTGCAAAGGTACAATTTTTTTGCCACGAATTACGCGAATTAACACGAAAAATTTTACATCAGCGTAAAAAATCGTGAAATTTGCGTAATCCGTGCCTATAAAAAATCAGATGGAGTGCTTGGCTTGTTCTTGGGCGGCTATAACGCGGTCGCACCATTTGTCGAACTCAGGATCCTCTATCTGCAGTTCGGGGTGAGCAAGGATGTAGGCTACGCAACGGCGTACACCCTCATCGAAGCGGGTAGTGGCTTGGAATCCAGGTACTGCGCGCTTAAGCTTTGTGCAGTCGAACACTACAGTAAGGCTCTTGTCGCCAAGCAGATTGCCTGTAAAGTCCCACTCCTTAGGCGATGTGGCTGCAAGGAATTCGGATGCTACGTAATAGGGCTTGAACTCCACGCCCAAAGCATTGGCCACGCACTGGTAAATCTGATTCCACGACAGCTGCTCGTCGCTCATTATCTGGAAGGCCTCGCCGATAGCCTTTGGATTACCCAATAATCCGATAAACCCACGGGCAAAGTCCTCGTTCCAGGTTACTGTCCAGAGCGACGATCCATCGCCATTTACGATAACCTGTTTGCCCTGCATCATACGCTTAAGTACCTGCCACGAACCCTTTGGTCCATGTACGCTTACAGGCACACCGCGCTCGCAGTAGGTGTGCGATGGGCGTACGATAGTGATGGGAAAGCCGTTCTCGCGATACTCCTTAAGTAATAGTTCCTCGCAAGCTATCTTATTGCGCGAGTATTCCCAATAGGGGTTGGCTAAAGTAGTGCCCTCGGTAATCACATGGTTGGCAGCGGGCTTGTTGTAAGCCGAAGCCGACGAGATGTAAACATACTGGCGAGTACGACCTTTAAACAAACGTACGTCGCGTGCAACTTGCGAGGGCAGAAATCCGATAAACTCGCACACAGCATCGAAGGTGTTATCGCCCAGAAGGTCGAGTACCTTCTGCTCGTCGTCGATGTCGGCAATTATCTGTGTAACTCCAGCAGGCACCTCGTTTTTGCGAGTGCCACGATTAAGCAGCCACAGGTCGTGACCTGCAGCTGCTAATTGTCGGGTGATGGCCGAGCTGATAGTGCCCGTGCCACCAATCATTAATATCTTCATCCGCGTGCCATTTTATAGATTTTCTCCATATCCTCGGCCTTCAGCACCTTCAGGCAACCGCAGGTAATGGTGTTGTTACGACTACACTTGCGTACCATCTCTTTGATTTCATCGTCGGTGATGTCCTTGCCAATCAACTCCTTAATATTGATAGGCATACCGATGGCATGATAAAAACGCTCCATAGCCTGGATACCCTTCTCGGCAGTGCCTTCGGGGTCGGTAAAGTCGTTGGGTACATCCATCACGTTAACGGCAAAGCGTACGAAACGGCGCAGATTCTCGTGCATCGTATAGCGGGCCCAACTTGGCCAGATGGCTGCTAGACCGGCACCATGGGTTACGTCGAACATGCCACTGAGCTCGTGCTCCAGCTGGTGGGTTGCCCAGTCGCCAGTAGCGCCACAACCTGTCAAATCGTTATGCATCAGCGAGCCGCCCCACATAATCTGGGCACGGTAGCGATAGTCCTCAGGATTCTTGAGCACAGGGAATACAGCATTCTTGATGGAACGCAGTGCTGCCTCGGCCAAATCGGTAGTGAAGTCCATATCATCGTCCTTGGTAAAGTAACGCTCCATGGTATGCATCATCATATCAGTAACACCAGCAGCCGTCTGGTAAGGTGGCAATGTCATGGTGCGACGAGGATTCAGAATAGCAAACTTTGGGCGACTCAGATTGTTGGAATAGCCCACTTTTATATCGCCATCCTCGTTGGTAATAACTGATGATTCGCTCATCTCGCTACCTGCAGCAGGAATGGTAAGAACAGCTGCTACGGGCAAAATAGTCTTGGGCTCGGCCTTGCCCATATAGATATCCCATACGTTACCCTCGAAAGGTACACCGTAACCGATGCACTTAGCCGAGTCGATAACACTACCTCCACCTATTGCCAGGATAAAGTCGATTCCTTCTTTGCGGCAGAGCTCGATGCCCTGCTGAGCCAACGACAAACGGGGATTGGGCACTACGCCTCCCAGCGTAACAAACTCAACGCCGCCATCGCTAAGTAAACCGCAAATCTTGTCGAGCAGACCAGAGCGCTTAGCGCTTTGTCCACCATAATGTACCAGCACCTTTGTGCCGCCATACTTCTTAACCAGAGCAGCTACCTGCTCCTCACTCTGTTCTCCGAATACTACCTCTGTTGGGGCATAGAAATCAAAATCCTTCATACACAGTCTATTTTTTGTGATTGTTTTGATTTGGCAAAGTTAATAAAAAAGTTTGATTATAGGTTGCGTTTAAAGTTTTTTTAGTAAATTTGCAGCCGTAATTAGGAAACTAAGAAAGTATGATCAGCATAAAACGAGCAATGATGCCTATGATGTTGGCAGTGATGATGGGATGCTTCTGCATAACGTCGTGCCAGCAGGGTAAAAAGGGGACAACATATACTGTACAAGACTCGATAAGAGACAAACATGTAGACAGCCTGATTTTCTGGGCTCGTCATCTAAAGAATGTGGATTCTGTTTACGCAGTAGTTGACAGTTTGGAGAAAATCAAGGAGATTGGACCGATACGTGCTAACTTTGAACGCGGAAACATTAACTACCAGACAGATCATATCCGCAATGGTGATATCTATTGGGATAAGGTGTTGGAAACAGAAGTTAAGGGCGAACGTGAAGAGCGCTTCTATTACAGATGCGCAGCATTGTATGCTAACTTATTGCAAGGTCGCCATGACTTCGAGGGTGCTCTTCGAATTTCACTTTTGGCTCTTGACAAAATGAAGAAATCGGCTGTTGGCAATCCTATGGAAATAGGTATACAATATGGCGATATAGGTATCTGTCAGTTGAAGATGCACCGTTATGACGAAGCTGCTAAGAGTTTCGAGGAGTCGTACGATTATTATAATCAGGCCATCGAGATGGATACAACGACCCTCTCGAACATGAATGCCCTGATAACAGCTAATAATACAACTCTATTCTGTATTGATTCGCACCTGTACGAACAGGCGCTGCAATGGTCGGCACGTGCTGATAAGTTGCTTGAACTTTATAAGAAGAATCCTAAAGGTGAGGCTGCTGTGGCCGACAGGCAGTATGCTCGTATCTGCAGTTTCAAAGCGCGTGCTTATCTTGGATTAGGTCAGCGAGACAAAGCCGAATATTATTTTGCTGCTTATCAGAACAGTGAGAGCTATAAGAAAGGTATTGAGCATGCTCCTGGCGAATATCAGTTGGCTTCAGGCCGATATGCTGAGGCTGCTGAGAGCTATGCCGATATCGAGAACGAGATACGTCGCAGAATGGCCAAACCTACTCTCGATATTATCCAGCAGTATGTCTTCCCGAAGTACCGTGCTAATGCAGGAGCTGGTTATCGCGACTCTACCATCGCTATTGGTCTGCGAATACTAGATGCTCTGGATTCGGCTATTGTCTGGCAGAAGAATGACGATGCTGCCGAGCTGGCTACTATCTATGAAACTCAGGAGAAAGACCGTCAGATAGCTGAGCAGGAAGCTTCTCTGTCGCATCAGCGATTTATTGGTATGGCCATCGTGTTTGTATTGATAATCTTGGCACTCGCCATCTTTATCTTCTACCGTCATCGTGCCGCCCGACGTCTGGAGATAGCTCACGAAGAGCTGAAAGTGGCATACGATCAGCTTGAAGAGACTACTGCTGTGAAAGAGCGAATAGAGTCGGAGCTTCGCATCGCCCGCGACATCCAAATGAGTATGGTGCCACATGAGTTCCCTATGCGCGAGGGTCTTGATATGTATGCTTCGATGACTCCTGCCAAGGAAGTTGGTGGCGACCTGTACGGATATGTTATTCGCGAGAATATGCTCTACTTTGCTGTGGGCGACGTTAGCGGAAAGGGTATACCGGCATCGCTGTTTATGGCTCAGGCCACACGTTTGTTCCGTACATTAGCACATCAGGATATGATGCCTGCTGAGATATGTACCCGAATGAATAGAGAACTTGCTGGTAACGATAATACCAATGGTATGTTTATTACGATGTTTATAGGTATGCTTGATATGCAGACAGGTCATCTTGACTTCTGTAATGCCGGCCACAACTCACCGGTTATCGGCGGTGGTAAGAATCAGGGTGACTTCCTCAAGATGGAGGCGAATGCTCCAATAGGATTGTGGCAAGGCCTTAATTATGTTGGTGAGCAGATTGATACCATCAAAGGACGTGCACTATTCATTTATACCGATGGACTAAACGAGGCTGAGAACGAGAAACAGGAACAGTTCGGCGAGAAGCGAATGATCGAAAATCTGCGCAGCACACGCTATGACACAGCCCAGCAGGTAGTGGAGATAATGAAGGCAGAAGTAGAGAAATACCGTAATGGGGCCGAAGTAAACGACGACCTCACAATGATGTGCTTAAAAGTAAACTAACATAAAAATATGAGAACAAAATTAATCAGCTATTTACTGATAGCTGCGCTTGGCCCAGCGATGATCTCGTGCTCGATTATTCGAGGATTAAGGAAGGATGGTAAGGGTGGACCCGGAATATTCAGTTTCGCCAATCATCCGCACGATACTATTGCAAATGGTGATAAAGTGTTCAGTTTCCATATAGCCAAAAATCAGGCAAGTTGGATAGACACTCTGCACTTCTTTAACCAGGGTAAGTATTATAAGAATGCCACTTTACCTAAGGCAATGGATAAGAAAAGCAAGACTCAGGGGCTTATGATTATCCATAACGACAGTATTATCTACGAGAAATACTGGGGCGAGATGACATCCGACCGCTTGGCTACAGTATTCTCTGTCTCTAAATCAATCACATCGCTGATGTGTGGTATTGCTGTTGATGATGGTTATATCCGCAGTATTGACGATGATGTTACGCAGTATCTGCCTGAGCTCAAGAAAAAAGATCCTATGTGGCAGAAACTCAAAATCAGACATCTGCTTGATATGCAGAGCGGTCTGGACTTTGATGATACCTACTCGCTCAAACTGAAACACTTTAAACGACTGAACGCTATGGCTAAGCTGAACTATGGTCATAACGTGATGAAGCAGATACGTGGACTGAAGTTCCGTAAGGAGCCTGGCACTGAGCATTACTATGAAAGTATGACATCACAGATTCTGGGTGTTGTCATAGAGCGTGCCTCAGGCAAGCATTTTGCTGACTACATGAGCGAGAAGGTGTGGAAACCTTTGCATATGGAGTCGGTGGCGATTGTTAATGTAGATAGTCATAAGCGTGATGTTGCCCACACCTTTGGAGGAATATCACTAACAATGAAGGATCTTGCAAAGATTGGTCGACTTTATCTTAATGGCGGCATGTGGGACGGCAAACGCATTGTAAGCGAAGAATGGGTGCGTCAGACAGGTGCTTATGATGAAAGCAACGAGGGATACCATTTCAACTGGTATAACATGAGTAACGTTGGTGCTAAAAAAGCCGAATTCCCTGGTTATTATGCTTTGGGTATAGGTCATCAGGTGCTGTACGTTAATCCATATAAGAATCTGATTATGGTACGTGTTGGCCAGGATAACAATAATGGCTCGTTTGTGCCTTTGCTGTTTGAAGAGCTAAGCAATTGTGGTAGATTCTGAATTAAAAATCCTCGCTCATTTCCGAGCGAGGATTCTTTTTTATACCTTATTAATAGGATTTCCGTTGATGAATGCGGCTACATTATCCGTTGCTATCTTTATCAGACGTATGCGGGCTTCGTAGCTGGCCCATGCTATGTGCGGAGTTATGTAGGCATTTGGCTGTCCTAATAGCGGATTGTCGGCCTTTGGCGGTTCTTCTGTCAGCACATCGGCACAGAAGGCATAGAGCTTTCCTTCGGCCAGAGCATTGGCTACGGCCTGATCGTCAATCAGCGGACCGCGACCTGTGTTGATGAGGATTGCCGATGGTTTCATCTTCTTCAATGAGTCGCGATTGATGATATGACGGGTGCCGTCGGTAAGCGGACAATGCAGCGACAGAACATCTACCGTTGACAGCAGCTCATCCAGTTCTATCTTCTCTATGCCTGCGGGCAGAGCGGTCTTACTGGTTAGTGCTTTTACCTTCATGCCGAAGGCCTGTGCTATCTGAGCCACGCGCATACCGATATTGCCGAGACCTACGATACCGAAGGTCTTGCCAGCCAACTCGGATAGCAATGTGTCGCAGTAGCTGAAGTCTGGATTGGTGCTCCAGCGTCCGGCTCTGTTCTGTGTGGCATAGTGCTCTACGCGGTTGGTAACGGTCAGCAGGTGTGCAAACACCATCTGCGCCACACTTTCGGTGCTGTAGGCAGGCACATTGGTAACAATGATGCCGCGCTTGTGAGCCTCCTCAATGTCTACCACGTTGTAGCCAGTAGCCAATACGCCGATATATTTCAGCTTTGGCAGCTGGGCCATTACCTCTCGGCTGATAATCACTTTGTTCGTAAGAACAATGTCAGCATCGGCAGCTCTTGCCACCGTCTCCTCGGGTTTGGTGCGGTCGTAGACCACAAGCTCGCCCAGTTTCTCAAGCTCGCTCCAAGACAAATCGCCTGGATTAGCTGTAAATCCGTCTAGTATAACAGTCTTCATAAGTGTTTGTTTTTATTTGATTACAAGTACAAATCCGCCTCGTGGCTGGGTTGCTATCTCGCGAGGAATCTGATTGCCGTTTGTTATGAGCCAGTCTTTCTCGGCAGCAAGCTGATACTTGCTTGGGTCGGCATCGGCAAACATCTGTACGCTGTGCTCGCCGCCATCGATAAAGCTCAGGTCAACATCCAGAGTCTTCTTGTTGTCGGTTCCGTTAATACCGGCTACGTACCATGTTGAGCCGCTACGACGTGCCAGAACTACACTCTCACCAGGATAGCCGCTTACGTAGCGGGTCTCGTCCCAAACGGTAGGCAGCTGTCCGAAGAAATCCTGTACCTGCTGAGGCTGAACGAGATAGCTCTCGGGCTTGTCGGCCAAGTGCTGCAGGGCACTCTCGTAGAGCACGGTAAGAGCCAGCTCGTGAGCATCGCTGGTGATGTGAGGATGCTGTGAATCGCTGAAGGTACAAGGAGTATAGTCCATCGGACCAATGATGTTACGTGTGAAAGGCAGAGTTGTGTTATGGCTTGCTGCCTGCTTGGTAAACGTGGGCACGTTGTTGTACCATTCTGCACCATAAACGCCTTCGGTCGACATGAGGTTGGGGTAGGTACGCTGCCATCCGCGGGGAATAGTGGCTCCGTGGAAGTTAACCAGCAGATGGTGCTTTGCGGCGCATTCCAGCAAGTCGATACAATATGTCATATCGCGCTGGCAATCGCCCGAGAAGAAGTCGATTTTCACACCTGCCACACCAATCTTCTCGCACCAGGCAAACTCTTTCTCGCGATCCTCTGGCTTGTTCAAACGGAACTTTGGAGTTGGGGCTCCGTCAATCCAACCAACTGATGAGTTGTACCATATCATTGGCTTAACACCCTTCGAGTTGGCATAGGCTACGGCGTCCTCGATGGTCTTGCCGTCCTTCATCTCGTCCCACTCGGCATCAATCAGTACGTAAGGCAGTTTCAGGGTAACAGCCATATCAACATACTTCTTGATGATGTTGTAGTCGTTCGATCCGTGATTGTATGCCCAGTAAATCCATGATACCACACCTGGCTTAATCCAGCTTGTATCCTTAAGTTTGCAAGGCTCGCTCACGTCGGTTACCAAGGTGCTCTGGATAAGGTTGCTCATGCAGCCGATGATGGCTATGCGCCAAGGGCTGTGCCACTTGCCTCTTAGTTTTACCTCGTTCACATCGGGTGTTACGCGCAGCAGATTGCCTTCGGTATATAGGCATGCAGCAGCCTGGTTACGCTCGATGTTAGCCTCCGAAAGCAGCATGAATACACCATCCTGAGGCTCTACCAATGTGGGGAATCCCCAGCGCAGGTTGTAGCCATCGGGTGATTTCACCACACCTGCCATACGGCCGATAGGCTTGATTCTTCCTGTGGTGTTTAGGGGGAAGAATCCCTCGTAGCTATCGGTCCACTGCATCATCCAGCGCTTGGTACCCTCAGGAATCTGGTAGGCAGTAAGCTCTTTGGGCAGCTTGCCATTAAGTCCGCTCAGTTCGTAGCGGAAGGCAAAGCCGTCGTTGTAAAGGCGCATTACAAGCTGCAGATTGCCGCTCAGAGCAGCCTTGTATTCGTTAGCCTCGTTGCTGCAGATAGATTTCTTTCCGGCTATCATCTGGTAGTCGGCTTTCACCATACCGACGAACTTCCATTTTAGTTTGCTGTTTTTAAAGCCCTCGTAGCCCAGTGCAGGCACATCAAGAACCTTGTTGTTCTGATAATAAACAGTTATGCCCTTGGCGGTATTAGTAACCAGAAGCTTTCCGTTCGGCGATACGGGCTGCTGAGCCGACATGCTGAGCGCCCAAAGACATGTAGTTACTAAAATTACAAATTTCTTCATTGTTTATAAGTGTTTTTTGATATGAATTCTATAGCCGTAAACAGTCACCACAAGGAAACAGAACAGAGGCAGTACAAACGAAGCGTTAGTGGCAGGGAAGTTGCCCAGCACCGTGCCCTCGTCGATGATCATTGCCTGCAGTGGGGGCAGAACCGAACCACCAAGAATGGCCATGATGAGTCCAGCTGCACCAAACTTGGCATCGTCGCCCAGTCCGTCGAGTGCGATACCGTAGATAGTTGGGAACATAAGCGACATGCATCCGCTAACGCAAACCAAACAGTATAATCCTGTGCGATCCTGCAGCACGATTACGCCTGCGGTGAAAACCATTGCCAGAACGCCGAAGATGGCCAACAGCATGGCGGGCTTGATGTACTTCATAAGGAATGTGGCGATGAATCGCGAGCAGATAAAGAACAGCATGGCGTATATGTTGAATCGCTGCGACAGAACCTCGGCAGCCTGCTCCTCCATTCCCTCGGCCATAAATACGCGCGTACCATATTGTATAATAAAGGTCCAGCACATAATCTGTGCGCCCACGTAGAAGAACTGGGCTATCACACCCTCGCGGTAGTACTTAAGCGAGAAGATACGCTTGATGGTAACCAGGAAGTGTATGTCGTGATTGGCATCGCCTATCTTTGGCATCTTGGTGAATCGCATCAACATCAGCATTCCAACGATTACCAGTCCGATAATGAGGTAGGGCGATATGAGCACGCTAAGGTCGGAGTTCTTGAGTGCCTCAAACTCGCTGTCGCTCAGCAGTGCGCGCTCATCGCTGCTCATTGGATTCAGTCTGGCCTGAATAAAGTTCATTGCCACAAACATTCCGATGATAGAACCGCAGGGGTTGAAGCACTGCGCCATATTCAGTCGGCGGGTTGCTGTTTCCTCGGGGCCCATGGTCAGAATGTAGGGATTACAGCTTGTTTCAAGGAACGAGAGTCCGCATGTCATGATGAAATAGGCTATGAGGAAGCATCCGTAGATGCCTACAGCCTTGGCAGGGAAGAACAGTAGGGCACCAGCGGCATAAAGGCCGAGTCCCATCAGTACTCCCGCTTTGTACGAGAACTTACGGATGAAGATAGCTGCCGGAAACGCCATACAGAAGTAGCCTCCGTAGAAAGCCACCTGAACAAGCGTGCCGTCGGTAACGCTCATGCGGAATATCTTTGAGAACGCCTTGACCATAGGGTTGGTTATATCGTTGGCAAATCCCCAAAGTGCAAAACAGAATGTAACAAGGATAAACGGAACGAGATAGTTCATTCCGTCTTTTATTATCAGAGATTGTTGTTGCTTTTCCATTGTTGTAGGAACAGGTTTTTAGAAGTGAACTAATATACGGAATACCTTGCCTGGGTTCTCAGCCCACTGGCGCATAGCCTCGGGCGCATCCTCGGGTGCTACCTCGTTGCTTATCAATCGGTCGACAGGACAAGTGCCGCGCTGCAGGTAATGGATAACTGCACGGAAATCTGCTGGCTGAGCATTGCGCGACCCGCGTATATCGAGTTCTTTCTGGACAAAGAACTTTGTCTGGAATGATACGTCGGTCTTGGCATAGCCGATACAGATGACGCGACCGGTAAAGGCTACCTCGTTCACTGCCATCTGGTATGTTGGTGCGCTGCCCACAGCCTCGATGATGACATCGGGACCGAAGCCTGCGGTCAGCTTCTGCAGTTTGGCGTGAGCATCCTCGGTCTTGGTGTTAACTGTGTATGTGGCACCCAGTTCCTTGGCCAGTGCCAGTTTCTCGTCGTCTATGTCGGCAGCTATAACTGTTGCGCCGCGCAGAGCCGAGCGCACAATAGCGCCGAGACCCACCATTCCGCAACCTATTACAACAACGGTGTCGATATCAGTAACCTGAGCGCGATTCACGGCATGGAAACCTACGCTCATAGGCTCGATGAGTGCACAGGTGCGTGGGTCGAGTCCCTCGGCTGGGATAATCTTCTCCCAAGGCAGAGCGATGAACTCGCGCATAGCGCCATTACGCTGCACACCCAGTGTCTCGTTGTGCTCGCAGGCGTTTACACGCTGGTTGCGGCACGAAGCACACTTTCCGCAGTTGGTGTATGGATTGCAGGTAACCACCATTCCTGGCTTTAGTGTGTCGGGAACATCGGCGCCCACCTTCTCGATAACAGCGCCCACCTCGTGACCGGGTATTACGGGCATTTTTACCATTGGGTTGCGGCCTAGCCATGTGTTCAGGTCGGAACCGCAGAATCCTATATACTCAAGGCGCAGCAGCACCTCGTTAGCCTTCAGCTCTTGTTCGGCTATGTTTACTATTTCCATCTGGCGCTCGCCAGAAATCTGTATTGCTTTCATAATGATTAATTGTTTATTCGCTCATGTTTTTGATATACGGAAGTTCCGGCAGTTCGCCGAAACCGAAGAATTTTTTGGCATTCTCACCTAAGAACAAACGCTTCTCGTTGGCGGTTAGCTCAGGCGTTTTCTCTACGAAATCGTAGCTCATCTTGTAGGTGATGGCGGTGATGGTGCGTGGATAGTCGCTGCCCCACATCAGTTTCTCCATACCTACTTCGTCGGCCGCCTCTTTGATGGCGCGTATGGCTGATGGGAAGGGGTAGAACTCATCGTTGAACAGCCACGTGATGCCGCCGCTCTCGATGAACACGTTCTCGTGGCGTGCCAGCTTAATCTGACTGAGCCAGCCCGGACGGGTAACCATTCCAAAATGCCCGATGGCAATTTTCAGCTTGGGGCACTCTTGGATGATTTCTTCCATCTGGCCCACTTGGGCATCGCCATCCTGCAGTTCTATGCCTAATATCTTACCTTTTTCCTCAAGCATGTGCATCAGCTGCATCATCTCGTCGGTAAGGAACTGCTGCGACAGTCGTGCTGCGGGAATCTTTATGCCCTTGAATGCATCAACCACGCTGCCTGCCACCCCCATGAAACCTGCATGGCGGTAATCCAGCATGCCGAAGGTGAAGAAACGGTCGGGATAGCGGTTTGCCACCTGAATAAGATAGCTGTTCTGTATGCCGTCTATGAACTCCTGTGTAACAACGGCTGCGGCCACTTGGGCATAGTCCATATTCGATAAGAATCGTTCGGCGGTATTCTGTCCGTCAATCATATATGGCGGCAGCATCTGTCGCTCCTCGCCAAAGAAGAGCGAGCGGCTGCGGTTGGGCTCTAGCTGACAGATGCGCTGGTTGTCTACCACAGTGTCCTGATTCAGCCACAGATGACTATGTGCATCGATTATGAGTTTTTCCATCTTACAAACATTTGGTCGCCGATAATCTCCTGTACCTTCTGTACCAGGGCCTCGTCCATTGGCTCATTAACATACTGTATGTTCTTGAGCACATTCTTTGGGTTGGCGCTGCTGAAGAGCGTTGTGGCTATGCGTGGGTTCAAGCTTGTTGAGAACTGGATGGCCAGTTTGTCAATCGGATAGCCCTGCTCCTCGCAGTAGGCAGCAGCCTTTGCACAGGCACGCTGCAGGTCCTTGCCAGCCGGATGCCAGTCGGGCGCACCGCGCTGCGACAGCAGTCCCATTGAGAATGGCGATGCGTTGATTACGCCCACGTTGTGCTGCTCGAAGAATCCGAGATAGTCGGCCAGCAGAGTGTCGTTCAGCGAATAGTGGCAGAAGTTAAGGATGCTCTCTACCGTGCCGGCAGGAGCGTGCTCTACCACCCATTTGAGGTTTTCGGGCTGCAGGTCGGTAATACCCACGTGCTTCACAATGCCTTTGTCGCGAAGTTCAACCAGTGCGGGCAGAGTTTCGTCAACTATCAGTTGCAGTCCGCCCTCCATATCGCCTTGGAACTCTATATCGTGTACGTTTATCAGGTCGATGTAATCAACGTTCAGGCGCTCCATGCTTTCGTAAACGCTCTCTTGAGCGCGTTTAGCGCTGTAGTCCCATGTGTTAACACCGTTGTGCCCGTATCGGCCTACTTTGGTCGATAGGTAGTACTTCTCACGTGGGATATCTTTCAGTGCCTTGCCCAGCACAGTCTCGGCCTTCAGGTGGCCGTAGTAGGGCGACACATCGATGAAGTTGATGTCGTTGTCAACAGCTGTATGTACAGCTTCGATGCCCTCTTCTTCGCGGATGCTATGGAACACGCCGCCCAGCGATGATGCTCCGAATCCCAGATTCGAAACTTTCATTCCGGTTTTACCTATTTCATTATATACCATAATTATGTTGTTAGTTAGAATATGCTTCTTTGGTCATTTCTACGGCTACGGTTTCGCTACGGAACATCTGGTAACTCACGTATTCCAGTCCGCCGTACGGTCCGCTGTCGCCCCACGAGTTCTTCATGATGAAGTATTGCTCGCCGTCTTCATCGTGCGCCAGTCCTACTATCGCCATTGCGTGGTTCTTGTCTTCCCAGCAGACGCCGTGATGAGCAATGACTGAACGTTCGGTCTTGGCAAGTAGTGAGTCCATCGGTATGTTCAGATACTGCTCGTGTGTCCAGTTGTCGGGCACTTCTAGTTCCGATATCTCATAGTACGGCTTGCTGTCGTCGCTTATCAGGGCTACGTATTCGCCTGGCTTGCACACGCTGCGGGCAAACTCCTGCGGGGTGTATTGCGCGCCCAGCATGAATACCCATTTTGGGGTAGGCGTGTCGGGCTTTCGCATGGCGTCGTATCCACAGATGCCGTATTTCTCAATCATGTTTATCAGGGTGGTGGGCTCGCCTCGCTTGTTTTTGGGGCAGTCGGCCTCCTGTTCTATCATCTTCTCTATATAATGAGGTGACAGGTTAACCGAGTCGCCCCAGCTTAGGTGTTCGGTTTCGATGGTGGCCAGCATGGCGTAAATCCAGCATGTCTCGCTATCGCCTTGATCTTTAATTGGTGTCATGCGGTTCATCACGTCGATGGTGAAATGCTTGCCGCTTGGTGTGTACTGGCTCTCACGATGTGCGCATCCGCACACCAGCACAACCCATCCTATACTGCATGTCACAATTGTTTTTAGATTCATGGCTGCAAAGATACTAAATAATGTGCATAATACCAAATAAATTTGGTAATTTCAGAATAAGTTTGTACCTTTGCACCCTCATTCAGAAAATATGCATATCGCAGTAGCAGGAAACATAGGTAGCGGCAAGTCAACTCTTACCCGTCTTCTGGCCAAGCATTATGGCTGGGAGCCAAGGTTTGAGTCGGTTGATAGTAACCCATATTTGGAGGATTACTACCGCGATATTCACCGTTGGTCGTTCAATATGGAGGTGTTTTTCCTCAAGGAGCGATTTCGCGATCTTATCGACATCGCTAAGGCCGACCATACTATCATTCAGGATCGTACCATCTACGAGGGCGTTCATGTGTTTATGGAGAACAACCGCGAGATGGGCAATCTGTCAGAGCGTGACTACGAAACTTATATGGAACTGTTCGAGCAGATGATGTCGGTAGTAAAATTGCCCGACCTCATGATATATCTGCGAGCATCGGTACCCCATCTGGTAAGCAACATCCAGAAGCGTGGGCGCGACTATGAACAGGCCATTCAGCTGGAGTATCTGCAGAACCTGAATAGTCGATACGACGATTTTGTGTACAACAAATATAAGGGTCGTGTCATCACTATCGAGAAAGACAATCTCGACTTTTTGAACACTCCCCGCGACCTTGCCGGTATCATCGACAAGATCGACTCAACCCTCTTTGGACTGTTTTAATGTTTAATGTTTAATGTTTAATTTTTAAATTTTAAGACATCATGCACATCGCAATAGCAGGAAACATAGGTAGTGGCAAGACTACATTAACAAAATTGCTGGCCCATCGTTATGGTTGGATACCACGTTTTGAACCCGTTGATAATAATCCGTATCTGGCTGATTTCTATGCAGATATGCCCCGCTGGTCGTTCAATCTTCAGATTTATTTCCTGAACAAGCGATTCAAGGAGGTGGTGGAAATTTCGAAGTCGAAGGATACTATTATTCAAGACCGTACCATATTTGAAGATGCACGCATTTTTGCACCAAACCTGCACGATCAGGGTATGATGAGCGATCGCGATTTTGCCAATTATACCGACTTGTTCGACCTGATGATGTCGCTGGTAAAGTTGCCCGACCTGATGATCTACATCCGCTCGAGCATTCCTACGCTGGTAGCACAGATTCAGAAGCGTGGTCGCGAGTACGAGCAGACCATGCGTCTCGACTATCTACAGGGTCTTGAGAAGCGCTATGAGGACTGGATTGCTACCTATCGCGGTCCGCTGATTATTGTTGATGGCGATAACTGCAAGTTTGGCGACCGCCCTGAGGATTTCAAGATGGTAACCGAACTCATCGACCAGAAACTCTACGGCTTGTTCCCTCTGGAATAATGTTTCGCTCGGCTTTGCCAAGAATGTTTAATGTTTAATCTTTAATGTTTAATCTTTAATGATTCAAGATTACGAAATAATGGCTCCTGTAGGTTCGCGCGAATCGCTCGCTGCAGCCATTCAGGCTGGTGCCGACAGTATCTACTTCGGCATCGAGAAGTTGAACATGCGCGCACATTCGGCGTCGACTTTCACGATTGACGACCTGCGCGAGATAGCTGCTACCTGCGACGAGCATGGCATAAAGAGCTATCTTACCGTCAACACCATCATCTATGGTGAGGATATACCACTGATGCACGAGATCATTGATGCTGCCAAGGAGGCAGGCATCTCGGCTGTGATAGCCAGCGATGTGGCTGTTATGACCTATTGTAATAAGGTGGGGCAGGAGGTGCATCTCTCTACCCAGCTTAACATCTCTAATATAGAGGCTCTGAAGTTCTATGCCCAGTTTGCCGATGTGGTGGTGCTGGCGCGCGAACTGAATATGGATCAGGTGGCCGAGATATTCCGTCAGGTTGAGGAGGAGCATATCTGCGGCCCCAGCGGCCATCAGATACGTATAGAGATGTTCTGTCACGGAGCTCTCTGCATGGCCATCAGTGGCAAGTGCTACCTTAGTCTGCACGCAGCCAACCGTTCGGCCAATCGTGGCGAGTGCATTCAGGTGTGCCGCCGCTCATATACCGCTACCGACAACGAGACGGGCTATCAGCTCGACATCGATAATAAGTACATTATGAGTCCGAAGGACTTGAAGACTGTGCGCTTCATCGATCGCATGATGAAGTCGGGCGTGCGTGTGTTCAAGATTGAAGGTCGCGCCCGTGGTCCCGAATACGTCTACACCGTTATCCGCTGCTACAAGGAGGCTATTCAGGCAGTGCTCGATGGCACGTTTACCGAGGAACGTAAGGACGAGTGGGATGCTCGTCTGGCAACGGTGTTCAATCGCGGTTTCTGGGATGGTTACTATCAAGGCCAGCTCATGGGCGAGTGGAACAAGCATTACGGCAGCAATGCTACCGAGCGCAAGGTCTACATCGGCAAAGGCGTAAAATACTTCTCAAAGCTCGGTGTGGCCGAGTTCACTGTTGAGGCTAACACTTTCAAGGTGGGCGATAAGATGCTGATTACAGGCCCTACAACAGGTGTTATGTATGTAACGGCCGATGAGATACACGGCGATAACGGCCCCGTAGAAGTGGCTGAGAAAGGCACTCGCGTGTCGATAGCCGTAACCGATAAAATCCGTCCAAGCGATAAACTCTTCCGCTTAGAACCGGTAGAATAAATCAGGGGGCGCATCACTGCGCCCCCTGATTCTTGTGTTTTCACCAACCAATTACTAATCATTACTTTACTAACAAAAACCTATAAATGTATGAAAAAACTAACTTAATCAATCAAATTACGAATCTAACTATCTAACTTTCTGAGCGCAAAATTACGCCGAAAGGTTGAACTACACAAAAAACTTCAACCAAATGGGCTTAATTTTCAGCCAATAGCCCGATTTATATTTTCTTAAGAACCACGAAATACCAAAAAGTTTACAAAATAGTTGGCAGTTTGCAAAAAATACACTATCTTTGCCCACGTATAAACTAGGAAACTATTTGTTTTTACTATCATGAATATTAAAAATCGGCTACTTACAGCCATTCTAACCCTATTATTTAATATGGTGCCGCTTGCAGTGTCGGCACAAGGCGAAACCATGGTGTTTACCCCCCAGTGGACGGCACAGGCGCAGTTTGCCGGCTATTATGTGGCCGAGGCCAAGGGCTTTTACCGCGAGGCAGGCTTAAATGTTCGTATTGAGCACCCCACGCCTACACAGCCCGCCATGGCCCGATTGCAGCATAACCAGTGCCAGGCCACTACGCTGCAGCTTTGCCAGGCATTAGAGATTGTCGACGGCGGTGTACCATTGGTAAACATCCTGCAGACATCTATGAATAATGCCATGGTTATAGTATCGGCCCGCAATCAAGACCCGCTTAAGCAAAAAGGTGCCAAGGTGGGTATCTGGAGCGTAGGCTTCGGTCAGTTGGCCATCTGCATGAGTATTATGGACCACCTCAACTACGAGTTTGTTCGCTTTGCCCAGAACGTAAACCTGTTTGTGGCTGGTGCTCTCGATGCCACCTTGGCCATGAGCTACAACGAGTACTACCAGCTGGTGCAGGCAGGCATTACCATGACCGATAAGAACGTGTATCGCTTCTGCGACCACGGCTACAACGTGCAGGAAGATGGCGTTTATATGACTCGCAGCTATTACGAGAAGCACCGCGACCAGGCTCATCGCTTTGCCAAGGCCAGCCGTAAGGGATGGGAGTATGCCGCTGCGCATCCAGATGAAACACTCGATATCGTGATGAAATATGTAGACAGGGATAAGATAGGTACCAACCGCGTGATGCAGCAGCTGATGCTGAAGGAGGTGCTGCGATTGCAGGTCGACCGCGAGTCGAAGAAACGTGAGTTCCGTCTGCGCCCCGATATGGTTAAGCAGGCCAGTCGCCTGATGTATCAGAACGGTATGCTCGACCGCGAAGTAACCTACCAGGAGTTAATAGATAAACGATAGTCTGCCGATATGAATAAAATGTTAGCCTATATACGCCGTAAGTTGTCCATCAGGGTTAGCCTGTGGGTGGTGATGTTTGCCGCCGTTATCTTTATCGCGGCCCTCAGTTTTCTGTTCTATCAGTCGCGCGAGGCGGTGCGCCAGGAGGCCATCCATCGTGCCACCACCATATTAGAGCGTACGTCGCTGCAGGTAGAGGGTATCCTGAACCGTGTTGAGGTGGCCTCACAGATGACCGAGTGGCTGGTGCAGCGACACCCAAACGTGGCCGACTCTATGTTTGTGTACAGCGAGGGAACACTGCGTAACAATCCCGATTTCTATTCGTGCTCTATCGCCTTCGAACCTTACTTCTTTAAGGATTATGGCCGCTATTTCTCGGCCTACTCTAAATTCGAGGGCGACAGCATCCGTACCCTGCAGGGCGGTAGCGATAACTACCAGTACTTCTTTATGGACTGGTATCTGATGCCTCAGCTGTTAAATCACCCCTGCTGGACCGATCCTTATATGGACCTTGATGCGCCCACCAATACTTACGAGATGGTTACCACCTACTGTCAGGCCATCAAAGACAATAAGGGCGCCTTTATTGGCGTCATCAACACCAGTCTGTCCATCAGCTGGCTGTCGCAAACCATCTCATCGGTAAAGCCCTATCCTAACTCTTATAGCATCATGATAGGCCGAGGCGGTCAGTACTTTGTTCACCCCGACAGCACTAAGATTACCCGCCAAACCATATTTACGCAAACCATGCTTGAGCCCGATACGGCTCTAACTTCACTTGGTCATGCCATGCAGCGTGGCGAGGAGGGCATGCGCCGCATGATGATAGACGGCAAGGATAGCTACGTGTTCTACAAGCCGTTGGGCAAAACGGGCTGTTCTATGGCCATCGTGTGCCCCGAGAGCGATATTTTCAGCGGCTTCAACCGCCTGCGCCACACCGTAATGGCCATTGTGTTTGTAGGCTTGCTGGTAATGTTGTACGTGTTTATAAATGTGATAACGCGCGAGTTGAAACCTCTGCACCGCCTGGCGCGCGAGGCCGAGACGATAGCCTCGGGTCATTTCGATGCCGAGTTGCCCAACTTCGAACGTACCGACGAGATAGGTCAGCTCAGTCACTCGTTCGGCAACATGCAGCAGTCGTTGGTAAAGTATATCGAAGAGCTTAAGCTTACCACCGCCCAGAAAGCCTCTATCGAGAGTGAGCTTAACGTGGCCAGCAACATACAGATGAGCATGCTGCCCAGCGTGTTCCCCAACCGCGAGGGCCTGGATATGCATGCCTCAATGACCCCTGCCAAGGAAGTTGGTGGCGACCTTTATGGCTATCTGCTTAAGGGCGACAGCCTGTACTTCTGCGTGGGCGATGTTAGTGGTAAGGGTGTTCCTGCCTCGCTGTTTATGGCTCAGGTAACCCGCCTGTTCCGTACGCTGGCCAACCAGCAGATGCCGCCTGCCGAGATATGTACACACATGAACGAGGCCCTGTCGGGCGACGAGAACCCCACTTCCATGTTTGTTACCATGTTTGTGGGCGTGGTTAATCTGCAGTCGGGTCACCTCATGTTCTGTAATGCCGGTCATAACCCGCCTGTCATTGGTGGTGGCGAGAATCATGGCGAGTTCCTGCAGATGCTGCCCAACTTCCCTATTGGCGTGATGCCGGGCTTGGAGTTCGAAGGCGAGGAGATTGAGTCTATCAAGGGCCGTGCGCTGTTCCTCTATACCGACGGACTGAACGAGGCCGAGAACCGCCAGCACGAGCAGTTTGGCGACGACCAGCTACTATCCATCCTGCGCAGCACCCACTTCGAGAGCGCCAAGCAGGTTGTAGAAACCCTCTTCAACGAGGTGCAAGCCCACCGCGACGGTGCCGACCCGAACGACGACCTTACTATGATGTGCCTACGCATGCAGTAAGGCAAAAAAAATAAGGAGAAGCACTTTGGTAATGCTTCTCCTTTTTCATTGTCACTGGCCCATACACGATGTGGCTCCCAGTGCCGTAACAATCGCCGTTGCGATTGACGCAATCATCTGCACGATGAACTTAATCGTCTCTCTCTTAGTCATGATGTTTAATCTTTAAGTTAATACTGTTCTGTCATCCCGAGCATTCCCTCTTCCCTTGTCATTCCGAGCGTTCATTCCTCCATTGTCATCCCGAGCGTTCACCCTCCTCTTTGTCATGTCGACCAAGCGAAGCGCGTGGAGACATCTCATGAATGCGGCTAAAGCCGCAAAGATTCCTCGACTACGCTCGACATGACAAGGGCTGGGGGCATGAAGGTGAGAAAATGTAAAAATTAAAAATTGATGATGGAACAGATAATTCAATTGAATAGTGGGGCGAAACTTTCGCCTCACTTTATGCTCGGGGAGTTCACCCGGAGCGGGAGTCATCCCGAAGTATATAACATCCCAAGTCACGAGGCGATAGCCAATCTTAAGAGGGTTTGTGAGTGGCTGGAAGTCCTCAGAAAGAGGTACGGCGCACCAATAATTATCAACAGCGGGTATCGCTCGCCGCAGCTGAATAAGAAGATAGGTGGGGTGGCTAGTAGCAACCACTTGACGGGGTGCGCGGTGGACATCCGCGTGGAGAATATGGAGCAGCTGATACGCTACGCGGCGATATTGCTGGATTATGCCGACGAATCGCAGCAGGAGTTCGACGAGCTGCTGGTTGAAAAGAAACAGATTTGGAGCCGTTTGGCTGCATTTTGCAGTGCGTTTTAGAGGAAATCGGCACAAGATGCTGTTTATCAACGCGTAACAAAATCGGGGCAAATAATTAACGGAATTTAATATGGGATATGTTTGGTGGGATAGGGGATTTTTAGTAACTTTGCAGGCAAATTATAAACGCTATGACAATAAACGAAATACAAGACGAGATTATAGAGGAGTTCAGTGGTTTTGACGACTGGATGGATAAGTATCAGCTGCTCATTGACTTAGGCAACGAGCAGGAACCGCTTGACGATAAGTACAAGACCGAACAGAATCTGATAGACGGTTGTCAGAGTCGTGTGTGGCTGCAGGCCGACCTAGTTAAAGGTGAAAATGCAAAAGGTGAAGAAGTGGATGTGATTCACTTCAGTGCCGAGAGCGATGCGCTGATAGTAAAGGGTATTGTGGCGCTGCTGATACGCGTGCTGAGCGACCACACTCCACAGGAAATCCTGGATGCTGACCTCTATTTTATCGAAGAAATCGGACTGAAAGAGCACCTGTCGCCAACCCGCAGTAACGGACTGCTGGCGATGGTGAAACAAATGAAAGTATATGCACTGGCATTTAGCGAAAAATGTAAAAATTGAAAAATGTAATAATTAAGAACCTCATGATACAAACAGTAGTAAAGCGCGACGGGCGCATAGTTGGATTTAACGAACAGAAGGTGATGGCCGCCATACGAAAGGCCATGTTACATACAGACAAAGGCGAGGACGAGCGACTGCTCTACCAGATTACCGACCGTATAGCTCAGAAGGGCGACGGACAGATGACGGTTGAGGAGATACAAGACCTGGTGGAGATGGAGCTGATGAAGTCGAGTCGTAAGGACGTGGCTCAGAAGTACATCGCCTATCGCAACCAGCGCTCGATAGCACGTAAGGCAAAGACCCGCGAGGTGTTTCTCGACATTGTTAATATCAAGAACAACGATGTAACGCGCGAGAATGCCAATATGAACGCCGATACACCTGCCGGCATGATGATGAAGTTTGCCAGCGAGACAACAAAGCCGTTTGTTGACGACTACCTTCTGAGTGAAGAAAGTCGAAACGCTGTAGAGCATAACTACCTGCACATTCACGACAAGGATTACTATCCAACCAAGAGTCTTACCTGTGTGCAGCACCCGCTTGACAACATTCTGCAGAATGGTTTTACTGCCGGTCACGGCGCATCGCGCGCTGCAAAGCGTATTGAGACTGCCAGCGTGCTGGCATGTATCTCGATGGAGTGCGCTCAGAACGAGATGCACGGCGGACAGGCTATTCCTGCATTCGACTTCTATCTGGCTCCATACGTGCGTATGAGCTACATTGAGGAGCTGAAGGCACTGGAAGAACTGAATGGTGAGGACTACAAAGAACTGTATGACGAGCCTTTGATGGACTATCTGAAGGCTCCACTTGACGGTCTGCAGGGCAAGGATCGTGCACGTCAGCATGCCATTAATAAGACTGTGGGCAGAGTGCATCAGGCTATGGAGGCATTTATCCACAACATGAACACCATCCATTCGCGTGGTGGTAACCAGGTGGTGTTCTCAAGTATCAACTACGGTACCGACACAAGTGCCGAGGGCCGCTGCGTGATGCGCGAGATACTGCTGAGCACCTACGAAGGTGTGGGTAACGGCGAGACAGCCATCTTCCCCATACAGATATGGAAGAAGAAACGTGGCGTGAACTATCTGCCCGAGGATCGTAACTTCGACCTCTATCAGCTGGCATGCAAGGTAACGGCTCGCAGATTCTTCCCTAACTTCCTGAATCTGGATGCTACATTCAATCAGGATGAGGAATGGAAGGCCGACGATCCAAAGCGCTACGTACACGAGGTGGCTACAATGGGTTGCCGTACCCGCGTGTTCGAGAACCGATTCGGACCAAAGACCAGTATCGGTCGCGGCAATCTGAGCTTCTCTACTATCAACATCGTAAAGCTGGCGCTGGAGTGCCGCGAGGAGCAGAACGAACAGAAACGTATAGATATGTTCTTTGCCAAGCTCGACCAGATGTTGGAGATTACAGCCAAGCAGCTTGACGACCGATTCCAGTTCCAAAAGACGGCTTTTGCCAAGCAGTTCCCACTGCTGATGCAGAACTTGTGGATTGGTGCCGACAAGCTGAAGCCAATGGATACCATCGAGAGCGTTATCAACCAGGGAACACTGGGCATCGGTTTCATCGGACTGGCCGAGGCACTGGTTGCACTCACTGGTAAGCATCATGGCGAGAGTGAGAAATCGCAGGAGCTGGGACTGAAGATAGTAGGATACATGCGCGAGCGCGCGAACGAATTCTGCGAGCGCTACCATCATAACTACAGCGTACTGGCCACACCAGCCGAGGGACTGAGCGGAAAGTTCACAAAGAAAGACCGCAAGGAGTTTGGCGTGATTCCTGGTGTTACCGATCGCGACTATTACACAAACTCAAACCACGTGCCCGTTTACTACAAGTGCTCGGCCCGTCATAAGGCAGAGGTTGAGGCACCTTACCACGAAATGACTCGTGGTGGACATATCTTCTACGTAGAGATTGACGGCGACGCTACACATAACCCACAGGTTATTATGAGTGTAGTTGATATGATGGACCAGCTGAACATGGGATACGGCAGTGTGAACCATAATCGCAACCGCTGTATGGACTGCGGCTATGAGAATGCCGACGATCATCTGGAGAAATGCCCAAAATGCGGATCGACAAACATCGACAAACTGCAGCGCATCACCGGATATCTGGTAGGTACTACCGACCGTTGGAACTCAGGCAAACTGGCTGAGCTTAACGACCGCGTAACCCACATTGACCACGGAGCAAAAGATTTATTTGAGAATTGAGAATTTAGCAACGGACTACAGGACTAACAGGACTGATTATCACTGAGAAAAAAGTCCTCAAGTTCTGTAGTCCGTTGCAAAAAGAATATGATACGAGTATTAGACGTCATAGAAGATACAATGGTGGATGGTCCGGGGTTCCGGACCTCCATTTATTGTGCTGGGTGCAGACATCAGTGCCCTGGCTGCCATAATCCCCAGTCGTGGGCGTTCGACGGCGGGCACGAGATGACCACCGAGCAGCTGATGAAGATTATCGAGGCCGATCCCTATGCCAACGTAACATTCTCGGGTGGCGACCCTATGTATCAGTGCGACGGATTTGCCGAGCTGGCACGCGCCATACACAACCGCACCAACAAGGATATATGGTGCTACACGGGATTTACCTACGAAACACTGATAACACGTGCACAGCGCGAACTGCTATACGAGATTGACGTGCTGGTGGACGGACCGTTTATAGAACGACTGAAAGACCCCGACCTGCTGTTTCGTGGCAGCTCGAACCAGCGCATAATAAACGTGCCCGCATCGCTTTACGAGGGGCACGTGGTATTGTGGGAACCTGATGTAACTATCTAGTCTATACCCTGAGCAGCACGCTCAAGTTCATAATTCTGTAACTTTTTTACGTAAAACTCGCGGAAGTCGCGATAGTGATAGTATGGCGCCATATCGGTAGGTATGGGCAGGCGGGCCTCGTTCTCGTTCAGCAGCACCTTAAGCAATACATCGGTATCGTTCTTGCTTCTGCGATAGAACACAAACTGTATGTTGGCCGCCATGGGAAATACCTCGAAATTAATCCAGCCTTCGGTGTCGAGTGTCTCCATGTCGTGTATCTCGCGGCCATAGCCGTTAAGGTCTAACAGGCAGGCCAGTGGCAGGATGATAGTCTCGTGGCCGAATCGCAGAGTGGCACCTGGGTGCGGACGGAAGATGCAGCTATCGGCATCCTCGATGATACGCTTAAGCAGGTTGCGCTGCGTGAACGGCTGGTTGCCGCCATTGTGGGGATTGTGGCCAAAGCTGAGATACCAGAACGCATTGGCCTGCAGCCAGTTGTTGTACAACTCATCCTCGGTGTACACATCGAAGAGGTTGAACACATCGCGCATCTCGGTGCCCTGTACGCTCGATGCAATCTTGAATATTGACTTGTTAAGCTCAAATGCATTAACCTCGCGATTGTAGTAGGCTGTATCGTTAAACAGCTTGGCCATAGCGGGCTTGTGAACCTCGTACTTGGCGCAGAAATCCTTGTAAGCCTGCTGGGTCTGCTCGGAGTAGCGCTGCTTGTAGAGAGCCGAATCCTGCAGGTTCATGTAGTACATGTCGTGCTGGGATGCATCGGCATTAAAAATCAGCTTAGGGTTATTCTTTGCCAGCTGCAGCAGTTCGTTCTGCATAGACAGGATGCAGCGGATAACAACGGTGCTCTTGGCCTCGATTACTGCGCGGCCCTTGAAAACCTCAGGAAAACGGTTGTACATGCGCTGAGCTATCTGCTGGTGCTGCACGGCACCAAGAGGCGTGAGATCGCCATATCTATCCTTGGCATCTTCGCGCAGATATCCCAACTGCTTGAGTGCCCTGTGCCCTAACTCGGTAAGTTTGCCTGCTTCGTTGGCCTTTTGCAGTACGTTATACGGATAGTCGTACTCGCTTGCCTTGATGAGGTATCGCGAACCATGACGGGCATAAGTGCTGATGTAGAATGGCTTATAACCTGCCGGCGACGGGGTTAACGCGCGGGTGGGTCCCTGGTAGGCATAGTAGTTACTACCCGCCTTAAGCAAATCGTGTTTCAACTCTTCGCGAACGTTTTGGGCGTCAATACAGGTTAATGAAAGTGCCCAAAGGGCAAATAATACCACTTTTCTCATAAATTTCTCCTTTTTCGGTTGCAAATATACAAAAAAAGCATTATTTTTGCAACAAAATAGCAGATAATTATGGCAAAAAATTCAAAATGGCAGGATGAATACTGGCTACTACTGCTGCAGTTGTACCTACAAAAGCCTGTTGGAATCAAGCCGATGTACAGTCGTGGAATGGTTGATTTGAGCCTGGAACTGCACATCGCGCCTAACGTACTCTTCAACAAAATGTGCCAGATAGCCAACCTTGAAACACCACGTGTGGAGCGATTCTGGGAGTTGTATGGCAACAACCCCAAGAAGCTGAAGCGTGCCGTTAATCTGCTGCGCGAAATGTGGGGATTCAACAACGCTCTGGAGTTCTACGACGGTGTTGAAACCAATGAGAGTTTTGAGAAAGATTTCAAACCGATAGCTAAAGGCACAACACTTACGCCGGTAGCGCTTACTCTGATATTGGACCTGTACTTCCGTCTTACACCCATAACGATGGTGGCCGGGACGCCCGAGGTGCAGGAGCTGGCCAAGTTGATGAAACAGAAGCCTGAGGCTGTGGTTGATGTACTTGAGGCTTTTCAGCTTTGCGACCCATATCTAAACCGTAAGGATGTGGCCGTGGGCGATTTGGCGCTCGCCTGTCAGCAGGTGTGGCGAAGGTTCGGAAACGCAAATCCCGAGGAACTGGCGTCGTATGCCGAACAGCTGAAAGAGTACTTTAAGTAAGAATTGAGAATAAAAGGTGAGGAACGAAAATACACAGATACAGGAACAACTACAACAGCAGAAGTTAGGACAGACGTTCTCGCAGCAGCAGCTGTTGCAATCGTCGCTGATAGAACTACCAGTGGCGCAGCTTGTTGACCGTATCAACACCGAGATGAACGACAACCCCGCACTAGAGAGTGAATCGCCCTACGACGAGAATGATACTCCAGGCGAGGTTGACTACAATAACGATGATACTGATACTCAGGATGACTTTGAGGCTGCCGCCGAGCGCGAAGAACGCCAGTCGGCACTCGACGAGGCACTGAGCGGACTGGGGCGCGACGACGAGGATCTGCCCGTTTATCAGAGCGGAAGCTCGTACAGTGAGGATCGCGAGGAGATGGTGTACGGCGAGACAGAATCGTTCTACGACCAGCTGAAAGAGCAGGTAGGCGAGATGGACCTTACACCAAAGCAGCGCGACATTATAGAGTACCTTATTGGTTCGCTCGACGATGACGGACTGTTGCGCAAGGCCCTCGACATAGTGAGCGATGAGCTTGCAATCTACCACAACATAGATGCTACCGAGAAAGAGATTGAACAGGTGCTGCTTATGTTGCAGGCCTTTGACCCGGCAGGTATCGGAGCCCGATCGCTGCAGGAGTGCCTGCTGCTGCAGATAGAACGCCGCGATCCGTCGAAGTTGCGCGACCTGATGGAACGCGTGGTGAACGACTATTTTGAGGCGTTTACACGTAAGCATTGGGACAAGATTCAGGAAGACCTGAAGCTTAACGATACTCAGGCCGAAGTGCTGTTCCGTGAGTTGCGCAAGCTTAACCCACGACCAGGAGCATCGCTTGGCGAGGTGGTGGGCAGAAGCATGCAGCAGATAACGCCCGACTTCATCGTAGACACGCAGGACGACGGAACAATAACCTTTACGCTGAACAACGGCGAGGTGCCCGAACTGAAAGTGTCGCAATCGTTTGTAGACTCGATGAAAGAGTATCAGCAGAACAAAGACCACTTGAGCCGTCAGACCAAGGAGGCGCTGCTGTATATAAAGAAGAAGGTGGATGCCGCGCAAGGATTCATTGAGGCTGTAAAGGTGCGCCGCCACACGCTAAGCGTAACTATGCGTGCCATAATTCAGCTGCAGCGCCAGTTCTTCCTCGACGGCGACGAGGCATCGCTGCGTCCGATGATTCTGAAAGACGTGGCTGAGAAGGCCGGACTCGATATATCGACCGTATCGCGAGTAAGTAACTCGAAATACGCGCAGACACGTTGGGGAACTTTTCCGTTGCGCCACTTCTTCAGCGACGGATATGTTACTGAGAACGGCGAGGAACTGAGTACTCGACAGATAAAGGCCGCACTGCGCGACCTGATTGACGCCGAGGACAAGCGCAAACCGTTGAGCGACGACCAGCTGAAAGACCAGCTTGCCGAGAAGGGATTCCCCATCGCACGTCGCACAGTGGCAAAGTACCGTGAACAGTTGGGTATACCAATAGCACGACTAAGAAAATGAGCAGAGAAAAGAATATAATTTTAACAGCAAGAGTGATTAGTATGGTGTTCACGCCATTCTATCTGCCCATAGTGGGCTTGATGTCGCTCTTCTTCCTGAGCTATCTCAGTCTGATGCCTACCGCCTATAAGTTGCAGGTGCTAACATTGGTGTACTTCTTTACTATACTGTTGCCAACGGTGCTTATCCACCTGTATCGCAAATATCAAGGTTGGAACCTGATAGAGCTGGGTCATAAGGAGCGCCGTATGGTGCCTTATGTAATATCAATTCTCTGCTACTTCTTCTGTGTGTATATTATGGATATACTGCACATTCCGCACTTTATGGGAACCATCGTGTCGGCAGCACTCTCAATTCAGATAGTATGCGCGCTGATAAACGTGTGGTGGAAGATTTCTACGCATACATCGGCCATCGGCGGTGTGGCAGGAGCACTGTTTGTGTTTGGTGAGTTCTTCGGATTCAACCCCGTATGGTGGCTCTGCCTTGTGCTGATTCTGGCAGGAGTGCTTGGCA
Organism: uncultured Prevotella sp.; assembly: GCA_902800365.1. GTDB lineage: Bacteria > Bacteroidota > Bacteroidia > Bacteroidales > Bacteroidaceae > Prevotella. The sequence goes on along the minus strand of CADCEF010000001.1, from coordinate 73,305 downwards.
CCAGCCGAATGATTCTGCGTCAGCACTCATTGGCACAGGTATTGGCAGGATTCTTCGTGGGTCTGATATGCTCAATATTGGGATTGGTATATCTCTAGAAATAGTCAAATAGTAAAATTGTCAAATATATGAAGCCATTAGTAAGTATTATCATGGGTAGCACAAGTGATCTGCCCATTATGGAAAAAGCCTGCAAACTGCTCGACGAGATGCAGGTGCCTTTTGAAGTGAATGCCCTCTCAGCTCATCGTACTCCCGATGCTGTAGAGGAGTTTGCCCGTACTGCAAAGGATCGCGGCATCAAGGTTATCATTGCAGGAGCCGGTATGGCTGCAGCCCTACCTGGCGTTATCGCTGCATCTACCACACTGCCTGTTATCGGTGTGCCCATCAAGGGTATGCTCGACGGACTTGATGCTATGCTCTCTATCATACAGATGCCCCCGGGAATACCTGTGGCTACTGTAGGCGTGAATGGTGCGCAGAATGCAGCAATCCTGGCCTGCGAGATGATGGCTCTGGCCGATCAGGACCTGGCACAGCGTCTGGCTGTTTACAAGGGTAATCTGCGTATCAAGATTGAAAAGGCCAACGAGGAACTGGCTGAAATTAAATATCAGTTCAAAACAAATTAATGTTTAATCTTTAATGTTTAACGTTTAATGTATAGCAGAAGACAATCATCCGAAACCCGCGTGGGAAATATCGGTATAGGTGGACAGAACCCCATCCGCATACAGTCGATGGGTACTGTTGATACCAATAATACTGAGGGCTGTGTGGCTCAGGCTAAGCGCATTATCGATGCTGGCGGAGAACTGGTGCGCTTTACTACCCAAGGCACCCGCGAGGCTGAGAACATGAAGAATATATCGGCACAGCTTAAGGCCGACGGATATAACACTCCACTTGTGGCCGATGTGCATTTCACTGCTCATACCGCCGATGTGGCTGCACTTTACTGCGAGAAGGTTCGTATCAATCCAGGTAACTATGTTGACCCAGGTCGTACCTTCAAACATCTGGAGTATACCGACGAGGAGTATGCTGCCGAGCTGCAGAAGATTGAGGCAAAGCTGGTTCCGTTCCTGAATATCTGTAAGGAGCATCACACTGCCGTTCGTATCGGTGTTAATCATGGCTCGTTGTCAGATAGAATTATGAGTCGTTATGGCGATACCCCAGAAGGAATCGTTGAGAGCTGTATGGAGTTCCTGCGCATCTTCCGTAGAGAGAACTTCAACGATGTTGTGATATCAATCAAGGCATCAAACACCGTAGTGATGGTTACAACAATGCGCCTGCTTGTTGCTACTATGGATAAGGAGGATATGCATTATCCTCTGCACCTTGGTGTTACCGAGGCTGGAGAGGGCGAAGATGGCCGCATAAAGAGTGCCGTTGGTATCGGAGCTCTGCTTACCGAGGGTATTGGTGATACTATCCGTGTTTCGTTGTCAGAAGAGCCTGAGTGCGAAATCCCCGTGGCTCGTAAGCTGGTTGATATGATTCCTGAGTGCACAAAGTTGCGCGAGGAGGCCGAGGCAAGTATCAAGGATGATACTATTACTCTTAATGTTGATGCCCCAGACTGGGAAACACTTCAGCTTAAGGCCGCTATGGCTGTAGGAGCACTGCTGATTGATAAGAAAGCTCACAACCTCACAATTATCAACGCTCAATTCTCAACAGAGAAGTTGGTTGAGCTTGCTGATGCTATTCTGCAGGCCGCCCGCATAAAATTTACCAAGACCGAGTATATCTCGTGCCCCGGATGCGGTCGTACACTCTACAATCTGCAGGAGACAATTGCTAAGATCAAGGCTGCAACTAAGGATATGGTTGGACTTAAGATTGGTATCATGGGATGTATCGTGAACGGCCCGGGCGAGATGGCTGATGCCGATTACGGATACGTTGGTGCCGGACGCGGAAAAATCTCACTCTACAAAGCCAAGGAGTGCATAGAGAAGAATATCCCCGAGGAAGAAGCCGTAGAACGACTTATAGAATTCATCAAAAAAGACAGAGCATAAAAAATAAATCCCGCCAATTGGCGGGATTTGTTATTTATTCAGGATGGTCATGAGTTCTTTCATTCCATCGCTGGCACCTTTTTGGATTTGTGTTACGCGGCCTCCAACATTAATTGGGTTAGGGTCGATGAGATATACAGGTACGTCTGGGCGTGCGTAATGCAGCAGTCCAGCGGCAGGATATACCACCAACGAGGTTCCGATAATTATCAGAATATCAGCCTCTTGTACTTCTTCGGCAGCTATCGAGATGTTAGGAACAGCCTCGCCGAAGAATACTATAAACGGACGAAGCAGAGAACCATCGCCAGCTTTTGTGCCTGGCTCTATCTCACAGTTCTCTGGTGTGAGCTGAATATGATAGCGTGGGTCATCAACATCGCGACTTGAACAAACCTTCATCAGTTCGCCATGAAGGTGGATAACTTTTGAAGAACCAGCCATCTCGTGCAGGTTGTCAACATTCTGGGTTACAACCGTAACGTCGTAGTTTTTCTCGAGTTCGGCCACCAACTTGTGTCCCTCGTTGGGCTTTACTCCCCAGCACTTCTTGCGGAGCATATTATAGAAGTTTGTAACTAACGTTGGGTCGGCCAGCCACCCTTCGTGAGTAGCAACTTTCTGCACGGGATAATTCTCCCAAAGACCATCGGCATCGCGGAAAGTCTTCAGTCCGCTCTCTACCGACATGCCTGCACCAGTAAGTACAACAATCTTTTTCATAAGCAAATACGTGTTAATGATGTGCAAATATACGATTTTTTAGTCAAAAGAACAAAAGAAACAAAAAAAATATATGTTCTTATGTACTTATGTCTAAAAAATATTGTACCTTTGCGCCCGATTTTATAAGATTACACATTATTAATAAATAGAGAATGGATAAGTTAAGTTATGCTTTAGGTTTGGGCATCGGCCAGCAGCTGGCTCAGATGGGTGCTGACAATATCAGCGCCGAGGATTTTGCTCAGGCCATCACCGATGTTTTGAAAGGTAACGAGCTGAAGGTTTCACACCGTGAGGCTCAGACAATTGTACAGGAATATTTCCAGAAGCAGGAGCAGAAGCTCCAGGCTGAGCGTGCCGAGAAAGGAAAGGCACATAAGGAAGCAGGCGAGAAGTTCCTTGCTGAGAACGGTAAGAAGGCCGAGGTAGTTACACTGCCTAGCGGACTGCAGTATCAGGTGCTGAAAGAGGGTAACGGTAAGAAGCCATCAGCCAAGGATACCGTTATGTGCCACTACGAGGGTACACTTATCGACGGCACAGTATTCGATAGCTCATATCAGCGTGGCGAGCCCGCTACATTCCCACTCCAGCAGGTTATCGCTGGTTGGACCGAGGGACTGCAGCTGATGCAGGAGGGTGCTAAGTATCGTTTCTTTATCCCTTACCGCCTGGCTTATGGCGAGGGTGGTGCAGGTGCATCTATTCCTCCATTCGCTGCTCTGATCTTCGATGTAGAGTTAATACAAGTAGTTTAAAAAATAACAGAAAACAATGAAAAAGATTTCAATTGTAGCCGTTCTGGCTATCGCTGCTGCTGGTTTCACAGCATGTGGCAATCAGGGTCCAAAAGCCAATCTGAAAACCGACGTTGACACCATGAGTTACGCCATTGGTATGGCTCAGACTCAGGGTCTGAAAGAGTATCTCGTAGGTAGTCTTGATGTAGACACCGCTTACATGGCTGAGTTTATCAAAGGTTTGAACGAGGGTGCTAATGCTGGTGACAACAAGAAGAAGGCTGCTTACTATGCAGGTATCCAGATTGGTCAGCAGATTGCTAACCGTATGGTTAAGGGTATCAACCACGAGGTATTCGGTGATGATTCTACAAAGACTATCTCACTTAAGAACTTCCTCGCTGGATTCATCAGTGGTACTACTGGTAAGAAGGGTCTGATGACTGTTGACTCTGCTCAGGAGGTTGCTCAGCGCCTGATTCAGTCAATCAAGGCTAAGGAGCTGGTTAAGACCTATGGTCCTAACAAGGAGGCTGGTGAGAAGTTCCTTGCTGCCAACGCTAAGAAGGATGGCGTAAAGACTCTGCCTAGCGGCGTTCAGTACAAGGTTATCAAGGAGGGCACAGGTGCTATTCCTGCTGACACCTCACTGGTAAAGGTAAACTATGAGGGTCGTCTTATCAACGATACAATCTTCGATAGCTCTTACAAGCGTGGTGAGCCTGCTATGTTCCGTGCCAACCAGGTTATCAAGGGTTGGACCGAGGCTCTTACTCACATGCCTGCTGGTTCTGTTTGGGAGGTTTACATTCCTCAGGAGCTGGCTTATGGTGAGCGTGCCCAGAGTAAAATCGATCCTTTCTCAGCTCTGATCTTCAAGATTGAACTGATCGAGGTTAATCCTAAGAGAAAGTAAATGAAAAAGAATCTGATAATTGCACTCGCCCTTGTGGCGGGTGCATCTTTGTCTACAGTTGATGCAGCCAAGAAAAAGAAGGTTGTAGTTGTGGAGCAGGCTCCGGTAGTAGAGACTATTAGCTTGAATAATAGCTCTGACTCTGTGAGCTATGCTGCTGGTATGTCGGCAACACAAGGTCTGGTTGAGTATCTGCTTCAGCAGAAGGTTGATACCGCTTATATGGCCGACTTCATTTGTGGTTTCAAAGAGACCGTAGCTAAGGATGTTAACGATCCTAAGGTTAAGGCCTATATTATGGGTACTTCAATCGCCCAGCAGCTCAAGGAGCGTATGCTGCCACAGCTGATGGGTGAATTCAAGGACAGCTCTGACTCTATCTCGGCTAATTTGTTCTTCAAGGGATTTGCAGATGCACTTCTTAATGATACTACATTCTTTAAGACTGCTGCTGCCGATGCTTTGGTAAGAAACAAGGTTGATGCAGCAAGAGCCGAGCGTGATGAGAAACTTTATGGTGCAAACCGTAAGGCTGGCGAGGAGTTCCTGAAGGAGAATGCAAAGAAGGATGGTGTAATTGTTCTTCCAAGCGGACTGCAGTATAAGGTGCTGAAGCAGGGAACCGGTGCTGTTCCTAGTCTTAACGACAAGGTTAAGGTACATTATGAGGGACGTCTGATTGATGGAACCGTATTCGATGCATCAAAGAATCATGGCGACGAGCCTGCTGAGTTCCGCCCAACTGATGTTATCAAGGGTTGGACTGAGGCACTCACAATGATGCCTGTAGGTTCTAAATGGCAGGTGTATATTCCTTATGATATAGCTTACGGAAGTCGTGATGCTGGTCAGATAAAACCATACAGCACTCTGGTTTTTGATATCGAGTTGGTTGGAATCGTAAGTGATAAACCAGCAATCGAAAAAAATACAAAAACACAGAAAAAAGCCAAGAAATAAGCAAGTGTGTCACAAAAGTGGCACACTTTTTTAATTTTTTCTCCAAAAAAATTGCGTTATTCAATAAAAATGCTTACTTTTGCTAACAAAATGTAACGAAAAGGAAACTTAATGGAGAAAATTGATTTTCTGGACAAGAAGATTCTTAGTATTCTTTCCAAAAATGCGCGTATCCCTTTCAAGGATGTAGCCGCAGAGTGTAATGTGTCGCGTGCTGCGATTCATCAGCGTGTTCAGCATCTTATCGATGCCGATGTGATAACCGGTAGCGGTTTCGATGTAAATCCTAAGAGCTTAGGTTATTCTACTTGTACCTATGTAGGTATCAACCTTGAGAGAGGTTCGATGTACAAGGAGGTGGTAGAGCGCTTGAAGCACATCCCCGAGGTGGTAGAATGTCACTTCACCACTGGTCCGTATACGATGTTGGTAAAACTCTATGCCAGGGATAATGAGCAGCTGATGGAGTTGCTGAATGGCAAACTGCAGGGAACTCCTGGAGTTGTTGCCACAGAGACTCTGATCTCGTTGGAGCAGAGCCTGAAGCGTGAGATACCCATCGTGCTCGACGAAGAAGAAAAGAAACCATGAGCAGATTTGACCTCAAGTCGTATCTGAACGACGTTTATTCTCACTATCCAGAAGCAGAAAAACGTCCTGTTATTGGAATAACTGGTAACTACGAAGATCTTACCTGTAAGTTGGGCCGTGGCTATTATCAGTCGGTAGTCGAGGCGGGTGGAGTGCCTGTTGTGATTCCGCCTGTGGCTGATAAGCATGTTATCATTAATACATTAGAGCATATTGATGCTCTGATATTGAGCGGTGGAGCTGATATCAATCCTCTTTGGACTGGTGAAGAACCATCGCCCAAACTTCATGGTATCAATCAGGAACGTGATCTTCCTGAGCTGTTGATAGCTCGTCTGGCATATAATCGTCAGATACCTATGTTGGGTATCTGTAGGGGAATTCAGACGTTAGCAAGTGCGTTCGGAGGTAAGGTTAGTCAGGATATAAGCGATGTGGCAACTATAAAGCATTCGCAGGATGCTGATCGTTCGGAGGCAACTCATAGTGTAACAATTGAACAAGATTCTACCTTATTTAATATATATAAGGAAGAAAAACTGATGGTTAACTCATTCCATCATCAGGCAGTGGCTGAGACTGGCGACAAATTCAGAATTGTTGCAAAATCGGCTGATGGAATAGTAGAGGCAATGGAGAGCACTGAGTTTAAGTCTATACTCGGCGTTCAGTGGCATCCGGAGTGTATGGAAGAAGGACTTCCTTTGTTCCAATGGCTCGTAGGTGAGGCTAAGAGCTATCGTGAGGCTCACAGAACCCACGACAGAGTATTGACTCTCGATACCCATTGTGATACTCCGATGTTCTTCCCTCAAGGAATACACTTTGACCATCGTGACAGAAAGATACTGGTCGACCTTCATAAGATGACCGAAGGTCGTCAGGATGCGACTATTATGGTGGCTTATCTGCCTCAACCCACCGATAATCCTAAGGCTTACGCTGACAGTATTTTCGACCAGATTGAGGTGATTGTAAGTCAGAATAGCGATTATATCCGTATTGCCAGCACTCCTCGTGACTTGTGGATGAACAAGCATATGGGGCTGAAGAGCATAATGCTGGGTATCGAAAATTCGATTGCGATCGATGGTAAACTTGAGAATATTAAGCACTTTGTTGATAGAGGAATTGTTTACATGACTCTTTGTCATAATGGCGATAATGATGTTTGTGATTCTGCTTCGAAAACTCAGCACACTCATCACGGAGTGAGTGAGTTTGGCGAGAAGGTAATCAAGGAGATGAATCGTCTTGGAGTGCTGGTAGATATGAGCCATGCAGGTGAGGAAAGTTTCTATCAGGCATTGGAAATAAGCAATGTGCCTATCGTATGTAGCCATTCTTCAGCACGCGCACTCTGTGATCATCAGCGTAATTTAACCGACGATCAAATGCGTGCTCTTGCAAAGAAGGGTGGTGTGGCTCAGACCACTATCTATAACGGATTCCTTCGAAAAGAAGGCGAGGCAACCATAAATGATGTTATTGCCCATCTTGAGCATGCAATAGGCGTGATGGGTATAGACCATGTAGGTCTTGGAACGGATTTTGATGGCGATGGCGGTGTTAGAGGTCTGGCCAATTCATCTGAACTAATTAATTTTACTCGCAGATTGCTGGCTCGCAGATTCAGCGAGCAAGATATCCAGAAAATCTGGGGAGGTAACTTCTTGCGAGTAATGGAAGAATGCCAAAAGGTTAGAATTTAAAAATGAACAAGAATATCTTAGCGGCCTTAGCCCTTTCACTTTTTGTAGTAAGTTGTGGAAATCTTCGTAAGCAGACTACTGACGAGTCTGCTTCAATGCAGCCTGTTGGTCCTGTGTTCTGTGCAGATAGTGCTTATCAGTACTGTAAGGATCAATGTGATTTCGGACCACGTACTATGAACAGTAAGGCTCATGATGACTGCGAGCAGTGGATTATCTCTAAGTTCAAGGGATTTGGAATGGATGTAATTCCTCAGAAGGCTGTGCTTAAGGGTTACGATGGCACATCGCTCAAAAGCACCAATATTATTGCAAGCTATCGTCCTGATCTCACAGATCGCATATTACTTTGTGCACATTGGGACAGTCGTCCTTGGGCAGATAATGATCCTGATGAAGCAAATCATAAAACACCTGTGCTGGCTGCTAACGATGGAGCATCGGGCGTGGCTGTTATGCTTGAGGTTGCCAGACTGCTATCGAAAGATACTCTGCAGATGGGAGTTGACTTTATCTGTTTCGATGCCGAAGACTGGGGTGTGCCTCAGTGGAGTGATGCTGATTATGATGGCGATTCTTGGGCACTTGGTGCACAGTATTGGTCGGCCAACCTGCATAAGAAAGGATATAAGGCCCGTTTTGGAATCCTGCTTGATATGGTAGGTGGGCAAGGCGCTCAGTTCTATAAAGAGCCTTTTTCTGTACAGCATGCCAGTAGCATTGTAGATAAGGTTTGGCGCGCAGCTCAGGTTGTTGGCTATGGAAGTATGTTCCCCACGCAGCTTGGAACAGGTGTTACCGATGACCATGTGCCAGTGAATACTAAGGCAAAGATTCCTACTATCGATATTATTCCATATTATCCAAACTGCGAACAAAGTAGCTTTGGTCCTACATGGCATACCATAAATGATGATATGGATCATATCGATAAGAATACCCTACAAGCTGTAGGGCAGACTCTTATTCAGGTAATCTTCTCTGAAAAGTAATTATCTTGGTTGCTCTGCTTCCAGTTTCTCAACCGCTCCTGTAAGTGGGTTGAGCAGTAGTTTGCTGGTATAACGCTTGTTGAATAAAGCTCCACTCAGCAGCTCTACATTTCCAAATTGTGGGGCAGGAAACTCGTTTGCTACAATCTGAGCTTTAGAGTCGAAGATTGTTGAGCGCATCTTGCCTGGAATATTTACGTAGATGCCTGATTGTTGTGGTTTTACTTTTTTCTTCGGATCAACAGGTGCAGGCTCTGCTACTGTTTTTAGGTCTTCTATATATATATAATAAGGTGTACCCGAAAGGTCATCGCTGTCTACAAGTCCGAAGTCTGAAGAAAAACGGAACAATACATCACGCTTTACAGGCTTATTTACTAGATAGGTTATAGTATGCGTGGTGGTGTCGCTTGTTGTTACACCAGTGAAGAGGCTTGTAAGCGCCTCATCCTGAGTCCCGAGTTCCTGTAGCATCAGTTTGAGCTGTTCGCCGTCCTTTGGCATAAAGTCGGCCTGTCCTTTGGCCAGCATGCTACGACTCTCGCGAATCTCATAAATCTCCTGAGCAGTAAGTTCTGCCATCTTTGATGTGCTACCGGCAGAGAGAATCTCTTCGCTAAGATATGACTTTGGCGACTTGCTAGCAGGCTTAACTTTGGGGGCGTTAGTTATTTTTTGTTGTGCCTGTTGCTTGATATTCTGGTTTATAGCCAACAGGATACCTTCATCAGATAGTCTGACATTACAAGCAGAGGTCTTGGCATCATACTTTACCGCATAACATTTTGATGTGTCAGCAACGGCAAAAGGCTCCTGCTGTACTGATATCAAACGATATTTGGTAGATGGAGCAGAAGCTACATCCTTTATTCGCAGGTATTTTTCTGAATACTTACAGAACTCTCCTGGGGTGTATGTTGTTTTTTCTATCTGAAGTGTTACACGTATTGCGGTTTTGGGCAGATAATACACTGCTCCCTCGCTGGTTACTCCTGGCTTGTAGTTGCTTATAACGGTCTGAGCCAATGAACCAGTTGCACCTAATGCCAAGGCTATAAATAAAGCTAATTTTCTACTCATTCATTAAGTCGTTTAAATGCGTAAGGCAGATTCTTGATAATGTCGCTTGCTATCACACTCTCTTCTCCTAATTCGCGTGCAGCGATGTCGCCAGCCATTCCGTGTAGATACATGCCTACAATACATGCGTTTTCCTGATTGTATCCGCGAGCCAGCAGGCCTGTAATGATACCTGTCAGTACGTCGCCACTACCTGCTGTGGCCATACCGGCATTACCTGTAGAGTTGAAGATGATGTGTCCGTCAGGCAGACAGAGTGAACTGTGATGACCTTTGAGCAGAATGTATCCATGAATACGTTCTGCCAGATCGCGGGCTTTCATCAAGCGTTCGAAACTGTCGTTAGAGGGACCTTCCAGTCTGTCGAACTCCTTGGGATGTGGAGTCATGATGATTCCCTTTGGAAGTTGTTGCAACCATGCACGATGATTCGCTAAGATGTTGATAGCATCAGCATCTACAACGATAGGGCATTGTGTTCTGCGCAGCTGGGCTATGATGGCAATCGCTGTTTGTTCGCTGGTTCCAAGTCCAGGTCCTATGCCCAAAGCGTTGAAATCCTCTGTGTCTACAGCCTCCGAGAATGTTGTTTCTTCTCTGTCGAACTGAATGATAGCCTCGGGTACGCTTATCTGTAGTATTGTACTGTTGCGTTTTGGTGTATGTGCTGTAACCTTTCCTGCTCCAACACGTAAACATGCTTGGGTGGCAAGGACTGAAGCTCCACACATTCCGTAACTTCCTGCTATAATCAATGCGTTACCCATTTTGCCTTTGTGGGCAAATGGATCGCGCTTAAGTATGTGAGGACGAACGTCGTTCTCTTCGAGTAATGTGTAGTTGGCATCTATTTTGTCAATTCCTTGCTTGCTCAGGCGTATGTCCAGAATCTTGAGCTTACCAATAAACTGTTGATTCTCTGGAAACAGGAAAGATAATTTTGGCAGTTGGAGTGTCAGAGTCATATCTGCACGTATGATGTTGGCCTTTACATTATATGTATTGTCCTCTGTCATAAGTCCAGACGGAACGTCGATGCTGACTACCTGTGCTCGTGATGCATTAATATACTTTACTAACGAGGCGAATCCGCCAGCCAGAGGCTTGTTCAGACCAGAGCCAAACAAACCGTCAACCACCAATGTTCCTTCTTCCAGCTGTGGTGGCTCAAACTCCTGCATAACCTCAATCAGTGCCCTCGAACGCTTTTCAATCAGGCGCTTCTTGTTGGCAAGGCAGTCTTCCGACAGATGTCCGGTTATGTTAAACAAGTATACTGTTACTTCGTAGTCCTTCTCTATCAGCATTCTTGCCACAGCCAATGCATCGCCGCCATTATTGCCGGGACCGGCAAAAATAATAACAGGTGTGTTGAAGTTCCAATTGTCTGTTATTGCTTGTGTCAATGCTTTTGCGGCTCGCTCCATCAAATCAATAGATTTAATGGGCTCGTTGTCTATAGTGTATTTGTCCAATTCATGGACTTGTGCGCTCGTAAATATCTTCATAATGGTGCAAAAATACGAAAAAATTGCTAATGAATGATAGAGTTTGGCAGAATTTTTGTAATTTTGCACAAATTTTTAATTCTTTCAGCGTATGAGTATTATCAAAGTTAAGGATAAATCGTTCAAGACCTCCATCACTGAGGCAGAAATCAAGGAGCGTGTAAAGGCTGTGGCTCAGCAGATAAGCAAGGATATGGAGGGTAAGAATCCCCTGTTGTTAGGCGTTTTGAATGGTGCGTTTATCTTTGCGGCCGACTTGATACGTGAGATGACTATTCCTTGCGAGATTTCTTTTGTGAAGTTGGCTTCCTATCAGGGAACCACCTCGACAGGTAAAATCAAGGAGGTGTTTGGTATTAACGAGGACTTGACTAATCGTACGGTGATTATTGTAGAAGATATTGTGGAGAGCGGTCTTACTATGAAACAGATGATAGAGTCGCTGGGCACTCGTAACCCTGAATCCATTCATATCTGCACATTGTTCTTTAAACCCAGCAAGCTGAAGGAGGATATCCATCCGGAATACGTAGCCTTCAGCATTCCCGATGATTTTATTCTTGGTTACGGCTTGGATTACGATCAGCAGGCCAGAGGTTTGAAGGATATTTACACAATCATTAATGAATAAACTTAAATTAAACTAAATATCAGGATAATGAAGAATATCGTTATTTTTGGTGCTCCTGGCTCAGGCAAGGGAACACAGAGTGATAAGATGATTGAGAAGTACGGACTTAACCACATCTCAACAGGTGACGTACTTCGTGGTGAAATCAAAAATGGTACAGAACTGGGTAAGACTGCTGCCAGCTATATTGAGAAGGGACAGCTTATTCCCGATGATCTTATGGTTAGCATCCTTGCTTCTGTATATGATAGCTTCGGACGCGATAGCAAAGGTGTTATCTTCGACGGATTCCCCCGTACTATCCCACAGGCTGAGGCCTTGAAGAAGATGCTCGATGAGCGTGGTGACAAGGTTGCAGCTATGATTGAGCTTGATGTTCCTGAGGATGAGCTGATGAAGCGTCTTATCCTGCGTGGACAGCAGAGCGGACGTGCTGACGACAACGAGGAGACAATCAAGAAGCGCCTCGTGGTTTATCACTCTCAGACAATGCCTCTCATTGAGTGGTATAAGAAGGAGGGTGTTCACTATCATATCGACGGTCTGGGCGAGCTGGAGCGTATTTTCGGAGACATTTGCCAAGTTATTGACAATATCTAAATGGAATCAAATTTCGTAGACTACGTTAAGATTTACTGCCGCTCTGGTAAGGGAGGTAAGGGCAGTATGCATTTGCGCCATGTAAAGTATAATCCTAATGGTGGCCCTGATGGTGGTGATGGTGGAAAGGGTGGAAGTATTATTCTGCGCGGAAACCATAACTACTGGACTCTTTTGCACCTCAAATACGAGCGCCATATCTTTGCTGAACACGGAGGTAATGGTGGTCGCGACAAGTGTCATGGCACCGATGGAAAAGATGTTTACATCGATGTGCCTTGTGGTACTGTAGTCTATAACGCCGAAACGGGTAAATATGTCTGCGATGTTACATACGATGGTCAGGAAGTTCTGCTGCTCAAGGGTGGTCGTGGCGGATTGGGTAATTTCCAGTTCCGTACCGCTACCAATCAGGCTCCGCGTTACGCTCAGCCTGGTGAACCCATGCAGGAGATGACCATCATCCTTGAATTGAAACTCTTAGCTGATGTGGGCTTGGTAGGTTTTCCTAATGCGGGAAAATCTACCTTGGTCTCATCGCTCTCAAATGCTAAGCCCAAGATAGCAAATTATCCCTTTACTACGATGGAACCCTCATTGGGTATTGTTGGTTATCGTGATAACAAGTCGTTTGTGATGGCCGATATACCAGGAATTATCGAAGGTGCTTCCGAGGGTAAGGGCTTGGGACTCAGGTTTTTGCGCCATATTGAGCGAAACTCGCTGTTGCTCTTTATGGTACCTGGCGATACAGATGATATTAAGCGAGAATATGAAATTTTGCTCAACGAGCTTGCTCAGTTTAATCCTGAGATGCTCGATAAACATCGCGTTCTGGCTGTAACCAAGTGCGATCTCCTTGACGAAGAACTGATAGAGATGCTTAAGGAGACTCTGCCAAGCGATCTTCCCGTGGTGTTTATCTCGGCAGTAACAGGTTACGGACTAGACGAACTAAAGGATGTGCTTTGGAGTGAACTTAACTCAGAAAGCAATAAACTCAATGTGATTACCTCTGAGGACTCTCTTGTGCATCGCGACAAGGATATGAGTGTTTTTGCTCAGGAACTTGCCGATGAGGGCGAAGATGAGGACATAGAGTACATTGATGACGACGAAATCGAAGATTTGGACGATTTTGAGTTTGAGGACCTTGAGGAGGAGGATTAACTTTACTCAAGTTTTTTTGCGTTTTTTTTAAAAAGTTGTCGATTTTTATCAATAAATAGAATATTTTTTTCTAACTTTGCGGCGAAATTTAAATAATCCGGTTTTATTCCGATAATTAATTAATTAAAACAGTTAAAAATTTATGCAGAAAAGATTACTCTTTCTGGTTGCTATGATGTTAACGTTTTCGCTAACATTGATGGCGCAAATCACAACTTCAAGTATGGCTGGAAAGGTGACCCTCGACGATGCTAATGGCGAGGAAGTCATCGGTGCTACAGTTGTGGCTGTTCACGAGCCTTCTGGTACTCGTTACACAGCAGTGACCAATACCACAGGTCGTTTCTCGATTAATGGTATGCGTACTGGTGGTCCTTACAATGTGACCATTTCTTACATCGGTTTCCAGCCCAAAACCGTTAAGGGGATTATCCTCCAGCTGGCTGAAACCTACAATCTCTCAGTATTCTTGTCAGAGGACGCTACTGAGCTTGCAGAGGTTGTAGTAAGTGGTAAGGCTTCAAAGTTCGCTGCTGAGAAGACAGGTGCTGCTACTAACATTAACAGCTCGCAGATTACCAACCTGCCAACCGTTAGCCGTTCAATCACAGATGTTACTCGTCTGTCTCCTTATGGAGGTAATGGCATGAGCTTCGCTGGTGCTGATGGTCGTACAGCCAACTTCACTGTTGATGGTGCTAACTTTAACAACAACTTTGGTTTGAGTGCAAACCTTCCTGGTGGTGGTAACCCAATCTCTATCGATGCTATCGAAGAGTTGCAGGTTGTTATCTCTCCTTACGATGTTCGTCAGACCAACTTCATCGGTGGTGGTGTAAACGCTATTACTAAGTCGGGTACTAACACCTTCAAGGGTAGTGCTTACGTTTATCACAAGAATGAGAATATGCAGGGTGACGCTGTAAATCGCCAGCAGATTCAGGGTGCTCGTGAGAAGTCTCAGACTACTACTTACGGTTTCACTCTGGGTGGCCCAATCATCAAGAACAAACTCTTCTTCTTCGTCAACGGAGAAATGATTAAGATTCCATCAGTTGTTAACCGTTGGAAGGGTTCTGAGGATGGTAAGGCTGATGCTGAAAACTATATCTCTCGTACAACCAACAAGGATCTTGAGGCTATTTCTAATTATATGGCCAACAAGTACGGTTACGATACCGGTTCTTGGACAAGCTTCCCAGCTGATGAGAGTAACTACAAGCTGATGGCCCGCTTAGACTGGAACATCAACGATCGTCACAAGGTGGCTCTGCGCTATAACTATACTAAGAATAATGTATGGAACGCTCCAAATGCTACCTCTATGGATGGTGGTACTCGTATGAGTGGTGCCCGTATGTCTCAGTATTCTATGGCATATGCCAACTCAATGTACTCAATGAAGAATACCGTACATTCTTGGTCACTCGACTTCAATAGCCGTCTTACTGATAATCTTTCTAACCAGTTGCTGGCTACTATCTCTAAACTCGATGATATCCGTGGTACAAACTCTTCTGAGTTCCCATTCATTGATATCACTAAGGACGATAACAACTACATCGCTCTGGGTTATGAGCTGTTCACATGGAACAACGCTGTTCATAACACTATTTGGAACATCAAGGACGATGTAACTTATTATGCTGGTGCCCATAAGATTATGGCTGGTATCAGTTTCGAGCATCAGATGGCCGACAATATGTATATGCGTAACGGTTCTGGTTACTATCGTTACAACCTCTCCGACAATATGTATATTGGTGGTGTACTGCAGCCAGATATGTTGTTCAACCAGACTCCTGAGATTTTCTGTCTGACTTACGGTTACGATGGTGAGACAGCTCCTGCTGCTCGCGTTCAGTTCAACCGTCCTGGTATCTACGCTCAGGATGAGTGGAACATTAACGATAAGTTCAAGCTCACCTACGGTCTGCGTGTTGATGGATTGTTCTTCAACAACAGCGACCTGATGACTAACGCAGCTATTCTGAATCTCGATTATAACGGTCGTCACGTTGATACAGGTAAGTGGCCAAAGAACAGCATCACCTTCTCTCCACGTCTGGGATTCACCTACGACGTATTTGGTGACAAGAGCCTGAAGGTTCGTGGTGGTACGGGTCTCTTCTCTGGTCGTCTGCCTCTGGTATTCTTCACCAACATGCCTACCAATGGCGGTCTGGTTCAGTATCAGGCACAGATCAATGCTAAGAATGCCAGCAAGATGGGCTTTGGTATGGAAGAGTTCGCTGGTGGTCCTATGACAAATGTCAGCGATATGCTTGCTAAGCTCCAGAGCCTCGGCTATCCTACAACTGTTAAGCCTGAGGACGGAACAGTTCCTTCTGCTGTTAACGGTGTTGATCCTAGCTTCAAGATGCCTCAGGTTTGGAAGACCTCTTTGGCTATCGACTATCAGATTCCTGTTGAGTTCCCATTCACAGTTACTGTTGAGGGAATCTACAATAAGACTCTTAATGGTGTATCAATCTCTGACTGGAGTATTAAGAACGTAGGTGGTTTCGCTCGCTTCAATGGTGTTGACAACCGTCCTATCTTCCCAGATGATTTCCGCAGCGGTACTAAGGCATTTGTTCTTGAGAACACAAGCCGTGGTTACGGTTGGAGCGCTAACATTACTCTGAACGCTCAGCCTGCCGACTGGGTAAGCCTGATGGCTGCTTATACTCACACTGTATCTAAGGAGGTTACTGGTATGCCTGGTTCAGCTGCTGAGTCTGCATTCACATACGTTCCTACTTACGAGGGACCAAACAACATCAAGTTGCACAACTCTCAGTATGTAACTCCTGATCGTATCGTAGCAAGCGCTACTCTTCACGATAAGTGTGGCAACCACTATAACTTCGTATACGAAGCATGGCGTGGTGGAAACAGCTACTCTTACATGATGCAGAACGATATGAACGGCGATGGTTACGCTTACGATGCACTCTACATCCCAACAGATGAGGAGGTCGCTAACAATATGTTCCGCTTTGTAAGCGACGACGACAAGACCCGCTTCATGGACTATGTTCACAACGATAGCTATCTGAGCAAGCATCAGGGTGAGTATGCTGAGGCTTACAGCGTTTACTCTCCATGGGTACACCGCCTTGACTTCGGCTACAAGCACGACTTCAAGCTGAACATCGGTAAGACCAAGCACATGCTGCAGCTCACATTCGATATGAAGAACGTTCTCAACTTCTTCGATTCTTCATGGGGTGTAGCTAAGTATCTGAATCCTGAGATTGGTTCAGAGGCTAAGATCCTGAAGTACGAGGGTGTCGACGCACAGGGCTTCGCTACCTTCTCTACTCCAAAGTCTATCAATGGCAACACTCAGACTTGGACTACTAACTATAGTCTTGGTCAGTGCTGGTATGCTTCTATCGGTGTTAAGTATTATTTCAACTAATTAATTAAAGGTAAGACAAATATGAAACTTAAATATTTCATTCCGTCTCTTGTAGCAGTTGTAGCTGCATTATTCACTAGCTGTGCAAAAGATAATGATCCTTCATATCTCGAGGGCATCAGAGTTTCGCAGTCATACGTTTCTCTTAACACTGCTGGCGGATCAACAGAGATTGAACTCACAGCCAATGGTAATTGGGAGTTCGAGAAGATTTTCGAGGTAAAAGAGAAGGAAGGTGATAAGGAAGTGGTTAAGCATTATGCCACTCCAACATGGCTTAAGGTTAATCAGGAATCAGGTGCTGCAGGCGAGACCAAGCTCGTGTTCAGTGCTGAGGCTGGCGAAGGCCGTTCATGCGAACTTATTATCACATCAAATGGTGAGGAGCAGCGTATCCGCGTTATTCAGGGATTGGTAACTATCGAGAACGCTTCTTGCGCAGAGGTTCTGGCTGGTCCTGACTCTAAGACCTATCAGGTAACTGGTGTGGTTACATCTATTGCCAATACCACTTATGGTAACTGGTATATCAACGATGGTACAGGCGAGGTTTACATCTATGGTACGCTCGATGCAAAGGGTGCCGAGAAGAACTTCTCAAGTCTGGGTATCGAGGTTGGCGACCAGGTTACTGTTCAGGGTCCAAAGACTACCTATAATGGTACTGTAGAGCTGGTTAACGTAACTGTAGTTAAGATTGTTAAGTCTCTTATCAAGGTCGACTCTCTGACTGTTGATGGTGCAGTATCAAGCGAGCTTCCTGTTGCTGGTGGCGAAATCACTGCTCACCTCACCTGTAAGGGTACTGGCGTTGCTGTTGAGATTCCTGCCGAGGCTAAGGAGTGGCTGGGTGTTACCTCTTCAACTGTAGGTGCTAACCCAACTGTTACCTTCTATGCTAAGAACAACGAGGGTGGCGATCGCGAGGTTACTGTAACCTTCAAGACTACCGATGGTTCTAAGGAGTACACCTCTCAGGCAACTATCACTCAGAAGGGTGCTATCATTGAGACCAACGTTGCCGACTTCCTGGCTGCTGAGGTTGGTACTACCAACTATCGCATTACTGGTGTTGTAACCGAGCTTTATACTAGCGACAAGCAGGGTGAGAGCTTCTATATTCAGGACTACTCTGGTAAGGTGCTCGTTTATCGTGCAGCTGGTTTCAAGGATTCTGGCGCAAAGGTAGGTGATGTTGTTACCGTAGTAGGCCAGCGTGGTGCTTACAAGAGTACACCACAGATGGTTTCTGGTAAATTCGAGGCTATCAAGTATGCAGTCCAGACTGCTACTATTACCGAGCTTCTTGCTAAGGAGGACGATAAGAATACCTATTACATGGTAACTGGTACTATCACCTCACTGAAGGATGATAAGGGTAACGATAACGACTATGGTAACCTCTTCTTCAGCGACGGAACCAGCGAGATATATGTGTATGGATGCTATCCTGGTTGGGGTGCTACAGGCGACGACCGCAAGTACCTTATTCAGGACAACAACATCAAGGTAGGCGACCAGATCACTATTATTGCTTACAAGACAAGCTATAATGGTGTTCCGCAGCTTAGCAAAGGTGTTTGCTTCTCATTCAAGCACGCTAATTAATTTTAGTTCTTAACAATATTTGCTCCCGATGCCGGTTCAGGCATTGGGAGCATTTTTTCCTAATGCAAGTATAAAAATGAAGAAATATCTACTTTTTATTTCTCTTTTTGCATCCTTCGCTGTCTGGGCTCAGGGGCCCAACAATACGGATACCTATTATCAGGGAGCCGACGGCAAGAAGGCTGAGGAACTTAAAACAGCTTTGTTTTCAATCATCAGCAACCATACCATTCAGAGCTATACCCCAGGTGTTTGGAATGCTATTAATGCCTACGATGTTCGTGAGGATGGTAAGATATGGGATATTTATTCCGGTGTCTCAAACTTCACTCCCAAAACCGATCAGGACAATGGCAACGAAGTGAACGAGGGCGAGAGATACAATCGCGAGCATGCGATGCCGAAAAGCTGGTTTAATGAGGGAACACAAGATAACTATAGTACCAATGTGTACCCTATGTATACCGACCTTCATCACCTGTTCCCCACCGATCGCTATGTCAACGAGATGCGTTCCTCTTATCCTTATGGCGAGGTGGGCGATTCTGTTATCAGTCAGTCTGCAGGCGGCTTCTCTAAGTTCGGAATCGCTGTAGACAGTCTGGGTTATACCGTTTCTGGTGAGAATGGAAAAGTGTTCGAACCCAACGACGAGTATAAGGGCGATCTGGCTCGTGTCTATTTCTATATGGCCACCCGTTACGAGTCGTATAAAAACGAGAAAGGCGAAACTCGCACCCCCAAGAAGTGGGATAGAGGTTATAAGTCGATGCTCAATTCTACTGTCTATCCGTTCTTTAAGGATTGGGCCATTAAGATGCTGCTCCGTTGGTCGGCCAACGATCCTGTGAGCGAGAAGGAGATCAAGCGTAATGAGGGTATCTATGGCATTCAGGGCAACCGCAATCCGTTTGTTGATTATCCAGGTCTGGAGCAGTATATCTGGGGTAACAAGATGGATGATGCTTTCAGTTATAACAACTATGTACCTGCAACATCTGGTATCGAGGAGATTACCAAGACTATCTTCATTCAGGATGATGACTCGATTTACAATCTTCGTGGACAGCGTGTAGATGGAAAGAATCTCAAGAAGGGTATCTACATCCGCAAGAATAAGAAGATGATTGTGAAATAAAGCCAACGGTCACACGGTCACAGCTGTGGCCATGTGACCAACGAGGCTAGCAAAAAAGTGTAGTGGTAAATATAAATATCAGAATATCAAGTAGTTATATTAGATATTGATTGCTGGGTGACTGCTAATGGTAAGGTTTGATAGGGGAAAAACTAAGGGTAGCAAGTACAAACAATAAGGATAATAGGTACAGGATGCCTATTATGATACTGTTTGCCTATACCCAAACGAATATTTGCCTATACCCAAACGGCCATTTGCCTATACCCGATTTGAAACGCAGTTTAGAAATGTGATTTTTTATATAAAAACTTGCATTCTTTCAAATTATTTTGTATCTTTGCCCCAAAGTCTAATAAAACCGGTTGCCAATGAAAAGAATACTACTAATAACGGTAGCTATATTAACAGTTTCGCTTTCCGTTTTTGCTCAGGTCACAACCTCAGGAATCACAGGTGCCGTGATGGCTGGTGGCGAAGAGGCTATTGGAGCAACCATTACAGCAAAGCATGTTCCCTCAGGTTCAGTATATCGTGCTGTAACCAATATCGATGGCCATTATACCATTACGGGTATGAAGGCAGGTGGTCCTTACGAGGTTGAGGTGTCGTACATAGGATTCCAGACAGCAAAGTTCGCTGACATACAGTTGGCTCTGGGACAGAATGCTGTAGTTGATGCTTCGCTGAGTGAAGGTTCGGAGATGATACAGGAAATTGTGGTTACTGCTAAGGCTAACAATACGATGCGTAGCGACCGCAGTGGTGCTGTAACCAATCTTAATGCCAATCAGATGGCTGCTGTACCTACCATCGGACGTTCGATGACCGACTTGATGAAGATGACTCCACAGTCGAGCTCTGCCAGCGGTATGGCTATTGGTGGAGGTAACTATCGCCAGTCGTTTGTTACTATCGATGGTGCCTCGTTCAACGACTCGTTTGGTATGGAACCAAGTCCGCTGCCTGGTGGCGGTACACCAATCTCACTTGAGGCTCTCGACCAGATGACAGTCTCTGTAACGCCATACGATGTGCGCCAGAGTGGTTTTACGGGTGGTGGCATTAATGCTGTAACCAAGAGTGGTACTAACACCTTCAAGGGTATGGTATATACTTTCCTGACAAGTTCTGACCTGAAGGGTAAGAAAATCCACTCTACCGAGCTGTTATTGCCAAAAGGTCATAATAGTACCTTTGGTTTGAGCTTTGGAGGTCCTATTTTGAAGGATAAACTCTTTTTCTTTGTGAACGGTGAGTATGAGGATAATGTAACTGCCGGCCCAGCCGTGCAGGCAGGTAATGGTTCTACGCCATACACCGCAACCAACCGTCGACCAAGGCTTTCTGAATTAGAGAGTCTGTCTAACTATTTGCAGACTAATTACGGCATAACCACAGGTCCTTGGCAGAATTATAATCTTAAGACGCCTGCCTATCGCATCCTGGCTCGTTTGGATTGGAACATAAACGATAATCATAAGTTTAATGTCCGTTTCACTAAGTCTAACCGTAAGGAAGCTAATCCCGCTTCGGCTTCGCGTAGCATAGGTAGCAACCGTACATCAATTATATATGGTGGAAACCAGAACTCGTATGGTGGTAATACAGATTATGGTATGTCGGCACTCTCGAGCCGTTATATGACAGAATTCCGTTTTACCTCGGTAGCTGCTGAGTTAAATAGTAAGTTTGGAAAGTTGCATAATACCCTTCGTGGTACCTATTCATATCAGGACCAGCCTCGTAGCAACGAATATGGTGTTGATGTGCCTGTGGTAGAAATCGTTATGAGCGATGAGCAGGGCCATTATCCTTATTGGGCGCTTACTGGCGATATGTTTACTTACGGCAATGTGGCCAAGACCAAGACCACAGTGATTACCGACGAGGTGAACATCTTGCTGGGTAAGCACAATCTGTTTGGTGGTATCCAGTACGAGAACGATTGGGCAGCCAATGGTTACGCTCAGGCTGGAGCCGGCTATTATGCTTTCCAAGCTACCCCCGAGCAGGTGGCTGCAGGCGATTGGGCCAGCGTGTTCATCATGGAGAACACCCGCTTGTTTGGTATCACTTTTGGTAATAATGCCGACCACTCTCAGTTTGTATCAAAGATGAGCACCAACCAGTGGTCGCTCTACCTGCAGGATAACTGGAGCATTTCCGATCGATTCCGTATGTCGTTAGGTCTGCGCTTCGAGTTGCCTTCGTATCCCAGTCTGAAAGATAACTTCAACGAGGAATACTATAAGATTGATTTTGGTGGGAAACATTATCGTACCGACAATGTGCCAAAGGCCAGCATCTCGGCTTCACCTCGTGTGGGCTTTAATTGGGATATTACTGGCGAACGTAATATTATCCTGCGTGGAGGTTCTGGCTTGTTCATAGGTCGTTTACCTTTCGTATGGTTGATTTCGGCTGTGGGCAACTCAGGTATGGGACAGACATCGTATATAGCATCTCAAACTAAGGGTATTATCCCTACATTTACTACCAGCCAGCAGGAAATGTTGCAGCAGATTGGTGCCCAAAGTAAGATTAGCGTACCAAGCAGTGCCACCATATTGAGTGATGATTTGCGTATGCCTAAGACATGGAAAACATCACTGGCTGTAGATGTAATCTATAACAAGGATATCAACCCCGTTGTGGTAGCCAATCGCGATATCTATTGGGATGGTACGTCGACCATTGATTTAGGCCATGGTGATGTGCGCCATAGGATGTCGTATTACGACGCCAATTCCTCAGCCTATGTGCTCGAGAATGCTGGCGGCAAGGCCTATTATATGTCGTTGAGCGCCCAGCTGCGCAAGAAGTTCGACTTTGGTCTCGACCTCTCAGCCAGCTACACGCTGTCAAAGGCCAAGACCTATACCGATGGTATCGGAAACCAGGTAGCCTCTGCCTATAACAACTATCGTAACTCCGTGAATGCCGTCAACGATAACGAGTTGGGCTATGCCACTTACGTAGCACCTAATCGCCTGTTGATATCTGCCAGCTATACGCTCAAGGAGTCGAAGAACAACAGCTCTCGTTTCTCGCTGGTTTACGATGGCTATCAGTATGGCTTCCTCACCGAGTATGCTTTCAGTCGCTACAGCTATATCTTCTCGTCGAATGTCAACAGCGATGCTTTGGCACCTGCCAACCTCATCTACGTGCCAGCTTCGCGCCAGGAACTCGACAGTTGGGACTTTGCCGAGAGCACTTACGGTGCCGATCATAAGGTATATACTGCCGATATGCAGCGCGACGACTTCTGGGCCTATATCCAGCAGGACGACTACCTGAAGAATCGCACCGGAAAATATGCCGAGCGCGGAGGCGCCAAGATGCCTTGGCATCATCAGATTGACTTTAAGTTTGAGCACGATATGAGTCTGAACGTTGGTAAGACCAAGCACACACTGCAGTTGGGTGTCGACATTATGAACCTGCCCAATTTCCTTAACAAGAAGTGGGGCTTGTTCAAGCAGGTCACCGAGACTTCGCTCCTCACTTACAACAAGGGCAAGTACACCTATAACACGGTGAACGGCGAACGCCATCTGAGCACTTATTCCGACTTCCTCGGACTGCAGTCCACCTATCAGATTATGTTCACGATACGCTATCTGTTCAACTAAAATCACGTTAATCCTCGCCCCAAGGCGGGGATTTTCTATGATTTTTTGTTAATTATCAATCATCAATTGTCAATTATCAATTAAATTGTGTACCTTTGCAACCAAAATTGTAATATAAACGTTTATTATGGCACAGGAAGATGTATTTAAGAAAATCGTAAGCCACTGCAAGGAGTATGGCTTTGTATTCCCCTCAAGTGAGATTTACGATGGTTTAGGAGCCGTTTACGATTACGGACAGAATGGTGTTGAGTTGAAGAATAACATTAAGCAGTATTGGTGGAAGGCTATGACTATGCTTCACGAGAATATCGTGGGTATCGATAGCGCCATCTTTATGCACCCTACCATATGGAAGGCTTCAGGTCACGTTGACGCCTTCAACGATCCCTTGATTGATAACCGCGACTCTAAGAAGCGCTATCGTGCCGACGTACTCATCGAGGATCAGATTGCCAAGTACGACGAGAAGATTCAGAAGGAGGTAGAGAAGGCTCGCAAGCGTTTTGGCGACAGCTTCGACGAGGCTAAGTACATGGAGACCAGCGAGCGCGTGAAGGAGACTAAGGAGAAGCGCGACAATCTGCATGCCCGTTATGCTGCTGCTATGCAGGGTCCCGACCTCGAGGCTCTCAAGCAGATTATCCTCGACGAGGAGATTGTCGACCCCATCAGCGGTACCAAGAACTGGACCGATGTTCGTCAGTTCAACCTCATGTTCGCTACCGAGATGGGTGCTAGCGCCGATGCATCGATGAAGGTTTACCTGCGCCCAGAAACTGCTCAGGGTATCTTCGTTAACTACCTGAACGTACAGAAGACC
Source organism: uncultured Prevotella sp. (assembly GCA_902800365.1). Classification (GTDB taxonomy): domain Bacteria; phylum Bacteroidota; class Bacteroidia; order Bacteroidales; family Bacteroidaceae; genus Prevotella. Next base: position 49,009 of record CADCEF010000001.1, on the reverse strand, counting down.
GGTCGTATGAAGATTCCTTTCGGTATCGCCCAGATTGGTAAGGCTTTCCGTAACGAGATTGTAGCCCGTCAGTTCATCTTCCGTATGCGCGAGTTCGAGCAGATGGAGATGCAGTTCTTCGTAGCTCCTGGTACAGAACTCGAGTGGTTCCCAAAGTGGAAGGAGACTCGTATGAAGTGGCATCAGGCTCTGGGCTTTGGTGCTGAGAACTATCGTTTCCACGACCACGATAAGCTGGCTCACTATGCTAACGCTGCTACCGATATCGAGTTCAAGATGCCATTCGGCTTCAAGGAGGTTGAGGGTATCCACTCTCGTACCAACTTCGACCTTTCTCAGCACGAGAAGTTCTCAGGCAAGAGCATCAAGTACTTCGATCCTCAGACCAACGAGAGCTACACTCCGTATGTTATCGAGACATCTATTGGTGTTGACCGTATGTTCCTCTCTATCATGTGTCATGCCTTCGACGAGGAGAAGCTCGAGAATGGCGAGACCCGTACCGTACTGCGTCTGCCTGCTGCATTGGCACCTGTTAAGTGTGCTGTTATGCCTCTGGTAAAGAAAGATGGTCTGCCCGAGAAGGCTCGTGAGATTATCGACCAGCTGAAATATCACTTCGCTTGCCAGTACGACGAGAAGGATTCTATCGGAAAGCGCTATCGTCGTCAGGATGCCATTGGTACTCCTTACTGCGTAACTGTCGATCACGATTCTCTCACCGATGGTAAGGTAACTCTGCGTTTCCGCGATACCATGGAGCAGGAGCGTGTAAACATCAGCGACCTCAACTCAATCATCGAGGATAAGGTTAGCATTGCAAGTCTGCTTAAGAAACTTCAGTAATAATGATGAAGAATCTCAAATACATATTGCTCGCTGTGGTACTGTTCCCTTTTATGGGAATAGTATCATCGTGCAGCGAGGATAGCGATACTGAAGATGAGTTTGACAAGTGGCAGGAAAAGAACGATGCTTATATTGAAAAGCTCGCAACAAGTTCCATGACCAAGTATCTCACCTATAGCAAGAACGCCACTATTTCTGGTGCAGCAAGTACCGATTACGTATATGTTGAGGTGCTTGAGTCGGGTAGTGGAGAGCCTGCCTTGTTTACCGATACCGTACGTGTCGCTTACAGAGGCCGTCTCATCCCAAGTCCATCATATACTGATGGTTATGTGTTCGACCAGACATTCCTTGGCGACTTCGATTGGTCAACTGCCGGTACAACCAAGTTCAGTCCTGGCGAAACCGGCTTGCGCGATGGCTTTTCAACAGCCCTACAAAATATGCGTGTGGGCGATCGCTGGCGTGTACACTTCTCTTACAAGCTTGGATACGGTACATCAGACTATAGCGATATTCCCGGATATAGCGATTTGATATTCGATATTGCCGTCTATGACATCTGGCACCCAGGCGAAACACGTCCTGTGTTTAAGAGCAGATAACAATAAAATACGAACTTTCTAAAAACCTTGCCTATGCCTAAGTACGCTGATTACATTAAAAAGATAGAAATCGATTCGCTTTGGAGCGGAAAGAAACATATCGTGTGGGAATTGAATCGCCATGTTAATATCCTCAGCGGAATGAATGGCGTAGGTAAGAGTACCATCCTTAACAAAGTTGTTAAGGGGCTTATTGCTGGTGGCGAGTTCCCTTCGCATATGCTTAAGGGTGTACGCTTGGATGTAGAACCAGAGGATGCAAAGTGGATTCGCTATGATATGATCCGCTCGCTCGACTCAAATCTGCAGCAGGCACTTGCCGAAGGCGAAGGTTTCCTCCGTCAGGCCCTTTCTGCCTTAGCTGGAGTAGGGGGTGGTTCGCTACTCGACATCCAATTATATAATCTGCAGCGTAAGTATCTTGATTACCAGGTAAACATAGGCAATCGTATTATCGATAAGCTTCAGAGTGGCGATGCTGATGCCGCTCAGCAGCTATCGCAGAAGAAAACAAGATTCCAGGATATCGTAGATGAATTATTCCGCGATACAGGTAAGAAGATGCTCCGTACTGAGAATGAGCTCCGTTTCACTCAGATAGGCGAGGTTTTGTTGCCCTATCAGTTGTCGAGTGGAGAAAAGCAGATCCTGATAATCCTGCTTACTGTTCTGGTGGAGGATAATATGCCTTATGTCCTGTTTATGGACGAACCTGAGGTGTCATTGCATCTTGAATGGCAGAAACGCCTTGTTGATCTCTGTCTTGAGCTCAACCCTAATGTACAAATTATCCTAACCACCCATTCTCCTGCCATTGTTATGAATGGTTGGGTTGATTCCGTAACAGAGGTGAGTGACATAACTGTTTAAGGCCTGCGGTTTATGGCCAATCGTCTAAAGGATAATATCAATAGCCGTTATTTTGAAGCGGCCAATGCGCTTACCTCAAAGAAGGCGCGACATAGGATTGTGGCCTATGTCGAAAGCTATGATGATATTTACTTTTGGCGAACTGTGCTCAGCGAATTCGAGAACGATAAGCGTTACTTTGAGGTGATGCTTCCATCAAAAGTTAACCTCACTCGTGGTAAGAAGTCGGTGCTTATGAATTTCCTTGAGGGTGAACCTCTTGGTAAGGATATGATTGCTTGTGTAGATGCTGATTACGACTATCTTATTCAGGGCCGAACACATCAGTCTCGAAGCGTGTTGGATAGTCCTTATGTGTTTCATACCTATGTGTATGCCATCGAGAATTTCCAATGCTATGCCCCTTCGCTGCATAATGTCTGTGTGTCTGTTACTCTCAATGATCATAGAATCTTTGATTTCCGTGAATATTTCGCGCAGTTTAGCGAGGCTTTATTTCCACTCTTTGTGTGGTCTATCATGGTGTATCGCAATGGTAACTACCCAAAGTTCTCTATTAGTGATTTCAATCGCATTGCCGATCCTGGTGGATTCAATGTGATGAATCCTAGCGCCTCTATTTCTAATGTAAAGCGTAAGGTGCATACTAAGATTAATGAACTGCAGCGCCAATTCCCAGACGCAAAGGACGAATACCTTGCCACTAAGGATGATATTCGTGCACTTGGTGTTACTCCTCAGACCACCTATTTATATATGCAAGGACATCATCTGTTCGATACCGTTGTATCGCCCATACTTACTAAGGTGTGCAATCTGTTGCGACAGGAACGCCAGAACGAGATTTTCTATGCCACTGCGCATAAGACACAGAAGCGAAACGAAATGTCGTGTTACGAAAACTCTCTGCAGGATATAAAGGTTATGCTAAAAAAGAATACTGGCTACATCTCTTCAGAGCAATTCCGCCGCATTCAAGACGATATACGAGTTTATTTAGGCACCTAAAATCTTATACGAGTCTAGAGATGTTTAATTTTCTGTCCAGAAACTACGTGTAAACAGTACCAGTACTGTCATTATCTCCAGACGTCCCATCAGCATCAGAGGACATAGTATCCACTTTATTAAATCTGGTAGTGTTGACCACGACATGACGGGGCCAATCTGTGTTCCCAGTGTTGGTCCTACGTTGCTCACGCAGCTCAAGGCTATTGTTATAGCATTTGTATTATCAATGCCAACCACTATCATAATGGTGGCTGTAACCAGGGTCATCAGCATGGTCAGTGTAAAGAAAGCAAATAGTGCAACAAGTTTCGACTGTGGTATGTTAACACCATTGATCTTTACAGGCAGAACAGCATTCGGATGTAGTATTTGGCGGAAATTGTTGCGTATTACCTTAAGAAGCATCACTCCTCGTACGCATTTAAAGCCTCCGCTGGTGCTGCCAGCACATGCACCCAGGTACATCACAACTCCTAATATTACCCATGTTATGTGTGGCCATGTTCCAGCATCTTCATTAAACATTCCCGTGGTTGTCATAAATGATACCACCTGGAATAGTGCCGCTCTGAATGCGTGCTCCAAGTCATAGTCCATACGTGTCAGCAGCAGGTACATAATCCATAGTGTTGCACCTGTCACTACGCATATATAAAGCTTGAATTCCGAGTTTGTAAACAACGCTTTCAGCTTCATCTTTATTATGCTTAAATATAATAAGGTGAAGTTTATTCCCGATAGGAATTGGAAGGTGATTGAAATATAGTCGATAGTGGGCGATTGGAAGTACTCTGTGCTATCGTTATGGATGGCGAATCCGCCTGTGGCTGTTGTAGTCATAGAGTAATTTGTAGCCTCAAACAAATCCATACCAGCAAGCCAATATGCCAGTCCGCAGGCTATTGTCAGCATGAAATATATGCTCCAAATCCACTTTGCTGTGGTCGAAAGTCTAGGGTGCATCTTTGCCTTTATCGGGCCAGTGGCCTCTGCAGCAAACACCTTTACGCTTCCACCTACTAACGATGGAAGAATGGCGATGGTAAAGAATACTATTCCCAATCCTCCTATCCATTGTGTCAGCGATCGCCAGAAGAGTATTGCATGTGGCAGCACTTCAACATCGTCTATTATCGATGCGCCGGTGGTTGTAAAACCTGATGTTGATTCAAAGAATGCATCTGTTATATTTGTTATGCTACCATGTATCAGGAATGGGAACATTCCGAAGAACGAGAATACCACCCATGCAGCAGTAACCACAACGTACGCATCTCTACGGCTCAGACTGTTATTTGCGTTTCGACCAAGGTAAAGGAAGAAGAATCCGCTTCCGAAGGTTATCAGTAGTGATATCAGAAACGCCATCAGGTCGTCCTCGTGATACAGGAACGACATAAGTGCACACCATCCCATAAACTGCCCTTCTATAAAGAGCAGCGAGCCGATAATCTTACTGATGATACGGAAGTTTACCATATCGCGTTCTTCTTGAAGAGTTTCTCTATGTTGTTTAATTTCTGCTCGTGGCAGAACACCATTACCGAGTCGCCCGCCTCAATCTGCGAGTTACCGTTAACAAGCATTCCCACTCCATTGCGCACCAGGCCTCCAATGGTCATTCCGAATGGCAATCCAAGATCCTTAACGGGTTTCTTTGTAACCTTCGAACCTTCGGCTGCAGTAAATTCTGCCACTTCGCTATCCACCATCATCAGCGATCTCAGGTTGTCAACGTCAGCCTCAAGCAGCATCTGATATATATGGCTGGCAGCAATGGTCTTTTTGTTAATAATAGTGCCTATGTCCAAGCTCTCGGCCATGGTCACATAGTCAAGGTTCTCCACCATTGCCACAGTCTTGCGCACACCCATCTTCTTTGCAGTGAGACATGCCAGGATGTTTGTCTCTGCGTTCTCTGTCAGCGCCACAAATGCCTGAGTGTTTCTTATTCCTTCTTCCTCAAGTAATCCTAAGTCGCGTCCGTCGCCGTGTATAACCATGATATCTTTGTTCTCCAACAGCTCGTTCAGTCGCTCGCAGCGCTTGGCGTTTTTCTCTATAATCTTCACGTTCATATAGTCGGGCGCTGTCAGTGCGGCTCTCACTGTGGTCTTTCCACCACCCATCATTATCACGTTCTTTACGTCGGTATAGTGTTCTTTACCAACAATCTTACGTATGTAGGGAATATATTCCTTAGTGGTCATGAAGTAGGCCAAGTCGTTCACTCTCAGCTCGTCCATACCGCTTGGAATGATGGTGTCTCCACCGCGTTTTATAGCTACAATATGGTATGGGTCGTCAGGTCCGCACAGGTCTTTCAGTGGCTGGTTCAGTATCTCGGCCTGTTCTCTCAGCTTAATACCAAGTAGTATCAGTGCTCCGTCGTGAACGTCCCAACGCTGGCGAACCCAGCTAAGTTTCAGTCCGTTGTTTATATCTATTGCGGCCAGAACCTCTGGGTAAATCAGAGAGTCAAGTCCAAGGTTCTTGAAGAACTGTTGCAGTCCTGGTGCCAGATACTCGTAGTTGTCTATTCTCGCCACGGTCTTCTTTGCTCCTAGGGCGTGTGCCAATATGCATGCGTTTATGTTAATGCTCTCCTCGGGTGTAACACCTACAAACAAATCGGCATTCTGCACACCCGCCTCCTTCAGCGCTTTTATGCTGGTAGGCGATGCGCAGTATGTCATCACGTCATACTCGCTCATCTTAGCAAGACGTTCGTCGTCGGCATCAATCAGCACGCAGTCTTGATGCTCTCTCGACAGCAGTTTCGACAGGTGAGTACCAACGGCGCCTGCACCTACTATTATTATTTTCATGCCTCTAGTATAGCTTTCTTAATGCCTTCCTCGTCTATTCCCACAATGTGCATCAGTTCTTTCACAGTTCCGTGCTCTACAAAACTGTCAGGCAGCCCGAGTCTCTGCACTTTAGGATTATATCCGTGGTCGTTCATCCATTCTAGCACGGCCGATCCTAATCCGCCTTTTATCACTCCGTTCTCAACGGTAATGACGTGCTTGAAGTTACGTCCCACCTCTTCGAGAATGTTTTCGTCGATAGGTTTAAGGAATCGCATATCATAGTGAGCAACACTTATACCTTCATTCTCAAATTTCAATTGCTCAATGGCGCGGGTTACGTTGTTGCCTATTGGGCCGATGCTCAGCACTGCCACATCGCTTCCGTCGTGAAGTTTACGTCCTGTTCCCACTTTTATCTCCTCAAATGGACATCGCCAGTCAGGCAGTTCCCCACCTCCTCGTGGATAACGTATTACAAACGGCCCCTTGTCGGGCAGCTGTGCTGTATACATTAGTCTACGCAACTCGTGTTCGTCAAGTGGTGAGCATATTGTCAGGTTGGGTATAGGTCGCAGAGCAACTAGGTCGAATGCTCCGTGGTGTGTAGCACCGTCTTCGCCCACCAGACCGGCGCGGTCAAAGCAGAATACCACGTTTAGGTTCAGCAGTGCTACGTCGTGAATGATATTGTCGAATGCTCTTTGTGCAAATGCACTATAGATATTGCAGAATGGTAGCAGTCCATCTTTGGCCATACCTCCACTGAATGTCACGGCATGTCCCTCGGCTATACCTACGTCGAATGTCCTTTCGGGCATCTCCTTCATCATAATATTCATCGAGCATCCGCTTGGCATGGCAGGTGTCACTCCAACTATCTTCGGGTTCTGTTCTGCCAGTTCAAGCAGTGTATGGCCGAACACATCCTGATATTTCTGGGGCTTAGTGGGGTCATTGTCCACAATGCGTTCGCCTGTGTCAGGATTGAATTTTCCAGGTGCATGCCATATCGTCACGTCCTTTTCAGCAGGTGCATATCCGTGTCCCTTCTTGGTGTGCAGGTGCAGCAGTTTTGGACCTGTCATGTTCTTCAACTGACTTAGTATGCGCACCAACTCCTTCACGTTGTGTCCGTCGAACGGACCGAAGTACTGTATGTTCATACCGTCGAAGATGTTCTGTTGATGTGATAACGCACTCTTCATCGCATTTGTCAGTCGGATAAGTCCCTTCTTGCGGTCATCGTTCAGCATGCCATGGCGATTAAACCATCGTGCCGTCTTGAACTTTATGGCGTTATATGTCTCGTTGGTGCTCAGGTTCAGCAGATACTGCTTCATACCTCCCACACTGCGGTCAATCGACATGTTGTTGTCGTTCAGGATAATAAGCAGGTTGTTTGGACTACTCGATACATTGTTCAGTCCTTCAAATGCCAGTCCACCGCTCAGTGCTCCGTCGCCAATCACAGCAACCACGTGTCTGTCTTTCTTCCCTTCAAGCTCTGCAGCCACGGCCATACCAAGTGCTGCAGATACAGAGTTGCTTGCATGTCCACAGGCAAATGTGTCATAGGCGCTCTCCTCTGGCGATGGAAAAGGTTTTATTCCGCCCAACTTTCTGTTCGTGCAGAATTTATCCTTTCTGCCAGTCAGTATCTTATGTCCGTAGGCCTGATGACCCACGTCCCACACAATTCTGTCTTCTGGAGTATTATACACGTAGTGTAGTGCCACAGTTATTTCTACCACACCAAGGCTCGACGCCAGATGTCCCGGGTTCACTGCCACCTCTTCAATAATATCACGGCGCAATTCAGCGCACACCTGTGGCAAATCTTCCACCTTCAGTTTCCTTAAATCTTCGGGTGTGTCAATCTTATTTAATAGAGTAAACTCAGTTTTTTCCACACAAAAATGTTTTTATCGAGTGCAAAGTTAAGCAAATTTATTCAAATCACAAAATAAATCACAAAATTTGCTCTCGGAAATATTAAACAATTTTAAATCTGCCCGCTCTCAACCATAAGCACTACTCGCTCTGTCAGTCGGTCTACTCCCTGTGCATCATATTCCTTTTTTAACGATGCACCGAAGCCCCATGCAAACACCTGCCAGAATCCCGCTCTCAGCGGTCCCATGAATGCTTTAATCATGTCGTAACTACTCGAGTGGCACTCACGGTCAATCAGTTTAATAAGCAACTTTCCTTGGCTGTATGTCAACTTTTTCATTTTAGGTTTGTATGTCTTGAATATGTCCTGTTCCACGCGTTTCATGTGTTCTGCCTTCGCTTTGTCGTTTGGCAGCGTTTCCAAGTACTCCGTTGTTTCAATCAGCATCATTCTTGCCTCTTTTGCAATCGGAAGCACCTTCTTCACGTTTGTCACCAGTCGCATGTAGTTCTGGGCCTGTCGCTTGTTTTTAAACGTCAGTTGTGGGTATACATATACGTTGTTCATCTCCATATACTGTATGCTGTCTCCCTCGTGCATCACCTTGCTCACCTTCACGGTAGGCACAAAAGTAGGCGAGTCCATTTCCGCCAGCACCTGCTCAGCGGTCATTCTCTGTTCCTCCTGCCCCTTGGCAGCCGAGATCCAGAGCAGCAACATCATCGATAAAACAACTACCTTTCTCATTTCGGGTGCAAAGGTAGTGCTTATTTTTCATATTTGCACTTTTTTCTATACCTTTTTGCATTTATTTCAAATAAATACCTTATCTTTGCAGGCCAAAAGAAGACATAAACCTATGAGATTAAGATTGTTTTTGGTGATGTGTTTAACTGTGCTTGGGTTACAAGCGCAGGAGCAGCATAGTTGGGAACAGTATTTGAACCAAGTGATGAATGCAGAGGATATGGCATCTGAACAGTGGCAGGAGAACTATGATCTGCTTTGCGAACTTGAACAACATCCGATAAACCTAAACAAAACAACGCGTGAAGAATTAGAACAAATTCCATTTCTGTCGACCCAACAGGTTGAGGCTTTGGTGGAATATCTTTATAGGTATGACTCGATGAAATCGTTGGCCGAACTACAGATGATTAAGGAAATTGGTCCACAGGTTAGAAAACTGCTGGAATGCTTTGTTTATGTAGGCGATGAACCTAGGCAGAAACTGCGTTTTAGACATGAATTGGTAGCAAGTGGCCAAGTCCCTTTTTATGAACGTAAGGGTGATAAGGATGGCTATTTAGGAGATGGATATCGCCATTGGTTTCGATATCAGGTGGAACGTGGTGACAATATGAAACTGGGACTAATGGCATCGAAAGATGCTGGTGAACCTTTCTTTACAAATGGAAATAAATATGGTTACGATTATTATTCGCCGTATCTGCAATTTAAAAAGTTAGGTTGTATAGAGACGTTGGTGCTTGGAAACTTCAGAGCATCTATGGGCATGGGAATGGTAATGAACAATAGTTTCGGATTAGGCAAGATAGCAGTATTGCAGAATCTTGGACGAAACGCTATTGGGTTGCGGGCGCATTCTTCAAGATCAGAAGGATATCTGCAAGGTGCAGGAGCCACCATCAATCTTGGACGAGGTATACGAACAACGGCGTTTGTATCATACGCTCCGATGGATGCAACACTAAATAACGACGGAAGTGCCCGAACTATAATAACATCAGGCTATCATCGTACGGAAACGGAGATGGAAAAGAAACATAATATGCATTCATTGAAATCGGGCGGTACATTACGCTATGATGTAGGCCGAATGCACATTGCTCTTAATGCACTGTACAATCACCTGGATAGAGAGTTAAGACCCAATAAGGAACAGATGTACAATTATTATAAGCCTGAAGGTACTAACTTTATAAACGCCAGCATAGACTATGGCTACAGAGGTAGACGTTGGGCACTGAATGGTGAGACTGCAACTGACAACAGTGGCCACATTGCAACAATAAACACGATAAGTGTAAGTACAAATAATAATATAAATATTATGGTGCTGCAGCGATTTTATGCCTATCAATATGCATCGTTAGATGCGCAGAGTTATAGTGACGGCGGAAAAATTCAAAATGAAAGTGGAGTATATGTAGGACTGTCGTGGCAACCATCGCCAACATGGCAGCTAACAGCTTATGCCGACTATGCCTACCATCCATGGCCTATGTATCGTAAACCAACAGCGTCACATTCGGTTGATAATATGATTCAATGTGTACACACTACTGAAAAATGGAAACTGATGGGGCGTTACAGACTGAAAGTCAAAGAACAGGAACATCGTACCCGAATAAGCATTGAATATTCTTCATCACAATTCAGCGCGCGGACGCAGTTTGATGGCGGTTATTGTACTGCACAAAAATCTGAGTTCGGTGCTATGATAAGTGAGAACGTGGCATATACTCACGATTGGTTGCGCCTCAACGCAGGGGTTGGATATTTTGATACAGATAGCAGTAACAGCCGAGTGTATCTGTACGAAAATGGTCCTCTTTATACATATTCCATGCAGCAGTTCTATGGTGAGGGTATACGTTGCTGGATGATGTTAAGAGCCAGTATAGGTAGAAAGCTTACATTTACAGCAAAACTTGGCGTTACTGATTACTTTGATCGTGACATAATAAGCAGTGGATATCAGCAGATATACCAATCGAGTCAAACTGATCTTGATATACAAGTAAGGTGGAGAATCTGATTTTAACCTAAAACTTTTTTGTAGACTTCGACGACTTGGGCGGCGACATCGGTGCCGCTGAAACGGCGGATATAGTCCATGCTGCGCAGAATGCGCTCTTCGCGACCTTCGGCGCCTTTGAGGCTGCGACGGATGGCATCGGCCATGCCCAGGGCATCGTCGGGGGCGACATAGAGGGAGTCGGGACCGCCTGCCTCTTCGAGACAGGAGCCTGTGCAAGCGACAACAGGCAGACCACAGCTGATGGCCTCGATGATAGGGATGCCAAAGCCTTCGTAGACGCTGGGATAGACGAAACACTCTGCGCCGGCATAGAGGGCAGGGAGGTCGGAATCAGGAACGCCATGCATGACTTTTAGGCGATGGTCTAACTGGTGCTCTTTGGCATAAGCAAGAACAACATCGGTGTATTTGGTGTGGCGGCCTACGAGGACGAGCGAAATATCGGATGGTAAATATGGTAATGCTTTTACTGCCAATAGGGCGTTTTTGCGGGCCTCGATGGAACCCACGCTTAATATGTAGCGTGATGTGGATGCAGTGGGTGATACGGTGAAGCGGGGGGAGCAGGACTGGTAGATGAGGGTGATGTTATCTTCGGTGATGAGATCGCCGCCGTATTCCAGAATGTCGCGCTTGGTACACTCGCTGATGGCGATGATGTGGTCGGCCTCACGGAGGGTGCGGCGGAACTTCCAGGTGTAGAGCTTGACATCGATGGGGTTGTAGAACTCGGGGTGGCGGCGGAATATCAGGTCGTGGATGGTGACGACGCTCTTAATGCCGCTTTTGCGAATGCCGATGGGGAGCTCGCCGGAGAGACCGTGGTATAATTGGACGTTGTCGCGACGGAGGTCGTTAACGATCATGTGGCTACGCCACAATAGGGAGAGAAGGTGAGAGGGGGAGTGAGGATATACAAAAGAGATGTTTTCGCGATCGGCGATTTGCGAACGGAGGTCGTCGCGGCCGGGGGTGGGGGCGTAGAGACGGAGGGTGAGAGGGAAACGGGCGAGGTCGTTGATAAGGGTGCGGCCGTAAGAGCCGAGACCTGTCCCGTTGCGCACAATGCGCTTGGCATCGAAACCTATGATGGGAGTACTGGAAGTCATGACTGTTTGGAGAAGTGTTTAAATACAAAACGCACCATGAGGAAATTGAGGGGTACGGCAATGGCTAATACAGCCAAAGGGGCCAAGGCGCGACTGAGGCCTACCCACAGGAAGGCGTTGAACAGCACGATGTGCATAAAGTAGTTGGTGAGGTGGGCGCCAATGAAACCCAGGCCGTTGCGGGCGGAGGCCTTCTGGCGGAAAGTGAAGTGGGCAGAGAGGTAGTAGTTGACCATGAAACTAACCACATAGCCCACCGTGTAGGCTATATTTACATCGATGTAATGCTGCAGCAACCAATAGGTGCCGTAGTGGATAGCGGCGGCAGTGGTGCCTACCAATCCGAACCGGATAATCTCGCCATATATCGTCTTTTTGCGCATCAAAACTGAAAATTTTGCTGCAAAGATACAAATATTTTAGATTTTTTGCTATCTTTGCAAGAAAATAATAGAGATGTTCGCATGATATTACTAAGTTTTGACACGGAAGAGTTTGATGTGCCTCGCGAACATGGCGTAGATTTCTCGCTGGCGCAGGGCATGGAGGTGTCGATAGAAGGAACGAAAAGAATACTTGACTGTCTGAAGGCGAACGGCGTGAAAGCAACGTTCTTCTGTACAGGCAATTTTGCCCAGCAGGCGCCCGAGGTAATGAGGCGCATCATGGATGAGGGGCACGAGGTGGCTTGTCATGGCGTGGACCACTGGCAGCCCAAGGAATCGGACTTTGCCGAATCGAAGAGAATCGTAGAGGAGGTGACAGGGCGCCAGGTGTATGGCTACAGGCAGCCCAGAATGTTTCCGGTGGTGGAGAGTGAAATAAAACGGGCGGGATACCGCTACAACTCGTCGCTGAACCCGGCCTTTATCCCCGGGCGCTATATGCATCTGACGGAGCCGCGTACGTGGTTTATGAAGGATGGGGTGATGCAGATTCCGGCATCGGTGACGCCCTGGATCAGATTCCCGCTGTTCTGGCTGGCGCTGCACAACCTGCCGCAGGGCCTGTATCACTGGATGACCAGAAGGGTGCTGAAGAATGACGGCTATTTTGTGACTTACTTCCACCCCTGGGAGTTCTACGACCTGAAGGAGCACCCAGAATTTAAGATGCCCTTTATTATACGGAACCATAGCGGCCGAGAGATGGTGGGCCGACTGGATAAACTCATCAAGATGCTGAAACAACAGGGGCACGAGTTTATAACCTATACGGAATTTGTGGAACGACAACATTTATAACCTATTTGAACGATGATAAAACTTGCAATTGTATCGCCCTGCTATAACGAAGAGGACGTACTGCAACACTCGGTGGAACGACTGACGGAACTGCTGGACAGGATGGTGAATGAGAATGCCATCAGCAGCGACTCGATGATGGTGTTTGTGAACGACGGCAGTAAAGACCGTACCTGGCAGATCATCAGCGACATGCACCAGACAAACCGCTATGTGAGGGGCATCAACCTGACGCGCAACGTGGGTCACCAGAACGCGATTCTGGCGGGCATGATGACGGCGAAGGAGTGGGCCGACGCGGTGGTGACCATTGATGCCGACCTGCAGGATGACATAGCGTGTATACCCCAGATGGTAAAGCACTTTGAGGAGGGCTACGATATCGTGTATGGCGTGAAGGTGCAGCGCGATGCCGACCCGCTGATGAAGAAACTGACGGCGCAGGCCTTCTATAAGCTGCAGAAACAGATGGGGGTGGAGAGCGTGTTTAATCATGCCGACTTCCGTCTGATGAGCCGACGGGCGCTGGACATGCTCTCGAACTACCATGAGAGCAACCTCTATCTGCGAGGACTGATACCGCAGATAGGACTGCCGCACACTACGGTTGACGACGTGATCAGCGAGCGCTATGCGGGCAGTTCGAAATATACCTTGGGTAAGATGCTGGGACTGGCGCTAAACGGTATTACCGCCTTCAGCGTGAAGCCGCTCTACCTCATCTTCAACATCGGCATTCTGTTTCTCATCATCGCCTTCATCATAGGTATCTATGTGGTGTATTCGCTCATCATGGGGTCGGCGGTTCACGGATGGGCCTCGCTGATGCTCTCGGTATGGATAGTAGGAGGATTCATCCTGACGTCGATGGGTATCATCGGCACGTATATCGGCAAGATTTTTACAGAGGTAAAGCACCGTCCGCTTTATCATATCAAGGATATCTTAAAGTAAGCGTATGAAGAGAATTTTAGACGCTGTCAAGGGGTTCTTCTGTAACCCGAAGTGTGTGTTCTTTCTAGGACTGGCTGTGGTGCTGGTGGCTACCACGCTGGAGGTGATGCGCGGCCGCGCCACGAACTACTACGACTATGCTGACAGTACCGCCATGTTCTGGAGCGACATCACACCCTACACCATGGAGTTTGCGGAGACACGCGGACTTTACTTTCTGTACACACCTGTGTTTACCACCATCTTCGCACCCATCTTCCTGTTGCCGCAGTGGTTGGGGCCGTATGTGTGGAACGTGTTTAACTACGGGATGCTGATGCTGGCTATCTGGACGCTGCCGGCGCAACTGGCGCCGTACAGGATGAAGATGATACTGTTTCTGCTGTCGCTGATATTGCAGAGCAGTTTCTGCTTCCAATATAATATGGTGGTGCTTTACATCTTCTTGCTGGCCTTTACGCTGTTAGAGAAGAACAAACCGTTCTGGGCGGTGCTGCTGATTATGATATCGGCTACCACCAAGATTTACGGTGTGGTGGAGCTGGCGCTGCTGCTGTGCTACCCCAAGTTCTGGCGAAATATGGGCTATGCGGTGCTTTGCGGCATTGGCTTGTTGCTGTTGCCTGCCATCTGTACAGGCTTTGACCGACTGTTTGAGCTCTATCGCGAGAACATGGAGAATCTGGGCAATCACCATAGTGCGGTAGACTATGTGGGCATACTCTTTGCCAGGGGTTTGAAACCGCTGTTGCTGCCTAACTACCGACTGGTGCAGATAGGGGTGCTGGTGATACTGAGCGCCTTGTTCTTCTGGCGGCATGAGCGCTGGCAGAACTTCAGATTCCGTGTGCAGGCGCTGGCGGTGCTGATGGGGTATATCATCCTGTTCAGCGACAGTCCGGAAACGCATACGTATATCATTGCGCTGACGGGTTATCTGATGGCGTTCTGGCTACAACCGAAGCGCACAACGTTCGACTGGGTGCTGTTCTGGTTGCTGTTTGTGAACTTCTGCATTCTGCCTACCGACGTGCTTTGTCCGTCGTGGATTCACCGGTATGTGCACGAGACGTTCTGGCTAGATGTGTATGGTATGCTGATAGCGTGGTTGTGCGTGATATGGTGGGCCGTAGGACCAGTGAATAGTGAACAGGGAATAGTGAATAGTGGAAAGTTGAAAACGTTGTTGTTATTCCTCATATTCCTTTTACCTATGGGAGCGGGGGCGCAGGATAGGGCGTTCGCGGTGAAAGGTGAAAAGTTTGTGATGAAACAGGTGAAGGGCGGAACCTATAAGATGGGCGCTGTTGACGGGAGAAACGCCGAGAGCGACGAGCTGCCTGTGCATCAGGTGAAGGTGAACGACTTCTATATAGGCGAAACGGAGGTGACACAAGGACTCTGGGAAGCGGTGATGGGGGATAACCCATCGAAACTGGGCGGCGGAAAAGAGTGGCCTGTGGAGAATGTGTCGTTCAACGACTGTGAGGCGTTTATCGAGAAACTGAACCAGCTGACGGGTCAGCACTTCCGTCTGCCTTCGGAGGCGGAATGGGAGTATGCGGCGCGGGGCGGCAGACTGTCGAAAGGCTATCTGTATGCAGGCAGTAACAACCCGCAGGAGGTGGCGTGGATGGAGCGCAAGGAGTTAGACGACCATCATCATGCCGTGAAGACCAAAAAGCCCAATGAACTGGGGCTCTATGATATGAGTGGAAACGTGTATGAGTGGTGTAACAGCTATTATGAGCCGTACAGCCCTACGGAGACAGGGTTCTTCGGGCGTTGGGCGCGCCAGCGTTTCCGCGTGATCAGAGGGGGATGTTTTCGCAGTTCGGCACCTTATCTGCGCGTGTCGAACCGCTATCACTTCCCGAATTGGCGCTTTGAGCGCACTATCGGTCTGCGTTTGGCGTTGTAGTGTGATTCTGCCGCATGTATTCAGGGAAGGTGAGCGACCAGCGGCTGCGGCTCCACTTGCGCTGAAGGGTAGCATAATCGGCTATCGCACGATAGGGCAAACGCTTCTGTAGCCAGGGGCGGCGCTCTTTTTCCTGCACGAAATTGCCATAGAGCTCGAACTCGGAGAAACCGGCAAAGCTGGTGCGGTCGTAGCTCGAGAGAATGGTCTCAATCCAAGTGCCGCCGGCGGTCTGGGTTAAAGCCTGATGAAGCTGTTGGAGCTTCGTTTTGTCGAACAGCATCTTATGATCGACATACGACAGAACGTCTAAGGGCAGACCGGGCATCAGCTTGTGGATATTCTCGTAATAGGGGGTATGTTCTTCGTAGCTCATGTAGAACACGGTCTTGCCATCGGCAGTGAGAAACACATGCGGACGAATCAGCACGTGGTCGGCATCGATGCAGAGGTAATGTTGGCAGGTGCCCACCTTACCGCTGAGTTTGATGAGTTGCTGGAAGAGCCAACCGCTGCGGTCGCGGGTGGTGCCGTCGGGATTCTGTATCACGATGTTCAGATCGCGGGGCGAGAAACCTAACACAGAGGTTTCTTCAACAAAATGCAACTGATGTTCTTCGCAAAAACGGATGATGTCTTGTTGGGCAGGGGCCACAATATAGATATCTTTGATGGGATGGGCCACCTGTTGGCGCACGCCTTCGAGACATAAAGGCAGGATGTGCAGATCCTTGGATACAATGGGGATGACCACATCAATCTCTTGTGGTGAGGCCACTAATGGCGGGAAATGGCGCCATGAAAACAGGCGGTATCTGATTTTGCGTAATTGTGACATAACTTAAAGGATTCTTCTAAACCAATAGTCGAACAAACGGAAACTCTCGGGCGTCATCTGCTGCTCGTCGGCTGTATCCATGCGGTATAAAGGAATATCGCGGTACATAGCGGCTACTAGCGAGAAGGTGCTGGGAGGACCAATAAGGTAGTCGCACTCGGAGAGCATGAACAGGTCTTCGGGGGCGCTGCCTTTGAAGTGGTGGATCACCACCTTGGGGCAGGCTTGTTGGTAGGCTTCGGCCGAGACCTGACTGTCGTTGGTTGAGAGGAAGACGTGGATGGTCTGGTCGGGGTGGAACTCGGCGAAGCGGTTGATATGTGCTGCATATACGGCATCGTCGAAGTAATACTGACCGTTCTGCCATTCAGCGTAGTCGCCTCGACGAATGTGAACGCCGAGGGCGAGAGATGTCTCGACTTCGCTCGACATGACAGAGGGGGAGGCCATTTTTTCCTTCACGGGGGCGGTGTATTGCTCATCTAGGGTGAAGAGCTCGCAAATCTCTTTTCGGTATTTCAGAAACAGATCGTAGAAACGAACATTCCAGCCGCTGACGACGATGTGCTTGTGGCGGAGCATCTTGCGTTCCAAAGCCTCGCGGTCGCAGTCGCTATGCTTGAAGCTGGCGGTGGGCAGCAGCTTGAGCGCTGACATATATTTGGCAAACAGATACCAGCCAAAACCCGTGAGACTGGTATGGCAGATATGGAAATACTGATACTTATAGCTGAAGCGCATGGATATCACCTTCCTGCCGTGCTCGCGGCCCCACGCATAGACGTGGGCGTACTGCAGCAGGTTGTTGCACATCTGACTCTTATCTCGGGCAAATATCATAGATCTACCTTGTTGGTTATTTCAAAATATTTTTTCAGCACCAGGAGCGATATGAGCTGCTCGCGCTTCTTGTCGCGGAACTGGCTGACATACTCGTGGGCATGCAGGATGATGGCCTCGGCCTCGACAGGGTGGGCGATGTAATACTGCAGGCGCTCCTCAAGGTCGGAGAAGTCGGGCTTCACCTCGATGTAATGGTAGTTGGGGATGAGGGTGCCCTCCATAAACCAGGTCTCGCATGTGGGGCGAGGGCTGACGGCAATGGAGTTTGACGACATCACCCATTTGAGGTTGGAGGCCACATCGTTGCCCTCGAGCGACATGATGAACTTATAGTCGAGATGCTCGCCGATGGTGAGCTTCTCCTGACGCCACTCGGGGTGGTCTTCCACCAGATCGGTCGAGGCGGCATCCACCATCGGGTGGTCCTTCCAATGGGTCATAAACACACGGCGGTTGGGCTTGTCGTCGCCATTAGCCTCGTTGCCTATATCGCCACGGAAGATGGCCATATCCTTCTTGTCGCGCCACGACTTGGTATCGTTGACGAACAGAAAATGGCGCACTTTATCGAGCTTGAGAATCACGTTGTTCTGATTATTGTTGCCGAGCGGACGGCTCTTGATGATAGTGGGCAGAGGCAGCAGGGTGGTGATGTCGCCATGACGCAGCATCCACTTGAGATGGCCGTTGAAATAGCGCGCTATCTCCATCGCATCGTGGTAGTAGGTCGACTGGTTGGTCATGGGCTGCTGGCACACCTCTACAGCCCGCTCGTTCCACAGGGTGGCATCGATGGGCGAGGTGGGCGTGAGCTTGTTGTAATAGTTCACGCGCTCCAGGATATACGCCTTGTCAGCACGGTCGTCGAGCTTAGCCAGCTTCGACTTGAGCTGTATCTGCGTGCACCAGCGGGGCATCGCCTCGCGAAGATAACTTCGGAGGTAGTACAGGAACTTGCAGTTCTTGCCGCTATGGAACAGATAGTATATTTTGCGGTTCATTGTTATCTGATGAATGTCCTGTTGTCGGAATACTCCCTGTAAGGAAGATGGTAGTCGAGATACTGGAAGTTATGGGTGCGCTGGTGCTCCTGCTTGGGGATGACCATATACTCGCCATAGGTGCAGCTGAGGTACTCGTGAGGATGGGCTACACCCATCACCTCCTGGCCCTCGAAGCGGATTGGTGTGGGGGCGCCGTAGAACGCCTTGGGCATGACACCACGATGACCATCGTCGAAATTCACGGTCATGGGCATCTGCTCGTAATCGTATTTGCACATGAGACGCTTGATTTTCTGCTGCAGACGGGTGCGCGAATAGAGCTTGCGACAGAGCAGCGGAATCCATGAGCTGGGACCGCGACCATGCTTGTAGGGGTCGCGATGCAGGAAATACAGCACCTTCTTGTAGTACTCGTAGCGCCACAGCTGAATCTCCTGCAGCAGCTTGCTCTGGGGCATGCCGTCGATGGGGAACACATCGATATAGAGACCGCCCATATAGTCGATATGCATGCGCTCTATCAGCGTGGTGGTATTGTCTTGTATCTTACCAAAGGGGAAGGGGTAGTCTTCGTCGTTCTCGGCACAGATGGCCTCCAGGCGTTCGGGCAACCACTCTTTGGCGTGCTGCATGAAGCGCTCGTAGTCGGGGCGAGGCATGCAGACATCGATGTCGTCGTCCCAGGGAATGAAGCCACCATGACGGACGGCGCCCAGCATGGTGCCGTCGCAGATGTAGCAACGGATGTTATGTTCGCGGCACACACGATCGACATCCAGGAGGATGGGGATGATGTGCTGTTGTAGTTCTTTGATACTGTATGCTGGCATAAGCTAAATGCGATTGATGATATTCTTTTCTGCGTAGGCGAGGTCTTGCTCGTCGTCGATCTCGTACCAGGCCAATCCTTCTTCACAAAGCACGTAGACGGGACTGCCTGTCTGCGACATGTGAAGCAGTTGGTATTCATACCCTAATTTGTAGTTATCTGTAATTTTATTTTCATAATCATTAGCCATCTTTGTAAAGAATGGAGCTGATAGCTTGTGAATACCAACCAGTTCGCCTTTAACTTCAAGGTCTTCTTTCTTTATAGAGCATCGGGTTAGAACGTTGTTATTATCACTTTCTACATAATATTGGTCCTGGAACTTTGTTACAGGTGTTATGAGCATTACATCTGGTTGCTCGCAGTCTAACAAAGCCTTTATTGCACGATGTTCGAATATCAGGTCGCTCTCAAGTAATAGAAAATCCTCATTAGGTGCCAAAGCCAAACGGCAACAGAAAAGTGTGTACATGCTATTCGTGTCGGCATAAATGGGATTTTCAACGCATTCTATCTGAGGAAAGCGCTTCTGCAGGTCGCGATAAGCCTCCTGATGGTACCCCACGCCGATAACAATGCGTGTTATACCACAGTCAATCAAGGTCTGTACAGAACGCTCAATCATAGGAACACCGCCAACTTCAATAAACCCTTTTGGCATATCGTCAGTCTTATGGCCGAATCTGGTACCCATACCAGCTGCCATGATTATTGCTGTTGTTACTTGTTTAGCCATGATAAACTAACTTGATATTGTAATATTTCAGCGCGTCTTTAAGTACAATAAAGAAATCTTCGATATCCTTTACGTCAATAGCTCCTAATGAACAAAGACGGAAGGTATTGGTCGTTGATATTTTACCTGGATAGATTGTGAATCCACGTTCATAACAGTAATCGTGTACCTTCTCAAAACTCCAGTTAGGATCGTCTGGGTATTTTACTGAAACCACAAGTCCCGATTCAATGCTTTTGTCAATCGCTGTCTGGAATCCTAATTCGCTTAACCCTTGATGAATTGCCTCGTAAACTCTGTGGTGACGAGCAAACTTAGCAACCTCTCCTTCTGCAAAATACTCCTTCAGAGCCTGTATGGTGGCATAAATAGTCTGAACAGGAGGAGTAAAATGCATCTCGCCTGTCTTTTCAAAATACTCGTACTGAAGATACAGATTGCAATAATATGAACGGGTAGGATAATCCTTAGAAGCTTTGATGATATCTTCGCGGCCGATGATAAATGATAATCCCGACATTGCCATCAAACCTTTCTGTGCTGAAGCCATACAAAAGTCAACATTATCTTTTACAACATCCAATGGAATCATTCCCAAAGTAGAAGTCGTGTCGGTAACGAATATAGCTCCATATTGGTGAGCAAGTGCTCCTATTTCGCGAATTGGATTAAGAATGCCTGTCCCGGTTTCGTGGTGGCAACAATAAACCACTGCCACATCGGAATTATCCTTAAGCGCCTTCTCAACTGCTGCCAAGTCAGGTTGCTCGTATACGCTCGACTGGAGGTTGATGTGGGGAATATGGTACATCTGACAAACCTCGACGGCGCGGGTGTTATAGGCACCGTTGTTGACTACCAGAATCTTTTTGCCTTCGGGTACCAGCGAGTTGATGCAGATATCGATATTGATGGTTCCTGAGCCGCAGAACAGTACAGATGTATATTGGTCTGCTGGGGCATGAACCACCTTCAGAAGGTCGGAACGCAGACCTTTCATGAGCTTGGCAAAATCCTGTTCGCGTGGACAGATATCAGGCACCACTTGTGCCATCTTCACCGTATCGGTGGTAGTGGCGGGACCAGGATTCAGCAGTATGTTTCGTTTGATAGTGAGTGACTCCATTGTGTTATTGCTTTAAAAAATCCATCAGGGCTTCCTTGTTCTCAACGGGGGTAGTAGTAGGCCGCCCCAAGTCATTGCGATTACCCTTTTTTACTCTTATTTCTAAGAGTAAAGGTGAGAAGTTTCCCCCCTCATTGTCATGTCGACTTTCCCCCACTTTGTCATGTCGAGCGTAGTCGAGACATCTCTCCAATTCCTCCTTAGAGGAAACACTCACCACCTGCTTATAGCCAGCGGCCTTGGCGATGGTGGGCAAGTCGATATCCAACCCTACTGTAGGCTGACCGCCTACACTATCGTGCGCCCCATTATTAAACACCACGTGGATGTAGTTGCCGAGCGCCTGACTGCCTACGATGGCCATCCCACCTAAGTGCATGATGGCAGCACCGTCGCCATCGAAACACCATACGCGGCGGTCGGGCTTCTCTAAGGCGATGCCCAAGGCAATCTGTGAGGCATGTCCCATAGAACCTACGGTGAGGAAATCGCGCTCGTGACCTTGATGGTTCCGCGTGCGATACTCAAAGAGCTCGCGACTGATCATACCTGTGGTGGATACAATCACATCTTTCGGACCGATGGCGGAAGCAACGATGCCGATGGCTTCTTCTCGCGACAGCGACAGCTCTGGATGGGCGCTGACCGTTGACAGCTGGTAGGGCTCAAAGGTGTCCTTCTCGATAATCAGTGCGTAGCACTCCTTGGAGATTTGCATCTTCTCGACAGCCTGCTTAATCTGCAGACTGGCCTCGTGCTCGTCTTTCGAAAGAACGCTGTAGGGAATGCCCATCGTCTCCAGAAGAGCGGTGGTTACCTTGCCCTGTTTTACATGCTGGGGCTCGTCGTGAACACCAGGCTTGCCGCGCCAGCCAATCACTAAAAGCACGGGGATGTTATACACTTCCTTATCGACGAGCGAGGCCAACGGATTGATGATGTTGCCCTCGCCTGAATTCTGCATATACACAACAGAAATCTGACCGGTGGCCAGGTAATGACCAGCTGCTATACCCATGGCGCCGCCTTCGTTGGCTGCGATGATATGATGGTCGGCATGATCGGTGACATAGGCGCAGAGATTCTTCAGCAAAGAATCGGGCACGCCTGTGTAGAAGTTGATGCCGTAAGCTGCCAGCTCCTGATAGAAAAAAGATGCACGTATCATTATTTTGTTCCGGGTATTAATTCTAATATCTCCTTGATAGGCATACACAGTGGGTTTGCCTCTAACGAGCGCTCGTTCTGCAGAATACTCTCGGCGCACTTCATCATGGCCGGATAGGCTGCACGCAGCATGTGGTTGGCGTAGATCACTACATTGACGCCCCATTCTGCCAGCTCGCTCTCCTTGATGTGGTTATAGGTAGTGGGTACCACCACAATGGGCACTGCGGGATGATGCTGGCGGAAGGCCTGACAGAAGGCTTTGATATCTTCGCCCGTCTTCTCTTTGGAGTGAATCATGATGCCGTCGGCACCAGCATCGACATAAGCCAGACAGCGCTGCAGGGCGTCGGCCACATCTTTGCCTGCGATGAGACTCTCGCAGCGGGCGATAATCATGAAGTCTTTGGTAATCTGTGCCTCCTTGCCCATTCTGATTTTATGGCAGAAACCCTCGATGGTGTCCTGCGTCTGAATGGCTTCGGTGCCGAAGAGGGAGTTCTTCTTCAGACCGATCTTATCTTCGATAATCACCGCAGAGATGCCGTTGCGCTCAAGTGTTCTGACGGTGAAGACAAAATGTTCGGGCTTGCCGCCTGTATCGCCATCGTAGATGATAGGCTTGGTGGTGCACTCGAGAATGTTATTCAGGTCCTGCATGCGGGTTGTCAGGTCGACAGCCTCGATATCGGGCTTGCCTTTCGAGGTGGAATCGGTGAGAGAACTCGACCACATGCCATCAAAGGCTACCTTGCTGGTGCCCCTTGCGGTTTCAAGATTCTCGACAATCAAACCACTCAGTCCGTCGTGAACCTCCAAGATGCGCACAATGGGCTTGGCAGCTATCAGTCGGCGCAGGGCTCTCAGACGGATATCGGGGGTGGTGCCGATTTTCTTGATTTCCTTATCAAGCGAAGAAGAATTGATGCCTTTTGTATAAGGAATCTCAATGACCTTGCCGCCTATCTGCTCCATGGTGTCGAAAACCTGCTGGCGCAGTTCGGAGTCGACACCCTCGCACCAGTCGTCGCCATGAATGATGTAATCAGGACGGTATTTCAGCAAGTTAGGTACATAGCTCCATTCGTCCTGAGGAACAATCTCGCTGACGCCTTTGATATTCTCGATAACGTTTTTACGTTGATCGTATGTCATGTAAGGAAGGCGCTGATGGGTGGCAATGGCTTTATCTGTGAAAAGACCTATCATCACGTCACCATATTTTGCTCCTTCATGGATGATGTTAATCAAACCTGGGTGCATAATATCACCTATCATGCCCAAATATACTCTCTTATTCATATTGCAAAGGTACTGAAATATCAGCATATGAGCAATTTTTTTAATTATTATTTGCATATGTGCGGCTAAATAGCTAACTTTGCATTTGGAATTCCTACGAAATATGAAATTATTGTATTATGTTATTCTTTCGTTCTGGTATGTGTTCTCACTTCTGCCCATGAGAATACATTACGTGAACTCATACTTGCTCTACCTGTTGGTTTACCGTCTGATGCGCTATCGTATCAAAGTGGTAAGAAAGAATCTGAAGGAGTCTTTCCCGGAAAAAGATGAGGCGGAACTGATGCGTATTGAGCGGGGATTCTATCACTTCTTTTGTGACTATCTAGTGGAGTCGGTGAAGCTGATGACCATCAGCAAGAAGAACATCACCAAGCGCATGCAGTTCAAGGGTACAGAACTGCTGGAGGAAGCGATACGCGACGGACAGTCGTGCGCCATGTATCTGGGACATCTGTGTAACTGGGAATGGGTGACATCATTGCCCTTCTGGATTACGCCCGAGGCGCATTGCGCACAGATTTATCACCCCATCGAGAATAAGGCTTTCGACAAACTGTTTCTGCGCCTGCGCCAAAGACTGGGAGCAGAGTGTATCGCCATGCAGGAAACCTTGCGCAAGGTGGTGGAGTACCGCCGCAAGAACACGCCGGTGGTCATTGGATTCATCTCTGACCAGAAGCCGCACTGGGTGAATATTCATCACTGGGTGGACTTTCTGCATCATGATACCCCCGTGCTGACAGGAACAGAGCGCATTGTGCGCAAGATGAACTATGCGGTGTTCTTCCTGGATATAAGGCGCGTTCGTCGTGGCTATTATGAGGCTGAAATCAAGCTGATTACGCGCGAACCGCAGAAGATGAAGGATTACGAGATTACAGATATCTATTTCAAAATGCTGGAGCAGAGCATCTGCCAATCGCCCGACATGTGGTTATGGAGTCACAACCGCTGGAGTCGTACCCGCGAGGAGTTTAATGAGCGTTTTGAGGTGGTAGATGGAAAGGTGATAGCCAAGGATCATCCCGCCAACCGTTAAGGGTGCAGACGGTCTTGCTTCATGCGCTCCATATACTGCTGGATGATGGCTTTCAGCTCGCGTTCCATCTGCTGTTGTACGTCCACTTTCCCCTTTAGGTTTTGCTTCATCAGTCTGTCGTCGAGGCGGTAGACGCCTGTGGTGGCTGCGCCATCGAACTGCAGTACGTAGCCATAGCGCACATACTGATAGATACCGTTGAGATAGTTCACTGCCCAGGTGTCTTCCTTGGGGGTGTTGAACAGGTCGATACCAAATCCGAAGTAGGGTTTGGGGTAATGGAGCATGCCCAACAGGGTGGGGAGAATGTCTATCTGCTGGGCAATCTTATCGAGCATCTGACCTTCGGGACGACTGGGGTCGAAGATGATGATAGGTGAGCAGAAACCACCTAAATCAGTCTGATACTCAGCATGATTGCTCATGTTGGTATGGTCGCTGGTCAGTACAAAAATGGTGTTCTTGAACCAAGGCTGGCGACTGGCGGTCTGAAAGAATCGGCCTATCGACAGGTCGGTATAACGGATACATTTGTGTATCTCCAGCGCCTCTTCGGGGAACTGCTGCTTGTATTTCTCAGGAATAGCAAACGGATGATGACTGGAGGCGGTGAAGACGGAAGTCATGAAGGGCTGCTTCATCTGACTCATCTCGTTGGCAAAGAACTGCAGGAACGGCTCGTCCCATATCGCCCAAGTGCCATCGAAATCATCAGTGCCGCACGATGCCTCGTATTCGGTACGTCCGTAATAGTGCTGGAAACCCGTCTTTTGAGCAAAGGCCTGAAAGCCCATACTGCCATTCTGGGCCCCATGGAAGAAGGCTGTTTCATAACCCTCCTGAGCCAGGATGCCTGCCAATCCCGTATAATCGTTCATGGAAGAAGGGGTGAGGATGAATGGTTCTACAAACATCGGGATGCTGCTGAGGATGCTGGGCATGCCGTCGATACTCTTTCGACCGTTACAGAAAGAGTAGCTGAAGGTGGTACTCTTGTGGATGAGCGAGTCGACACAGGGGGTATAGCCCTTGTAGTTGCCATCTTCGAGCGACTTGTTCAGGGCACCTATATACTCACGGCCGAAGCTCTCGACAATCAGTACTACCACATTCTTCTTGTCCATCTGCAGCGAGTCGGATGGCGTGTGGACAGGGGTGTAAACAGCCTCCAGCTCTTGGGCGCTCTCGAAATAATTGGGAACCACAAACACGTTGGTGTCGATGGTGCGCAACAGTGCGAAAGGTGTGTTCAGCACCAGTGGCGCATCAGTGGGGCGCTCGGTATATTGCATCGCGTTGGAGATGGTGATGGGGCGTACGGCGGTAGTAAAACCGCCACGCATGCCTGCGATGCAGAAGGGGGTGAAGAGAAGCAGCGACAAGAAGCAGGCGCCAGCGTACTTCCACTTGTTGAGCATCTTGGCATCGAGAGAGGGAGCGGCGTAGCACTTCCAAAGGAACACCATCAAGAGTGCAAACAACACTACCAGATACCAGTGGCTTAGGAATTCGGTGCCGATGATGCTGCCAAGGTTTCCTTCGCTCGAGAACTCATCGAAGACCGTAGAGGTGGTGCGCCTCATGGTGTATCGGAAATAGACGGAGTCGGCCAGATTGATGGCAAGTGCCAACCCGTTTACAATCACGAATACCCACTTGCAGATGCGGTGATAAGTGGCTGTCTCCTTGAGATGCAAGGGGAACAGCATCAGCACCACATAGAGGGCGTTGGTGTAAAGGATGGCAGAGGTGTCGAACATCAATCCCCCGCGCCATACGTCGAAGGTGTAGTTGAGATAATCTGAATTCTCTAACCAGTACTCTATTCGGGCTACCTGATAAACCATATAGACCAACAACAGATTCCATAGTACCACCAAAAGTGGAGAGAATAACTTATTATTCAACGTTTTCATTTTTATCAATATATTAATTAATTTTCTCACCTTCCCTTAAGGTCATTCGAGGCGGCTTGGAGTATCGCTTTGCCCATTGTGAGGAGCTGCTCGTTCTTCTTTCCTTCCTCCGCAATGACCTTGTTACTGACAAAGTCGTAGCTCACAAAGCTGGCGCTATCAACCATCGAGAAGCCATTGTCGAAGGTGTGTGTGGCAAAAGGATGGGTATAAGTAGCACTCAACACATCGCGACTGAAAGAGAAATCGTCGTGAGGTACGCCCAACTGACCTAATAAGGTGGCGGGCAGGTCGGTCTGATTGCAGACTTGCTCAATCTTCCGGGGCGCTTTTACGGCACCACCTACCCATATCATCGGGATGTGATTGAGCAGAGATGTGGTCTCGTCTAAACCGTTATGCGGGATGCCGTGATCGGGCAGCATCACGACGAGGGTATTCTTCCAGGCCTCGCTCTTGCGGAGCTTCTGGATGAAATCGCCAATGCACTGATCGAGGTAATAGAACGAGTTGATCACCTCGTCGTCGAAATGATGGATGGGCACATCCCAAGGAGAATGACTGCTCAGGGTAGAGAAACCTATCAGGAATGGCGACTCTGTAGTAGTGGCCATCTGATAGAGCGTCTTAAAGGTTATATCATCGCGCACGCCCCATTGAGCTGTCTTCTGTTCCTCAGCAGTGTAGTCCTTCATCCAGGTGAGATGCTCGAAACCACCACTGATGAGGTAGCTGCGCATATTGGTGAAGTTGATGTCGCCACCATAGATATACGAGGTGTGATACCCGCGTTCTTCTTGTAGCGTGCGGGCTATGTTGGGCAGTGAGCGCGATTTGGCGGGAATCTTCATCACCGACAGCGTGGGGAATGAAGGGTAGCCACTCAGTGCGCATACGGTGCCGCGATCAGTGCGCCACGTGTTGCCGTAGCAATTGGTGAAATAGATACCTTCTTTAGCCAGTTTGTTGAGATTGGGAGTGATGTCGGTGCGGCCGCCTATCTCGGTAAACTCACCTCCGCAACCTTCCAACAGAATAATGATGATGTTGGGGTGCAGGGTGTTGAGCAGCGTGTCGCAGTTGATGCTTTGCGTGTTGTAAAGCTCACTCATCATCTTGTTGCACGCTTCGTTGCTCATGAAACTATATTCGGCGTCAGCCTTATCGAAAGAATCGATAAAATTGAAAACAGGGTTGACGGATGAGTGATTCAGAAACTGGTTCTGCGAGAAATATACCTGTCCGATATTGGTAGTCGACTCGCCTAAGCCACCACGTATGCCGATGATTATCAGCGGGATGCAAAACAGGGCAACTATCGATTCCGTGATGCGATGGGTGCCGCGCGTGATGCTGAAACGTGGATGCGTGTAGGCCCACCAGATGAGAGCCGAAACAACGACTATGACGATGATGCGGACGACGATATAGCCCAAAGAGACACTAGCCATCGCCTCGGTCGGCGTTTCGAGATACTGCAGGCACGAGGAGTCGAGCTTGAATAACCAGAACTCATACAGACTCGTATCAGCCACGAAGGCCAGCGTGATAGCAACAGCTATCAGCAGGTAGTAGGCACGCAACAGGATGCGTAGCGCCTTGATGCCGCCTAACCAGATGGATGCCGCACACACCAGGAAGGGTACACTGATGATATAGAGCGCCGTGCTGAAATCAAGACTCAGCCCATGCCACAATACCGCCAAAATATCGCCGGCAGAGAACGCCTGACTACTATTATAGAGCATGAACGCCACTTTGGCGATGATGAAAAACAGCATCGTCAACAGGTAGGTCTTCAAAAGATAAAGAACTCTTTGAAACATGGTTCTCAGTCTGATTATAATGCCTGCATGTCGGTAAGTTTCTTATAGTGTCCGTCGATGGCGAGCAGATCTTCATGGGTGCCGCGCTCCACGATGCGGCCCTCGTGCAGAACGCAGATCTCATCAGCATTCTTGATGGTTGACAAGCGGTGGGCAATGGCCACAGTAGTACGGGTCTTCATCAAGCGCTCGAGGGCATCCTGAACTAGGCGCTCACTCTCGGTATCGAGGGCTGAAGTGGCCTCGTCGAGAATGAGGATGGGCGGGTTCTTCAAGATGGCGCGGGCGATAGACACACGCTGGCGCTGACCGCCAGACAGTCGACCGCCACGATCGCCGATATTGGTCTCGAAACCTTCTTCGGAGGCCATGATGAAATCGTAGGCGTTGGCTATCTTGGCTGCCTCTTCAATCTGCTGCTGGGTGGCGTTGTCGACACCAAACGAGATGTTGTTGCGGAAGGAATCGTTGAACAGGATGGCCTCCTGATTCACATTACCAATAAGCTGGCGCAAATCGTGGATGCCAAGCTCCTTGACGTTGATGCCATCGATGAGCACCTCGCCCTCCTGAACATCATAGTAGCGTGGAATGAGGTCGACGAGGGTGGATTTTCCACTGCCGCTCTGACCCACAATCGCTATCGTCTTACCTTTGGGTATCGTGAGGTTGATATCTCTCAACACCCATTGCTCGCCATAGCGGAATGAGACGTTGCGGAATTCTATCTGATGTTCGAAGCTTGGTATGTGCTTGGGACTTGCAGTTTCTTTAATCGTATTTTCTGCCAATAATATCTTGTCAATGCGCTCCATAGAAGCCAGACCTTTAGGAATATTGTATCCAACCTTAGATACTTCCTTCAAAGGATTTATGATGGAGTAAAGAATCACCATGTAATAGATGAAGGTTGGTCCTGAAAGTGACTGGTCGTTAAGAACCAGCACACCACCAAACCATAATACAATGACAATCATGCATGTTCCAAGGAACTCAGAAAGTGGATGGCCTATATTCTGGCGTATATTAACCCACATGATATCATGACGATAAGTAGAGTTGATGCGGTTGAACTTATCAAGCATCTTACCTTCTGCACAGAATGCCTTTATGATTCGAAGTCCTCCAAGAGTCTCGTCTACCACGCTCATTGTGTCACTCCATAGCGATTGCGCCTGTATGCTTTGGGCTTTAAGCTTTCTGCCTATCCACCCCATGAACCAACCAATCAGTGGTATGATAATAACAGAGAAAAGGGTCAGCTGCCATGAGATAACTATCAGAGTGGTAAAATACGATATTATCAGAATAGGATTTTTAAACATTAGGTCTAACGAAGACATAATGCTGGTTTCTACTTCTTGTACGTCGCCAGTCATGCGGGCAATGATATCGCCTTTACGTTCTTCTGTAAAGAAGCCAAGTGGCAGGGCAACTATCTTCTTGTACAACTGGTTTCTCATATCCCTTACCACTCCTGTGCGGATGGGAACAACACTAGAGGATGCAAGGAAATAAGCTGCCGTCTTCAACAGTGTTGCAAAAATGAGGAAAAGTCCGATAAAGAGTAATGTCGTTGTAGAACCCATATCGGAGATGAATGTATTAATGTAATAATAGATGTTATTTACTAAAACATCCTTAAAACTTCCATCACTCCATTCCATCAGTGTTGTTACATTGACGTTGTCACCAGTCTTAAATAGAATCTGGAGAATAGGTATCAATGCAGCAAACGAGAATATGTTTAACAGTGCCGAAAGGATATTAAACACTATCGACAATACTACATATTTCTTGTACGGTAAAACAAACCGTTTCAGAACTTGCATGAATTCTTTCATAGGGCCTCTCCTAATAATGTAGCACTTGTACTTCCTGTAATCTTCACACGAACGGTCTCACCAATATGATGGCCTGCCTTAGGGAATACCACCATCTTGTTCTGCTCTGTGCGGCCGCAAAGCTGCTCGCGCGAGCGTTTTGAGAATCCCTCAACCAGTACGTCGAACTCCTTACCCTCATCCTTCTTGTTCTGGATGGCCGACATCTCTGTCTGAAGGGCGATGAGCTCGTTAAGACGGCGTATTTTCTCTTCCTCTGCAACATCGTCAGGCAGATGCTTTGAAGCATAAGTGCCTGGGCGCTCAGAGTATTTGAACATGAAGGCCGAATCGTAGCCAACCTCACGCATAAGCGAGAGTGACAGTTGGTGGTCCTCCTCTGTTTCAGAATGATAGCCTACAAAGATGTCTGTAGACAGTCCGCAACCAGGGATGATGCGGCGGATGGCATTGACACGATCCATGTACCACTCGCGGGTATACTTGCGGTTCATAAGCTTAAGGATTCTGTCGCTACCACTCTGTACTGGCAGGTGGATATGCTTGCACACATTAGGCATTTCGGCGATAACGCGCAGTGTCTCATCGCTCATGTCCTTTGGATGCGATGTTGTGAAGCGTACTCGCATAGTGGGAACCTCCTCTGCTACCCTGCGGAGCAAGGCGGGGAAATCCATGTCACCTAATTTGTATGAGTTTACATTCTGTCCCAGCAGAGTAACCTCTTTGTATCCCTTGTCGCGCAAATCGCGCACCTCACGTAGAATACTTTCTACATCACGACTACGCTCACGACCACGGGTGTAAGGCACAATGCAATAGTGACAGAAGTTGTTACAGCCACGCATTATGCTTACAAATCCACCAATCTTATGGCCAATACCAATGCGTTGTGGAACCACATTCTTATAAGTCTCTGTAGTAGAGAGCTCTGTGTTCATGGCTTTATGACCTAACTCAGCCTGGGCAATAAGATCGGGCAACGAGAGATATGCATCAGGACCAGCCACGAGGTCGCAGTGGTGGTTGTCGAGCAAGTCCTGCTGTGCACGCTCGGCCATACAACCAAGCACGCCAAGTATCATTTGGTGTCCTTTACGGCGCTCTGCATCCAGAGCATCCAGGCGATGGAAAATCTTCTGTTCTGCATTATCACGAACTGAACAGGTATTAAGGAAAACTGCATCGGCCTCATCAAGAGTCTCGGTGGTCTCGTAACCAGCCATCTGCATTACCGATGCTACTACTTCAGAATCTGCCACGTTCATCTGGCAGCCATACGTTTCAATATATAACTTCTTCATCATTCTTTAATTAAATAATAGGTAGCGATATGCCATTAATCTTCTGGTACACATCAAGTGCATATACATCGGTCATACCGCTTATATAATCGATTATCGCCATAATACGGGTTTCAAGGTCGGGAGCATCAATATCGTATTGACTCGACACACGACTAATAAGGTGTTTTGAATAGAATCGCTCAGGATGCACAGCTGCATTTATGAACTGCTCCATAAGGGTCTGAATAATCTGATAACCTGAAAGCTCCACATCCAATACTGGACGACTCTTGTAGATGCGGGCTACTGACAATGAACAACAGTTCTTATATGCCTTCTGTGGTATATCGCTTATGTGGTCGATAAGACTACCCTGGAATTCTCCGTTGAGAATCTCTTCCTCATGGTCAACGAATACGCGTACACATTCGTTTTCAAGTTTTCCTATTACACAGGCACGAAGATATACAACCTTCTCGTTGTTATCATCAACGCCCTCGTCTTCTATGCGTTTTAGGATGTGCTCCTGCGTATCTTCATCGAAGAATGCAAGTAAAAGCTGCATTGTTTCTTCGTGCGAAATAATCTTAAGTTTGTGCGCATCCTCAATGTCCATTATCTCGTAACAGATGTCATCGGCTGCTTCAACAAGATATACCAGCGGATGACGTGCATAACGCAGTGGTTCACCAACCTCTGACTTACATGGAATGCCAAGTTCGTCGGCTATGCGGCGATAATAGGCTTTCTCTGAGTCAAAGAATCCGAACTTGCCCTTCTTGCTGGCTGCACTAGAAGAGAAAGGATATTTCACGATGCTGGCAAGGGTGGAATAAGTCATTACAAAACCGCCTGGGCGACGACCCTTGAACTGATGGGTGAGCAGGCGGAAGGCATTGGCATTACCCTCGAAGTGAATCATGTCGTTCCAGAATATCGAACTAACCTGGCGCTGAAGATCATAGCCGGCACCCTCTGTGAAGAACGACTGGATGGCCTTCTCGCCACTATGTCCGAATGGCGGATTACCAAGGTCATGAGCCAGACCGGCTGTTGCCACAATCTGACCTATCTCCTGGAAAAGACCTTCCTTAAGTTCTGGGTGCTTCTTGGTAAGCAGCGCTGCTACATCATTGCCCAGCGACATTCCCACACTGGCCACTTCAAGCGAGTGAGTTAAACGGTTGTGCACAAATATGCTGCCCGGAAGTGGAAACACCTGGGTTTTGTTCTGTAGACGACGGAACGGAGCAGAGAATATAAGGCGGTCGTAATCGCGCTTAAACTCTGTTCGGTCATCGTGTCGTTCAGGATGACGATGCTCCTGACCAAGACGCTTGTTTGATATAAGTTGTTGCCAATTCATCATAATCAGGGTGCAAAGGTACGAAAAATACGCGCAGTATAAGCACATTTCGCAGAAATTAACGAAAAAATCAAAAATTTAGGCCTCGAAAGGCTTATTTCTAAGCTAAAAGCACTACCTTTGCACATTGATTAAAATAAAATTTTAAAATATGCTGAAAATAAAAGTAGTAAACAAAGGTCACCAGCCCTTGCCACAGTATGCCACAGAGCAGAGTGCTGGCATGGATCTTAGAGCGAATATAAATGAACCTATAACACTGAAACCTCTGGAGCGTAAGCTTATACCAACAGGATTGCATATCGCTCTGCCTGTAGGATTCGAGGCTCAGGTTCGTCCTCGCAGTGGTTTGGCACTGAAGAAGGGTATTACAGTTCTTAATACCCCAGGAACTATCGATGCTGACTACCGTGGCGAGATAGGTGTTGTGCTTATCAATCTGTCAAACGAGGATTTTGTTGTTGAGGATGGTGAACGTATTGCCCAGATGGTGATAGCCCGCCATGAGCAGGGTGAGTTTATCCCAGTAGACGTGCTCGATGAGACAGAGAGAGGTGAGGGCGGCTACGGACATACAGGCGTGAAATAATGATTGGAATGAAGAAGATAGGACTATCGTTGTTGCTGTTGCTATCTGTAACCACTGGTTACGGACAACGGACCTATGATGAGTTCTTCCTCGAAGCAATGGTACAGCGACAGAAAGGCAATAATGATGCTGCCTTTGATCTTCTGCGCCATTGTCTGGAAATAAATCCCGAAGCACCTGAGGCTTGGTATTTCCTTGCGCAATACTATAATGCCCTTAAGAATACTGATAAAAGTCTTGAGTACATAAAGAAGGCTGCATCGCTCGATCCTGATAACGAAACCTATATGGAAACGCTTGCTCAGGCTTATATACGCCAGCAGGATTATGAGGCAGCTATTCCTGTGGTAGAAAAGATATATGCTCGTGATAAGGAGCGTGAGGATCTTTTAGAGATGCTCTTCCAACTGTATCAGCAGGTTGACGATCTTGATAATGCCGTACAGGTGCTTAACCGTTTAGAAGCCATAGACGGAAAGAATGAACGACTCTCTATGGCAAAGAGCGAGATTTATACTCGTAAGGGAAACAAAAAAGCCGCAATTGCCGAGATTAAAGCTCTTTCAGAGAAATATCCTAACGACTTCAACTATCTGGCACTTTATGGTGAAACGCTGATGATGAATGGCCAGTTGAAGAAGGCACTCAAGGTCTATGATAAGATTCTTAAGGAAGAACCGGATAATAATCGTGTGTTGATGTCGCTACGCACATATCATCAGGCCCTGAATCATAAGGAAATTGCTGATTCTCTTACCGAGCGTGTGCTCTTGAATAAGAACTCAACGATGGAGGAGAAGATACATCTGCTTCGCCAGGAGATATCTGCCAGCGAGAATGCCGGAGGTGACAGTACAAGGGTTCTGCAGTTATTCGATAAGATATTGAAGCAGCCACAGACTGATGAGAATATGGCTATACTGTGTGCATCTTATATGAATATAAAAAAGATGCCTAAAGATAGTGTCGGCAAGGTTCTTGAAAAGGCACTATCCATAGCTCCCGATAACTCTGCAGCCCGCCTGCAACTTATTGGTTATGCATGGGAGGATGATGACATGGAACGCGTTATCTCTCTCTGTCAGGATGCCCGTCAGTATAACCCCGACGAGTTGGCTTTCTATTATTATCAAGGAGTGGCTTTTTATCGTCGTGATAGTCTGGATGCAGCCCTTTCTGCTTTTAAGAATGGCATCGGAGTTATCAAGGAAGATAGCGATCCTGCTATCGTTTCTGATTTCTATGCCGTTATGGGCGACATTTTGCATCAGAAGGGGCTGGTAAGAGAAGCGTATGAGGCATACGACTCATGCCTGCAGTGGAAAGACGACAATATGGGATGTTTAAATAACTATGCATATTTCCTTAGTGAGACAGGTGAGCAGCTCAACAAGGCAGAGCAGATGAGTTTCAAGACCATCAAGGCTGAACCAAAGAATGCTACCTATCTTGATACTTATGCTTGGATTCTCTATATGTTAGGGCGCTATTCTGAGGCTCAGATATATATTGATCAGGCTCTACAGAACCTGGACGAGAACCAGGACAACTCAGTGATTAAAGAACATGCAGACAAAATAAAACAAAAAATAGATCGATAATGAAACTACAAAGTATCGTAAGAATTGCCGTATTGGCATTGCCGTTAGTGCTTGTGTCGTGTAAGTCACACAAGAAGATTGTTGATCCTACGCCAACAATCGCCCAGCGTCAGGCTTCTGATTTCCTTGGTCAGGTCCGTGAAAACCAGCAGACGGCAAAGTTCATTACCTCAAAAGTAAAGTTCTCTGTAGAGGTAGGTCCGCAGAAGTTAACACTTACTGGCAACCTGAAGATGAGACGAAACGATGTTATTCGTCTTCAGCTTATGGCTTTCGGATTTGTTGAGGCTGGTCGATTAGAATTTACTAAGGATTACGTGCTTATTATGGACCGTATTAATAAGCAGTATCTTAAGGCACCATATCGCCAGATTGATTTCTTGCGTAATAGCGGACTGAACTTCATGGCTCTTCAGGCTTTGTTCTGGAACGAGCTCTTCAAGCCTAATCAGGGTAGCGATGCTGTTGTTCTTTCTAAGAATATTGCAGAGACAAACTTCTCTACCATTGAGAGCGGCGACGATATGATTATCAATTATGAGGATGGTAAGATGGACTATAGTTGGCTTGCAAGTAAGAATACTGCAATCATCCGTATGGCCAATATCCTTTATAAGGACCGTTTCAATGGAAACACTCAGCTTAACTGGGACTACTCTGAATTCGAGGTTTTCAGTCGTAAGGTTTATCCAAAGAAACATCAGATTACTCTTACAACTCCTGATAAGGAGGTTAAACTTGGTATGACCTTGAATTATCTTGGTTCTGATACAGAGTGGGAGGCCAGAACAGAAGTGTCTAACAAATATCGTGAGGTAACAGTGGATGAGATACTCCGCCGATTCATGGCTCTGTGATGAATAGAGTATTTCGTTGTAATTATCTTGTGATGGTGCTCATGGCACTCATCTCGTTCTCTTCGCCTGCTGTGGCACAGCATGCGAAGAAGTCTTCTGCGCAAAAGCGTACCGCTACTACTGCCAAGAAGAAAACTACCACAACAAAGAAGTCGACAACCAAGAAGACTGCCACCACCAAGCAGCCCGTTACGGTTAATAGCCTGAAAAATGAGCAGCAGAAGGTTCGCAAACAGATTGAGGAACAGCAGCGTAAACTTCAGGCCAACGAGCGTGATGTGAAGAAACGGTTACAGAATCTGTTGATAATAAATAATGAGATTGCCGATAAGCGCAAGTCTATTGATACCATACGTCATGACATCAACCGTCTTGATGGCGATATCCATACTCTTGAGGCTCATATGAAGTACCTTGAGGAAGAACTTGCTGAACGTAAACAACGCTTCGTTAAGTCAATGCGTTATATGCATCGCAATCGTAATATGCAGAGCCAGCTGATGTTTATATTCAGTGCAAAGAACCTGTCTCAGATGTATCGTCGTATGCGATTTGTGCGTGAATATGCTAAATATCAGCAGAGTCAGGCCGAGGCAGTAAAGTCAATGAAGGCTCAGGTGGCTGAGGCATATGATGAGCTTACCGACACTAAGAAACAGAAGAATGATCTTCTTGTAAGGGATGAACAGGAGCGTAGATCGCTTGAGGGAAAACAGGTTGAACAGCAGAAGATGGTATCATCGCTGCAGAAACAACAGAAGACCATTCAGGGAATCATTGAGAAACAGAAGAAACGCGATGCCGAACTGAATGCACAGATTGATAAACTTATCGCTCAGGAGATAGCCCGTGCCAAAGCACGTGCGGAAGCAGAAGCTAGACGTAAGGCTGCTGAGGCTGAGGCTAAGCGAAAAGCCGAGGAACTTGCTAGAAAGAAGGCAGCTGCTGAGGCTGCTCGTAAAGAGAACGAGCGTCGTATAGCCGAAGCAAAGGAAAAGGAGAGAAAGGCTAAGGCTGAGGCTCTTGCTGCTGCCAAGAAGAATGCCGAAGAGAGAGCTGCCGCAGAGCGTGCTGCCGCTGAAGCAGAGCGAGCTCGTGTGGCTGCTGAACGTAAGGCGGCTGCTGATGCGAAGGCTCATGATAAAGAAGTTGCTGAGGCAAAGAAGGCTGAGACTGTATATACTGTTTCATCCGAAGACCGTCAGCTTAGTGGTAATTTCGAGAGTAATCGTGGACGCCTGCCTATGCCTATCACTGGTAGCTATCGTATAGTGAACCACTTTGGTACAAACCACGTTACCGATGTAAAAGGTCACGTAACGCTTGATAAGAAAGGTATCGATATTAAGGGCCAGCCTGGTGCTGCTGTTCGTTGTATCTTCGATGGCGAGGTTAGTGCTGTGTTCAGCTATGCTGGAACTACGGTTGTAATTGTTCGTCATGGTAGCTACCTTTCTGTATACTGCGATCTGGCTTCGGTAAACGTTAGTCGTGGACAAAAAGTTAGCACCCGACAGACGCTTGGTCGTGTGGGTGCTGAAGGTTTGATGCAGTTCCAGTTGCGCCATGGTAGCGCGAAACTAAATCCAGAAGGATGGTTGGCCAGATAGACACTAAAGTGTCAATCCGTCCAACAATCCTACGTAGGTTTCGATAGCCTGTTCTATCTCCGAAATCTTTATGAATTCGTTAGCTGAATGCGAACGGCTTGATTCGCCAGGTCCCAACTTAAACGATGGGAATGGCATCAATGCCTGATCGCTCAGCGTGGGCGAACCAAAGGGCTGCATGCCTCTTTCTATACATCTCTTTATAAGAGGATGCTCTGGCGAGATGGCAGAAGAGTGCAGGCGGAAAGAGCGGGCGCGAAGCTCGCACTTGGTCATCTTCTTGCAGAGGAAGTTGAACAAGTATTCATTCTGATAGAATTCGTTGGTGCGTACATCTATTATAAAGTGTAGTGTATCCGGAATAACATTATGCTGTGTGCCGCTCTCAACCACGGTAACAGTCATCTTTGTAGCTCCAAGCAGAGGACTCACTTTGCGGAATTTGTAGTCGCGAAGCCAAACCAAATCATCAAGTGCCTCGTATATCGCGTTGACTCCTTCGTTTCTGGCAGCATGTCCTGACTTTCCATGTGCATAGCCGTCAATAACCATCAGTCCCTTCTCGGCGATAGCTGGCTGCATGCCAGTAGGTTCACCAACTATGGCAACATCAACCTGTGGTAATAAGGGTAGTACACGACTTAGTCCGTTGGCGCCTGAGACTTCTTCTTCGGCTGAGGCAACCCATAGCAGGTTATAGTTGCGATGGCGATGAAGCATAATGCGATATGCCTGAAGCAGTGCAACTAGTCCGCCTCCGCAATCATTTGAGCCAAGTCCATACAGTATATCTCCTTCCTGGGTTGGTGTAAAGGCATCGCGAGTCCATGTATTTACTGGCTTCACAGTGTCAATATGTGCATTAAGCATCACCGTGGGGCGGTTGTTGTCCCAGTCAGGGCATCCCACCCAGAGGTTATTACCCTCTCGTCCGAATGGCAGATTCCAATAGTTCAGGTATTCAGCCAACTTATCGGTAGCCCTTGTCTCGTCCCTGCTTATTGAAGGGATGGCTATCAACTCTTTCAGCAGTTCTACTGCGTCGTTGGTGTAGTATTTGGCTTCCATAATTATTTGGTTTTAGTTTTTGATATCCATACAGACAGTAACATCGAAAGTACCAGCACACCGAAGATGATGGCCAACGAGAGTGGGGTGGCCACTTTGATATGCCAGAATACTTCGAGCAACATTTTTATACCTACAAAACTGAGTATGATTCCCAGACCGTATTTCAGATATGTGAAATATTTGGCCACCGCTGCCAGTGCAAAATACAAGGCTCGCAATCCAAGAATCGCAAAGATATTTGAAGTCAGAACGATAAACGGATCGCGACTCACCGAGAATACGGCGGGGATAGAGTCAACGGCAAAAGCTACATCGGTAGTCTCAATCACCAGCAATGTGATAAACAGTGGCGTGGCCAGTCGCTTGCCATTTTCCAAAATAAAGAACTTGTCCTCGTGCATCTGGTCGGTAACGGGGAAGAACCTCTTGAACATTTTCACAAAGATGTTCTTCGAGGGGTCGACATGCTCGTCGTCTTTATGACCGAACATCTTGATACCTGTATAGATAAGGAAAACACCAAATACAGCAAGCACCCATTCAAACTGTGAGATGATGGCTGTACCTGCAAAGATGAAAACACTGCGCAGCACCAATGCACCAAAGATTCCCCAGAACAATACCTCGTGCTGATATTTGTTCTTCACACCGAAGAACGAGAATAGCATCAGGAACACAAACAAGTTGTCCATCGATAGTGATTTCTCTATCAGATAACCAGCAAGAAACTCCATTGCCTTTTCGTGTGGTTCTGCCGGATACCACAGATAGATGCCACCGCAGAATACCAGCGACACGCCAATCCATACGGCGGTCATCTTCAGAGCCTCGGATACTCCCACCTCGTGTTGTCCTTTCTTACCGAACGATTTAAGGTCGATAAGTAGCATTACAAGTACAAGGATGTAGAACAATACCCATGCCCAAAGGGGCATATTAACCATTTCCATATATTCCTATTTCTTTGTTTTCAGCTGCAAAGTTACTATTTAGTTTGCAAAAAGCCAAATTAATTACAGTTTTTTCTATGAATACCAAAAATAGTTGTACTTTTGCATATTGGTATGCGTAACAGATTGTTGGATAATGCTCCTTTACTCCGTATAGTTGTGTGCATGATTATTGGTATAATCATTGCTCATTATGTTGCGTTACCCGTTTCTATGCTACCTGTGTTGATTGGAATGGTGGTAATAGCGTTGCTGCTGTGGAAATACAAGTATATGCAGTCATTATCAATCCTACTTTGTTTCCTGTTTATGGGCATGTTTCTTATGCAAAGACAACATACTATGCCTGATAACTCGCAAACCACTACTAGTATTGACCGTTCCAAAACATATTTCATGCAACAACGGGAAAAACTGCTTATTCGCTTTTCTGATAATGGTATCAATGGCGATGCTTATGCTGTAGTTGCTGCAATGTCTTTAGGTGATAAATCTGCTTTGACTCACAATCTAAAGGATACCTATTCCGTAAGTGGCGCATCGCATGTGCTGGCTCTTAGCGGTTTACATCTTGGTATCATCTACATGCTATTTTCGCTATTCCTACCTCGTCGACGGTGGCCGGCATTGTCGCAATTGGTTATAATCTTGTTTATTTGGGCATTTGTTTTTCTTGTCGGCATGTCGGTAAGTGTAGTCCGTTCAGCTGTGATGTTGACTGTCTACGGACTCCTTTCTATTGGTAATCGTGATAAGATGTCGATAAACGCACTTGCCTTTACTGCTATTGTGATGCTGATGTGGAATCCGTCTTGGTTGTTTGATGTGGGATTCCAGATGTCGTTTATGGCGGTATTGGCTATTCTGCTGTTTGTACCTTTGTTTGAAGATGTCTTCTCTGCAGAATATCTTATGGAACATCGATGGATAAAGCGCATCTGGGGGCTGGTAACGGTCAGTTGCTCTGCCCAATTGGGCGTAGCTCCTTTGATAGCTTTCTACTTCGGACGCTTCTCTACCTATTTCCTGCTCACCAACTTTATTGTGATTCCTGCAGCCATGGTTATTCTTTGGCTATCGATAGTGGTATTGGTGTTTCCATCTCTCGCGTACATATTATTATATATAGTACAACTTCTTAATGAAGCCTTGAACCGCATTGCCGCTATTCCTGGAGCAAGTATAGACGGTCTTCATCCAAGTGTGCTCCAGGTGGTACTGGTCTATATTCTTATCATTTGTAGTTATCTGCTTATAGAAAGAATAAAACCAATAGTGGGATGGAGAGCATCGAGATGAGGGTGGTTATAAATGTAACCTCAGTAATCATGGTTGTATCCTTGCCATATTTCAAACAGAGAATGGTGCCATAGGTGGCTACGGGCATGGCTATTACAACAGTATTTATATTTACCACAAAACCTGCAAAACCGAGTGCTGTACACAAGTAGTATATTCCGATGGGAAGTAATGCCAATCGGAATAGGGTTGTAATATATACCGTACGATTACCTAATAGCGATTTGAGCGATAAGTTCGACATTGATGAACCAATAATCATAAGTGCTGCGGGCACGGTGATATTACCTATCATGGTTAACGGCTGACTGATAAACTCTGGGATGTTGTCAATTCTCAATGCTACAATAAGCATCGTCAGGTAGGCGGCAAGCATCGGGGTAGAGTAGAGCACCTTCTTCTGGAATCGGCTTTCTTCTACTTCGCCCTTGCCTGTAATAAGTATTGTTCCGATGGTGAACACAGCAAAGGTGTTTACCACATTCAGCACAGCAGCATAGAACACTGCCTCGTGTCCGAATATCGAGGCTACAACAGGGTATCCCATAAATCCTACGTTACCAAACATCAGGGCAAAACCTATGGCTCCTTCGTCGGTTTTATTTTTAGTGATATAGCGTGGCAATAGGAACGCTACACCTGTAAGAACGGCATAGGTAACCACACTTATCAGCAATAGTGGTAGAATATATTCTCTGTCAGGCAGTTCGCCCGTCATTGCCGACGACAGAATCAATGCCGGACAAGTGATGTTAATCACCAATCTCGATAGTTGTCTGTCGAAGTCGCCTCCTAAATATCCCAGTTTGCCTGCGATATAGCCTAATATCACAATAGCAAACAAAGTCATCATTACTGTAAACATGGGTGCAAAGGTACGGTTTTTTTGTTACATAAATGGTCGTTGTTCTGTATATTTTTATCGATTTGTGGATAAAAATGAAGAAGAAAAGAGTAATTTTTGCTTTTTTTAAGGCTCTATTTCTTTTTTTATAATAAATAATTCGCTATATTTGTACCCAAATATTATTAACTAATCTCTCGATAGCCAGTGATGGTAAATATATTTGTATGAAAACAATCTAATTTATATGATTACTATTAATTATTAAAACAGTACAACGATGAAAAAAATGTTGAATTGGATGCTCGCTGCCATCCTCACAATTAGCAGTGCATGTGTATTTACATCGTGTTCACAAACAGATACCCCTGTGACTGGTGATGAGAACGTTTGTGCCAGCTATACTGTAGAGTATAACTTCGTACATCCAGCAGAAAACAGCAAGTACTTCGTGACCAAGTGGGCTTACTGGAGTAACGACTACAAACGTGAACCACTGAAGGTTTTTAGTCAAATAGTTTCTGGTGGTTATAGTCACTCGAAAGAGGAAGTTACCTTCCCTGCTAAGGAGTCGTTCTTTGTTAATGCTATCGTTAAGGAGAATCCTACCTTCGATGCTCCTTATAGCTATGACGACCGTGGTACCTATACTATCACCACTTTCAACGGTAGTGGTAAAGTGCTCGATAAGAAGACCGAGGAATTTGGAACCTATAGCGGTGGGGGCGAATCTGATGGTTCTGGTGTCGACCGTGCTAACCTCGAACTTACAGCCGAGTTTGCCTATGTTGAAATCAACTGCACTATTGCTGAGGATGGTAAGATTACCATGGAGACAGTAGCTCTTGCAGCAGACAGCAAGAGTGGTATCGAGTGGTAATAGATAACAATCAATAAAAAAGAGTGATAGATTTTGTTATCTATCACTCTTTTAATTTACATATAACCTAACCAACGTAATATATCATTGAGGTTCGCTATAACCATTAAGAGAATCAGCAGTCCGAATCCAACGTATTCTGCACGGATCATAAATGTCTCCGATGGCTTCCTGCGTGTAATCATCTCATAAAGCAGGAACAACACGTGTCCTCCGTCAAGAGCAGGGATCGGCAAGATGTTCATGAAGGCGAGAATGATGCTGAGGAAAGCGGTCATCTTCCAGAAGAGATACCAATCCCACATGGGTGGGAAGAGACTTCCAATAGCACCGAAACCACCTATAGACTTAGCTCCGTCTGCTGTAAACACATACTTCATGTCGCCTACGTAACCCTTCAGCACGTTACATCCGTAAGCAATACCTGCAGGGAAACTCTCAAAGAATCCGTATTCCTTAGTTACAGGCTTGTAAAGTCCTGCAATGGTCTGTACAAAGAATCCGAGTTTCAGTTCCGGGGTGAGTGTGATAGTAGCTGTGTCTTGAGCTTCACCACGTGCAAAGACGATGGTTGCTGTGCGAATCTTCAGACTGTCGGCCTGACTCTTTGCTTCAGTCATCATGTCCTCAAGAATACCTAACTGATCGGTAAACTCATTATAGCTGTCAACAGGCTTACCGTTGATGCCTACAATCTTATCGCCCTTCTGAAGTCCTATCTTAGCGGCAGGAGAATCTTCCATTACGCTGTCAACAACAGCAGGAATCAGCGGACGAACGAACGATGGCTCTGCCTTAAGCATACCAAGCAGATTGATGTCGCCTGGCAGAGTGATGCTCATAGCCTTACCATCACGGATAATGTCGGCACGGGTTGCCTCACTCAGGTCTCGATACATATCGGCGCTGAAGTCTTTGAACTCGCCCTTCTCTGTGCCTACCAGAATATCACCATCCTTAAATCCGTACTGCTTTGCCTCGGTATTGAACTTCATACCCAGTGTCATGTTCTTTGTGGGGATATAAGTGTCGCCCCAGTAGAAAAGAATCATTGAGTAGATGAACAATGCTAACAGGAAGTTAACAAGTACTCCGCCAATCATAACCAACAGGCGCTGCCAAGCTGGTTTGCTGCGGAACTCCCAAGACTGCTCGGGCTGTTTCATCTGCTCGGTGTCAAAACTCTCGTCTATCATACCGGCAATCTTACAGTAACCGCCAAGTGGCAGCCAACCTACACCATACTGTGTGTCGCTATTCTTGGGCTTGAACTTAAACAGACTACCGTCCCACTTCCAAATACTGGGGTCGAAGAACAGGTAGAACTTTTCTACGCGGATGCCAAAGAGCTTGGCAAAGAAGAAGTGGCCACCCTCATGGAGTAGCACCAGCAGGCCAATGGCCAGCATGAACTGTAAAAGTCTGATTAAAAAGATATCCATTGTTGATTATTTGTTCATAAGTTCTGTTGCGATGCGACGAGCCTCGGCATCGGTAGCGATGTAGGTGTCGTAGCTTGGATTCTTGTCGAAGGTGGCACGCTGCATGGTCTCGGCAATGATGTCGCCCATCTGCAGGAATCCGCACTTGTCCTCAAGGAATCCACGGTTTACTATTTCGTTGGCTGCATTCACGATACATGGCATGTTACCGCCCTTGTCCAGTGCCTCGTAAGCCATAGCCAGACAGCGGAACTTCTTTAAGTCGGGTTCGAAGAATTCCAGATGCTGCGCCTTAAAGAGGTCGAGACGCTCGCCACTAAGGTGCAGGCGCTTTGGGAACGAGAATGCATACTGTATTGGCAGTCGCATATCGGGTACACCAAGCTGGGCTTTCACACTGCCATCCTGGAACTGAACGGCACTGTGTACTATCGACTGTGGATGAACCAACACCTGAATCTGCTTGGCATCAACACCGAACAGCCACTTTGCCTCGATAACCTCGAA
Organism: uncultured Prevotella sp.; assembly: GCA_902800365.1. GTDB lineage: Bacteria > Bacteroidota > Bacteroidia > Bacteroidales > Bacteroidaceae > Prevotella. The sequence goes on along the minus strand of CADCEF010000001.1, from coordinate 4,176 downwards.
GCCCTTGTTCATCATCGATGCTGAGTCGATGGTTATCTTTGCACCCATATCCCATGTTGGGTGACGCAGAGCATCAGCCTTGGTTACGTGTGCTATCTCTTCCATTGACTTCAGACGGAAAGGTCCGCCACTGGCAGTAAGCAGAATCTTCTCGATAGGATTCTGATCCTCACCAACCAGACTCTGGAATATAGCAGAGTGCTCGCTGTCAACAGGCAGGATAGGTGTATGGTACTGCTGAGCCAGCTGCAGAATCAGCTCACCGGCAACTACCAGTGTCTCTTTGTTTGCCAGACATATTGTCTTGCCGGCCTTGATGGCATGAATTGTAGGATTCAAACCTGCAAATCCAACCATAGCTGTAAGTACCATATTGATAGGACCGGCTTCTACTATCTCGTTCAGTGCCTGAGCTCCAGCATATACCTTTACATCGGGCATATCGCTCATCAGCGACTTCAGTTCGTCGTAACGAGCCTCGTTTGCTATAACGATGGCGGCGGGCTTGAATTTATGAGCCTGCTCGGCCAGCAATTCTACCTTATTATTAGCTGTCAGGCAGTAAACCTCATAAAGGTCAGAATGCTCCTCGATAACCTCGAGTGCCTGAGTTCCTATCGACCCCGTAGAGCCGAGAATGGCTATCTGTTTTTTCATAACTCTAAAATGCCTTCCGGCAGATTAATGAATATTTGTTGTTTCTTTGTATCTACATTGGTAATCAGCTCCTCTGAAGCAGGAATCAGTTTCCCGTCTTCCAATTCAAAAAGGATGTTGATGGTGGCATCATCCACCGATGCTATGCGGCCTGCACTCTTACCAGTGTTGGCATCGATGAGCTCAAAGCCTACAATGGCTGCCCATGATAACTGCTCTTCATCGCCTTCTGCCATCTCTCTGGGGAAGTACACCTCGCAGCCGGTCAGCTCTCTTGCTCGCTCTTGGGTGTCAATGCCTTCAAACTTCATCAATGCATTTTCGTCGGTCTTGAAGCGATACTCTTCAATGAAGAAAGGTACTAATATACCATCCATGTCGAGTATCAGATAGTCGGCATCGGTACGGTCGAACACGTCGTCGTCGAAGAGGAAACTTATCTCCCCCTTAACGCCGTGCGCCTTACCCAGCTTACCTATCTTATAAACTTCTTCTTGTCTTATCATGATCTGGTAATTTTAGCACCAAGTGCATTCAGTCGGCCTTCTATGTCTTCGTAACCGCGGTCTATCTGCTCGATGTTGTCGATGCGACTGGTGCCTTTTGCACTCATTGCAGCAATAAGCAGGGCGATACCGGCACGGATATCAGGACTCGACATGCGTCCACCTCTAAGTGTTATCTTGCGGTCGTGACCTACAACTACAGCACGGTGTGGGTCGCAAAGAATGATCTGTGCACCCATGTCAATCAGTTTGTCGACAAAGAACAGTCGGCTCTCGAACATCTTCTGGTGGAACAACACTGAACCGCGGGCCTGAGTAGCTACTACTATCAGCACACTCAGCAGGTCGGGAGTCAATCCCGGCCAAGGTGCATCGGCCAGCGTCATGATGGTTCCATCGATAAACGATTGTATCTCATAGTGCTTCTGACGTGGAATCCAAAGATCATCGCCTTCTACTTTGATTTTGATGCCCAGTCTACGGAATGCATCGGGGATAATTCCAAGGTTTTCTACGCTTACGTTCTTGATGCGTACGCCATCGCCGCACATTGCAGCCATTCCTATAAATGATCCTACCTCAATCATGTCGGGCAAAATCAGGTGGTCGGTGCCGTGCAGTTTGTCTACACCTTCGATAGTAAGCAGGTTTGATGCGATACCGCTTATGCGGGCTCCCATATTGTTTAGCATCTTGCAAAGCTGCTGCAGATAGGGCTCACATGCGGCGTTATAGATTGTTGTGGTGCCTTTAGCAAATACTGCTGCCATTATGATGTTGGCGGTTCCGGTAACCGAAGCCTCGTCGAGCAACATATACGAACCTTTGAGTTTCTTTGCCGAAATCTCGTATACATCACGACCTTCTACACGGTTGAATGTTGCGCCGAGTTTCTGGAAACCCAGGAAGTGGGTGTCAAGTCTTCTGCGACCAATCTTATCGCCACCGGGCTTGGTGATGATGGCTTTACCCATTCTTGCCAGCAACGGACCAATCATCATTACGCTACCTCTCAGAGCAGCGCACTTCTGTACAAACTCATCGCTTTCCAAGTAGTCAAGTCTTAACTCGTCGGCTTGGAACGAATAAGTATTCTCCTCCTTCTTTGCTACTTTTACACCAATATCACGCAGCAGCTGGATTAGGTTGTTTACGTCGCGAATATTAGGAATATTGCGAATTATAACCTCTTCCTCTGTCAACAAAGAGGCACAGATAACCTGCAGAGCCTCGTTCTTTGCGCCTTGTGGCGTAATGGTTCCTTGCAGCAGATGGCCGCCTTCGATGATAAATGATGCCATATCGGTTACTTCTTTTTCTTACCTTTCTTCTCTTCGCTTACTGAAACTTTCTCGAACTTGAATGTACTCAGGTCAATCTGAATCACTCCGTCGGTAAAGCGAGCCAGGTCGTCAGCAATGCGCTCATCATCCATATAGCCATGACCGTATTGAACAAGGTCACGCTTCATCTGATTTGCGGTATATCTTACCAAAGTGTCGCGCTCCTCCCCCTCGGGCATAGTCTTCAGCTTTTCAAAAAGTTCCTCAACCAGTCTTCCGTAGTGACGCAGCTTTACGCCATCCTTTGGAAGATTCATTGGCTTTGGTTTTGACAGAATGCTGTCGGCCTCGCTAATGTCGAAAGGCCAGTCTATCTCAAGCTCTCTGTGACTCATCAGATACAGATGATTCCAAAGAGTCTGTTCAAAGTCGTCGTTCTCTTTCAGCTGAGGGTTCTTTGTCTCCATCAGTTTTACGATAGTATATGCACACTTAAGTCTCTCCTCTTTTGTAGGCAATTCGCATGCTATCTCTATCATCTTCTGGATCTCGCGTCCGTACTCCGACATCACGAGCTTCTCACGCTGAGTGTTGTAATCTAATCCTTTTATATCCATAAAATGTTCAATTCTCAATGTTCAATCTTCAATAAGTCTTTCGGCTTCTTTGCTACAAAGTCTTTCAGATAGTATGGCACAAAGTATGCCACATCCTCAGTCTGATTGTTTAATAGACGCTTTTCTGCCAGAGGCTGCATCCATTTTGCCAGGGGCTCGATGCCCTCAATCAGATGGGCATTAGGGTGATTGATAGTCTCCATACATTTCTTGGCACCATTGCCAAAGAAGTATACGGGGTGCTTGTCGAGATACTCTTTGTATGTCTCTTCGGTCACAATGTCGGCACCTATCTCGCGGATTGGGTGCAGAGCACGGTCGTAGATACCAGCATAAACCTCCATTCTGCGAGCATCGAGCATCGGACAGAGTAGGGCATCTTCCTCGGGAATCTCTCTTAACAGTACTGGTACGCATAGCAGTTCCAGTGTAGGAACAGCTATCAGCTTCAGGTTTCTGCCGTAGCAGATACCCTTTGCCATCGAAACGCCAATACGCAATCCTGTATATGAACCAGGACCACAACTTACTGCTACTGCATCAAATGGTATTGCATGATTATCGGTAAAAGATAGAGCCTCGTCAATCATAGTGCCTAAGCTCTCTGCATGATTCGGTCCGCTATGATCGTCCTGCTGGAAGATAACGTGCGAATCCTCCGAAACGGCCACGGAACAAACATCCGTACTTGTTTCAATATGTAATATCGTCGACATACTTATTCAATTATCACTATTCACTTTTCTCTTATTGAAAGTGCAAAGGTACGTATTTTTTTGTAAACCGCCATCGTTTTATTACAAATTAACGTGTTTTTGCCAATCCTCTCGTGTAAGGATTGCAGTCCCCTCGCAACAGGAGCGTGATCCTCCCGCAGAAGGATTGTCCCTCTCTCCCTATATAATATATAATAATGTGTAGCTGTTTTTGTAATTGACTGAAATCAAGAGGTGCATGAAAAACACTCTAAAATTGAAAATTTCTCTGGAAAAGTTTTGGTAGTTCAAAAAAAAACCGTACCTTTGCACCCGCAAATCAGGAACACCACCTGACAAGCACGATAAAGAAAGAGTTCTTTGAAAGATTTACATAGACAGAAGTAGTACAAGAAGC